>NZ_JBDVLG010000049.1:0-159635 GCF_039970775.1 Roseobacter sp.
TGCTTGCGCCTAAGCCCACTGGTTAGCGCGATCCGCACCGCATCCTGGCGGAATTCGTCCGTCCGTTTCAGTCCCATAGTAAATCTCCTTTGGTGCAGTAAATGCTATCAAAAGAGCGGTATCAAACCGCGACAGGTCCATACGTTCATCTGTGTTGCTTATCCGTAACTTGGCGGCATCTCGACGTTACTCGGAAACGTATAAATTCCCAAACCCGTTTTAAGGTTCAAAACAGGTGTACATATGATTTCGCAGATGTCTGCCGACACGCCTTTGGGGTCAAAAGGAGGTTTCCAGACCTTCCTGTTGATCACAAAGATACGACGGCTTGCCAAAATAATACCCTTGTAGGACATCGCACCCCAAGTCTGACAAAAGGCGAGCCTGCTCTACGGTTTCGACCCCTTCTGCTGTGATGTTCATCCCCAATCGTTCGCCCAACAACACAACGGTTTCGATGATTTCACGGGACGCTTGAGAGTGATCATCAAGTGCTGCGACAAACGATCTATCGATTTTGAGCCGATCAAAGCCATACTTCCACAGGTAGCTCAGACTAGAAAACCCGGTGCCAAAATCATCCATGGCGATCGCAACCCCCATTTCTTTGAGCGAATCGATCTGTAAGGCAACCATTGGGCTGTCGTCCAGCAAGAGAGACTCGGTTATCTCTAGCTCAAGTTGCGCTGCAGGAAATCCAGACGCCTCCAAGGCCTCTCGGACTGTGTCCACCAATGCGCCGCTGCGAAACTGGGTCGATGAAAGATTGATGGCCAACATGTGGTCTGCCGCAAAAGTGGCGGCTTGCTGTGTCGCGGTTCGGATCGTCCATGCGCCGATTTCCGTGATCAGCCCCAGATCTTCTGCCAGCGGAACAAACACCGAAGGAGAGATCGCAGACCCATCCACATCAGACAGACGCAGCAGTGCCTCGTGACCAATCACGCTCCGGGTGCGCCCATCGACCAAAGGCTGATACACGATTTCAAACTCGCAATCACGGGCCGCCGCACGAATGCGGGCTTCTAACGCATGCCTCAGTCGTAATTCTGCGCCCATTTCCTCACCGTAAACGGCAAAATCATTCCGCCCGGCGGACTTCGCATGATACAGCGCCGCGTCCGCATTGTTGAGGGCCGTCTCGAAACTATCACCTGGCTCAAGCTTTGCCATGCCAATGCTTATGGACCCCGACAGCGTTACCCCTCGGATTTCGACCTGTTCGGCAGAATGCTTCAGCATCGCGCGCGCGCGGTGGACAGCCGTTTCGATATCGATACCATCAAACCCGATGACAAACTCATCGCCGCCAAAACGCCCCAGCAGATCCCCCGGGTGGCAATTGCTGCGCAACACCTGAGATACATGGGCTAAAAACGCATCACCCGCCGCGTGTCCATGGGTGTCATTGATGCTCTTGAAACGGTCAACGTCGATAAAACAAACCACTGTCAAACGACCCTCGGCGTGCAACGTCTCTGTCCGCTGGGAGAACTCTCGCCGGTTCAAAACACCGGTCAACGGATCAAATTGAGCCAAGAATGTCGCGTCCCGGTGCGCCCGCAGCGCAAATACGCGTTGGACACAAAACGCAATTCCCGGCACAGCAAGGACAACCGCGATCACCCCTACCAACATAAGGCTGAAGTCGTGGAAACTCTTAGCAAAATACGACCTGGTTCTGGTTTGGTCGACATAAACCTCGACAACACCTATCAAACGTCCCCGCACATCCATCAGGGGGATATACGCCTCCGAATATAAATCAGGACGGTCTGGTTTGGCCGTTCCGTCGAACACCTCAACGATGGGCATGCGGGTCTGCGCGACCTGCATAGGTTCGGCATCGGCAATTTCCGCAAGGCCAGCCGCCCCTACGATGTTTACATCATCTGAAACCAAGGCCAGCCGCCCCGTGGCGTCGAAGAGTTTGAACCTGAAAATATCACCAACATCGCGGACCTCGCGGATCACGCGCCGCTGTTCTTGGGTCGGGATACCGGTCATGATCAGCCCCGGCAAATCGGGAACGCGACTGGCCATATAGCGGCCCCAATATTCCGCCTTGTCGACCGATTCGCGGACAATCGCACGGTCCACCGACCGGGCGACGGTAAAGGTGACCATCACCCAGATCAGCGCAATCGCCAGAATGCCAAAAGCGCATGCGCGCATTATCAGCGTCATTCGTACCCTAACCCAATTAATTGCAATCGTTCACCACACACCTACCAATCAAACCTGAATATCCTCTGAATGCCGTCTGATACCTGCCCATCGGCGGTCCGCGACCCTGCGCGCGTTTACGTCTAACACCCAGTTCACAGGCCCGAGGTCCAAAAAAACGTTACGTTCGTATGAGATATCATATTAAGTTGTGGCCCTGTCAGGTGACGGGCCATATGGTTAACAAACAACCTATGGAGGACTAATAATGAAAAAAATCGCGTTTTCAGCAGCGATGATCACAGCGACAGTCGCAACACCGCTTGTCGCGGAAAACAGAATTGACGGCCTATCCCCAGACGCCCCGGCCCTTGCGGGCTATGGTGGGTTAAATGTTGGCGTGCGCCAGATTGAATTGGTGAACAAAGACCAAATCGACATTTTGGCGATTGATCCTGCCGCTGATCCATCAGCCCCATTGCCCACCTATGACCGCCCGCTGACGGTTGAAATGTGGTACCCAGCCGCCGCCGATGCCACGGGCGACACCACCTACAACACCTACCTGCGTGACGGAACGACGGCAGTCACCCTTGAGGGTCAGGCAATGCGCGATGCCGCCCCTATTGCGTCTGACGATCCCTTCCCGCTTATCGTCATGAGCCACGGATACCCTGGCAACCGGTTTTTGATGTCTCATCTGGCAGAAAGCATGGCCTCGAAGGGGTATGTTGTGGCTGCGATTGACCACACAGATTCCACCTATCGTGACCAGTCAGCGTTTGGGTCCACTTTGGTGAACCGACCGTTGGATCAGCTGTTTGTGGTCGATGCTTTGGCCCAGTTGAACACCAATACCGGGTCGGATTTGGCAGGGTTGATCGACGCAGACAACACCGGCCTGATCGGGTATTCGATGGGGGGATACGGTGCGGTTATTACAGCCGGTGGCGGTGTGACAGAAACATCTGTTGGCTATCCTTTCAGCGGCCCCCAAGGGACGTTGGCCATTCACCAGGATGGCACCGAAAGCCACGAAGAACTGACAGACCCACGGATCAAAACCGCCGTCGCCATTGGGCCATGGGGCATGAACGCAGGCTTTTGGGACGCCGAAGGTTTGGCGGGCATCGATATCCCGATGATGTTCATCGCAGGCTCCGAAGATGCGACGTCGCTATATGACGGCGGTGTGCGCGACATCTGGGAAAACGCGTCCAGCGTAGAGCGCGCATTGCTGACCTTTGAGGGCGGCGGCCACAACACTGCGGCTCCGATCCCCGCGCCCGAAGAAAGCTTTTACTTCAACGATGCGCTTGGGTTCAACGTGTCAGAACACTACACCGATCCCGTCTGGGACACTGTGTTCATGAACAACGTCGCGCAGCATTTCGTGAACGCGTGGCTGGACAAAGAGCTCAAGGGCGATGCCGACAAAGCCAGCTACCTGGACCTGCTCGAAACCGGAGAAGACGGGCTGTGGTCGCTCAACGATGACGGCACCTTTGCGGATGACCACACCTATTGGGCAGGGTTCTCCGAAGGAACGGCGGATGGTCTGCGGTATGAGGTCCTGGCCCCGGCGCCCGTGCCCCTGCCCGCATCCGCGTGGTTGTTGGGTCTTGCCTTGGGTGGCATGGGATTGTTGCGCAAAAAGAACGCAAAAACCGCCTAGGCCCGTACAGGAACTGCACGCCCTGAGCGCGTGCAGCACCACACCCACCGCCGCGCCACAGGGAGCGGCGGTAGGCTGCTGATCCGGCCCGGACCTCGACGGTTAACCTTTCCTTGACGTGTCGCTGGACAGACCACGCAATTGACCTGTACATCCCCCCACCAACCCACTATGCGCAACGCCTTGTTGACCGCACATGCGGAAGAGTGGGCGCGCGGTATTGCGCATTCAGGAAAATCGGGGACCGACAGTGAAGAAAACTCTGGCAGATGCGCTAGAAGCGCGCGGATACACATCGTTGACCGCCGTGCAGGAGGCCGTGAGCGACCCCGAGGTTCAGGGCAAGGATTTGCTTGTTTCCGCGCAAACCGGGTCGGGCAAAACATTAGGCTTTGGTCTGGCCATCGCACCGGGCATTCTGGGCGACAGCGACCATTTTGGCCAAATCAACGCGCCTTTGGCCTTGGTCATCGCACCCACGCGCGAATTAGCGTTGCAGGTCAAACGCGAACTGGCGTGGCTGTTTGAAAAAGCAGGCGCCGTTGTTGCATCGACCGTCGGCGGCATGGACATGCGCGACGAACGCCGCGCATTGGCGCGGGGGGCCCATATCGTTGTGGCCACACCGGGACGGTTGCGCGACCACATCATGCGCGGGTCCATCGATTTGAGCGGGCTCAAAGCCGTGGTGCTGGACGAAGCCGACGAAATGCTAGACTTGGGCTTTCGCGAGGATCTCGAATTTATCCTCGAATCCGCCCCGGCCGACCGCCAGACCCTGCTGTTTTCCGCGACCGTACCGGCGGCGATCGGCAAGCTGGCCAAAAGCTACCAGCGTGACGCGATCCGCATCGCCACCACCAGCGGCAACAAACAACACTCCGACATCGAATACCGCGCGTTTCGGGTGTCTCCGCGCGATGGTGAAAACGCGATTATCAACGTGCTGCGCTACTACGAAGCACCCAACGCCATCGTCTTTTGCAACACCCGCGCCATGGTCAACCGGCTGACGACGCGCCTGTCTAACCGTGGATTTTCTGTTGTGGCACTGTCGGGCGAATTGTCCCAAAGCGAACGGACCCACGCCCTGCAAGCCATGCGCGACGGGCGTGCGCGGGTCTGTGTGGCCACCGATGTCGCCGCGCGCGGCATCGACCTGCCCAACCTTGATCTGGTGGTTCATGCGGAACTGCCAACCAACCAAGAAACGCTGCTGCACCGATCAGGCCGGACGGGCCGCGCCGGGCGCAAAGGCGTCAGCGCGATGATCGTCCCGCCCAGCGTGCGCAAAAAGGCCGAACGCCTGTTGGGCTGGGCCAAACTAAGCGCCGAATGGGCCGATGCCCCCAGCGCCGAGGCCGTCTTTGCCCAAGACGAGACGCGCATTCTGGCCAACCCCGACCTGAAGGCCGGTGTCGAAGAGGCCGATCGCGGCACCGTTGAAAAACTGACCGCCAGCTTTACGCCTGACCAAATCGCCGCCGCCTACCTGCGGCTTTACCGCGAACGCCATTCCGCCCCCGAAGAGCTATCGGATGTCTCTGCTGAAGCCGCGAAACCCCGTCAGGCCTTTGGGCCCAGCGTTTGGTTTTCGGTGGCGGGCGGGCGCGCCACAGGCGCCGAGCCACGCCGGTTGCTGCCGATGTTGTGCAAAATGGGCAACCTGTCGCGCGAAGATATCGGCGCGATCCGCATTCAAAGCAACAGTTCGGTATTTGAGGTGCGCAAACCGTCGGTTGCGTCCTTTATCAAGTCTGTCGGGCCCGGCATGGAGCTCGAAGACGGTGCTGCGCTGACCCAATTGGACAGCGCGCCCAAATTCGACAAACCGCAGCGCCGCACAGATGGCCCGCGCCCCAAAGACCGTGAAAAACCGCGCGGCCCAAGATCAGACGCGCCGGCACCGGGGACGACGCAGCCGGTTGATTGGAACGACGCACCGGTTCCACGGGTCAAAAAGCCCAAACGTGATGGCGCCAAACCCGGCAAACCCAAGCACGCAGGCGGACCTGCGGTGCATCCTGCGGAAACCACAACAGACGCCCCCCGCAAACCGCGCCACGGCAAGCCCAAACCCGCAGATAGGTCCGATGATCGCCCACGTGGGCCCAAACCACCGGCGGGAAAACCGTCCAGCAAGAAAAACAAGGCGCGCAAATTGAACGCTGGCAAACACGGCGGCGGCAAAAGCGGTGGCGCAGGGGCCCCCCCACGCAAAGGCCCACCAAAACCCCGCCGCGACGCGTCTTAAACGCACCCCTTTGGTCAGCCGCCTTGCAACACCTCTGCAATGGCGGCGGCCAGGGCCAGCGTGTCTAGGTCAGCCCCGCTGGGGCCTGCGATATCCAACCCAACGGGCAGGCCACCGCCCGCCCTGCGCAGCGGGATGGTGCATGCGGTCAAACCATACACATTTGCGAGCCGTGTCAGCGACAGCACCCGGCCTGTAAACGCCACTGCGGTGTCGATGGTTTGCACGCGATCCACGCGCGGCGCGCATATGGGTGACGTGGGGGAAACAACACCATCGAGATCTTGCATACGGTGCACGGCGCGGTCGTTTAATACGGCTCTTTGAGCCTCCAGCGCGGTGTAATCCGATGCTGAGACCCCTGCCCCAACGGCCAGACGGTGCCGCGCCACCGGGTCGATCAGATCTTGCGCAAGGGCCAAGCGGTCAGGCCCTAGCGTCGCGATTAGATCGCGCGGGACCACCCCTGCAAAGATCTCACCAACCGTCGTGATCTCATCCGTGCGCGGCCAATCCAGCGGCACAAGATGGGCACCCGCATCGCCAAGCCGCTGCAACACGCGCGCGTACTCTGTGGCGATCTGCTGGGTTAACCCATCCAACATATCGCCATGCGGCACGCCCAACCGCCGCCCCACAAGCGACCCGTGCTGCGGCTCTTGGTGCAACAAAACGGCGCCCGCCCGCATCGCGTCATGCGCCGACACCGCCAACACGCCCACGCTGTCCATCTGCGGACACAAGGCAAACACACCGTCACACGACAGCGCGCCAACGGACGCTTTATACCCCGCGATCCCACATAGCGCCGCCGGGACCCGCACAGATCCGCCGGTATCCGACCCAATGGCCAACGGGCAAAACCCCGCCGCAACCGCGACAGCCGACCCATTGCTGGACCCGCCCGGACTGCGGTGATGCGATGGGTCGGCGGGGTTCCATGGTGTCGGATGGCTGATGTTGTGCGCACCTGCGGCAAATTCAATGGTGCGCGTTTTGCCCAAGATGATCGCCCCCGCTGCCTTTAGCCGCGCAACAACCGGACCCTCGGGCCCAATGGCATGTGCAACATCCATCCGCGAACCCGCTTTGGTGGGCATGCCCCGCACCGCAAACAGATCTTTGACCGCGATAGGTACCCCCATCAATGGCCCCAGATCTTGGCCCTGTGTCAGACACGCATCGATGTCTTGGGCCGTTTGCAACGCGGTGTCGGCGGCCACATGCACAAAGGCCTGATACCGATCGTCATGCCGCGCGATCCGCGCCAGCGCATGTTCGACAGTGGCCCGCACGGTTGTGTCACCCCGCCTAAGACGATGCCCGTAGTGATCTAGCCCATCTGCCCATTCGGTCTGTGACCAATGTGGTGTCATGGCGCGGTCTGGGATTTGCGGAGTGTTGCGTTACGGCGATATGTGGGGGGCGATGCGCGACAATGCCTGCGCACAGGGTGCACGCCATCCGCACGATGCGGATCACCGGGCCCTCTTGCGGCATGTTGCGCATTGGGGCCCGGCAATGTTTTCATCAGTTCGGGATCAAATCCGGCACCAATGTCACGATGCCGGGCACGAACCACAGCAGCGCCAGACCGGCCACCTGGATCAGCACAAACGGGATGATACCGCGGTAGATATGTCCCGTGGTCACCTCTTTTGGGGCGACCCCGCGCAGGTAGAACAACGCGAACCCAAAGGGTGGTGTCAGGAACGAGGTTTGCAAGTTGACCGCGATCATGATCGTGACCCATTTGGGGTCATAGCTGCCGCCATAGATCACCGGCCCGACGATCGGGATCACGATGTAGATGATCTCGAGGAAGTCGAGCACAAAGCCCAAAACAAACAACACCACCATGACCAGCAAGAAGACTTTGAATTCGTCGTCAAAGCTTTTGAGGAAGTCCTGAATGTAGTGTTCGCCGCCAAAGGAGATCACCACCATGTTCAGCAATTGCGAGCCGATGAGGATGGTAAACACCATGCTGGTCACTTTGGCCGTTTCACGCACAACCGGGCTTAGCACGCCCGACGTATACAGAACCCAGCACGCAAACAGCAGACCAAACAGCGCATAGAGGTACGCCGCATAGGCCACGAAAAACGCGAACCAGCTTTCGACGCTGACGACATCATTGTTGATGCGCAGGTCGAAATTGATGCCCACCAAGATGCACACAACAATCGCGAGGGTGGACCAGATGATCACCTTGGGTGTGCGGTCTTGTTCTGTCAGCTTGCGGTAGGCGGCCAACATAATCGCGCCCCCTGCCCCCAATGCCGCAGCCGGCGTCGGGTTGGTGATCCCCCCCAAGATCGAGCCCAAAACAGCCACGATCAATATCAGCGGCGGAAACACCACGCGGATCAATTCGTTGCGCGCGCACAGTTTGGTCGCATAGACCACCCCGTACATCAGCGCCGCAAAGGGCAGCGCCATCAACACAACCGTCGCCCCGGCACTGGTGGTGGGTGAGATCACCGCGATATCCATCAAGACCATAACAATCGCGCCAACGGCCCCGATTAACAAAGGTCGCGTGGCACTTGATGGCGACACGCCCCGCGCCGTGGTCAGAAACAACGACGTCAGCACCAAGATGATCGCCATGCCTGTCCCGATGGGCGCTGCATTGGCGATTTTGGCGGCTTGCGACGCGGCCAGTTCTTCTGCGGTCAGCTGCTCAGACGCCTGCACGCCACCGGCTTCGTTGATGGCAGCTTGTTCGGCCACTGCGACATCCCACGCAGATTGGCCGTGCAGTTCGATCATCGAGATCTGGCATTCGGGGCTGACGTTCGTGCGCAACGATGCGCCTTCGCCGATGTCGGAATAGCGCGACACCTCGGTGGATTGATCACCGATAATACCCAGATTGCCCAGCAACACCGCACCCACAACAATGGCAACCGGCGCACCAAGGAACCATGTGAATGCTTCGCTGCGGGTCACTGGTTCAGCGTTGGTGCTGCCCATTGCGACGGCAGGCGCCTTTTCGGGGTTCAGCAGCGCATAGCCAAAGGCATAAAGCGCATAAAGCAGCGCCAGCAAGATCCCCGGCAGCAATGCGGCCTGAAACAACGTACCGACAGACAAAACCGCAGGTTCACCCAGATAGGTCAACGCATCGGTACAGCCTTCGAGCTGGGCGCGCTCTTCTTGGGCGCGGGAATATAGATCGCCCGCGAGGGTGCCCAGAAGAACGATCACAATCGACGGCGGGATGATCTGCCCCAAGGTCCCCGACGCCGCGATGACACCGGTGGACAATTCGGGCGAATAGCCATTGCGCAACATCGTCGGCAGCGCCAGCAGGCCCATCGTTACAACGGTCGCACCCACGATACCCGTCGACGCCGCAAGGAACGCGCCCACAACAACGATCGACACGGCCAGACCACCCGGCAGCGGGCCAAAGACCCGCGCCATTGTTGTCAGCAGGTCGTTGGCGATTTTGGAGCGTTCGAGCGTGATGCCCATAAGAACGAACATCAACACCGCCAGCAGGGTTTCGATGGATTGACCCGCAAGAACGCGTTCGTTCATTCGGTTGACCACAAACGACACGTTGCGGTTCATCGCGTCTTCCCACCCTTTGGGGAACACGGCCTCTTCGATCCGCGGTAAATCGGGGTACCTGAAGGTCGATATCGTGTCGGCTTTTACGCCCGAATTAACCAAATCGCGGTAGACCTGACTGCCAGTATCAATGGCTTGGTGGATCAGCAGCCCCGCGCTGTCGAGGGCCGCGATGATCCCAAAAGAGATCATCCCTGCGCCCGCGATGGCAAAAGCCACCGGAAACCCCGAGAGGATGCCGCCAAACAGGCAGGCGAATACAATAATCAGGCCAATTTCGACGCCGTCTAGACCGAAAAACATGTCTTATAGTCCCTTGCTGCGCTGCGTGGTTCGCGGCGGCTATTAGTGTGTGCCCTCATAGGCTTCTTCGCCGTCACCCAACGTATCACGGTCGAGGTATTTGGCTTCGCTTTCGGGGCCTTCTTTCCATTCCAGATAGGACCGGAAGAACATCGATATCGCTTGTAAAAACAACATCGCGGTGAAGGCACAAAGCAGGATTTTAAAGAGGAAATACCCGTTAAACCCGTTGGGGCTAAAGCCGATGGTTTCGACGTTCCACCGCAGGGCCCGCGATTTGGACAACAGCCTGTCTAACCCATCCGATGCGGATGGGTTCGGCACGATCAGGTGGCGCCACAGGAAAAACCAACCGTACATCCAGATCAACACGGCCACCGGCATCATAAAGAACAGCGCGCCGAACATGTCGATCACCCGTTTGGTGCGGAATTTCACGGCCGAATACACCAGATCGACCCGCACGTGGCCGCCCTGCACAAAGGTGTAGGACATGCACAGGCACACGACCATGGCGTTATAAAGTTTTAGCTCTTCGGCGAACCAGCTGATGTCGAACTGCAGCGGGATACCAAAGCCGATAGAAATATCGGGCCGGGTAAAGATGCGTTGCATAAAGACGATGACGATCTGTTGCAGCACCATCAGCAGCCCTGCCCAGGCAAAGAACCGACCCAGCGTATTGGCAAATCCTTCCAGCACCCGCACGCATCCCCACATGAAGGTGTTGCGCCACACGCCAAAGGCAAAAACGATCAGGAAGGTCGTGAACACAACAAAGAAGAACTCGACCGAGCCGCCGTAATAGACGAACCGCATGATGGATTCTTTGTTGGACCAGTCCAGCCAGAGCGATGTGTGGGTGATGGCGTAAAAGAGGTTATAACCCGCCAGTCCGATGTTGGTGAAGAACCAAAGCACCCCGTCCAAAATGACCGAGAGTGAGCCTGCGTCGTTTTCCATATGTCCCCCTCCCCGATTGTGCGGCTTGGCACATGTCGGGGTCTCGCCCTGTCGTGAGGCAAAGGTGCCCCGTTTGTTCAGAGGGCCACCAGATTGGCAGCCCTCCGGGTGTTACAAATCGCGATTAGCCTTTGGCCAGAACGCGGTTGCGTTGCTCGACGTAGAAGCCATCTGATTTCAGCAACCAGTCGGAGCTTTGCGCGAGCGATGCCTCAAAGGAATTGCGGATTTTGGCAAACAGTTCGTCGCCCATGTTTTCGTCCAACACAGTTTTCGAGGCCGCACCGAAGGCATCCCAAACATCATCCGGGAATTGCAACGCTTTGACGCCTTGCGCTTGCAGGCGAGCCAATGCCGCGCCGTTGTTGGCCAGTGTTTCGGCCAGCTGGAAGTGCGTGGTCGCCATACATGCGTTGGTGATGATCGCCTGATGCGCGGGGCTCAGGTCGTTGTAGACGTCGAGGTTCATACCGCATGACAGCGCCGAGCCTGGCTCGTGGAAACCCGCCGTGTAGTAGACTTTGGCGACTTCCTGGAAGCCTGCGCGTTCGTCCGCGAACGGGCCAACCCATTCCAGACCGTCCAAAGCGCCCGAAGACAACGCCTGATACAATTCACCGCCAGGGATGTTTTGCACAGATGCGCCGAGTTCGCCCAGCACTTTGCCACCCAGACCGGGCATGCGGAATTTCAGACCGTTGAAATCTGCCGCTGAGTTGATTTCCTTGCGGAACCACCCACCAGATTGCGACCCAGAGTTACCACACAGGAAAGATTTCAGGTTGAAGATATCGCCCAGTTCGGAGTGCAGATCATGGCCGCCACCGTGGTGGTACCAGTTGGTGACCTCTTGTGCGGTGCCGCCAAAAGGCACAGCCGTGAAATAGGCGTACCCTGGGTGCTGACCGATAAAGTAGTAGTCTGCGGAGTGATACAGATCGGCCTGACCGGACGACACAGCATCAAACACTTCGAACGCGCCGACCAATTCGCCGGGTGCTTTTTTGTCGATGGTCAATGTGCCACCAGACATCGCGCCAACCATTTCTTCGAAATATGTGGCGGCGTCATCCAGAACGGCAAAGCCGCGTGGCCAGGATGTGACCATTGTTAATGTCCGGTTGCCTTGGGCAATCGCAGGTGCGGCCAGCGTGGTGGCCGCAACGGCGGAACCGCCCAATGCGGATGTCTTTAAAAATGAACGACGGTCCATTTGGATACTCCTCCCAGTAAAATCGCCCGTAACGCGTGAAAACCGCGTGGGTCGTTTCAAGTGTCGGTACACTAGCGATACGCGCTGCAATGAAAATACCTACTACTGCGTAGTTGGACGACTTTGTTAACATTTGGTCAACTAATTTGGCCAGTTTTTCCCTGCATATACAACCCAAACGGGATGAACCGGGGTCACATCCGCGGGAGCGGGCTTTGATTCGTCGCCGTTTCCCCGTAGTCAGGCCGTCATGAAACGCCCTCGTGCCCTTTTCCGCCCAAGCTATGCGCAAAAACTGTCGTTGGTGGCGACGGTGCCGTTGATCGCTGCGGTGGCGGCGATTGCGATGTTGGTGGCTTGGCAATCGCGCACCCTTGCAGAACGCGAGATCAAGGCGTTGGAAATCCAGCTGCTGGAGGCCAAGAAAGCCGAGTTGGCCAATTACGTCACGCAGGCGCGCAACGGGTTCTATTTTATCTATGGTAACGCCGCCCCCGATGACCGCGACGCCCAAGACCGCGTTGCACAAATTTTATCTGCGATGATCTACGGCACGGATGGGTCCTTTTTTGTCTATGATTATGACGGCACCAATCTGGTCAGCCCTCGCAAAACCGACTTGATCAACCGCAATTGGTCCGGGCTGACCGACAGCGAAGGCACCCCTGTCGTCGACGAGATCATCCGCATTGCGCGCGCAGGGTCTGGATATCACAGCTATCTGTGGCCCAAACCATCGACAGGCGAAGAGGCCCGCATGATCAGCTATGTCACCAGTTTCCCCAGTTGGCGGTGGGCCGTGGGGACCGGTGTTTTTATCGACGACGTGCTGGCAACGGTCGCCTCTGCCCGCGCCGAGGTTCAGGCACGGGTACAGCAGACGTTCTTTTATATCGGGATGATCACGCTGGCGGCGTTGCTGGCGGTGTTTATGACGGGCATGGGGCTGAACATCCGCGAACGGCGGCTGGCGGATGCAAAGCTCAAAAAGCTGACCCAACGGGTATTGGACGCCCAAGAAGAAGAACGCCGCCGCGTTGCCCGCGAATTGCACGATGGCATCAGCCAGCTGTTGGTGGGGGTGCGATACGCGCTGGATACGGCACGGCGCAAACTGGACCGCGGCGACCGCAGCGCCCACCCGCCGCTGAACAAAGGCATCGAAACACTGGGTCAGGCGATCTCGGAGGTGCGCCGGATCAGCCGCGATTTACGACCCGGCGTGTTGGATGACCTGGGGTTGGGGCCCGCGCTCAAGGCCTTGGCCGATGATTTTCAGGAACGCACCGGCGTGACCATCGGGTTTGAAACCGTGGTTTTTCGCAATCGGCTGGACGAAGAAGCCAAGATCGCCATGTACCGCATCGCCCAAGAGGCGCTGACCAACATCGAACGCCACGCGGGCGCCAGTCACGTCAAAATTCATCTGCGGGGTCATAAAAAAGGCGCCACCTTGTGGATCGAAGACAATGGGTGCGGTTTGCCCAGCAGCAGCCCGTCGGGCGGGTTGGGCCTGCGGAATATACAAGAACGTGTGGAACAACTGGAAGGCACGTTGCAGATTTTCAAACCACCCGGTGGCACTGGCACAGTGATCGAATTAAGCGTACCGCTGTCTCACCTGCTGGCCCCCGAAAAAGACGCAACCCCCAGACCAGAAGTCCCCGTATGACCCACCAGCCCCCGATCAAAATCCTTATCGTCGACGACCACCCAATGGTGGCTGAAGGCATTCAGTCTATATTAGAAAGCTATGACGATATTGATGTCGTTGGCACCTGCAACGCCGCGCGGGATGCGATTGCACAGCTGCCTGCGCTGGACGTGGATGTGATTTTGATGGATCTGAACATGCCCGATATGGGCGGGCTGACCGCGACCGAGATTATCCTCGAACAGCGCCCGGCCACGCGGATTTTGGTGTTGTCGATGCACGACAGCCCCGAATATATTTCTTCGGCGCTGGACCATGGCGCGATGGGGTATGTGCTCAAGGATGTGCCCACCGACGAAATCAAACAGGCCATTGATGTGGTGATGTCTGGCGAACGCTACTTGTGTACCGGCGCCCGTGGGTCGTTGGAACCAAAAGACACCAATACGCGCGAAGCTCTTACCGGCCGCGAGCAGACCATTTTGTTGCAACTGGCGCAGGGTAAATCCAACAAAGCCGTGGCGCTGACCCTCGATATATCGGTGCGCACAGTCGAGACCCACCGCAAGAATATCAAGCGCAAACTGGGGATATCAAGCACCGCCGGTTTGACCCGCTACGCGCTTGAACATGGCGTGCTGCAAGGCACTGGCGCGCGGTTCTAGCGGGCCTTGTAAAAAATTCGCCAGACGCGGGATTGCTTTCAAGATTTGTTAAGTAAATTTGAGCTAAATCGGCAGCATGAATGTACAAGCCAATATCGACGCGTCGGAAACGACAGACACCGACACCCTCGCCTATCGCAGTGCAATCGATCGGGTGTTGAATTTACGTTCGCTGGTGATGCGCGTTGCTATTTGCGCCAGCCAGATGGCAACGGACCGATCTGACGGGGAACGTGCAACCCTGCAAAAAGAGGCGCAAACTCAGGCAGAACAACTGCGCCACACCTTGGACGTGTTGCGCGGGGATACTGTGTTTTCGTCCTTTCCCGAACAGCTCAGCATCTGGTTGGCCAGCGCCGTCAAGGATCAGCCGCAAAACCTGACGACCATCGGCCGCATGACCACAAAAACAGATGCGCTGTGCGAGGCTCTGGCCAAAGACGAAAACGTCGACACCCAAACATTGGACAGCTACATCGCCTTCAGTCAGGGTGACTTTTACGTGGCCGTCAGTGATCTCGTAGACCGCGTCTGGACCCAGATTGAGACAGAGCGCAAAGAGCAACTAGACCGGTCGTTGCAATCCGCCACCCGCCTTGGGGAAGACCTGCGCCGTTTGGAACGGATCGGGAAATATGTGCGTTCGATGTCGATCAACGCATCGGTAGAGGCATCGCGTGCGGGTGAAGCGGGCAAAGGGCTCGCTATTATCGCTCAGGAATTCAAAGTTCTGGCCGAAGAAGTGCAGCAACTGACCCTATCTGCCCGTCAAGATATCGAGACAATCGAAAACGGTTGACCCTGATTGCGTCACCAAACACGCCCAACCTTTCAATAAATGTCGGGGAACGGCCCCTGCGCGCAAGGATATGACGTATTTTTGTGCCTACGTGACATTTATTTTGCGCATAAGACGCTTGACGCCCCCCGGCACCGCTCATAATGTCTCTTCAGCATGAAGGGGCCTTTGGGTATGACACTGCTAGTCGTCAATGTAGGATATACGCGCTTGGGCCGGTAACGGTAGACCATCTTCTGACCCATGCGCCCCCGCCAAAAACGGGGGCTTTTTTATGTGTAACGCTAACAACCGGCCCCAAAGCGGCCACCACGGAGAAAATGATATGACACGGCAGATGTCCGGAGCAAAAATGATTGTCCAAGCCTTGATTGATCAGGGTGTGGACACCGTCTTTGGCTACCCCGGAGGCGCCGTGCTACCGATCTACGACGAGATCTTTCAGCAAAATTCGATCAAACATATTTTGGTGCGCCACGAACAAGGTGCCGTGCACGCTGCTGAAGGGTATGCGCGGTCGACGGGCAAACCGGGTGTTGCCTTGGTCACGTCTGGGCCGGGGGCCACAAATGCGGTCACCGGGCTGACAGATGCCCTGCTCGATTCGATCCCGCTGGTGGTTTTGACCGGCCAGGTGCCCACCTTCATGATCGGCTCTGATGCATTCCAAGAGGCCGACACCGTTGGCATCACCCGCCCCTGCACCAAACACAACTGGTTGGTCAAAGAAACCGACCGGCTTGCGGGCGTGATCCACGAAGCGTTCCATGTGGCCACCCACGGCCGCCCCGGTCCTGTGTTGGTCGACATCCCCAAAGACGTGCAATTCGCCACCGGCACATATGAAAAACCGCAACCGTCGGTGTCGCATTACCAGCCCCAATTGAAGGGCGACATGGATGCGATCACCGAACTGGTCGCCGCTCTCGAAACCGCCAAAAAACCGATTTTTTACACCGGCGGGGGGGTTATCAATTCGGGCCCGGCCGCCAGCCAATTGTTGCGCGAACTGGTCGCGGCCACCGGCTTTCCTATCACCTCGACGTTGATGGGGCTGGGGTGCTACCCTGCGTCGGACGAACATTGGTTGGGTATGCTGGGCATGCACGGGCTTTATCAGGCCAATATGGCGATGCATGATTGCGACCTGATGATCAACATTGGCGCGCGGTTTGATGACCGGATCACCGGCCGGCTCGATGCGTTCAGCCCAAATTCGATCAAGGCGCATATCGATATTGATCCGTCATCGATCAACAAGGTGATCAAAACCGACATCCCGATTGTGGGCGATGTGGGGCATGTGCTGGAAGACATTCTCAAGGTGTGGAAATCGCGCGGCCGCAAGACCAACTCAGAGGCCGTGGCGCAGTGGTGGCGCGAAATCGAGAGCTGGAAGGCTATCGATTGCCTCAAATTCACCCAACAGGGTAAGGTTATCAAACCGCAACATGCGCTGGCGCGGCTTGAAGAGCTGACCAAAAAACACGACCGTTATATCTGCACCGAAGTCGGCCAGCATCAGATGTGGGCCGCGCAATATCTCGGGTTTGAAGATCCGAACCGCTGGATGACTTCCGGTGGGTTGGGCACCATGGGGTATGGGTTTCCGTCGTCCATCGGCGTGCAAATGGCGCACCCCGATGCCTTGGTGATCAACGTGGCCGGCGAAGCGAGTTGGCTGATGAACATGCAAGAGATGGGCACAGCCGTGCAATATCGCCTGCCCGTCAAACAGTTCATCCTCAACAACGAGCGCCTTGGCATGGTGCGGCAATGGCAAGAATTGCTGCACGGCGAGCGGTATTCACAATCGTGGTCCGAAGCCTTGCCCGATTTCGTGAAACTGGCCGAAGCCTTTGGTGCTAAGGGTATTATCTGCTCTGACCCCGATGATCTCGACGACGCGATCATCGAGATGATCACCCATGACGGGCCGGTCATATTCGATTGTTTGGTCGAAAAGCACGAGAACTGCTTCCCTATGATCCCGTCGGGCAAAGCGCACAACGAAATGTTGTTGGGCGAGGCGCAGACCCAAGGTGTGATTGATAGCGAGGGGAGCGTTTTGGTGTGAGAGATCGCGCCTCCGGCCCTCGGGCCCTGTCCCTCAGGGCGCGTCTCTGACACACATTCAAACCGGAACGTCTGCGGTACTGCAGAAAATTGATGAAAGGATAGTAGCGCGATGTCTCCGCTCAAAATCAAAAAAGGCGCAACCAGCCATTCGGCCTATAACCTTCGCCCCACGTTCTCGGATGTCATCGAACGTCACACCCTGGCGGTTTTGGTTGAAAATGAACCCGGCGTTTTGGCACGCGTTATCGGGTTGTTCGCGGGGCGCGGTTACAACATCGACAGTTTAACCGTCGCTGAGGTGGATCACACCGGACATCTCAGCCGCATTACCATCGTGACCTTTGGCACGCCGCAAGTGATTGAGCAGATCAAGGCCCAGTTGGGGCGGATCGTACCGGTGCATGACGTGCATGACCTGACCGTCGAAGGCGCCAGCGTGGAGCGCGAATTGGCCATGTTCAAGGTCACGGGCACGGGCGAAAAACGGGTCGAAGCGCTGCGTCTTGCGGATATTTTCCGCGCCAGTGTCGTCGACAGCACGCTAGAAAGCTTCATCTTTGAGATCACCGGCGCACCCGAAAAGATTGATGCGTTTGCTGATCTGATGCGACCCTTGGGGTTGACGGATGTCGCGCGAACAGGCGTCGCGGCCCTGTCACGCGGCGAATAGCGCCTTACGCTTTTGACACACGCAAACACTCTTGTCGCGCAGTCTTGGTGCGCGGCTCGAACGGAATAATCTTCGCCGACCCACTTGGCTGGTCTATCTCGGGCATCGTCCGACGCAACGCATCCGGCAAACCAGCGCTCGTCTGATCAAGCACGAGGCGTGGGTTGTGCGCACGGCGCATGGACGCCTCGACTTCCATATCAAACTGCACGACATCGCCTGCGTCAAAAAACGCATCGCGCCAAAATATGTCATCAGTGGAATTCAAAAACGCCAAATCGCCCTGATCTTCACACCAAATAACCGCTTTGCGGTCTGATGCATCGCTCCAAAGAACAACTCCTATCATGATCGTTTCCTATCCTTCTGCTTACCTATATTGGTACCAAGAAGTTAATACATCAGCACATGATAAAATCAGCACCGCACGCTTGGAATTTGTGTCGCGGTGATCTAAGAATGACACAATTGAGGACTAACGTTGATGCTAACTAGCGACAAAGCTAGATTTCAGCTATAATTTCTCGGCATTTCCCGCCATACTGGTGGGTATACCGATGCCGCAAAAAAGGCAGGGGACCATCAATGTCATTGACCGCCAGATCACCCGCGCAGTTGCGCAGCATGTTTGGGGCCAATCTACGGACCTTGGCTTCGGACTATACGTCCGTTTCAGCTTTGGCGCGTGACTTGGGGATCAACCGGACCCAATTCAATCGCTACCTCAGCGGTGAGAGCTTTCCCCGCCCAGATGTTCTGGCCCGTATTTGCACGTTTTTCGGCGTTGACGCCCGCGTGCTGCTGGAACCTGTTGATCAGATTTCGCCCGGCACCGGCCCAATATCGAGCGAATACCTGCGCGATTTTATGGGCCCTACGGTTCAACCGATTTCTGAAGAGGACCTTCCCAGCGGGTTTTATCATTTTGCGAGGCGCAGCTTTGTTCGCAATGACCAATACGTGCGCGGCATTATTTTGATAAAAAGAGACGGTGAGAACACTTTCGTCCGCGGCTATGAACCCAAAATGGCGATGGCGATGCAGGGGATCCCGGCTGATGCGCGCGCCCGTGAATATCGCGGCTTTGTCATGCAAATCGAAGACGGGTTCGCCGCGACAGTGGCGCGCCGCAACGGCATGACCGCATCGTTCAACTACCTCAGCCGGGTGACATCGTTTCAAAACAACTTTTGGGTAGGGTATGTGGCGCGTACGGTGCGCGAGAATTCATCGAGTATCCGCATGACCCGCCTCGTCTACGAATACCTCGGACCAAACGCGAAAAACGCGCTTAGATTTGCACGCACCGCAGGGTTTTGCACGTTGGATGACCTTATGCCATTTCACCAAAGACTGCTGCAACCCAAAGACAGCTTCCGCTGATTGCCGCCCCCTAACCCTGCCCCACACCGGGTTAAGGCGTGGTCAGCAACAGCCGATACAAATGCCACGATGCGTGCCCCAACCATGGCAGCACAATCACCAACCCCAAAAACCCGGGCACGATTGCGGCAAAGCTGAGGCATGCGATCACCGCCGCCCATATCAACATCACCGCAGGCGACCGCCGTACGATCCCGATGCTGGTGATCATGGCGGTGATGAAATCGATCTCGCGATCGAGCAAGAGCGGCAGGCCGATCACCGACATGCTGTAAATCAATAGCGCAAACACCCCACCAACAAGCGTGCCAAAACCCAGCATGCTCAGCCCGTTCAAGGTCACAAATACCTCGTAAGACGTTGATATATTGGTCATTGTCGATAGTCCGAGGAAAAGCGCAAAGATCATATGGCCCAAGAAAAACCAGAACATAAAGATGACCACTATCATGGTGCAAAGAGACGGCAATTGCCGCAGACGTTGCTGCCAAATGACGCCGAAAACCGCGCGCGCGGGCACGGCCATGCCCAGTTCTAACCGTCGCGACACCTCATATAGCCCCACGGCGGCGAACGGTCCGAGCAAGGGAAACCCGATGGCGGCCAGCACCAGCCAAAACGTGTGCCCGGTCGCCACTGTTACGCCGATCATGACCCACCCGGCGAGAATGTAAAAACACGCGAATATCAGCCCGTAAACCGGATGGCGGCGGAAATCTTGCGCGCCGCGCTTTAACGCTTCGGGCAGATCTTCAAACCGAGCCGCGCGTAATTCGGGTGCGCCGATATCCAACTGCGCTGTGGCAGATTGCGCCATGGTGATTCCTCCTTGTCCTCCGCAACAAAGTAGACACCACATGTTGCCGCAATAGCTAGCCCCGAGGGTCAGCCATTTTGCGCTTCGGCACGCGATTTACCAGACACATCCAACGCCAGCGTCGCGGCCATCAACCCATCTAAATCGCCATCCAACACACCTTTGGTGTCGGACGTCTCAAAGTTGGTGCGCAGGTCTTTCACCATCTGGTAGGGCTGTAAAACATACGACCGGATCTGGTTGCCCCACCCCGCATCGCCCTTGTTTTCATGCGCTTCGTTGATGGCTTCATTGCGCCGATCAAGCTCGAGCTGGTAGAGCCGTGATTTCAAGGCCTTCATGGCGATATCGCGGTTCTGGTGTTGTGATTTTTCAGAACTGGTCACCACGATCCCGGTGGGGTGGTGGGTGATCCGTACCGCAGAATCGGTGGTGTTTACGTGCTGCCCACCCGCCCCGGAAGACCGGTAGGTATCGATCCGAATATCGGCGGGGTTTACGGCGATGTCGATATTGTCATCCACCACCGGGTAGACCCAAACCGATGTGAACGACGTGTGCCGTTTTGCCGCCGAATCGAACGGTGAAATCCGGACTAACCGGTGCACGCCGCTTTCGGATTTCAGCCAGCCATAGGCATTGAGACCGCTGATCTTGTAGGTGGCCGATTTGATACCCGCCTCTTCGCCCGCGCTTTCGGATTGCAGTTCGACCTTGTAGCCCTTCTTTTCGGCCCACCGCACATACATGCGCGCCAACATATTGGCCCAATCGCAGCTTTCGGTGCCGCCCGCACCCGCGTTGACCTCAAGGAAGGTGTCATTGGCGTCGGCCTCGCCATCCAGCAACGCCTCTAGTTCCTTTTGCGCGGCGGTGATTTCCAATGCCTTCAGCGCGGTCTCTGCCTCGTCGACAACCTCTGCGTCGTCTTCCATTTCGCCCAGCTCGATCAGCTCGATATTGTCGGAAAGCTCTTGCTTGATGCCATCATAGACCGCTAGCGCATCCACCAACATCTGCCGGTCGCGCATCAGGGTTTGCGCGGCCTCGGGGTTGTCCCACAGGCTGGGGTCTTCGACCCGCGCGTTGAATTCCTCAAGCCGGTACGGCGCGGTTTCCACATCGAGCCGCTGCGCCAGCAGATCCAGCGACTTCTCGATCTTTTCTACAGTGTTTTGGGCGTCAGCACGCATGGTATTGGCCTTTGGCGTTAGGTCTGAGCGCTGTGATAGACCAGCCCCCTGCCCGCAGCAAGCACCCCGCTAATAAAGACCGCCCGAACTCAGCGTTCCAAAATCGGCCTTGGGGCCAACCGTGGCGCTTTCGCCGGTGGATGTGGTGACCTGTTCGGTTTGACGGCTGCCCAATTCCTCGATCAAAGGCAGGTTTTGCCCCATCGCAAACCCACCGTCATAGGTGATCCCGAAAATGGGCTGTTCGCCCTGACGGAAATATTCGGCCACAACCGCGTCACCCGTCGCATCAGGGCTCAGACGGGCGCCGGTGAACCGATCAATTTTGATGAATTGACCACCGGGTGGCACTTCGAATGGGCCGCCGCCGTATTTCTGTGTGGCTTCTTCCATGAACCGTTGAAACACCGGGCCGCACATGGTGCCCCCCGCCGCGCCGCGCCCCATGCTGCGTGGTTGATCGTAGCCTATATAACACCCGGCCACGATGTTGCTGGTGAACCCGATGAACCACACGTCTTTGGCGTCATTGGTTGTGCCTGTTTTGCCCGCCGTCGGCACCGGCAGGTTGACCGTGCGCGATGCGGTGCCGCGATCCACCACGCCGCGCATCATCGATGTCAGCTGATACGCGGTGATCGGATCCATCACCTGTTCGCGGTTAGAGATGATATTCGGCGCCACGCCCACATCCAGACGCGGCACGGCGCAGTCAAAACACTGGCGATCGTCGTGGCGGTAGATCGTTTTGCCGTACCGGTCCTGCACCCGGTCAACCAATGTGGGCTGCACCCGTTCGCCGCCATTGGCAAACATCGCGTAGGCTGCAACCATCTGGTATAACGTCGTTTCTTCGGATCCAAGCGAGTTCGCAAGGAACGTTCCCATATTGTCGTACACGCCAAAACGTTCGGCGTAATCGGCCACCAGATCCATGCCAATTTGTTGTGCCAGCCGGATCGTCATCAGGTTCCGCGACCGTTCAATGCCGGTGCGCAGGGGCGTTGGGCCATAAAATTCACGGCTGGAATTGCGCGGGCGCCATAGGCCTTGCGGCGTGTTTACCTCAATCGGCGCATCCACAACGATGGTCGCGGGCGAATACCCACTGTCGAGAGCGGCAGCATACACAAAGGGCTTAAAGCTCGATCCGGGCTGCCGTTTGGCTTGGGTGGCGCGATTAAACACGCTGGATTGATACGAAAACCCGCCCTGCATCGCGATCACCCGGCCGGTGTTGACGTCCATCGCGACAAAGCCGCCCTGCACTTCGGGCACCTGCCGCAGCGACCAACGCACGAACGTTCCGTCATCGTCGGACGTGATCGCGCGCACATGCACCACATCGCCGACCTCAAGCAGGTCGCCCGCCACTTTTGCCTGGTTGCCGGTGCTGCCATCCTGCGCCCGTTTACGCGCCCAGGTCACATCTTGCGCCGCGATGTAATGGCCATCGTCGTCTTCGGCCACGCCTTCGATCCCGATGCGCGCATCGTTGTTGCCCACCGAAAGCACGACCGCCGGATACCAAGGCCCTTCCAGATCAATGTCGCGCGCCATATCTGTGTCGGCCAGTGCTGCGCGCCAATTGTCTTCGCCGTCCAGTTCGGAAGGGTCAATTTTGATCCGCGGTTCGCGCCATAGCCCCCGGCCGCGGTCATATTTCTCCAGCTCTTGCTGCAAGGAATTGGCCGCCAGCGGCTGCAATTCTTGATCAATCGTCGCGCGCACGGTCAAGCCGCCGGTGAAAAATTCACCCTCGCCAAAGTTATCCGTCAGCTGACGGCGGATTTCATCGGTGAAATAATCACGCGGCGGCAGTTCTGCCTTAAAGCTCTCGAAGTCACCGTTTTGCACAGACCGCAGCGGCGCGTTTAATTCCGTGATCAGCGCGGCCTGGGTGATATAGCCGTTTTCCATCATCTCTTTGAGGACGAAATTGCGCCGGGCCAGAAGGCGCTCTTTTTGCCGGACCGGGTGATAATCACTGGGCGCTTTGGGCAGGGACGCCAAAAACGCGGCTTCGTGCGGGGCCAGATCATTCAGCGGTTTGTTGAAATAGGTTTGGCTGGCCGCAGCAACGCCATAGGAATTTTGGCCTAGAAAAATCTCGTTCAGGTACAGTTCAAGAATGCGCTCTTTGCTTAGGGTTTCTTCCAACCGCGCCGCCAAAATGATCTCTTTGATCTTGCGTTCGGCGTGGCGGTCGCCCGACAGCAGGAAGTTTTTCATCACCTGTTGCGTGATCGTCGAGGCCCCGCGCACGTCCTGCCCCCGCGATGCCACCGCATCATAGGCGGCCGCCGCGATCCCGCGCAGATCATACCCGTCGTGTTGATAAAAATTCTTGTCTTCGGCAGAGATAAACGCCTGTTTGACCAGATCGGGGATGGTTTCGGCCGGGGCAAACAGCCGCCTTTCCTTGGCAAATTCGTCGATGATCTGCCCTTGGCCTGAATAAATCCGGCTGATCGTCGGGGGGGCGTATTGCGCCAATGATTCGTGGCTGGGCAGGTCGCGGCCATACATCCAGAAAATCGCGCCCACCGTCAGCGCCACCATAGCGATGGCCATGGTAACCATCGTGAAAATACCGCCAAAAAACGATAGAATGAACCGCAACACTGTTTAGATACGCCTTATTTGAAACTTGTTCGGTACATATAGAGAGTGCGCCCGCCCCCGTCAAAACACGAAACCACATAGCGCTGGCCAAAACCTGCCGGAATAGGGTTATTGACGGACCAAGGGGCGCTTGGCGTCATCGCCATCGCGCCATGCCAGCACAGACCGCACGATACCCGTGACCATGCGCACACGCCACGTCGGGTCACGTAGGTTCTTGAGGTCCCGCGCGCTGGACAAAAACCCCACCTCGACCAAAACCGACGGGATATCGGCCGATTTCAGCACCGAAAACCCCGCCGAACGCAGGGGGCGGTTGTTCATCGGGCCGCCTGCCTCTGTCAGCCCATCCACCAAGGCCCGCGCCAAAGCCTGCGACCGAGGTTCTGTTTCCTGACGCGCCAGATCCAACAGCACGCTGGCCACTTCGTCGTCAGATCCGGTCAAATCTGTGCCTGCGATCACATCTGCACGGTTGTGACGTGCGGCCAGATGCGCGGTTGCGGTGTCACTGGCGGCATCCGACAGGGTATAAATCGTGGCCCCCTGCGCGCCGCCCTGACTAAGCGCATCCGCATGCAGCGACAAAAACAGATCTGCACCCACCTGATGCGCCAACGCCACGCGCCCCTCAAGCGACACAAACACATCACGGTCGCGGGTCAGGATCACGTCCATATCATCGGCCCGCAGCAACGCTTCGCGCAGTTCCAGCGCCATCTGCAACATCAGTTTCTTTTCGTTGTGACCTTCGCGTTCTGCGCCCGGATCAACCCCGCCGTGGCCGGGATCAAGGACCACCACAAATCGGTCGTCGGCCACCGGTGCCGCCAGATCATACGCCGGCGGGTCCGGCCACAGCGCATTTTGAGGCGCGCCGGACCGCGCAGCAAATTCGGCCTCGGTGACGTCTTTGAACCCCATCTGCAACAACGCCCGCCCGGTCGTGTCGTCGATTGTCATACCGATATCGTCGGGCACCACCGGTTTGGTCAACGTCGCAACCAGCCGCGACCAACCCGGTTGAAAATTCCCAAACCGGATACTGCTTAGCGGCCCCTGCTCTTGGTGCAGATCGTCGGCCCGCACGCCCGACCAATCGACCTCACGGAAATCGATGACCAAACGCCGTGGCGCATCCAACGTGAACACCCGAAACGGCACGCCTTGACTAAGAGACAACGCAAAGCTCGCGCCCCCCAGCCAGCCCGTTTCAACGCCGCTTTGGGTGACGTCGACGCGCGCGATGGCCGACAGATCCTGCGCAGGCGCACAGGTCGCGGTGAACAACGCGGCGGTCGCCACAGACATCAGGTACCGGATCATCAACGACTGCGCCCTTCGGTTTTTTGCCAAGGTACCAAAACCAAACGGACGGGGGAATCCCCGTTCAGCGCCGGTTCATAAAATCTTTGAGCCGCTGCAGCCCTTCGATCATGTCGGCAGTGCTGCGCGCATAGGAAAACCGCAACGTGGTGTGCCCGCGCGCCTGATCAAAATCCAACCCCGGCGTCACCGACACCCCCGCCTGTTCCAGAATTTCGGCGGCAAAGGCGCGGCTGTCTGTCGTCAGATCTGACACATCGGCATAGACGTAAAACGCGCCATCAGGCGGTGCGATTTTGGTAAAGCCCGCATCGCGCAGCCCGTCCAACATCAACAGCCTATTGGCGCTATACACATCCAGATTGCCTTGCAGTTCATCGCCTGCGTCCATCGCGGCCAATGCGGCGATCTGGCTGGCATGCGGGGCGCAGATAAACATGTTTTGGGCGATCCGTTCGACGATGCGCACGTGGTCTTCGGGCACCACCATCCAGCCCACGCGCCACCCCGTCATAGAGAAATATTTGGAGAACGAATTGATGACATAGGCGTCATCGGTGATCTGCAGCGCGGTGACGGCTTTGGCCTCGTATTCGATGCCGTGGTAGATTTCATCGGAAATAAACGCAGCACCCTGCGCTTGGGTGGCCTCTATCAGGTGCCGCATGGCGGGCGCATCCAGCATGGTGCCCGTGGGGTTCGCAGGCGACGCGACCAACAGCCCCGCCAGATCAAGCCCCGCAAAATCCTGCGCCACGGGTTGGTACCGGTTTTCCAACGCGGTGGGCAAATCCACCGGTTGTAGATCCATCGCGCGCAGGATTTGCCGGTAGCTGGGATACCCCGGCGCGCCGATGCCCACCTTGTCGCCAGTATCAAACAGCGCCGTAAAGCTTAGCAAAAACCCGCCCGAAGACCCCGGCGTGATCACCACACGGTTTGGGTCCAGATCAACGTCGTACCAATCGCCGTACATTTTGGCGATCCGCGCGCGCAACGCAGGCAACCCCAATGCGACCGTATACCCCAGCGCATCGTCTTGCATCGCATGGGTCAACGCCTCGGTTGCGGCCTTGGGCGCGCCTGTGCCCGGTTGACCCACTTCCATATGAATAACGTGGCGTCCGGCGTCTTCCAGCCTGCGCGCGGCCTCCATGACATCCATCACAATAAAGGGATCGACCTTGGATCGCCTTGAACTACGCATCGTTTCGCTCCAACCTGTGTGTCATGGTCTTTCACCTGTTCTTCCGACTGGCGTCAATCCCGGCGTTTCTGATCTGGCTGCTGGCGGCTCCGCTGCAGGCACAAGGGCTGCTGCGCGATGCCGATCTGGAATACGGGTTGAAACAGCTGGCCACGCCGATTCTCAGTGCCGCAGGTCTAAGCCCGTCGCGGGTGAAGATCCTGGTGGTAAACGCCCCATCGCGCAACGCCTTTGTGGTCAGCAACGACGCTATATTTGTGCATTACGGGCTGATCAACCAAATGCAATCTGCGGCCATGCTGCAGGCGGTTCTGGCGCATGAGGCCGCCCATATCGCCAACGGGCATATCACCCGGCGCATGACCAATCTTGCCAGCGCGCGCACCGCGTCTGGCTTGGGGTTGGCGTTGGCGGCCGTGGCGGCGGTGGCCGGTGCAGGAGACGCGGCAGGCGGGATCGCGCTGGGGACACAAGGCTCGGCGCGGGCGCGGTTTCTCAAACACACACGCGCCGAGGAAGGCTCTGCCGATCAATCTGGCATCCGGTTTATGGCCTCCGCGGGCGTCGATCCACAGGGGATGGCCGATGTGCTCGATCTTTTTCGTGGCCAAGAAATTCTGGCAGAAACCCGCCAAGACGCCTACCTGCGCAGCCACCCTCTATCGCGGGACCGGCTGCGCGCAGTGCAGGGATTTGTCGCGGCCTATGGCAACACAGGCACCGAAGACCCATCTGCCGCCTATTGGTTTGAACGCGTCAAAGGCAAGTTAAACGCCTACACGAGATCCCCCAAATGGACCTTGGGCCGCCTCAAAGACAGCCCCTATGCTGACGTGCGGCTGCTGCGCGAGGCCATCGCAGAGCATCGCCAATCGCGTACCAAACAAGCCATGCGCGCCATAGACGCCGCCATTGCGCAGCGCCCCAATGACCCGTTCTTGCATGATCAACGCGGGCAAATACTGTTGGAAACCCGTAATTTTCAGGCGGCAACAGCGGCTTACGGGCGCGCGGTGCAATTGGCCCCCAATGATGCATTGCTGTTGTCGGGATATGGGGGCGCATTGCTGGCCTCTGGTGACATACGCCGCGCACGCAGTGTCTTAGAAAAAGCCCGCGGCATCGATTTTCGCGACGGGTCGATGTTGCGCGATCTGTCCGTCGCCTATGCCAAATCGGGCCAAAACGGCATGGCCGCTTTGGTGACCGCTGAACGCTATGCCCTTGCCGGACGTCTCAAAGACGCCGGTGTTCACGCCAAACGCGCCGTTGGATTGCTGTCCACCGGCGCCGCCCCTTGGCAACGCGCCCAGGATGTGTTGATTGCATCCGAACGCGCCGCAAAACGGAGATAACACAATGCTAAACCGCTTGATCCTACCTGCCCTTATGGCCGCGGCCCTGCCCGCTGCCGCATTGGACATCAACAGCATGACCCAAGAGGAGCGCGCAGTATTTGGCGCCGAGGTCCGATCCTATCTAATGGAAAACCCACAGGTGATCATGGAGGCGGTGCAAGCGTTGGAAAATCAGCAGGCCCAAGCGCAGGCACAGGCAGATTTGACCTTGGTGACAGATCACGCCAAA
Source organism: Roseobacter sp. (assembly GCF_039970775.1). GTDB lineage: Bacteria > Pseudomonadota > Alphaproteobacteria > Rhodobacterales > Rhodobacteraceae > Roseobacter. The sequence goes on from NZ_JBDVLG010000049.1 coordinate 28,162, forward strand.
GCCATTTTTGACGATGGATTTTCCTACGTTGGCGGAAACCCTGATGGCGACATCACCATCGTCGAGTTCATGGATTACCAATGTGGGTATTGCAAACGCGCCTATGGTGAGCTTGAAAAACTGTTCGCCGCAGATGGTAACGTTCGCTTTATTATCAAAGAGTTCCCGATTTTGGGCGACCAATCTTTGCTGGCATCGCGCTATGTGATCGCCGCCAAGCAACTTGAAGGCGCCGAGGCTTATAAACCACTGCACGACGCCTTGATGACATTCAACGGCGACATCACGTTACGCGCGCTGAGACGTCTAGCCGATACTTATGGCCTAGACAGCACTGCGATCGAGGCACGTATGGACGACGACGCCGTCACCCAAGAAATCAGCCAAACCCGCGCACTGGCGCAACAATTGCGTGTCACCGGCACGCCTACATTTGTCGTGCAGGATGAAATGTTGCGTGGATATCTGCCCCACGATCAGCTGCGCGCGATCATCGAAGACAAACGGAAGCTGTGATAGAAACTGTGGGCGCAGCTATTCCGCGGCGCTCGCAGCGACCTCTTCGGCGTCAAGCTCTGCGGCTTTGCGTTCCACCTGTTCAACGATGTGTTCGACCATCTCGTCGTTGTTCATCTTGTGGCTTTGTTTGCCCGCCAGATACACCATGCCCGATCCGGCACCGCCACCTGTAAACCCAACATCGGTCATTAATGCCTCGCCGGGGCCGTTGACCACACACCCAATGATGCTCAAACTCATCGGTGTTTTGATGTGTTCGAGCCGCTTTTCCAGTTTTTCGACGGTTTTAATCACATCAAAACCTTGGCGCGCACAGCTGGGGCAACTGATGATGTTCACGCCGCGGTGGCGCAAACCCAGAGATTTCAGGATTTCATAACCCACCTTCACCTCTTCGACTGGGTCTGCCGACAGGCTCACACGAATGGTGTCTCCGATGCCCATCCACAACAGATTGCCCAGACCAATCGCAGATTTGATCGTGCCAGAGGTCAGCCCCCCCGCCTCGGTGATGCCAAGGTGAATAGGGGCGTCCGTTGCATCGGCCAATTGTTGGTATGCAGCGGCGGCCATGAACACATCAGATGCCTTGCAGCTGATTTTAAATTCATGAAAATCGTTGTCCTGCAGTATCTTGATATGGTCGAGGCCGGATTCGACCATCGCATCAGGGCAAGGTTCGCCATATTTGTCCAAAAGGTGTTTTTCCAGACTGCCCGCATTCACCCCGATCCGGATAGAACAGTTGTGATCGCGCGCCGCCTTGATGACCTCTTTGACCCGCTTTTCATCACCGATGTTACCGGGGTTGATCCGCAGGCAGGCCGCGCCAGCCTCTGCAGCCTCGATGCCACGTTTGTAGTGAAAATGGATATCCGCCACGAGAGGCACCGACACCTCGGGTACGATCTCACGCAGTGCCTTGGACGACGCCTCATCGGGAACCGAAACGCGCACGATATCCGCGCCCGCATCTGCCGCGGCCTGCACCTGCGCGATGGTACCTTTGACATCTGTCGTGAGAGTGTTTGTCATGGTTTGCACCGTGATGGGTGCGTCGCCCCCCACGGGCACATTACCCACCATAATTTGACGTGATGTTCGGCGGTAAATATTGCGCCACGGGCGCACGTGGTTCAGTGACATCAGCCTCTCCCCTGCCAAACAGATATGATGCCAAAATAGACAGTCACGCCGTCGGCTGCAATGGAAGCTTTTGCAGAAAAGGGTTGTTATTCGATCGGGGAAGACCGGGGTGTTTGCAACTCGACGACCGTTGTGGCCAAAGCTTCATCCGCACCGAGATCAGCGACCTCGTATCGGGTTTTCAGGGTATCAACTTCCAGCGGAAGTTTGGACGTAACCGTGCCCGTTTCACCCACTGGTCCGTAATACTCACCGCTTAGCGAGAAATAGATCGCACCGCTTTCGCCCGTCCGCAGAGTTGGGGGAACCTCAGACGCGGGCGCATCCCAGGTCTCTCCCGGCTCCATGATCGTCTCGAAAATCACCGTACCGTCTGCGGCCCTTACGCGCACCCATGACGGTCGCACAGCGACCATACGTAACGCAGGTCCCCGCTTTTCAACGACCTGCGGGACAGGTGCAGGTGCGGCTTCAAGCGCTGTCAAAATCTCTGTATCCAACACACCAGCCAAGCTGGGTTGTTGCGGTGCCGATTGCTCTTCGATAACGAACTGCGCGAAGCTACCAAAAGAACGCGGGTCAATTGTTGAAATCGGGGCGTCTCTGGCGACAAGAACCGGAACATCCAGTGCTTGTGGCCGGTAAAGCCGGTCCAACGCTTCTACGCGTGGTTCAGCCAATGCGCCGGGGGTACCTGCGGCCGCAGTGTCGTCTGGCGCAGCAGCCAAGACCCCATCGAGAGGGTCAAGATCGGATAGCACAATCGGCGTTTGCTCGACCGGTGCGACCTGAACGCGTTGCACTTCTTGAAGAACCGAATAGCCGCCAAACCCGATAGCGCCGATCAACGCCACCAACACAAGTGAAGACCCAACAGCGCTGGCTTCGATGCCAGAGAAAAAGCCTTCTCGGGTGGGGACGTAAGGCGTGCCTGGGCGGTTGAACATATCCGTGTCCATCGCACGAGCGGCACTGGCATCGCGCCCTGTTTTCTTGACGACCGACGCCTTAGAGGACATCCCATGCGCGACCGAAAAACCGCTTTCTTCGCAGAAAGTATCGAACGCCTCGTCAGGGTTCATCCCCAAATACCGCGCGTAAGATCGCACGTACCCAGCGATGAAACCCGGCGTGTCAAACGCATCCGGATCGCTGTTTTCGATGGCCGCGATGTACGCCGCCTTGATCCGCAGCTCACGCTGAACGTCAAGCAACGATTTACCCATCGTCGCACGCTCACCACGCATGATGTCGCCTAGTCGCAAGTCGAAGTCATCGAACGCTTTTTGTTCGACCTCATCCTGCACACTCTCAGAGTGCTTGCGCCCAATCATAGTCTGCCCCGTTTCTGCGTGCCTGCTCAATGCCTGCGCCAAACTTAGAATCATCCCCACGATTCGTATCTGACCTGTTGTTTATGCTAGGTTAACACAAGACAACTGCAATATCACACAGGACCGACCTAACCAGCAGCCTCGGCGCGATTCAGCGCACAATGTGACCACAAATTGTCCATCGCGTGCACCAAAGCATCGATCTCTTTGGGGCCGTGCACGGGTGACGGGGTAAACCGCAAGCGTTCGGTCCCCCGAGGGACCGTCGGATAGTTGATGGGTTGCACGTAAATCCCATGATCTTCCAACAACATATCGCTCAGCAACTTGGTATGGACCGGGTTGCCAACCATCACCGGTACGATGTGGCTGCCATGGTCGATAATCGGCATGCCCAGACCTTTAAGGCGCAACTTCAGGATTTTGGCCTGCGTCTGGTGCTGCTCACGCAATTCAGGCGCGGTTTTCAAAAACGCAACCGACGCCGCAGCCCCCGCCGCAACCGCCGGTGGCAAGGATGTGGTAAAGATGAATCCAGGCGCGTAAGACCTTATGGCATCACACATTTTTTCAGATGCAGCGATGTAGCCCCCCATCACACCAAACGCTTTGGCCAGGGTGCCATTGATGATATCCAACCGGTGCATCAGGCGATCACGCTCTGCCACACCAGCGCCCCGTGGACCGTACATACCGACGGCATGCACCTCGTCGATGTAGGTTAACGCACCGAATTCATCGGCCAGATCGCAGATCTCTTTGATTGGGCCAAAATCGCCATCCATCGAATAAATCGATTCAAATGCGATGATCTTTGGGGCATCCGGATCGTCAGCCGCCAACAATTCGCGCAGGTGTTCCACGTCATTGTGACGGAAAATACGCTTGGCGCCACCATTCCGGCGCACGCCTTCGATCATCGAGGCGTGGTTGCGTTCATCCGAGTAAATAATCAAACCGGAGAACAATTTCGGCAATGTCGACAGGGTCGCGTCATTGGCAATATAGGCAGATGTGAACAAAAGCGCGGCTTCTTTGCCGTGCAAATCGGCCAGTTCTGCCTCTAGGCGTTTGTGAAAAATCGTTGTGCCTGAGATATTCCGCGTGCCGCCAGACCCCGCGCCCGTCGCGTCAAGCGCCGCATGCATGGCATCCAGAACAACGGGGTTTTGCCCCATCCCAAGGTAGTCATTGCCGCACCATACGGTGACGTCTTGCTTGCTGCCATCCGGTCGCGTGCGCGCAGCATGAGGAAAGTGGCCATTGCACCGTTCGATATCAATAAACGTACGGTAGCGGCCTTCATCGTGCAGACGCGCGATGGCCTGATCCAGCTTGTCGTCGTAGTTCACCAGGTCTCTCCTCGGTTCGATCCTTGGCCGCGCGGCGCATTTGGAATCTTTCTAAACGCTAAATATAGTCCACGGTCTTAAGGTTCAATAACATTAAGGGGGGCACCATGTCGCAGCCTTGACCTAAATCAAATAAGCCAAAGTATCTAAAGGCGCTTTGGCGATGCGGCTTGCCCCTTTGCGCGCGGCTGCTAGGTTCCCACCAACCAAAAAGGAGCCCTCAATGTCACTTGATGCCGTATTGTCCCGAATCGATACCGATCTGCCCGCCGCAACCGACCGCCTACTGGATCTGCTGCGCATTCCGTCGATCTCTACCGACCCCGCGTTTAAGGACGATTGCGACACCGCCGCCGACTGGTTGGTCGATGACCTGAACAGCCTAGGCGTCCGCACCGAAAAACGCACAACACCGGGCCATCCGATGGTCGTTGGGCACATAGACGGCCCTGGCCCGCATCTGTTGTTTTATGGTCACTATGATGTGCAACCGGTTGACCCGATTGACCTTTGGGACAACGACCCCTTTGACCCGCGCATCGAAGACACAGCCAAAGGCCCGGTCATTCGGGGCCGCGGGTCGTCAGATGACAAAGGCCAGTTGATGACTTTCATTGAGGCCTGCCGCGCGTGGAAAGCCGTGCATGGCAGCCTGCCGTGCAAATTGACGTTCTTTTTGGAAGGCGAAGAAGAAAGCGGCTCGCCGTCACTGGTGCCGTTCATGCAGGCCCATGCAGACGAGTTGAAATCAGACCTCGCGTTGATCTGCGACACCGGCCTTTTCGAGAGTAAAACCCCAGCCATCGTCACCATGTTACGCGGGTTATTGGGCGAAGAAATCACCGTGACAGGCCCCAAAATCGATTTGCATTCGGGGATGTATGGCGGCATCGCGATGAACCCGATCCGCGCGCTAAGCAGTGTCGTGGCGGCCCTGCATGACGATACCGGACGCGTGACGGTGCCGGGGTTCTACGACGGCGTGCCCGAATTGCCCGATGCCATAGAGGCGCAATGGCAAGGGTTGTCCTTTGATCACGCCAGCTTTCTGGGCGACGTCGGCCTATCGACGCCTGCCGGCGAACAAGACCGCACCCCACTGGAAATGATCTGGTCGCGCCCCACCTGCGAGGTTAACGGGATCTGGGGCGGCTACACCGGCGATGGGTTCAAAACCGTGCTGCCATCCGCCGCCCATGCCAAGATCAGCTTCCGGCTGGTTGGCACGCAGGACCCTCTTGCGATTCGTGACAACTTCCGCGCCATGGTCCGCGATATGCTGCCATCCGATTGCGAGGTTACGTTTTCCGATCACGGCGCCAGTGCGGCATCCATGACCGAAACCGACGATCCCAGCTTTGAGGCCGCGCGCCAAGCCCTCAGCGAGGAATGGCAAGTGCCCGCAGCCTATGTCGGCTGTGGCGGGTCGATCCCAATTGCGGGGCATTTCCAATCCATTTTAGGGTCGACGCCCATGTTGATCGGGTTTGGCAAGGACGACGATGCGCTGCATTCCCCAAATGAAAAATACGACATGGAGAGCTTTCACAAAGGGATCCGCAGCTGGGCGCGCATTCTAGCCGCGTTGACATAATGACGCCTCACAGGGGGCCACACGGCCCCTTGTGTAGCGGTGGCGAACACCCCCACCAACCCGCCACGAACAGCCTGGAGCGCACAGCACATAGCCTTCAGACCCTCACGCAGGGATAGGTCGTGCGGATGACGCATCAGGGGTTTAAAATCATTCGGCCCGCCCCCTGAACGTGGCAGGCATATCGCGCAACTCTTTGTCTTAAAATGCAAAAAGGGACCCGAAGGTCCCTTTGAAGCAGCGGTGGCGCGGTTGACGGGGCTCGAACCCGCGACCCCCGGCGTGACAGGCCGGTACTCTAACCATCTGAGCTACAACCGCCCACTGCATCAGCGCGTCTTGTTGCGCGTTTGGGTGTATTATGCGGGGTATCGGGGCGCGTCAAGCGGCATAGCGAGCTGCACAGCACATTTTTTAAATTAATTTCATTTGCGGTCGAAAAAGGCCCCTTTCGCAGGGCGACACCCTTCGGCAATGTTGATGTGGGGCCGTCAGGGGCGCTGTCACGCGGACCATCGGTGTTTCGTGTCGCGTCGCACGCCAGGTCTGTTCAGATTGAGTGATGTGCTACGCTGATCTTAACACGCGCGCCCTGCCGTGCCAGACAACCCGCTTTGTGCAAAACGCACCAACCTTTGGCAGGTTCGGTTAAACGTCGGCCCCATCGGCGCGAGGTTCGGCATGCATTTGTGTCGCCTCGATCCGCCGGGCTGCCTGGTCCAGTCGCGCGGCAATATGGATGATTTCAGAGACATCGCCCGCCGGTTGATCAAGCGCCATTTCGTAAGCCGCATATTCGAGAAACTTTGCCGCGCACTCCATTGCACGCTGCACACGATACGGGTTGGACATCTCATCCAGCGCGGCAAATACCAGCTCTATACCCGCAGCTCCAGCGGGCGAATCGTCTTTCGGCACGGCCATGTCGCGTCCGTTCTCACCTTAGGCGCAGACGATTAAAAATCGCGTCGCGCTATCCCGCCTTGATGGCCACTGAACATGCGAGGTTCCCCCAAGGGCAACACCACAAAATCAGGACTATTCACGCCACCTTCGCTCACACTCTTAAAGATCACTCAACTTTAGGTGTAGACGGGTGTCAACCCAAAGAGGGAATGTATCGCCATTTTATTCTTATAAATCATCGCAGTGACCGGAAAGCGCTATTGCAATCGGCGCGGCTGCACCTTGGCCCGCAGACATGGTAGCGATTGCAAATCAGTCGACGCGAAATCCATACGCGCCGCGCAATTAATCAAATCAGCCACATCTGTAGCGGACTCTCTGCCCGCCATTTCAAACGCCGCAAATTCGATCAATCGTGATGCGATACCAAGGGCACTGCTTGTCCGAGCGGACGCAGGCAAAGTGCGCAGCACATCGATCAAAGATTCGACAGGGTCTTCCCCGGTTTGATCCATCGCAACATCGCGTTGCATGCCATCCTGTTTGCTCGCACCCATACCAGTCCCCTTTTTAATCCTAGTGATCATTCCGATCATTTTTCTAAGATGGACCACAGCACCCTATGGTTGGCAAGCCACAGTTTGTGGCAGCTGTTGCCTCATCTTCGAGCAGAAAAAGAACTTGAAAAACATGACACAGCTTCCGACATCACAGAACCGTGTATGAAAATGGTGGGTCGTGAGAGGCTCGAACTCCCGACATCTTCGGTGTAAACGAAGCGCTCTACCAACTGAGCTAACGACCCGATGCGGGCGTATTAGCCAATGACGCGACGGGCTTCAAGCCCCTATCGTTAGCTGATGCATTTTGCCGTGCTCTAAATGGTAAATGACACCCTGCCCGCCCGGCAAATCACCAATTTCACTGATATCTCGGCCCAGTAAAACCAACCTAAGCATGCGCGACGTGATCCCATGCGTGACCAAAATGGACGGCTTGGATAGGTCGGTTAAGAACTCATGGCACCTGCGGTGTAATGCGGCGAATCCTTCACCGCCGGGGGCCATCCGGTACAGTTCCAGCGCGCTTTCTTCGCTCTGATCTTGGGGCTGGGTCAATGGAAGGTCCACGCGGTACAGGCCCTCCCATGCGCCAACACCGATTTCCATCAGACGGGTATCGGTTTCGATACAGGGTGCGATGCCTTCCAGCGCGATGGCAGCGGTGTGAAACGCCCGCCCCTGCGGACTACTAAGCGCCCCAAACCCAGACAAGTCGCGCGCCTGCAGGATGCCGCGTTGCGCCCGCGCCTGATCGCGGCCTAAATCGGTTAGTCGAGAGTCCAACCGTCCTTGGATCCGCAATTGCGCATTCCATTCAGTCTGGCCGTGGCGCAGAATATAAACAGGTGGAAACACGTCGTGATGACTCATTTTGTTCGGAAATTACGCGGCGCAAGCACTGTCCCCTATGGATGGGGATATGGTGGGTGATAAGAGATTTGAACTCCTGACATCTTCGATGTGAACGAAGCGCTCTACCACTGAGCTAATCACCCGCGCGCCGTGATTTATCTAAAGCAACACATGCATGCAAGTGACTAAGAAGAATAATTGTATATTCGACAATGAACCGACGCATCATTTCCCAAACCAACGCTCTCCTTGCACATATGTTGTGGTTTGCATGAGGATACGCGGCCCAGGTATTGGGACATTCTATCCACTTGAACGGACCTTGAGTGCTGCACTTCGATAAAATTGCAGTCGGTTTTGGGTGGTTTTAGACGTCAAGACGACGAAACGCGGCCAGCGAGGGCCGCGTTTCTTGTCAAGTTAATGCGCGGTCGCGGCATCGCCCGGCTCGCTGGATCCAGCTAAGGCTGCGGCGGCGGCTTCTTCGGCTTCCTGATCCCATTCAATCGCTTCCGGTTCGGACACCAACGCATACATGAGCACTTCAGACACGTGAGTGACAGGAATAATCTCCAATCCCTCTTTCACATTGTCCGGTATTTCCGGGAGATCTCTGGCGTTTTCTTGCGGAATGAGCACGGTTTTGATGCCACCACGGAGTGCCGCCAAGAGTTTTTCCTTTAGTCCTCCGATTGGCATTGCATTGCCGCGTAACGATACCTCGCCTGTCATCGCGATATCTTTGCGGACTGGGATTTTGGTGAGGACTGAAACAATCGACGTCACCATTGCAAGGCCAGCACTTGGGCCATCTTTTGGTGTGGCGCCGTCGGGGACGTGTACATGAATGTCGATCTTGTCAAATTGCGGTGGTTTAACGCCAATCTGTGGGCTGATCGAACGCACATAACTCGACGCCGCATCGATCGACTCCTTCATCACATCGCCCAATTTACCTGTCGTCTTCATCCGCCCCTTACCCGGCAAACGCAGCGCCTCAATGCTTAGCAACTCACCACCAACAGACGTATAGGCCAGGCCAGTCACAACCCCGATCTGGTCCTCTTTTTCCGCCAAGCCATAGCGATATTTCTTCACGCCAAGGAACTCTTCGATATTTTCGCCCGAGACGGCCACCTCTTCGGCTTCCTTTTTAACAATCTTCGTCAAAGCCTTCCGTGCGACTTTAGCGATCTCCCGCTCCAGGTTCCGGACACCTGCCTCACGGGTGTAGGTGCGGATCATCTCCGTAATCGCGGCCTCTTCTAGACTGAATTCCTTGGCTTTCAACCCGTGGTTTTTCACCTGCTTCGGTAACAGATGCTGCGTCGCAATCTCACGTTTTTCATCCTCGGTGTAGCCTGCCAAAGAGATGATCTCCATCCGGTCAAGCAATGGACCTGGCATGTTATAGCTGTTGGATGTCGTCAGAAACATCACGTTGGAAAGGTCGTACTCGACTTCTAAATAGTGGTCCACAAATGAAGAATTTTGTTCTGGATCAAGCACTTCCAACATCGCAGATGCAGGATCGCCTCGAAAATCCTGGCCCATTTTATCGATCTCATCGAGCAAAATAAGCGGGTTGGTTGTTTTCGCCTTTTTCAGAGCCTGAATGATCTTGCCGGGCATAGACCCGATATACGTACGACGGTGTCCGCGTATCTCGGACTCGTCCCGAACGCCACCAAGCGAAATGCGTATAAATTCACGCCCCGTCGCCTTAGCGACTGATTTACCAAGTGACGTCTTGCCGACTCCGGGCGGGCCAACGAGGCACATGATCGGCCCCTTCAGCTTGCTGGACCGTTGTTGCACAGCGAGGTATTCGACAATGCGCTCTTTGACTTTCTCCAACCCATAATGATCGTCATCCAAGACTTTTTGCGCGCGTCCCAGATTTTTGTTCACCCGAGACTTCACGCCCCACGGAATCGACAACATCCAGTCAAGGTAGTTGCGCACCACAGTCGCTTCGGCTGACATTGGGCTCATATTTTTGAGCTTTTTGATCTCAGCGTCCGCTTTCTCGCGGGCCTCTTTACTCAGTTTGGTCTCAGCGACTTTGGCTTCAAGCTCGGCAACCTCATTTTTACCGTCCTCGCCATCCCCAAGCTCTTGCTGAATCGCCTTCATCTGTTCGTTCAGATAATACTCACGTTGGGTCCGCTCCATTTGAGACTTCACACGTGTTTTGATTTTCTTCTCGACTTGCAGCACAGACATTTCGCCCTGCATCAAGCCATATACTTTCTCCAAACGCTCCGAGACGCTGAGTGTCTCCAGAAGGTCTTGTTTTTGATGGACCTCAATGCCCAGATGGCCCGCAACCAAGTCGGCTAATTTTGCAGGTTCGGTCGATTCTCCAACCGCCGCAAGCGCCTCTTCGGGGACGTTTTTCTTAACCTTTGCATACCGCTCAAATTCATCTGATACAGTGCGCAACAACGCTTCGGTCGTTGCCACATCACCAGGCATCTCGGTCAGGTACTCAGCGCGCGCCTCGAAGAAATTATCGTTTTCCAAGTATTCAGCGATACGCACACGCGCCTGCCCCTCGACCAATACCTTGACGGTACCGTCCGGCAGTTTCAGCAACTGCAACACGTTGGCCAAAACGCCCGCTTTGTAGATGCCATCGTTATCAGGGTCATCAACGCCCGGGTCGATCTGGCTGGACAGCAAAATCTGTTTGTCGTCCGCCATGACCTCCTCTAGGGCACGAACCGATTTTTCGCGACCGACGAAGAGAGGGACAATCATGTGAGGGAAAACCACAATATCGCGCAACGGCAATACCGGGTACGAGGCGTTTAAGGGCTCTTGCATGCTCTATCCTTGTTATTGGCAAGACGGTTCCGGCCCCGCATACGCAGCAACACTCGACCGTCTCCGGGATCAGATGATACAGGTGGGGCGGCGCCGCCCTGAAATCAACCTCACCGTCAATTTTGACTGGCCACAACATGGCCAGTGAACGCCCGAATCACAAGACTACAATTGGCCTACCCTGCCAACCAACATGCATCATCCAACGACTTGGTTGTCAGACAACGACACCGACAAAGACGACACCCGCGACGAGAGCGTCTTAACCTCATCCGCAATGACCGAAAAACCCTTACCCGCATCGCCCACGCGCGCGGCTTCGATGGAAGCGTTCGTCGCGACCATATTGATGACGCGGCCGATTTTGCCAATTTCCGTCGCGATTGCGCTGGTATGATCATCCACGTTTGACCGGTCTTTGTCGGTCAGTTCCAGAAAAAAGTCGCCGAGCTTAGAGCACAACTTACTCACACCACGGCTCACCCGCACACAACACAGGTCATACATGTTGTCGGCAGGGCGAAATCCACGCACTTCTTCTTTGGTGATGGTGCAGCGGCTCAACATGCGATGCAATTCATCCACAGATGCCATGACTTCATCTTTTTGCCGTGCCAGCTCTTCTGGCAATTGCACATCATGTGGAGCGAGCTGCTCGCCCACCATATTTTGTAACGTTCGCCAGCCTTGTTCGACAACTTTCGCTGCACCCGCGAGATCCTGAACCGTGACGTTGCTGTCTGCTTCGTCAAACGTTTCCATATGGTAAATCAGGATTTCCATAGCGGCCACGCGCAGTGGCGAAATTGTTGACAAGATCAGGTTTAGCGTTTGGTCGCGCGACAGGTCCCCGTCTTGCATTCGTTTATCCGATTTCGACGACATCTCTGCACCTCTAACTCTTACTCAGCCCTCATATAGTCCCTTGGATATTAAGCATGTCTTAAACCCCACCCCACCAAAACAGAAAATTCGTAAAAAATGCCACACTCACAACGGTGCGATGTCTCCTTGCGCGCGCCCTGCGTGAAAATCTGATTCCCATTGTGCAAACTGCCCCTGCGCAATCGCCGTTCGCATCCCCTGCATAAGATCCTGATAATACGTCAGGTTGTGCCACGTCAGCAGCATCGACGAAATAATCTCTTGGCTGCGGAACACGTGGTGCAGGTAGGCGCGCGAATAACTGCGGCACGCCGGGCAACGGCAGTCTTCGTCCAGCGGGCGTGGGTCATCTGCGTGGCGCGCGTTCTTGATATTGACCACACCGCGGCGGGTGAACACCTGCCCCGTGCGTCCTGATCGGCTGGGCAAAACGCAATCCATCATATCAATGCCCCGCGCCACGGCCCCCACGATATCATCGGGTTTACCGACCCCCATCAGATAGCGCGGTTTATCGACCGGCAATTGCCCCGTCGCGAAATCCAGACACCCAAACATGGCCTCTTGGCCCTCACCCACGGCCAGCCCGCCCACGGCATACCCATCAAACCCGATCTCGGTCAGGGCTGCGGCACTTTCGGCGCGGAAATCTTCCTCCAAGCCCCCCTGCTGGATGCCAAACAGCGCATGCCCCGGCCGGTCGCCAAAGGCATCACGCGACCGCTGCGCCCAGCGCATCGACAAACGCATGCTCTCAGAGATCGCCGCGCGATCCGCAGGCAGCGCAGGGCATTCATCAAAACACATCACAATATCAGACCCCAACAGGCGCTGGATCTCCATTGACCGTTCTGGCGTGATCTCGTGTTTGGAGCCATCAATATGGCTTTTGAACGTCACGCCACGTTCGGTCAGCTTGCGCAAGGCGGCCAAGCTCATCACCTGAAACCCGCCAGAATCCGTCAAAATCGGGCGCTCCCAGTTCATGAAACGGTGCAGCCCCCCCAACCGGTCAATGCGTTCCGCCGTCGGTCGCAACATCAAATGATAGGTATTACCCAGCAAAATATCGGCCCCCGTCTCGCGGACGGACCCGGGCATCATCGCCTTGACGGTGGCGGCGGTGCCCACGGGCATAAAGGCGGGCGTGCGAATATCCCCACGCGGAGTGGAAATCACCCCGGTGCGGGCCTGGCCATCGGTGGCCTGCAGATCAAAGGAAAAACTCATGCCGTTCGTTTGGCGCAAATCCCGCGCCATTCCAACCCCCTTGATACATGCGGCCCTTCCGATACGCCGCGTCATGGTATGATGGCCAAATGGGAACCCGGCGTTCAAATCTTGCAATTCGGCTCGCAAGTGATCACATCTGTGTCAGATCAACCGGAAGGACCCGTCTTGGATATCGAAGCGCTTATCATCTCTGCCGTCGAAGGCTCGCTTGTGTTTTTACTGCTGGCCGCATTGCTCATTGTGCTGGTCCTCAAGGCCGTCAAGATCGTGCCGCAGTCCGAGAAATACGTGATCGAACGCTTTGGCCGGCTGCGCGCGGTCCTTGGACCGGGCATCAACCTGATCGTTCCGTTTATCGACCGCGTGGCGCATGAGATCTCTATTCTGGAACGGCAATTGCCCAACGCCAGCCAAGACGCCATCACCAAGGATAACGTGCTGGTGCAGGTCGAAACCTCGGTGTTTTACCGCATCACCGAACCCGAACGCACGGTTTACCGGATCCGCGATGTCGATGCGGCGATTGCCACGACGGTTGCGGGTATCGTGCGCGCCGAGATCGGCAAGATGGATCTGGACGAGGTGCAATCCAACCGGGCGCAATTGATCACCACCATCAAATCGCTGGTCGAAAGTCAGGTGGATGATTGGGGCATCGAAGTCACCCGCGCCGAGATCCTGGATGTGAACCTGGATCAGGCCACCCGCGACGCCATGCTGCAACAGCTGAATGCAGAACGCGCCCGCCGGGCCCAGGTGACCGAGGCCGAGGGATCTAAGCGCGCGGTGGAACTGGCCGCCGATGCAGAGCTTTATGCCTCGGAACAAACGGCAAAGGCGCGGCGTATTCTGGCCGAAGCCGAAGCCTACGCCACCCAAACAGTCGCCAAGGCGATCAACGAAAACGGGCTTGAGGCGGCGCAGTACCAGATTGCCCTGAAACAGGTAGAAGCGTTAAACGCATTGGGCGCGGGCGAAGGCAAACAGACCGTGCTGGTGCCATCCCAAGCGATCGAGGCGTTTGGCGATGCGTTCAAAATGCTCAAAGGGCGCGGATAATGGGCGACCTGCTGAACCTGTGGTGGGTTTGGGTGGCCGCAGCGCTGGCCTTGGCCGTTGTCGAGGTCCTGGCACCGGGGTTCATCTTTCTTGGCTTTGCGATTGGGGCGCTGGCGATGGTGGTGGTCATCTTTGTGGCGCCCAGCGCGAGCGCACCGGCGTTGTTAGCCATCTTTGCCGGGCTGTCGTTGGTGGCGTGGGTCGGATTGCGCATCGCCTTTCGCAAGCAATCCAGCGGCGCACGTATCATACATGACGACATCAACGACACCTAACACAGACACAACCATACCGTCCGGTTGAGATCATCCTGCCCACCTGCTACCCCCGAAGGGATAACAAAACACGGGGGGGCGTATCATGGAAAAGCTGACATTCGGATGGGAAGAATGGGTGTCGCTGCCCGATCTGGGCCTACCCGCGATTAACGCCAAAATCGACACTGGCGCGCGGACCTCTGCCCTGCATGCCCATGACATCGAAGTATTCGGCCCCGCCAAACACCCCAAGGTGCGCTTCAATGTACACCCGATTGCCGGTCGCGCAGATATGGCGATCACCTGCTCTGCCCCGTTGGTGGACCGGCGCGAGGTCACGTCATCCAACGGCGAAACCGAGCAGCGGTTTGTGATTTCTTCCACGGTGGCAGTCGCTGGGCAAAGCTGGCCTATCGAAATCACGCTGACCAACCGGGGGTCGATGTCATCGCGGATGTTGCTGGGGCGGCAGGCCCTATCAGATCATATCTCTATCTCGCCCACCGAAAAGCACCTACAGCCCGAACTTAGCTATGATGACTACCACACAGCCGCCCTCAAACAGCGCGCCCCCAAACGCGCCCTGCGCATCGCTGTGCTTAGCCGGGAAGATAACTATTCCACCGGGCGGTTGGTCGAGGTCGGCGAGGCGCGTGGTCACACCGTCGAGGTTATCAACACCAGCCGTTGCTATATGGCGATCAACGCCATGGCCCCCGAAGTGCACTACGATGGCAAACGCCTGCCCCGCTATGATGCGGTGATCCCACGTATCGGCGCCTCTGTGACGTCATACGGCACTGCGGTCATCCGGCAGTTCGAAACCATCGGCACCTATTGTGTGAACGGTTCTGCCGGGATCACCGCCAGCCGCGACAAACTGCACGCGCATCAGATCTTGGCGAGCAAGAAGATCGGCATGCCCACCACGGCGTTTGCTGCCTCGCCCAAGGACACGTCGAATTTGATGGGGTTGGTGGGCACTGCGCCCTTAATCGTGAAACTGCTCGAATCCACCCAAGGCAAAGGCGTCGTGCTGGCCGAAACCAAAAAGGCCGCCGAATCCGTGATTGATGCGTTTCGCGGGCTCAAAGCCAACTTTCTGGTTCAGGATTTCGTCAAAGAGGCCGCCGGCGAAGACATCCGGTGTTTGGTGATTGCGGGCAAGGTTGTGGCGGCGATGAAACGCACCGGCGCCGAGGGTGATTTTAGGTCAAACCTGCACCGCGGTGGGTCAGCCAAAGTGGTGCGCATCACCAAAGAAGAGCGCGAGACAGCCGTGCGCGCCGCGCGGGCGTTTGGCTTGGGCAAAGCGGGGGTGGATTTGTTGCGCTCTGAGAGCGGGCCCAAGGTGCTGGAGGTCAATTCATCCCCCGGCTTTGAGGGTATCGAAAAGGCCACCGGCAAGGATATCGTCGGCAAGCTATATGACGAGATCGAGACCCGTGTGCGGCCCCAGCCAGTGCGCAAACGCACGCGGGGGTGACTTAGGGCGTCGGCGCGTCGTCTGGGTTGTCTACGTGCAGAAAGATCTGTTGCGCAGAATAGATGCGCAACAGACCGGTGGCAAAACAAGCAATCCCAAAGGCCCATGCAAACGGTGCAAAGGCGGCGGGCCACGCACAGAGCACCACAAAGAACACGATCGTTTCTGCGCCTTCCAGCAACCCATTGGAATAATACAACGACTTGAGGCCCTGCGCGGTGGTGCTCATGCCGCGCTTTTCGGCCATGATCGCATAGCCCAAAAAGCTGGTGCCATTGAAATAGAACGCCGCCAGCAAGAACGCCCCCGCCACGCCGTTTTGCGCCGGGTCCAGCAGGACAAAGGCAAAGGGCACACTGCCGTAAAACAGAAAATCGGCCGAGATATCAAAATAGCCGCCAAAGTCAGTCTGTTGGGTGGCACGTGCCACGGCCCCATCCAATCCATCGGCCAGCCGGCTCAGAACTAAGGGCGCCAGCGCCATCCAGGTCAGCCCAAGGGCAATCAACACCGCCGCAGACAGGCCGATCAACAGCCCCGCAAGCGTCATACCGTTGGCAGTGCACCCGGCGCGCGCCAAACGGCGCCCCAAGGCGTTCAATGTCGGGTCCATAAACTGGCGTAATCGGCTATCAAACATGCGCTCTTCTGGCCGATCCGGCGGCACCATGCAATCTTTATACGCAAACGTGACCCAGGCGCGCAGGTTTGGCGCGCCGGAGCGTTGTGTTGGGTCTAACGGCCGCTGTGGTGCACCTGTTGCGCCCCATAGACAGGCGTTGCGATCCCTTCCATGCGCGCCTTGATCTGCAACGACAGGAATTGCGAATAATGGCGCGATTGGTGCAGGTTCCCACCATGCATCCATAGGTTTTCGACCTGTGTGGGCTTCCACATGTTGCGCTGTTCGCCTTCCCACGGGCCCGGATCTTTGGGCGTGTCAGACCCCAGCCCCCAAACCTTGCCGATCCGGTCTGCGGTGTCCTGGCCGATCAGGTCCGCGACCCACCCGTTCATAGACCCGTAGCCCGTTGCATAGACAATCACGTCTGCCTTCAGGGTGGCGCCATCGTCCAACATCACGCCGTCTTCGACCACCTGCGTGACCTGCCCCGCCTTAAGCTTGACCTTGCCATCAATGATCAACTGGCTGGCGCCCACGTCAATGTAATACCCCGACCCACGCCGCAGGTATTTCATGAACAACCCAGACCCATCCGCACCCCAATCCAACTGAAACCCCGCCTTTTCGAGGCCCGCGTAAAACGCCGCGTCAACCTCGGCGATCTTTTCATACACCGGGATCTGGAACTCATGCAGGATCTTGTAGGGCAGTGACGCAAAGATCAGATCCGCCTTGTGGTGGGTCACACCCGCCTCGACCGCGCGTTCGGAATATAAATCCCCCAGCCCGATCTCCATCAACGGCTCTGAGCGCACGATATGGGTGGATGACCGCTGTACCATGGTGACATCCACGTCGGCCTCCCATAACGCGGCACAGATATCATGGGCCGAATTGTTCGACCCTACAACAACCGCCCTTTTGCCCGCATAGGCGTCCGGTCCTGGGTGGCGGCTAGAATGATGTTGATCACCCTTGAACGTCTCCATACCGGGGAAATCGGGCACATTCGCCTTGCCCGACATGCCGGTGGCAAACACCAACTGCGTGGGCCGCAGCGTGACCTGTGCGCCGTCACGGTCCACCTTGACGACCCATTGCCCCGCGTCCGCATCCCACTGCGCATCCTGCACGGTCGAACGCGTCCAGTAGTTGAGTTCCATGATCTTGGTGTACATTTCCAGCCAATCGCCGATCTTGTCCTTGGGGGCGAACACCGGCCAGTTTGGCGGGAACGGCAGATAGGGCAGATGGTCGTACCAGACCGGGTCATGCAGACACAGCGACTTGTAGCGGTTGCGCCAGCTGTCGCCGGGTTTGTCGTTCTTTTCCACGATGATCGTGGGCACGCCCAACTGCCGCAACCGTGCGCCCAACGCGATACCGCCCTGCCCGCCACCGATGATCACCGTATAGGGCTGTTCGGTGTACCCCAAGGTCTCGCGCTCCTGCGCGATCTCTTCGGCCCAGCTTTTGCGGTGCTTGCCCGCGCCATGTTTGGCACCCATCGGGCGGTCATACCCCAACGGTTCCTCATGACCCTTTAGCTCCACCATGGTGGTCAATAACGTCCAGACCAGCCCGTCTTTTAGACGCACCAGCCCGTAGCCCCGCGCCACCTCTGTCTCAAAACTAATCCACGCGGTGATGATCCCACCGTCTTCGGTGGGCAACTCACCATCGGCGATGCGCCATCCCGTGGGTTTGGTACTGCCCAACTGTGCCGCCAACATGTCGCGTACTTGGTCGGGGCCCTCCACAGTTTTGATGTTCCACGTAAAGCTGACCAGATCGCGCCAATAGCAATCGGCCTGAAACAGCGCCACCGCTGCGTCTATATCTCCCTCCTCTAGGGCCGCGCCAAAGCGGTCCAGAAACTCTGTCACTTGATCGTTTATCGTTGAATCCAGCATCATCTACCTCCCGTTAGACGAGAACCAACAAACCAGATTTCGACAATTTTAGCGACTATTTCTTAACAACCCGCCGGATCAGCAACCCATCCCGCAAGATTTGACATGTTTCAACCGCGCCATCCCCCCGGTTTGTACTGCCGCCCCTTTACTCCGACGCTGTCAAACCATATCTAAAAGGTCAGATAAACGTGAGAGGCCTAGATGACCGACGCATCAGAACAGCTTGAAGGCGCGCCCCTAATCGCTCCCTCTTCGACTGACCACCCCCTTTTTGATCAGGTCGTCGAGGCTTGTCGGTCGGTGTACGACCCCGAGATCCCGGTCAACATCTACGAATTGGGCCTGATCTACACGATTGATATTAATCCCGAAAACGAGGTTGCCGTCAAAATGTCGCTGACCGCACCGGGGTGCCCTGTTGCGGGTGAAATGCCCGGCTGGGTCGCAGACGCCATCGAACCGTTGGCCGGTGTGAAACATGTCAACGTTGAACTGGTCTGGGAACCCCCGTGGGGCATGGACATGATGTCAGACGAGGCGCGTCTCGAACTGGGCTTTATGTAAGCCCCCTCCGTCAGGGCAACCTGGCGGTAATCTGCATGTCACAACTGACGTGGCCGCGCAGGCCCGTCGCGCGAAATCTTGGCCTGCCCGCTTGTTCGAGACGGGCAGACTGCCTAGATTAGACCCAAAGGAGACGCTCTCATGTTTGGTATCCCCGGCAAGCAAGCTGTGACACTGACCCCAAAGGCCGCCGCACAGGTGTCCAAACTGATGACGTCAGCAGGGCACGCTGGCCTGCGCATTGGCATCAAAAAGGGCGGCTGCGCGGGCATGGAATACACCATGGAATACGTCGAACAAACCGACCCCAACGACGAAGTCGTCGAACAAGATGGCGCCCGTGTGATGATCGCCCCTATGGCGCAGATGTTCCTGTTTGGCACAGAAATCGACTATGAAACCTCGCTGCTCGAAAGCGGGTTCAAATTCCGCAACCCCAACGTGACCGAAGCCTGCGGATGTGGTGAATCGATCAAATTCGGCTAACACTGCGCGCAATCCCCGCCACCCCGTATCGACGGCGGCGTCTGTCCCTGCTACCACAGACCAAATCACCAAGGGGACGGCATCATGCGGCGCAAACTGGCAGCAGGCAATTGGAAGATGAACGGAACGCAGGCACGCCTTGACGTGCTCGATGCGTTGAATGCGGCACATGTCAGCACCCCCTGCGATATCGTGATCTGCCCACCTGCGCATCTGCTCATCCCCGCGGCCAAGGCCTGCGCAACCGGCGCGGTTGAGATCGGCGCACAAGACACCCACACCGCCGCAAAAGGCGCGTTTACCGGGGATATCAGCGCAGAAATGATTGCCGACAGCGGTGCCAGCCACGTGATCGTCGGCCATTCCGAACGCCGCGAGGGCTACGGCGAAACGGATGCAACGGTCTGTGCCAAGGCCATAGCGGCCCACGCTGTTCGTTTGACGGCGATTGTGTGCATCGGCGAAAGCTTAGCAGAACGCGAGGCAGGCTCAGCGCTCGACGTGATCGCGGCCCAGTTGCAAGGGTCGGTCCCCGAGGGCAGCACCGGCGATAACGTGGTCGTGGCGTATGAACCCATCTGGGCTATCGGCACCGGCAAGATCCCCACAATGGCACAGATCGGCGAAGTCCACGCGCAACTGCGCCAAGACCTGATCGCCCGGTTCGGCCCCGAGATCGGCGGCGCAATCCGGCTGCTGTATGGCGGGTCGGTCAAGCCGGGAAACGCCAGCGAAATCTTCGCCGTGCCTGATGTTGACGGCGCGCTTGTGGGTGGGGCCAGCCTTGCAGCTGCCGATTTCACCCCCATCATCACGGCACTGGCCGACAGCTGACATAGTCGCACAGCGCCACGGGCGCGCGGCCAAAACCGATGAAAACACTCTCTCAGTCACCGCTCGACCCAGAATTCGTACAAGACCCTTATGCAGTCTACGCACGGGTGCTGGCCGAGGACCCTGTGCAATATTGGGATCACTACGGCATGATGGCGGTCTTTGACGCCGCCACCGTGCAGGCGCTGCTGCGCGACCGACGGCTGGGTCGTGCAATGCCGCAAGATCAACACACACCGGTGCCCCAACACCTCACAGATTTCCACGCAGTCGAACGGTATTCGATGCTGGACATGGAACCCCCCGGCCACACCCGCCTGCGTGGCCTTGTGCTGCGCGCGTTTACATCACGGCGCGTCAAAGCTCTGGCACCCGATATTGACGCCATCTGCACCGATTTGCTGGCGCAGTTCCCAAAGGGAACGTTTGACCTGATCCCCGCCTACTGCACGACCCTGCCGGTGCGGGTGATCGCGCGATTGCTGGGTGTGCCAGAAGACATGTCAGACCAACTGCTGCAGTGGTCAAATGCTATGGTCGCGATGTACCAAGCCGGCCGCACCCACCAAACCGAAGTCGCCGCCAATCAAGCCGCCGCCGATTTCAGCGCCTTCCTGGCGGGCTACATCACACAACGCAAAACGACACCGCGCGATGATCTGCTCACCCACCTGATCGCCGCCGAAGAAGACGGCGAAAAACTCTCGCACGGGGAAATGATCGGTACGTGTATTTTGCTGCTGAATGCGGGGCACGAAGCCACGGTGCACACCCTCGGCAACACCGTCAAAGCCCTGCTCGAACACGACACACCCGCCACAGCCCTCAGCCCAGATGCCATTGCCGCCACCACCGAAGAAGCGCTCAGGTTCGACCCGCCGCTGCACATGTTCACCCGCTATGCCTACCAAGATATCGACGTGGGCGGCCACCGGCTGAAACGCGGCCAACAAGTGGCCCTCATGCTGGGATCAGCTGGGCGCGATCCCGCGCGGTTTGACCGCCCCAGTGTTTTCGACCCAACGCGCACGCCACACCCCCACGCGGCATTCGGTGGCGGGCTGCACTTTTGCGTGGGCGCACCGCTGGCACGCCTCGAACTGCAAATGGGCCTGCAACGGCTCTTTGCCCACGCACCCAACCTCAAACTCGCCACATCGCCCAGCTACGCAAACAGCTACCACTTCCACGGGCTCACCCATCTCCACGTGACCGCGTGATAAGGCGGGCTCACACCCGACCCACACACCTACAAAAAGAATGCGGCGCCAGCCGCGCCTTTGGATCACGCCCTACAATGGCAACATTGTCGTCGACTTGATCTCCTCCATCGACAACAGCGCCGTCACATTGTGCACCCGCACCTCCGAGATCAGCGCCTGATAGAACGCGTCATAAGCGCGCGCATTCTTCACCCGCACTTTAAGAATATAATCGATATCACCTGCCAGGCGATGCGCCTCTTGCACCTCGGGTCGGTCGCGCAGCGCCTTCAAGAATGCCCCCTGCCAGTCCGCTTCGTGTTCGGACGTGCGGATCAATACAAAAAAGCAGGCCTCAAACCCCAATGCATCCGCATCCAAGACAACTGTCTGCTGACCAATCACCCCGGCATCGCGCAATTTTCGAATCCGGTTCCACACCGGGGTCTTGGATGAGCCCACTTGCACCGCAATTTCATCCAGCGATTGACTGGCGTCCCGTTGCAACTGCCCAAGGATTTTCCGGTCTGTCTCATCTATTCGGACGTTCATTCTATCATCTCCCTCTAAATGGGCCATCTGTTCTGGTTTTCAGATAAAACAGAACGTTCATCCTTATCAACCGCCAAACCTAGCCAAAATACAGGATTATTTCCTATATTAAGCCCACACAAATTCAAAAGGCTGCCTCCGAATGGATCACTTCCCAATCTTTCTGCGCGTCGAAGGCCGCCGCATTGTGCTGTCAGGTGGCGGCGAAGCGGCGTTGGCCAAGCTGCGTTTATTGTTCAAAACCACCGGTCACATCACTGTCTTCGCCTCGGACCCCGCGCCTGAAATCATCGCCTGGGCGGCAGATAACAAACTGCGCTTGGTGCGCCGCGCTATGGCGCCCGGCGATACCCTGTGTGCCGCGCTCTTTTATGCCGCCGATGAGGACGACGTCGAAGACGCCCGCACCGCAGCCATTGCCCGCGCCGATGGCGCCTTGGTCAATGTGGTCGACAACCTGCAAGACAGCCAATTCATCACCCCCGCCATCGTGGACCGCGACCCTGTCACGATCGCCATCGGCACCGAAGGCGCAGCCCCGGTTCTGGCCCGCGCGATCAAAGCCGACCTCGAAGCGCGCCTGCCCACGGCGCTTGGTCCCCTTGCGCGTATCGGCAAGACCTTTCGCAAAGCCGCCGATGCCTTGCCCTTTGGCCGGGCGCGGCGCGACTTCTGGCGTGACTATTACTTTCAGTCGGGCCCCGCCGCGATCACCGGTGGCGACACCGCCGTGAACGCGGCACTTGATACGTTGCTCACAGATCATATCGCACGCAAGGCCCGCCCCGGACACGTGCATTTCGTCGGCGGCGGTCCGGGCGACCCGGATTTGCTGACCATGAAGGCGCGCCGGTTGTTGGACGAGGCCGATGTGGTCATCTATGACCGGTTGATCAGCCAACCCATTTTGGAGCTGGCCCGCCGCGAGGCCGTCATGATTGACGTGGGCAAAGAGGCCTTTGGCCCCTCGACCTCGCAAGACACCATCAACGCGCTAATCGTAGAGCACGCCCAAACCGGCGCGCAGGTGGTGCGGCTGAAATCCGGCGATGCGACCATATTTGGCCGGCTCGACGAAGAGATCGACGCGCTTGACGCCCACGCGCTGGCATGGAGCATCGTGCCCGGTATCACATCGGCCTCGGCCGCCGTTGCCGAGATTGGGCAAAGCCTGACAAAACGCGGGCGCAATTCATCGGTGCGGTTGCTGACCGGCCACGACATGAAAGGCTTTGCCGATCATGACTGGGCCACGCTGGCCCGGCCCGGAGAGGTCGCCGCAATCTACATGGGCAAGAAATCCGCGCGGTTCATTCAGGGTCGTCTGATCATGTTTGGCGCCGACCGCCATACCCCCGTGACCGTGATTGAAAACGCATCGCGCCCAGAACAACGCATCTTGGAAACCACGCTCGACGCCCTGCCCGCCGCCCTTGAGGCCGCAGCAATGTCCGGCCCTGCCCTGACCTTTTACGGGTTGGCCGCACGGGCCGCCGCGCAGGCCCACACCCCGAAACCCACGCATATCCAACGTGAACATCTGGCACAGGAGGCCCTTTGACATGGCCAAGCCCTTCACCCCCAAAGTCGTGACCGCCAACGCTCTCATAGAAGGCGATGTCATCTATCAAACCGCAACCGGCTGGACCCGCACCCTGGCCGACGCCGAAGTCTTGACCGACGAGGCCGTTGCCGACGTGCGTCTGATCGACGCCGCCCAGCAGCTTGAGGTCGTTGTGGGCGCCTATCTGGCCAATGTTGACGTCTCTGGCGACACCCCAAAGCCCACCCATTTCCGCGAAGATTTCCGCGCGCGCGGCCCCTCCAACTATGCCCACGGCAAACAAGAGGCACCTAGCAATGTATAATTACACCGACTTTGACACCGCCTTCATCAAAGAGCGCAATGCCCAGTTTCGCAGCCAGGTAGAACGCCGCATCGACGGGTCCCTCACCGAGGATGAATTCAAGCCCCTGCGCCTGATGAACGGTCTGTATCTGCAGCTGCACGCCTACATGCTGCGCGTGGCGATCCCCTATGGCACGTTGAACGGCGGCCAGATGCATGTGCTGGCCGACATCGCCGACAAATGGGATAAGGGCTACGGCCATTTCACCACGCGCCAGAACATCCAGTACAACTGGCCCCAGCTGCGTGACGTGCCCGATATGCTGGACGCATTAAGCGAAGTGCAGATGCACGCGATCCAGACCTCGGGCAACACCATCCGCAACGTGACCGCCGACCACCTTGCCGGTGCCGCCGCCGATGAAATCGCGGATCCGCGCCCTGTGGCCGAATTGATCCGCCAGTGGTCAACCGACCACCCGGAATTCCAATTCCTGCCGCGCAAGTTCAAATTCGCCGTCACGGGCAGCCCCAACGACCGCGCCGTGACCAAAGCGCATGACATTGGCCTGCGCATGGTTGAACGCGACGGCCAGCCCGGGTTTGAGGTCATCGTGGGTGGTGGTTTGGGCCGCACGCCGATGATCGGCAAGGTGCTGCGCGACTTCCTGCCGCGCGAAGATCTGTTGCCCTACATGGAGGCCATCGTCAGCGTCTATAACCTGTTGGGTCGCCGCGATAATAAATACAAAGCGCGGATCAAGATCACCGTGCACGAAAACGGTCTTGATGAATACCGCGCCCGTGTCGAAGAACGTTATGCGTTGATCCGCCCCCAGTTTACGGGTGTCGACCAACAATTGCTGGCCGGCATCGAGGCGGATTTCGCGGCCCCCAAGTTTGTCACAAAACCGCTGGCCACATTCGAGAGCGCCTACACAAACGACCCGGTGTTCCGTGCATGGGCCGATACCAACCTCGACGATCACCGCGCGCCGGGCTATGCGATCGTGTCGATCAGCCTCAAGGCCCATGGCGCCACGCCGGGCGATGCCTCGTCGCATCAAATGCGCGTTATGGCGGATCTGGCCAAACAATACGGCCACGATGAATTGCGCATCAGCCACGAACAGAACGTGATCTTGCCGCATGTGCATAAATCAGACCTGCCTGCCTTGCATGCCGCCCTCAAAGAGGCCGGTCTGGGCACGGCCAACATTGGCCTGATTTCGGACATCATCGCCTGCCCCGGCATGGATTATTGCGCGCTGGCCACGGCCCGTTCGATCCCGATTGCGCAAGAGATCGCAACCCGCTTTGATGAGCTGAAGCTGGAGCACGATGTGGGCCCCCTGAAAATCAAGATCTCGGGCTGCATCAACGCCTGTGGTCACCACCACGTGGGCCATATCGGGATATTGGGTCTCGACCGTGCGGGTGTCGAAAACTACCAGATCACGCTGGGCGGGGACGGCACTGAAAACGCCCAGATCGGCGAACGCGCAGGTCCTGGTTTTTCTGCAGAAGAGATCATTCCTGCCATCGAACGGTTGGTGCGCGGGTATCTCAAACTGCGCAATGACCCCGCCGAGACATTCTTGCAGGCCTACCGCCGGTTGGGTCTCGCGCCGTTCAAATCGGTTCTCTACCCCGAGGCGCAGGCCAATGCCGCTTGATCACCCTGCCCCCCAGCACGTTGATCCGACCCTGACCGCTTTGGTGGCGCGCCTCAATGACGAGCTGCGCCACCACAGCGCCACGGATGTCGTACGCGCAGCCCTGCGCGCGGTACCGGATCTGGCGCTGGTGTCCAGTTTCGGCGCGGAATCGGTGGCGTTGTTGCATCTGACCGCCATGGCGGACCGCAATATCCCGGTGGTTTTCATCGACACCGAGATGCTGTTTGCCGAAACGCTGGTGTACCAACAGGAACTGGCAGAACGCCTGGGCCTGCGCAATCTGCAGATCATCCGCAGCACACAGGTCGCGACCGTCGACCCCGATGGCACGTTGCATCAGCGCGACACCGATGCCTGTTGCGCCCTGCGTAAAACCCAGCCCTTGCAAGACGCGCTGGACCAATACGGCGGCTGGATCACCGGGCGCAAACGGTTCCAATCGGGCAAGCGCGCCGATGTGGCGTTCTTTGAGGTCGAACCGGGTGCCGCGCGGATCAAGGTCAACCCGCTGGCCTTTTGGCAACCGGGTGACGTGGCCGATTACATCACCGAAAACCGCCTGCCGCGCCACCCGTTGGTGGCCAAGGGCTATCCTTCCATTGGGTGTGCGCCCTGCACATCCCCCGTGGCCAAGGGCGAAGACCCCCGCGCCGGGCGCTGGCGCGATTCAGACAAAGACGAATGTGGCATCCACTTTGTGGATGGCAAAATGATCCGCACAGGAGCTTCCTCATGAGCACAGTTGTTACAGACACCGGGTTTTCCGCCGACGATTGGAACGAACCCTTTATCACCCTAGACGCCGCCAATGACGCAACCGCGCTGGACGTGCCCGCAGATGCAGACCCCGCAGCGATCCCGCTGTGCGATGGGTTGCATATGATCCGTGTAGATTTCCCGTCGTCGGCAGATGGGCGTGGCTTTACCATCGCCAAACAATTGCGCCTGCGTGGGTTCACAGGCCGGTTGCGCGCCAAGGGCCATGTGTTGGCCGACCAATACGCCATGGCGCGCCGGTCAGGGTTTGACGAGGTTGAGATCTCGGATGAACTGGCCGCCCGCCAACCCGAAGACCAATGGCAGTTCCGTGCCAATTGGCAGGCCCACAACTATCAGGCCCGCCTGCGCGGGACCGCACCTGCATCTGGCACATAAAAGGGGCATCCAGACGGGGCGCCCGCACCGTTCTCCTCATTCTTCTTTCAATAAAGGCACCGCAGGTATAAGCCTGCGGTGATATAATTATGACAGAGCATAACCCAGTGACCGAAGCATCCGCCGTAAAAATCCCCACCCTGCCCGACGCGCAGACCGTAACCTCTGTTAAACATTGGACGGACCGTCTGTTTTCATTCCGCGTGACCCGCCCTGCATCCTTGCGGTTCCGGTCCGGCGAATTTGTGATGATCGGCCTGATGGGCGACCCGCACCCCGAAACGGGCAAACAAAAACCGCTGCTGCGGGCCTATTCCATCGCCTCGCCGTCTTGGGACGAAGAGCTGGAATTCTATTCGATCAAGGTCCAGGACGGTCCTTTGACGTCGAAACTGCAACATATTCAGCCCGGTGATGAAATCATCCTGCGCCCCAAACCTGTGGGCACGCTGGTGCATGACGCGCTGCTGCCGGGCAAACGGTTGTGGTTGTTTGCGACGGGCACGGGGTTTGCGCCCTTTGCGTCGTTGTTGCGCGACCCGCAGACATTTGAGGACTACGACCAGATCATCATGACCCACACCTGCCGCGATGTGGCCGAGCTGGACTACGGGCGCGAATTGATCGACACGCTGCGCACCGACGAGATGATGGTCGAGCTGCTGGGCGAAGAGAACCTGAGCAAGCTGGTTTACTACCCCACAACCACCCGCGAAACATCGCCTAAAATGGGCCGCATCACCGATCTTTTGAAGGACGGCACCGTCTTTGGTGATCTGGGGATTGATGGCATTTCGGCCGACACAGACCGCGCCATGGTGTGCGGGTCTTTGGGGTTGAACACCGACATCAAGGAAATCCTCGAAGGGTTCGGCCTGGAAGAGGGTGCCAATTCGGACCCCAAACATTACGTGGTGGAAAAAGCCTTCGTCGGCTGATCACCACCTTACCAGATGTCAAAACGCCCGGGATGTAACACCCGGGCGTTTTGCGTTTTAGCCTGTGGTGGACAGGGTGATCAGAACCCCAACGCGCCCCGCAGCTGCTGCAACGCGGCCTGCAACAATTCAGGATTGTCCTGTGCCTGCTGCACGGTGCTGGTCAGCACCAGCTTTTGCGTCTCGGCCAGATCAGAGTTGTTGATAAGCTCTGAAACCTTCGTGAAATCAAACCCATCCACGGTCAGCGCTTCGGCGGCTTTGGCCGTATCAACTGCGGCAACTGCATCGGTTGCGGCATCGTCGGGCGTGGGTGTCACAGCGTCCGTCACAGCAGAAACCGCGTCTTGCGACGTCTCTGTGGCGCCTGCCACCAGATCACCAGCGGTGTCTTGGGCCGTGTCCACAGCCGCAGCCGCACTATCAACGGCGTCTTGTGTGGCGTCAACGGCACTGTCGACCACATCACTTGCCGCATCTGCCGTTGCGGTTGCCGCATCGTCAATCACGGTTGCGGCGTCTGTCGCAGCCTCGGTGACCGCCTGTGTCGTTGCATCAACGGCGTCGCTGGCGGCATCGGCAACCGCACTTGCCACATCGCTTGCTGCGTCTGTGGTTGCCTCAACGGCCTCTTGTGCTGCGGCCAGTGGTGCCGCCTCTTCGACGTCTTGTGCGGCCTTTTGCACACCCACATCCGGGGTCTGCCCAGAATAGAGCACAAAGCCCCCCGCCACGATCACAGCCGCTAAAACGATCCAAACCAGATTTTTCATCGCAGTCTTCCTTTTGTTACGATGGTGCCCCGAGTGGGCCCAATTGCATGTTGTGATGGCAGTTGGGCATCTGCAGGGAAACCATCAAGGGGGAAAACCGGCGCAATCGGCCCATATCGGCCTATTTTGCGGCTTGAAGAGGCGTCGTTTGGCGGTTACCTTGCGGTGCTATATTGCCAACAAATCAAGGACGACCATCATCGCTCGCAGACCTCATAACGCGCCGCCACAAAGAGACACTGGCCCCCGCGTGAACGACAAAATCCGAAGCACTGAAATTCGACTGATCGGCGCCGATGGCGAAAATGTCGGTGTTGTCACCCCTGATCGCGCCATGGTCATGGCGAATGACGCTGGTCTCGATCTGGTGGAGATTTCACCAAACGCAAACCCGCCGGTTTGTAAGATCATGGATTTTGGCAAGTTCAAATACGAGACGCAGAAACGCGAAGCCGAAGCACGCAAGAAGCAGAAAATCATCGAGATCAAGGAAGTCAAATTCCGTCCGAATACGGATACCAATGACTACGATGTGAAAATGCGCAACGTGTTCAAGTTTCTTGAAAACGGCGACAAAGTCAAAGTTACGCTGCGGTTTCGTGGGCGCGAAATGGCGCACCAGAACCTGGGCCGCGAACTGCTGGAACGGGTCTCCGAAGACACCAAAGACTTTGGCCGCGTCGAGAACTTCCCCAAGATGGAAGGCCGCCAGATGGTCATGTTGATCGGCCCGCTGCCGAAATAAGGGCTGCTATAGATGGTACGACACAAACGCCCTGCCCTTTCGGACGGGGCGTTTTTTGTGAGACACCCGCATTGACCGGCCCCCATATGAAACCCCAGATCACATTCACCCGCCTGCCCACGATTGATCCCTCCGAAATCGCCACCCATATGTCGGATCCGCGTGTGGCAGACCACATGCCCTTGCTCACCACCCCATGGGACACCGCCGCCGTCGCGACATTCGTTGCGGCCAAAGAGGCATGCTGGGCCCGCGATGGGTTGGGCCATTGGGCCATATTGGAAAACGGCGTATATGTCGGTTGGGGCGGGTTTCAAAAAGAAGACGGCGCGTGGGACTACGGGCTGGTTCTCAAGCCAAGCGCCTTTGGACTGGGCACCCAGATCTCACGCAAGGCGATCCAATTTGCGGTGGCTGACGCGCGCATTCCGTTCGTGACGTTTTTGTTGCCACCCTCGCGGAAAAACCTAGGCGCCCTGCGCAGGCTAGGCGCGACATTTGTCGGCGAGGTTACGTATGACGGTGCGACGTTCCTCAAATACCAACTGAACACCGCGCGCGCCGATGAAAGCCCCCTGCATTAAAAAACGCGCACCCCAGTGGACTGCGCGTTTTTCGGCTGAATGTGGCCCGTTTGGGTCAGGCGGCCGCGGTCACGGCCCGTTTGGCCATAACCCCAACCAAATGTGCGCGGTAAGCGCCGGTGCCATGCAAATCACTGATCATGCCGTCGCCCGGCAGCGTTAGACCGTCCAAGGCAGAGGCTGAAAAATCAGCTGACAGCGCCGCTTCGGCCTCGGCCCACCGGAAGACGCCCTCTTCGGACGCCCCTGTGACCGCCACGCGCACGCCATCGGCGAACTGCGCCACGAACACACCCACCAACGCGAACCGCGACGCAGGTTGCACGAATTTCTGATAGTTCGACGCCTGAGGCACAGCAAAACGCACCTCGGTGAGGATCTCGCCTTCGTCCAGCGCGGTGGTGAACATACCGTCGAAAAAGTCATCCGCGTCGATTTCGCGGGTGTTGGTCACGGCCGTTCCGCCACAGCCCAGAAACGCCGCAGGGTAACAGGCCGACGGGTCATTGTTGGCCAGTGATCCGCCAATGGTGCCCCGATTGCGCACCGCCGGGTCACCGATATGCGCGGCCAGCCCGGCCAACCCCGCAAACCCTTCGCGGGCCACATCGACGTGGGGCGTGGCCCCGCCAATGCACAGTTTTCCATCCGCATCCGTACGGATACCTTTCATCTCGTCAATGCCGGTTAAGCTAACCAAAACCGACGGGCTGGCGAGACGCTGTTTCAGCGTCGGGATCAGCGTTTGACCGCCCCCCAAGGCTTGCGCATCTTCTTGGCCCAAGGCGGCGGCGGCATCGGCCACCGTGCTGGGGGTCGCTACATCAAAATCATACATCGTTGTGTCCTTTCCGGCGGCATCGGTGCCTGCGGCACCGCGTCGCCCTTCGCAAAATTCCTAAACCCCGACGACCGGCACGCGCCGCCGCCGGGGGTGTCTCGTCAGCCTTGCATCGCCGCCCAGACCCGCGCCGGGGTGGCCGGCATATCCAGATCCAGCACGTCATGCCCGCCCGATTGCAGCGCGTCGATGATCGCGTTGATCACCGTGGGGGGCGAGCCAATAGCCCCCGCCTCGCCGCAGCCTTTGACCCCCAGCGGGTTGTGCGTACAGGGTGTCTGGCACGAATGATCCACGGTGTAGTGATCCATCTGCGGCAAATCATCGGCGCGCGGCATCGCGTAATCCATGTAGGACGCGCTCAGCAATTGGCCGTTTTCATCGTAGGTGCAGTTTTCCAACAACGCCTGCCCGATGCCTTGGGCGATCCCGCCATGCACCTGACCTTCGACGATCATCGGGTTGATCACATTGCCAAAATCATCCGCGCTGGCGAACCGTTCGATGGTGACGGCGCCGGTGTCAGGGTCGACTTCGACCTCGCAAGTATAAGCGCCCGCCGGGTAGGTGAAATTCGACGGATCATAAAACGCGGTTTCCTCCAGCCCTGGTTCGATATCTTCGAGCGGGTAGTTGTGCGGCACATAAGCCGCGAGCGTCACATCCCCCCAAGCCACGGATTTATCGGTACCCGCCACAGAAAACGCGCCGTCTTTTAGTTCAATATCGCCCTCTGATGCCTCAAGCAGGTGGCTGGCGATTTTCTTGGCCTTAGCGATGATCTTTTCGGTGGCCCGCACCATCGCCGAGCCCCCCACCGCGATGGACCGCGACCCATAGGTGCCCATGCCCATCGGCGCGGTGGCGGTATCCCCATGCACGATCTCGATCATGTTTTCGTCGATCCCGATCATGTCGGCCACGACCTGAGCAAAAGATGTCTCGTGGCCCTGCCCATGGCTGTGGCTGCCGGTCATCACGACCAAACCGCCCGTGGCATTCACCCGCACGGTGGCCGATTCGTACAACCCCGCACGTGCGCCCAATTGCCCCACAAGGTTGCTGGGCGCGATGCCGCAGGCCTCAATGAAACAGTTGATACCGAAGCCGCGCAATTTACCCTTGGCCTCGCTGGTCGCGCGCCGGGCCGCAAACCCGGCCTGATCCGACAGTTCCAGCACCTTATCCATGGTCGCGTGGTAATCGCCGGTGTCATATTCCACCGCCACAGGCGTGGCATAGGGGAATTCCGTGATGAAGTTCTGCCGCCGCAGCGCCACAGGGTCTGCCCCCAATTCACGCGCGGCCTTGTCGATCACGCGTTCAAGTTGATAGGTCGCTTCGGGCCGGCCCGCGCCGCGATAGGCATCCACCGGCACAGTGTTGGTGAACACCGCCTTGACGTTCACATAGACCAGCGGCGTTTTGTAATTGCCCGCCATCAGCGTGCCATGCAGCCATGTGGGCACCGACGGCGCAAAGGTGCTGAGATACGCGCCCATGTTTGCATACGTCTCCGTACGTACGGCGGTAAAGTTATTGTCCGCATCCAGCGCCAGTTCGATCTTGGTCACGTGGTCGCGGCCATGGGCGTCTGACATAAACGCCTCGGACCGGCTTGAGGTCCATTTGATCGCGCGGTTGCAGGCCTTGGCGGCAAAGGTCACGAACGCCTCTTCTTGGTAGTGGAAGATCTTGGTGCCAAAGCCACCGCCCACATCGGGCGCCACCACCCGCAATTTATGTTCAGGAATGCCCAACACAAACGCCCCCATCAACAGGCGGATCACATGCGGGTTCTGACTGGTGGTATAAAGCGTGCTGTCGCCGGTGCCACGGGCGTAATCCCCCACGGCCACGCGCGGTTCCATCGGGTTGGCGACCAGACGGTTGTTCACCAATTCCAGCGTGGTGACATGGGCCGCCGCCTCAAACGCGGCATCGGTGGCGGCTTTGTTTTCCTCCACAAAGCCCCAGTCATAGCACAGATTCGACGTCAGATCGTCGTGCACCTTGACGTCGGCGTTGGCCACTGCGGCCTTCATATCGACCACGGCGGGCAGTTCATTGATCTCAACAACAATGGCCTCGGCCGCATCGCGGGCCTGTTCCAGCGTGTTGGCCACAACGGCGGCGATGGGTTCGCCCACATGGCGCACCTTGCCGTGGGCCAAAATCGGGTGGCGCGGTTCTTGCATAGGTTGGCCATGTTTGTCGGTGATCTGCCAGCCACACGGAATGCCACCGACTGCCTCAAAATCAGCGCCGGTAAAGACCTGCACCACCCCCGGCATCGCGGCGGCCGCAGCCGTATCTATGGATGCCAGCGTCCCATGCGCCACATCCGAGCGCAGGAAAAACACATGCGCCTGCCCCCGAATATTGATGTCATCTGTGTAATTCCCGGCCCCTGTCAGAAACCGAATATCCTCGCGCCGCTTTGAGCTGGCACCGATGCCTCCGTCCTTTGGCATGTCTTTCCTCCCTGTCAAATGGTGGTCTAAAGGCCCACCCTACCCAAATGCATACACGTCCCGCCGCCCTTGGCGTCAGTCGTGATTATCAGATGCGCACCACGTCCCCTTCGGGGCGGGCGCAAACGCTCATTCCGCCGCGACAGCCGCCACATCTTGGCCAGATGCCGCCATGATCGCCTTGACGATGTTGTGATACCCGGTGCAGCGGCAAATATTGCCCTCAAGGTAATCGCGCACCTCTGTTTCGCTTGGCTTGGGGTTTTCCTTCAACAGCGCCGCCGCCGACATCACCATGCCCGGCGTACAAAACCCGCATTGCAACCCGTGATGATCCTGAAACGCCTGCTGGATCACATTCAACGTGCCATCCGGCGCGGCCATGCCTTCGATGGTCGACACAGTGGCCCCTGCGGCCTCGGCCGCCAGCATCGTGCATGACTTTACCGCCTGGCCGTTCACATGCACCACACACGCCCCGCATTGCGACGTGTCACAGCCCACGTGCGTGCCTGTCAGGTCCAACGTTTCACGCAGAAATGTCGACAGCAATGTGCGCCCCTCGACATCTCCGGTGCTGGCGACCCCATTCACAACCATCTCAACCTTGGCCATTTAAAAAACTCCCTGGATTTTGATTAAGGAGAGTTAACCATGTGGATCAAGAGTTGAGAACCGCAAACTGCCCCCGGCGCGAAAAAACGCGACACCTATGCGTGATCAGCGCGGGCGTCGCCCGGCGCGGGGGTGTGGCCGGGTGGGGATTTCCTTGAGCAACCCGCCCACCCCCATCGCGGCAATGTCGTCGTCGCCAACGGGCACACCGCACAGAACGCGCGACAACACCCAATCGGCACCATTGAGTGCCGGAGACCGCGCGCACCCCGGCAACCCAATCACGGGGCCACCCGCGAAATCACCCAAAAACAGCAGGTTACCCGGATCAACCGGCATGCCAAAGCGGGTCACCCGCCCCCCTGCCAAACGCACCGCGGCCGGGGCCACATCGTCGATGTCTGATGTCGCAGATCCCGTCAGGATCAAGGTCAGGCCCTGCGTGGCGGCCATCAACGCATCACGCAGCGCCGGTTCGGTGTGCGCCACCACCTGCACCTTAACCAACGTCAGGCCAAAGGCCGCGACCCTGTCGGCAATCGCTTTTTGCCCCTTGGTTCCGGCCCCTCCGGGGATCGTTGTGATGATCAACCGCACCTCGTCTATCACCGGCGGCGCCAGTCGGATGGCACTGCGCGCCACGGCGCAGGCCTCGGCCAAAGCGGCCTGAGGCACCGCATAAGAGATAATCTTGATCGTCGCGACCATCCCGCCATCGTTCATTTGTTGATGTTGCGGCACCGTGGCCAACGTGATCATCGGATGCACCCGGTTCAGCGCCTCAAGTGCAGCCACATCCAAAACCGCCACCCCCGGCCCCTGCGCAAACAGGTTCACCCGCCCGGTAAAGGCCTCTGACAGGCGCAAATGACACCCCACAGGGTCAGGCACCAAGGCCTGCGCCAGCGCCTGCGCCGCCGCATCTTCGAGCACATCCCCCGGTTCAATCTGCGCCACAACGACCTGTGCGGTGCCCGCCGCAACGAGTGCTGCGATATCGTCGGGCTGCAACACACGGCCCTTGCGCAGCCGCCCGCCCCCCTCCAGCATCACCGAATGCGCCAGTATCGCGCCCTCGGCCTGTGCCGTCTCAACCTGCCCGAATTTCATGATCCGCGCCGCAGAACGCGCAGCATTTCCGCCATGATCGACACCGCGATTTCGGGCGGGCCTGAGGCCCCGATATCCAACCCGATGGGCCCGTGAATGCGGTCAAGATCGCCCGGCGCAATCCCTTCGGCACCCAACCGTTTGAGCCGCGCCGCATGGGTGCGCGTGGACCCCAGCGCCCCGATATAGAACGCCCCCGATTTCAACGCGATCAACAGCGCCGGGTCGTCCAATTTGGGGTCGTGGGTCAACAAAACCACCGCTGTGCGGGTGTCGATCCCGATGCTTTCTAACGCGTCATCGGGCCAATCAGACACAATGCGTTCGCCGGGAAACCGCGCCTGAGACCCAAACGCCGCGCGCGGATCAACGATATAGGGGTCGTACCCGGCAATTCGCGCCATCGGCACCAAAGCCTGTGCGATATGCACGGCCCCCACCACAACCAACCGCAAGGGCGGGTTGTGAATGGCCACAAATACAGCACCGTCTTCTTCAAAGCCCGACCGGTCCATAGCGAACCTATCTGCATATCCGCTGTGCACCAACTGCCGCGCGCCACTGGTCAGATTGGCCTGATAGGCCACCGGGGTGCGCGCCGCGCGGGCCGCAACAAGGCCGCGCAACACATCAACCGGCAGCACCGCGCCCACGGGTTCCACCAACACGCGGATCGTCCCACCGCACGCCAGCCCCACGGCAAAGGCGTCGTCATCGCTGACGCCGTATTCCAACACGCGCGCCACGCCCTTTTCCAACGCGTCCGTGGCCTCAAGCACCACCGCGCCTTCAACGCACCCCCCAGACACCGACCCCTGCATTTCACCATCTGCAGCAATGACCAACTGCGCCCCCACACGCCGTGGCGCAGACCCCCAGGTTTCCACCACCGTGGCCAGCACCGCACCGCGCCCTGCATCGTGCCAAGCCAGTGCTTGCTCTGGCGCGTTTTCGAACATTTCCATGACATACCCCCCTCTTTGCGGGCGACTATTCACCAAGCCCGCAGCCTTGTCTGCCCAAAAACCTGCATCCGCGACGAGATTGCACACCATGCCCCCAATTGGCACCTTGTCCCCGACTGCCCAGCCCCCTACATTTGTACCCAAGACCAGAATGGAGCCACCCAATGCCAATGCAAGCCAACGAAATCGAAGATCTTCTGCGCGCCAGCTTTCCCAATGCCGATATCAAAGTCGAAGGCAACGACGGTGTGCATATGGCCGCGATGGTGGTGGATGAGAGCTTTCGCGGGAAAAACCGCGTGCAACAACAACGTGCCGTCTATGCAGCGCTCAAAGGCAAAATGGATGGATCCAACGGGGATCTGCACGCCTTGGGGTTGACCACTAAGGCGCCCGACTAAAATTGACACACCCCTTGCATGGCCCCCTATTGGGCCAGCTCACCGGTAAAGGACCACACATATGTCAGACGTAAACAGCACCATCCAAGACGCAATTTCCGCCAATACTGTCGTGCTTTTCATGAAAGGCACCAAGGAAATGCCCCAGTGCGGGTTTTCCAGCCGCGTCGCAGGCGTGTTGAACTACATGGGCATCGAATATTCCGACGTGAACGTATTGGCGGATGAAACCGTGCGCCAAGGCATCAAGGAATTCTCTGACTGGCCGACGATTCCGCAGCTTTATATCAAGGGCGAATTCGTCGGGGGCTGCGACATCATCACAGAAATGACCCTGTCGGGTGAGTTGGACACGTTGTTCGAAGAAAACGGCGTGGATTTCGACAAAGACGCCGCCGATAAAATCCGCGAAGCCAACGGCTAAGCTCAACCGCGGCCAACATGAACCTGTGTGCCTGGTATGGGCGCACGGGGGCTGCCGGTGCGATAAAACCGGCGTGTGGTTCATTGCACCTTGCATCTGCCGCTGACCTTTAGGCCAACACTGCAGATATGATACGACGTCTCCTGACATATAGCGCTGCGGTTTTGGGTGGTTTCGCAACTTGGGCAGCGCTCAGCCTCTTTGAGGCGGCCCATCCATTTTTGCCGTGGAACCACCCCTTGATCGCGATGTTTACGGGCAGGTCGTTTCCGGGTGGGGCCTCTTTGGGGATGCATTACAGCAACCCTGTGTTGGAAACGTGGTTTCCGTTCTTGGTCGCCTTCGCAATTGCCTATGCAGTGTCACGAAAACGGGCGCGGTTTGGGGGGGCTTGCATGTCTTACGCGGTTTTCCTTGGGTGGTCCTTAGGGCTGGTGTTGCTCGTCGAAAACGGCATGTCTTTGGCGCTCACTTTCAATATCGGCTTGACAGGGACCATCATCGGCGGGGCTGTGTGCTATCTGCGGCTGGTCGAACCTGCGACGCCACCATAGATGCGCCACTCTGCGCGCGCGGCCGATTATGGCGTATGTCTTTGAACCGCACACACACTCATAGGAAAGACGCAGATCAGGCCTGCGCCTTTTCCTCTACTGCTGTGGCCAAGGATTCGGCGCGCGCGGCGAGTTCGGCCAAAGTATCAGTCACCGCTTGTGGCACCACGGGCACCTCGATGCGCTCTGGTTCGGCGCGGCTTTCGCGCAGAGTGGCCAATTCGGCCTCGCAGGCGGCCAGCTTGGCTTGCATTTCGGCGACCTGATCTTCGACGTTGGCGGTTTTATCGGCCAACATCAGCCCCGCCATCAGCAACATCCGCGCCTCGGGCATACGGCCCACTTGATCAGCCAGGACCTGCGCTTCGTCATCCAGCATCTTGGCCGCCGTGTGCAGATAGTGCTCTTCGCCCAACTGGCAGGCCACATCAAACTGCCGGCCCCCGATATGTATCGTCACGTCAGGCATCAGCTGGCCTCCTCTGGCTGGGCGGGTGCGGGATCAAGCAAAGGCGTCAGCGCCGCGAGGATCTCATCTGCATGGGCAATCTCGGCGGCCCGCGCGGCGTGCAATGCGTCCAATTCGGCCCGCATCCCGGTATTGATCAGATGTGGGTCTCCCACACCTTGGGTATTCGCATCCCGCAAGGCCTCGCAGGCTTCGGTCAGCTGGCCGTTTGCCCGCCGCAATCGTTGCAGATCAAGATCAAACGCCGCGACACGCGCCTGCGCCTCAGCAGCCTGCGCCTGTGCTTCGGCGACTTGCGCTTGCGCCTCGCTGGCCTGTGCTTGCGCCTCGGCCGCTTGTGTTTGTGCTTGGGTCAACGCCTGATCGTGATCGGTCTGAACCTCATCCAACCGCGCCGACAGCTCGGCGCTTGACGCCCGCTCTGCGTCAAGCGCTTGCGTCAACGCGTCTACCTGGTCACGTCCCGGATCACCCAAACCATCCAGCCCGCGCGCGACCCGGTCCATTGCCGCCATAATCCGGCTGTGCAAGTTTTCGATTTCGCTCATGCCCACCTCAATTGTCGCACTCCGCGATCCCTGCGCCCAAAACACCGGGCCGAATCGCTCTGACTTGCGACAACCGTAACGATAAATAGCGGGGGCAACAAATGGGCCTTTGTTTGGGATCAACCCCTTGGCGGGCGGTCTTCATCTGCGCCCCCCCCAAAGGCCGTGACACGCCCTTGATCTTTGCGAAGTCCCTGATATGCAGCCCCCAAGATACGGCGTTTTCGCCTTTTCAGCGCCCCTTGTGGGCCTTTTCGAACCGACAAAGGATACCGTTTCCGTGGATCTCAAAGCTCTTGCGACAGCAAACCCCGACCATTGGGCCAAAGCGACCGCCATTCGCGCCCTGACATTGGATGCCGTGGCCGCCGCAAATTCCGGCCATTCCGGCATGCCAATGGGCATGGCAGACGTGGCCACTGTGCTGTTTGAAAAGCACCTGAATTTTGACCCAACCCAACCCAACTGGCCTGACCGTGACCGGTTTATCCTGTCGGCGGGGCACGGGTCTATGTTGCTCTATTCGCTACTACACCTGACGGGCTATGCGGATATGACGCTCGACGAGCTCAAGAATTTCCGCCAGTGGGGCGCGCGCACCGCGGGCCACCCCGAATATGGCCACGCCTCTGGCATTGAAACCACCACCGGCCCGTTGGGTCAGGGCATCGCCAATTCGGTGGGTTTTGCCATGGCCGAGGAAATCCAACGCGCCACCTACGGCAAAAAGGTCGTGGACCACTATACCTATGTCATCGCCGGTGATGGCTGCCTGATGGAGGGCGTCAGCCAAGAGGCGATCACCTTGGCGGGCCGTCACCAGCTTAGCAAACTGATCGTGCTGTGGGACAACAACAACATCACCATCGACGGGCCGGTGACTTTGTCGGATCGCACCGATCAAGTGGGGCGTTTCAAATCCGCAGGTTGGGCTGTGATCGAAATCGACGGTCATAACCCGGCGGAAATCGATGCCGCACTCACACAGGCCAAAAAGGGCAACAAACCCACGATGGTCGCATGCAAAACCCACATCGCGTTGGGCCACGCGGCGCAGGACACCTCCAAGGGTCACGGCGCATTGACCGACGCCGACCAAATGGCCGCTGCCAAAGCCGCCTATGGTTGGACAACCGGCCCCTTCGAGGTGCCTGCAGACGTCAAAGCCGCATGGGAAACCATCGGCGCACGCGGCGCGGCCACCCGTCGCGCCTGGGAAGAACGCTTTGACACCCTGCCCCGTGGCAAGCGCGAGACCTTCAACCGCACCTACGCGTTGGACGTGCCCAAAAAGCTGAGCGCTGTGGTGAAGGCCTTCAAGAAACAGATGTCCGAAACGGCACCCAAACTGGCCACCCGTGCGAGTTCGGAAAAAGTGCTGGAAGTCATCAACCCGGTGATGGCCGAAACCGTCGGTGGGTCGGCAGATCTGACCGGCTCCAATAACACCAAGACGTCTGATCTGGGTGTGTTTGACACCGACAGCCGCGGTGGGCGCTATGTCTATTGGGGCGTGCGCGAACACGGTATGGCCGCAGCCATGAACGGTATGGCGCTGCACGGCGGCATCCGCCCCTACGGCGGCACATTCATGTGTTTCACCGACTATGCGCGCCCATCTATGCGGTTGGCTGCCTTGATGAAAATCCCCACGGTTTTTGTGATGACCCACGACAGTATCGGTCTGGGTGAAGACGGCCCAACGCACCAACCGGTGGAACATCTGGCCATCAGCCGCGCGACACCCAATACCTATGTGTTCCGCCCCGCCGACACCATCGAGACGGCCGAAGCCTGGGAAGTCGCGCTGAGCACCAAAGAGACACCTTCGGTCTTGTCGCTGACACGCCAAGGGCTGCCCACCGTGCGGACCGAACATAAGACCAAAAACCTGACCGCGCAGGGCGCTTATGTGTTGGTCGATGCCGATGGAAAACGTCAGGTGATCTTGATGGCGACGGGCTCTGAGGTCGAAATCGCGCTGGCGGCGCGGGACATTCTGCAGGCGCAAGGCATCGGCACCCGCGTTGTGTCCATGCCCTGCTGGGAGCTGTTCGAAGAGCAAGACGAAGCCTACCGCAAGCGCGTCTTGCCCGGTGGCCCTGTACGGGTCGCGGTTGAGGCGGGCATTGGCTTTGGCTGGGACCGTTGGTTGTCTGGCGAACGTGGTCGTCGCGAAAAATCGGCCTTTGTGGGCATGGACGGATTTGGTGCCTCTGCGCCTGCGGGCACACTATATAAAGAGTTCGGCATCACCGCAGAGGCCGTCGCCGAAAAAGCCAAGTCGCTGATCAAATAAGCGACCTCAATTGGGGGGCTACCCGGCCCCCCTACGGGTACGCGCGTTAATGCGCGCCCCCGTCTTTTCCGCCCAGTGCCACAAAGACGGGGGCCAGCACCCGGCCCACAACGGGGATCAACAGCATCCCCAAGGCGATCCCAAAGATCCCGTCAAACAGCGCCGTTACCAGCCATTCAACAAACCCCGCGCCCTGCCCGATGGCAACGGCGATATGGTGGATCTGGTCATACAGCCACGATGCGCCCAGCACATCCAACCCATGAATGATAATAGACCCGCCCACCCACAGCATCGCGCCTGTGCCTATAATTGTCAGCAGGGTCAACAGCTTGGGCATGCCCTTGACCAACCCGCGGCCAAAAGTGCGGCCTGCGCCGGTTAGCCCATTGGCGGCCATCCACACGCCCAGGTCGTCCATTTTCACGATCAACGCCACCGCCCCATACACAAACACCGTCACCGCGACACCGGCAAACGCCAGCGTTGCGGCCTCGAACCAAAAGGTATCGGCCTCGATGTTCGACAGGATGATCGTCATGATTTCGGCGGATAGGATAAAATCGGTCTTGATAGCGCCTTTGACGCGGGTCTCTTCGAGATGCAGCGGATCGCCCGTGGACATGTCATGCGCCACATGCCCGTCGCCATGGGGATAGAGCCAATGATAGATCTTTTCGGCCCCTTCAAAACACAGATACGCCCCGCCCAACATCAACATCGGCGTGATCACCCAAGGCGCAAAGGCGTTCAACAATAGCAGCGCGGGCATCAAAATAACCAGCTTGTTAAACAGCGACCCTTTGGTGATTTTCCAGATGATCGGCAGCTCGCGTTTGGCCTCAAAGCCGGTGACGTATTTCGGCGTTACAGCGGCGTCGTCAATCACAACCCCCGCTACCTTGGACCCAGCCTTGGCCGCCTGCGCCATCACATCATCCACAGAGGCCGCCGCCACCTTGGCAATCGCGGCCACATCATCAAGCAACGCAATCAATCCGCTCATGCCATATTTCCCTTTTCAACGATCCTGAACAGCAGAGCTAGAACGACAGGCGGGTTTTGGCAATCCATGTCGAAATACATGCTATACGTGCAGTGATATATATCTGGCCCTTAGGTTTAACGCTAACATTCTGAAAACATGCCATTTTAGTAATTTCACCCCAGATCAGCACCGGCTATAGACATAGCATAGTTTGAGTTGGGAGAGTGCACATGACGATCAAAGTTGGTATCAACGGGTTTGGGCGCATCGGGCGCTGCACCTTGGCGCATATCGCCACATCGGGGCGCAATGACATTGATGTGGTGGCGATCAACGCCACCGGGCCGCTGGAAACAGCCGCGCATCTGATCAAATACGATTCCGTGCATGGGCGCTTTCCCGGCACAGTCACCGTGGGCGCAAATGCGATCGATCTGGGGCGCGGGCCCATTCGCGTGATGTCCAGCTACAACATGAATGATCTTGACTGGGCAGGCGTTGATGTGGTGCTCGAATGTACCGGTAAATTCAACGATGGCGACGCGGTCAAACCCCACATCGGCCGCGGCGCCAAACGGGTGCTTATCTCGGCGCCGGCCAAACGCGTGGACCGCACCGTGGTTTACGGCGTCAACCACCGCGATCTATTGCCTGCTGATACGGTCATCTCAAACGGGTCGTGCACCACCAACTGTTTGGCGCCCCTCGCCAAGGTGTTGGACGACGCGTTTGGCATAGAGCGCGGCATCATGACCACAATCCATTCCTATACCGGCGACCAACCCACGCTGGACCGTCGCCACGATGATTTGTACCGCGCGCGGGCGGCAGCGATGGCGATCATCCCCACGTCGACGGGGGCGGCC
This sequence comes from Roseobacter sp., assembly GCF_039970775.1. Lineage (GTDB taxonomy): Bacteria > Pseudomonadota > Alphaproteobacteria > Rhodobacterales > Rhodobacteraceae > Roseobacter. The sequence goes on from NZ_JBDVLG010000049.1 coordinate 70,633, forward strand.
AAGGCGCTGGGTGAGGTGCTGCCCAATCTGGCGGGTAAACTTGATGGGACGGCACTGCGGGTGCCCACACCCAACGTGTCAGCGGTGGATCTGACGTTTGAAACCGCGCGCGATGTCACCGTTGCGCAGGTCAACGCCGCCTTGCAGGCCGCCGCCGCCGGGCCGATGTCGCGCGTGATGGCCTACGACCCCGAGGCCAAGGTATCGGTTGATTTCAACCACACCGAACACAGCTGCATTGTGGCGCCCGACCAGACCAAAGTGGTCGGCGGCCGTACGGTGCGCGTTTTGGCGTGGTACGACAACGAATGGGCGTTTTCGGCGCGCATGGCCGATGTGGCCGTCAGCATGGGGCATCTGGGCTGATCAGTGGGCGCATTCCAGCACCGCTTGCGGCGCGCAGGCGGGCCTGTCATACCCGACATATAGGCATGCAACCTGAAGAAAGAGACCAGATGACACCTCGCATCGCGCTTGTTCTGGGCACGCTGATCGCGGCTTTTGTGGTGGTAGATGTTCTGATCTATGGAACACAGCACCTTATTTTCATTGGGAAAAAGCTGGCAGAGCTTATCGAATGGATCTCCTTCTGGAGATAACCTGCCCGCTGCCGGGCCATAGAAAGGCATGACATGACTGTAACGCTCGGGATCAATGGGTTTGGGCGCATCGGACGCACCGTTTTGCGCGCCTTGATGCAACGGGCGACACCGGGCCTGCAGGTGGTGGCGATCCATGATCCCGCCCCCGCAGACACGTTGATGCACCTGTTTGAGTATGATTCCCTGCATGGCCGCTATGCCGGGCCAATCACCAAATCCGACGCAGGGCTAGACCTTGGTGCGGGGCCCATTCGCATCATGACAGGGCATGACCAAACCACCCTCGATTGGGGTGATGTTGATATCGTACTTGATTGTAGTGCCCAGTTCACCGACCCGGACAAGGCGCGCCAACATCTAGAGCACGGCGCGCGGCGGGTGATTTTGTCGGCGCCAGCAACAGGCCCGTGCAAAACCATCGTTTGGGGGGTAAATGAAGACCTGATCACCGCCGATGACCTGATCGTCTCGAACGGGTCGTGCACCACAAACTGTTTGGCCCCCGTGGCGCAGGTGTTGCACAGCGCATTCGGCGTGACACGCGGCATGATGACCACGGTGCACTGTTATACCGGCGCGCAACCCACCCATGACGCGCCCCACAGCGACCTATACCGTGGTCGTGCGCTGGGTCTGTCGATGATCCCCACCACAACCGGGGCGGCGCAAACCTTGGGCGAGGTTCTGCCCGAATTGGCCGGGCGGATCACCGGCCAAGCCATTCGGGTGCCGCTGCCCAATGTGTCGTGCATTGATCTGTCGGTCGAGGTCGCGTGTGCCGTCGAAGTGGGCCAAGTGAACGCTGCCTTTCGCGCCGCAGCCGCAGGGCCGCTGGCCGGGACATTGGCCACCACGCCGCATAAATTGGTGTCGTCAGATTTTCGCCAAGACCCTCACAGCGCGATCCTATCCGAAGACCAAACCCGCGTGCAGGATGGCACATGGGTGCGCGTGCTGGCGTGGTACGACAATGAATGGGCGTTTTCCAACCGAATGTTGGATGTGACCGCGCGGATAGGCGGCTTGCTTTAGCTTTTGCCCAGCCGGGCCAAAAGCGCGCGGTGCACCTGCGGGGTCACGAATTTGCTGACATCACCGTCCAGCCGCGCGATTTCCTTGACCAGCTTGCTGGCAATCGCCTGATGTTGGGCGTCCGCCATCAAGAATACCGTCTCGATGTCGCTGTTCAGCTGCCGGTTCATCCCCACCATCTGATATTCATATTCGAAATCGGCCACAGCCCGCAAACCCCGCACAATGATCTGCGCGCCGACATCGTGGGCGCAATCGATCAGCAGGTTTTCGAACGGATGCACCACGATTTCTGTGCCCGTCTGCGCGGCCAATTCCACGCATTCGGCCTCAATCATGGCGACGCGTTCTTCGAGATCAAACAACGGGCCCTTGTCGCGATTGATCGCAACACCAACAACCAGACGGTCCAGCAAAACAGCGGCCCGCCTGATAATATCGATGTGCCCCAAGGTGATGGGGTCAAAAGTGCCTGGATAGAGGCCAACGCGCATGTGGGCTCTCCTGTCGTGGATGTTGTGTGCACACGACCATTTTGGTCGCTGGAATGCAAGAGGTTAACGCCCCAACACCCACATGCGCCGCCGGGGTCAATGCCCCATAATCATCCCCTCTAGCGCATCTTTCTCCATGGACACTTCCATCAGCTTGGCCTTGACCACATCGCCCAACGATATCAAGCCGACCAATTTGCCGCCCGCCATCACCGGCATATGGCGAAACCGGCCGTCTGTCATCTTTTGCAACACGGTGTCGGCAGGGTCATCACTGCCGCAGGTCACCAGTTTGGTGGTCATCAATGCCTCGACCGGATGCGACAAGCACCCTGCCCCGCGCGCGCCAACCTCACGTACGATATCGCGTTCCGATAGGATACCATCCACCGATGATCCGTCGCGTGACACAACCACGGTGCCGATCCGCTTTTCTGATAGAATGCGCGCGGCCTCGGCGACCAACGTCACGGGTGTGACCGTCACAATATCGCTTAAGTCCTTGGTTTTCAAAATCTGAGACACCAACATGCCGAACCTCCTTTGGACGTGCTGAAGACAGGGTCAGCGTCACCCTAAAGTTGTATCAAGTCAAGCGACCGCTTCCAATCGGGCGACTTCGGCGCGCAAACCTGTGGTCAGGGCCTGCGCAAACCGGCTGAGCCTTAGGTTTCGTTGGTCATCGACATGACGGATCAGATAAAACGCCCGCGTCAGGCTTAGCTGATCCGTCAGGATACGCTGCACCCCCGGCATCGCGGGCAGTGAGAAATCATGCGCAATGCCAACGCCGCCGCCCTGCCGGATCCAGTTGATCTGCACCGACACCGAATTGGACGCCAACGGCACCCGTGTGATGCCCAGATCCCCCAAATAATCCAGTTCGCGGTCGAAAATCATATCGGGGATATACCCCACCAACCGGTGATGCCGCAGGTCTTGCACGTCTGTGATCGGCGGATGGGCCGCAAGGTAGTCCGCCGATGCAGCCAGATGCAGGCGGTAATCGGTGATCTTTTGCACCGCCAGCCGCCCGGCGGTGGGCGCACTGACCCCGATGGCCATATCGGCTTCGCGCCGCGACAGGTTGAACACCCGCGGCAGCGCCACGATTTGCACATCAAGGTCGGGGTTTTGATCGCAGATCGCCGCACAGACCTGCGGCAACAGATAGTTGGCACTGCCGTCCGGCGCCCCAATGCGAATTTGCCCGCTGAGGGTTTCTGTGTCGACGGGCAGTTCGGCCACAACGTTGCGCATCGCGCGTTCGGCTGTTTCGGCCCGCGCCAATAGCGACTGCCCCGCTTCGGTCAGCGCGTAGCCTTGGGGGGATTTGGCGAAAAGCGTCGCTTGCAACGCAGCCTCCAGGCGCTGCATCCGGCGGCCCAATGTGGCCGGGTCCAACCGCAGTATTTTACCCGCCCCCGACAGCGATTCTTCGCGCGCGACCGCCAGAAACAGCCGCAGATCATCCCAGTTGGTGTGCATTGTCAGGCTCCGTACGCGAATTTCATTTTGCAAAAACACAAAACGACTTTGCCATCTTCCCTCTTTCACCCATGTTTTTGCAAGACTAAGGTGGCGGCAATCGTATAAAAACGTTCGGCGCAGGCGCCGGGCATAGACCAACCCGCGCGGAGACACATAATGCAAGAACTGACCCACTTTATAAACGGCGAACACGTCAAAGGCACATCGGGCCGTTTTGCCGACGTGATGAACCCCGCCACCGGCGAAGTGCAGGCCAAATGCCCGCTGGCCTCCAAGGCCGAAGTCGAACAGGCCGTGGCCTTTGCCGCGCAGGCGCAGGTCAAATGGGCCGCCGTGAACCCCCAACGCCGCGCCCGCGTGTTGATGAAATTCGTCGACCTGCTGAACCGTGACATGGATAAATTGGCCGAAGCGCTGAGCCGCGAGCACGGCAAAACCCTGCCCGACGCCGCAGGCGACGTACAGCGCGGCCTTGAAGTGGTGGAATATTGCATCGGCGCACCGCAGATGTTGAAAGGTGAATACACCGACAGCGCAGGCCCCGGCATCGACATGTATTCCATGCGCCAAGCCTTGGGCGTGACGGCCGGCATCACGCCGTTCAACTTCCCCGCGATGATCCCCATGTGGATGTTTGCGCCTGCCATCGCCTGCGGCAATGCGTTTATCCTAAAACCGTCCGAACGCGACCCATCCGTGCCGCTGATGCTGGCTGAACTGCTCGAAGAAGCAGGCCTGCCCAAAGGCGTTATTCAGGTTGTGAACGGCGACAAAGAGGCCGTTGACGCGATCCTATATGACGACACGGTCCAATCGGTCGGCTTTGTGGGGTCGACCCCAATTGCGGAATATATCTATGCCACGGGCTGTGCGCAGGGCAAACGCGTGCAGTGTTTTGGCGGCGCGAAAAACCACATGATCATCATGCCCGACGCCGATATGGATCAGGCTGCTGATGCGTTGATCGGTGCAGGTTACGGTGCGGCGGGCGAACGCTGCATGGCGATTTCTGTGGCCGTGCCGGTGGGCGACGAAACCGCCGACCGGCTGGTTGAAAAACTGACCACACGTATCGAAAAGCTAAAGGTCGGCCCCTATACTGCGGGCAATGACGTCGATTACGGGCCTGTTGTGACGGCGGCGGCCAAGGCCAACATCGAGCGTTTGGTGCAGACGGGCATTGATCAGGGCGCGAAACTGGTTGTCGATGGACGTGATTTCAAACTGCAAGGCTACGAAGACGGGTTCTTTGTGGGGCCGCATTTGTTTGACCATGTGACCAAAGACATGGACATCTACACCCAAGAGATCTTTGGCCCAGTCCTGTCGACCGTGCGTGCCCAAACCTACGAAGAGGCGCTGGGGCTGGCGATGGATCACGAATACGGCAATGGCACCGCGATCTTTACCCGTGACGGCGATGCGGCGCGCGATTTTGCCAACCGAATCAACATCGGCATGGTCGGTATCAACGTGCCTATCCCGGTACCGCTGGCCTATCACACCTTTGGCGGTTGGAAGAAATCTGTCTTTGGCGATCTAAACCAGCACGGGCCGGATGCGTTCAAATTCTACACGCGCACCAAAACCGTGACGGCGCGCTGGCCGTCGGGTATCAAAGAGGGCGGCGAATTTTCTATCCCCGTGATGGAATAACGCAAAACGCCCAGGCCGGTTGGTCTGGGCGCACCACATCTGATGAACGCAAAAGGGCGGCCGTATGGGCCGCCCTTTGTGTTTTATAGCAATCGACGCTTAGGCAGAGAAGCGACGGCGCACGCCTGCCATGCCGCCCAGAGCGGCCAAAAGCATCCACCCAGCCGCTGGCAGTGGCACAGGTGCGAGTGGCACAGACGCGTCATCAAAAGACACTGTGACCGAGCTCAGTTTCCAGCTGTCATTTGCGCCAAAGGCTGCAACGGCCCAGACCGAGCTGCTTGCCGGAGCGACGTCTGCAAAGGGGTCAACCACAGCAAATTGATCGCTCAGGAAATCGCCTTCGTCGATGTCGCCATCGCCGTCCACATCATAAAGATAGCGGAAATCGTCGTTTCTGCCGAAAAAGCCAAAACCGATTTCGCTCAGCGCAACGTCTTGGCTAAAGCTCAGCTTAATGAAATCATTGTTGGTGTCGAAACCGTCAACCGTATGGTTGCCGTCGGGCGCAGAAAACACCCCTGCGCCTCCAACAAAACGACCAATCTTGGCGTTGTCTTGTGGGTCCGCGCTGGTGATGATGTTGGTCGCGGTCAGAAAGCTAACCCCACCTTCGAAGAAGCCCGCAGAAGCTGTGACGGTCAGGCCACCATCTGTCAGGTCAAAAGATGACGACAGGCTGTTCACATTCGAATTTGAAGACGAGGGTGAATCGCATACGACACCGCCGCCACATCCAAATTCAAATGTCGCTGTTGCCGCCGAAGCGGCACTGCCCAAGGTCGTAACAGACAAAGCAACCAACCCGGCTGCTGCAAAAATATGACGCATAAAATTACCTCCAAAATATATATCGACTTAGCGTGATTTTGTGTAGATTTTCGCCTAAATCTTAGGCTGTTTATAACATGAGCAATATTTTGCCTCAATGCTTTAGTTAACTCAGGGTTAATACAATACATTTGTTTGAAATCAAATGATTAGATGCGACAATTAACTACTCTCTTCGCCCTAACACAACCCAAACGCGAGCCGTCAAGGCGAGCAGTTGCGCGAAAATCCACTGATGATAGAAAATGGCTTGACCCCTCTTTAACCACGAATCACAAGCTGATCGCTCCGCTCTCAGTATGCGCGCCGGTTGCTGCACGACCTGCGCTCGCCTATGACTGGCCGCATGACAGATGTTATTTTCCGCACCGCTGGCACGACCGGCCGCATCACGCTGAGCCGCCCCACAGCGTTGAACGCCCTGACCCACCAGATGTGCCGCGACATCGAGGCCGCCCTCGACGCGTGGACAAACCATGCGGGCATCACGCAGGTCGTCATTGATGCGCAGGGCGAACGCGCCTTTTGCGCAGGCGGTGACATCGCCGAAATGTACCAGACGGGCACGCAGGGTGATTATACCTACGGGCGCAAATTCTGGGCCGATGAATACCGGCTGAACGCCAAGATATTCGCCTACCCCAAACCCGTTGTGTCGTTTCTGCAAGGGTTCACCATGGGCGGCGGCGTCGGCGTCGGCTGTCACGGGTCGCACCGCGTGGTGGGCGCCACCAGCCAGATCGCTATGCCCGAATGCGGCATTGGGTTGATCCCGGATGTGGGCGGGTCGTTGATGTTGGCGCTGGCGCCGGGGCGGTTGGGTGAATACCTGGCCACGACCGCCGCGCGCATGGGTCCCGCGGATGCGATCTATGCAGGCTTTGCCGACCACCACATTGATGAAACCCTGTGGCCCGACCTGATCTCCCAGCTCGAGGCAGGGGCCACGCCCGACATCCTGATCGCAGCCGCCAGCCCTGCCCCCACAGGCCAGTTCGCCGCGCTGCAAGACCAGATTGATCAGTATTTTAGCGGCGAGAGCCTGTCAGATATTCTGACGCTGCTGGCCCACGAAGACACGCCGTTTGCCAAAGACACCCAGACCAAGATGCAGCGCAACAGCCCGCTGTCGATGGCCTGCGCCATTGAGGTGATCCACCGGTTACGCGGGCCTTCTTTGTCTATCGAAAAGACGCTAGAGCTGGAATACCGCTTTACCTACCGGGCGATGGAACATGGGGATTTTCTGGAAGGCATCCGCGCTGCTATCATCGACAAGGACCGCAAGCCCGCATGGCAATTTGCAGGCACATCTGTGCCGGCAACCGCGGTGAGCAAGATGTTGATGCCACTTGGAAAAAACGCACTAAAGCTGGAGGAGACAGGGATGGCGCACACGAAAATTGGGTTCATCGGGTTAGGCAATATGGGCGCGCCGATGGCCGCCAACCTGGCCAAGGCCGGGCACAGTATCACCGGGTTTGATATGACGGTACAGGCCGCCGATGGCGTCACCATGGCCGCCAGCGCACAAGAGGCTGCGCGCGACGCCGATATCGTTGTGACCATGCTGCCGAACGGCGATATTCTGCGTGCGGTGGCGGCTGATATTATGCCGATCATGACGTCGGGCGCGCTGTTTTTGGATTGCTCGACCGTTGATGTGGACAGCGCGCGCACCGTGGCTGATCTGGCGATGATCCACGGGGTGGCCAGCGTCGACGCGCCGGTGTCGGGCGGGGTTGGCGGTGCGGCGGCCGGCACCCTGACGTTCATGGCGGGCGGCCCCGAAGACGGGTTCGCCAAGGCGCAACCGTTGTTTGACATCATGGGGCAAAAGGCCGTGCATTGCGGGGCGGCAGGCGCGGGTCAGGCGGCGAAAATCTGCAACAATATGATCTTGGGCGCGACCATGATCGCCACCTGCGAAGCCTTTGCTTTGGCCGATAAATTAGGTCTCGACAGGGCGCGAATGTATGACGTGGTCAGCACGTCTTCTGGGTCATCGTGGTCGATGAATGCCTACTGCCCGGCCCCCGGCGTTGGCCCGTCTAGCCCGGCTGACAACGACTATCAGCCCGGTTTTGCAGCCGAATTGATGCTCAAAGACCTAGGGCTGTCACAACAGGCCGCCCAGGCCGTTGACGCCGATACCCCCATGGGCGCGCGCGCGTTGGAATTGTACAAACAGTTCGTCGAAAACGAAGACGGGCGCGGCAAGGATTTTTCGGCTATGTTGCCGCGGTTGTCCGAGCGCGGGCACAGCTAGGCGCCCAAACCACGCGGCACACCACAGGTTGGTGCGCCGCGTGATGCCACGCTGTGTGCCCAAGGGTCATCGCAAACGGGGTTATTCAGCGGCGACCTTGCGTTTGGCCTCTAACATCGGTTTGAGGTATTTCCCGGTGTAGCTTTCGGCGACTTCGGCGACTTTTTCGGGTGTGCCGGTTGCCACAATCTGACCACCGCCATCGCCGCCCTCGGGGCCAATGTCGATGATATGATCGGCGGTTTTCACCACGTCCAGATTATGTTCGATCACGATCACCGAATTGCCCTGATCCACCAATTCATGCAGCACCTCTAACAGCTTGCGCACGTCTTCAAAATGCAGCCCGGTGGTGGGTTCATCCAAGATATACAGCGTCCGCCCGGTGGATCTTTTGGCCAGCTCTTTCGACAGTTTGACACGCTGTGCTTCGCCGCCAGACAGGGTCGTGGCCTGCTGACCCACCTTGATATAGCCCAAACCAACACGCATCAGCGCATCCATTTTCTCGCGGATCGACGGCACCGCCTGGAAAAACGTTTGCGCATCTTCTACTGTCATATCAAGTACATCCGCGATGTTCTTACCCTTGAACGTGACCTCCAGCGTCTCGCGATTATAGCGCGCGCCCTTGCAGGTTTCGCATTCGACATAGACGTCCGGCAAAAAGTGCATCTCGATCTTGATGACCCCGTCACCCTGACACGCCTCGCAGCGCCCGCCCTTGACGTTGAACGAAAACCGCCCCGGTTTATAGCCGCGCGCCTTGGCCTCGGGCAGGCCTGCAAACCAGTCGCGGATGGGCGTGAACGCCCCTGTATAGGTGGCCGGATTCGACCGTGGCGTACGCCCAATTGGGCGTTGGTCGATATCGATCACCTTGTCGAGATGTTCCAACCCTTTGATGGTTTCGCAAGGCGCCGGCGTCTGGCGCGCGCCGTTCAGACGCATCGACGCGGTCTTGAACAAGGTTTCAATCGTCAGGGTCGATTTACCGCCCCCCGACACGCCCGTGACACAGACGAATTGCCCCAGCGGGTAGTCAACAGTGACCCCTTGTAGGTTGTTGCCCGTGGCCTTGACCACCTGCAGTTTCTTCTTGTTGCCCTTGCGCCGTTCTGCCGGAATGGGGATTTCGCGCACCCCGGTCAGGTACTGCCCGGTGACCGATTTCTTAGTCGCTGCGATTTTACGCGGGGTGCCGTGGGCCACCACCTGCCCGCCGTGCACACCTGCGCCCGGCCCGATATCAAACACGTAATCCGCCTCGCGGATCGCTTCTTCGTCGTGTTCGACCACGATAACGGTATTGCCCTGATCACGCAGGTTTTTCAGCGTCAGCAACAGCCGGTCATTGTCGCGCTGGTGCAACCCAATCGAAGGCTCATCCAGCACATAAAGCACGCCCGTCAACCCCGACCCAATCTGGCTGGCCAGCCGAATGCGTTGGCTTTCGCCGCCCGACAAGGTGCCCGCATTGCGGCTCAGCGTCAGATATTCCAGCCCGACGTTGTTCAAAAACCCAAGCCGTTCGCGGATTTCCTTGAGGATAGCGCGCGCGATCTCGTTGTTTTGCGCAGTCAGATGGGTGGGCACCTCTTCGCACCACTCAAACGCCTCGCGGATCGACATCTGCACCACGTGACCCACATGCAACGCGTCACCGGCAGGGCCAATTTTGACCGCCAAGGCCTCGTCGCGCAGACGGAACCCACCACAGGCCCCACAGGAGCGGTTGTTTTGATAGCGCTCAAATTCTTCGCGGATCCAGTTGCTGTCGGTCTCGCGGTAGCGCCGTTCCATGTTGGGGATCACCCCTTCAAAGCTGCGGGTCACCTGATAAACGCGGCCGCCTTCGTCATAACGGAACGGGATTTCATCGTCGCCCGAGCCGTATAAAAACACCTTCTGTATCTTTTCGGGCAGGTCTTTCCATTTGGTCGATTGCTTGAATTTATAGTGCTTTGCAATCGCCTCGATGGTCTGCAGGAAATAGGGCGATTTACCTTTGCGCCATGGCGCCAACGCGCCATCTGCGATTTTCAGATTTTGATCAGGCACCACCAGCCGTTCGTCAAAAAATAGCTCGACGCCCAGACCGTCGCATTGCGGGCAGGCCCCAAAAGGCGCGTTGAACGAAAACAACCGCGGTTCGATCTCGGGGATGGTGAACCCACTGACGGGGCAGGCAAATTTTTCCGAGAACGTCGTGCGTTCGGGGTCGCCTTCGGACGGTGCCGTCTCGAGAATGGCAATGCCTTCGGCCAAATCCAACGCCGTGCGCACGCTGTCGGCCAGCCGTGTTTCCAGCCCTTTGCGCACCACAATCCGGTCCACGACCACATCAATGTCGTGACGGAATTTTTTGTCCAAGGCGGGCGGTTCGTCCAGCTCGTAAAACGCGCCATCCACTTTGACACGTTGAAAACCCTGCTTGCGCAATTCGATGAATTCTTTGCGGTATTCGCCTTTGCGGTCGCGGATGATCGGCGCCAGAAGATAGGCGCGTGTGCCCTCTTCCATTGTCATGATCCGGTCGACCATATCCTGCACCTGCTGCGCCTCGATGGGCTTGCCGGTGGCGGGCGAATACGGCGTGCCGACGCGGGCAAAGAGCAGCCGCATATAGTCATAAATTTCGGTGACCGTGCCCACCGTGGATCGCGGGTTTTTCGAGGTGGTTTTTTGTTCGATCGAAATCGCCGGGCTGAGCCCTGCAATATGATCCACGTCGGGTTTTTGCATCATATCAAGGAATTGGCGGGCATACGCGCTTAGCGATTCCACATAGCGGCGTTGGCCTTCGGCGTAGATCGTATCAAACGCCAGCGACGATTTACCCGACCCCGACAGCCCGGTGATCACCACCAGTTTGTCGCGCGGGATATCCACGTCGATGTTTTTGAGATTATGCTCGCGCGCGCCGCGCACTTCGATGTTCTTTAACTCGGCCATAGGGCACCCCCGGTTCACCGGCTAGACATAGGCGGAATGCGCGTCAGTGCCAATGAAAAATACGGAACAAACGTAGAACCAGCACCCTACTGCCGTTTCTTGGCAAGAGCCAGATGCGCGCAGGCCCCCAAAGCAAACGCCACCCCTGCCAATATCGGCACCCCCGCATAGCCCATACCGCCCACAGCCAGCGCCATAACGGGTGTACCCAACGTGTTGCCGATGTTGCCGGTTTGGGCCATCGCGCCGTTGGCTTGGGCCTGGGCGCGCGCGGTTTTATTCAGCTGTGGCACCGCCGCAAAGCTGGCGCCCTGGATCAGCCCCATCGTGGCAGCCAACGTCAGGCAGGCGGCCGGCAACCCCGCTGCAACCCCAAGCCAGCTCATTGCCAACGCGCTGCCCGCAAACCCCACAAGTACTACCGCGATCGCGGACATGTAGCGCATCAAAACCACGCCCAAGGTCATCGACGACGCAATGCTAACCAGTGGCATCGCCCCCATGACAAGCCCGCGCACATCAGCCGCTAGATAGCCCGGCAGCACCGTCAGGATCGAGACGAAACAAAACGTGTAAAACAGCCACCCCACCGCTGGCGCCGCGATAAAGGGCGAGCGGTAGATCGCAACGTGGTCGCGCATCAGGGCGGCCAGCGAAAACGGCTGGGCCGGGGCATCATCCGGCAGACCCTTGAGGCACGCGCCCAGCACCACGGCAAACGCTGCCATATAGCCCCCATGCGCCAGCAATAAGGCGGGGATGCCCCGCCACGCCACCAGCGGCAGCCCACCCCACGCAAGCACCGCAAACGCCACGCCAAAGAACGTACCCCACAGCGTCAGGGCCAGACCGCGGTCCTTGGGCACGCAGATCTGCGCGATCAGCGTGGGCACCGCCACAACGATGGCCAAATGCGACAGCCCTTCAAGCACGCGGCTCAATAACATCCACGGCAAGGGCGGCAGGCTGGCCTGAAACGCTGAAATCGCCGCCCCCGCCCAAAGCGCCCACACCACCGCGCGCCGATACCGGACACGCGCCACCAACAGCCCTGCAGCAACGCCAAGGAAAATGCCCAGTATCCCCACGACCGATACAATAAACCCAATAGCCGCACCCGCCTGCGGATAAGCCGCGGGCAGTTGGTCAAAAATAACGCTGAATTTGCCGTATTGCGCCGCAGCGCCCAGCCCCGCGCCCCACAGCGCCAAGACCAATCCCCAAGGTGTCTTTTGCATGGCGGGTCTCCTTGGTCCGTGCATGACAGAGCGCCGTCCCAGACGCAATCAACGTCCAGCGCGTTATGGGTCTTGCACGTCGGGCGTGTATGTATACCCGCAGCCCGGCGATGGCGGTGTTTGCGCGACGTCTGACGGTGCGGCACGGGCATTTTCTCGGTCGCCGTCGTGCAACGGCCTATAAACCACTCAATGTAACCGGTTGCCCACCAATATGGCCACCACGCGCAGCACCAGATCCACAGGCACCGCGTGTGGCAACGTAGGTTTTACATGTGGATCACACGGTCGTAGGCGTCCAAGACGCTTTCGTGCATCATTTCCGACAGGGTTGGGTGCGGGAAGACAGTGTTCATCAGGTCTTCTTCGGTGGTTTCCAACTGGCGGCCGACGACGTAGCCTTGGATCAGCTCTGTCACCTCGGCACCCACCATATGCGCGCCCAAAAGTTCGCCGGTTTTGGCGTCAAAGATCGTTTTGATCATGCCTTCGGGTTCCCCCAAAGCAATGGCCTTGCCGTTGCCGATAAACGGAAACCGCCCGACTTTGATGTCGTAACCCAGCTCTTTGGCCTTGGCTTCGGTATAGCCAACCGACGCGACTTGCGGGTGGCAATACGTGCAGCCCGCGATGGTTTCAGGTTTCACAGGATGCGCGTGTTTGCCGCCGATCAGATCTGCGACCATAACGCCCTCGTGGCTGGCCTTATGCGCCAACCACGGCGCACCGGCGATATCGCCGATCGCATACAGCCCCTCAACCCCCGTGCGACAGTATTCGTCCGTGACGACATGCGTGCGGTCCAGTTTGACCCCAAGCGCCTCAAGGCCCAACCCTTCGACGTTGCCCACGATGCCCACGGCAGAAATGACCGTGTCAAAGTCTTGTTTTTCGATCTTGCCACCCACTTCGATGTGCGCGGTGACCTTGCCCTTGGCACGGTCCAGTTTCTTGACCATCGCCTTTTGCATGATCTTCATGCCTTGCTTTTCAAACGACTTTTTCGCAAAGGCGGAAATTTCTGCGTCTTCTACGGGCAACACACGGTCCATAACCTCGACCACGGTCGTATCTGCGCCCAACGTATTATAAAAGCTGGCAAATTCAATGCCGATTGCGCCTGATCCGATCACCAGCAGCTTTTTCGGCATACGTTTGGGTTCCAGCGCGTGCTTGTACGTCCAGACCAGATCACCGTCCGCCTCGAGGCCCGGCAATTCGCGGGCCCGTGCGCCAGTGGCCAAGACGATGTTCTTGGCGGTCAGGTCTTCGGTGCCCTTGTCGGTCTTGACCGAAACCTTGCCCTTGGCGGGCAGCGTTGCCGCCCCCATAAACACAGTGACTTTGTTCTTTTTCATCAAATGGCCGATGCCACCCGACAGTTGCCCTGCCACCTTGCGCGACCGTTTGACCACCGCATCCAGATCATAGCCGATGTTGTCAGCCTTGAGCCCGAATTCCTTAGCGCGGTGCATCAGATGGAACACTTCGGAAGACCGCAGCATCGCCTTGGTCGGGATGCAGCCCCAGTTCAGGCAGATGCCGCCCAAATGCTCGCGTTCGACAATCGCAACCGACAGGCCCAGTTGGGCGCCACGGATCGCGGCGACATAGCCGCCAGGCCCCGCACCGATCACAATCAGATCAAAGGATTTCGCAGCCATGACATGTCCTCGCAGATGGTTCAGAAGATATAGTTTACCGCTAAACTATATTTCGGACCACAGCAACACGAAGTGCGCCGCGACACATGCACGCCGGTCTGGCAGGGCGGGTAGATGCCCCGATCAGGCCGCTCGAGAGGCCTGTAAATCACGCAAAATCGCGCCATAGCCACCCTGCGCCATAAATTCGACCTCCGGTGGTGTCACCCCACGCCCAAGTGCCGCATTGCGGAAGGGAAAGCGCCCAAATTTGCGGATCACAGCCCGGTGCGCGCGCGCATGCAGCAGGTTGTCGGCCCCGCAATCGGGCATTCTTTCGCACATCAACCGGACGCATCTGTCCTGATCCGGCAGGTTTTCGGAATGCATCAACGGCAGGTAAAAGAACTGCCGCGCGGGTTCATCTATCTTTTGATCCCAGTTTTTATCGATCGCAGATTTCGCCGCGGCAAGGGCTGCACGGTCGCTGGCAAAGGCTTGATCTGTGTCGCGGAACATGTTGCGCGGCAGCTGATCCATCAAAATAATATAGGCCAACGCCCCAGACGGATATGTGAGCCACAGCGAAAACCGCCCCTCGTTGGCCCCGTCCCATGCGCCTTTGAACCGGGTGCGGATCGCCGCATCCAGCGCATCCGATTGTTTGTACCAGCCATCCGGGCCAATCTCGTCCAACCAAAAGTTTAAAATATCATTCGGGCCTACCATTACACTCGCTCCTCATAAACACGCCTTAACCACATATTATCTGTGATTTGGTTTGATTTCATAGTCATAATTTACACCAATAAGAGATATTTAGGGGGTCGCCGCGTCGGGGTCCTCGCTTAGCTCGGTCTCAATCGCGTACTCCTGCGCGTATTCGAGGGCAACCGGGCTATAGGATGGCGCAACCGCCACGTAGGCCCCGGTTTCGTCCACCGGAATGGCCGCGCTGACCGACGACCGGTAACCCGCGTAAAACACCAGTGCGACAAACAAAACAGCCGTGAACAGGTAGAACCCACCCGGCCCAAAAACATCCATCATATAGCCCGTGGTGACCGGGCCCAAGATCGCACCAAGACCGTTGATAAATATCAACCCCCCCGAGGCTGCCGCCATGTCTTCGTGTTCCAAAAAGTCGTTGGTGTGCGCGATCAACAATGAATACAGCGGGTTAGACATGCCCCCCACAATAAACGCCGACACCAACAACAACGAAAACTCTGCTCCCAGCAGCATACCCAAAACCGAGCCCGCGCCCCCAACAGCCGACACAATCAAGATCAAAAACCGGCGGTCCATGCGGTCGGATATCCACCCGATAGGGTATTGCAACAACACCGCACCCACGAAAAACGTGGCCACAAAGGTCGAAATTTGCGGCACCGTCAGCCCCGCCTTGGCGCCATAAACCGATGCCATGCCAAACTGCGCCGAAAAGATCCCCCCCAGCAAAAACATGCCGACGCACCCCATCGGCGAAAACCCGGCCAGCTCTCGCAGGCTCATAGGTTTGGTGGTGTCAAAGGCGGGGGTCGGGCTGATCGACAGCAAGATCGGCGTGATCGCGATGGACACCAGCACCGATGGGATCACAAACAGCACATATCCGGACGGGTCTGCCGTCAACAACAACGCCTGACTAAGCACGATGCCCGCCGTCTGCACGATCATGTAAAGGGACAACGCCTGACCACGGTTGTCGTTGGTGGCGGCATTGTTCAGCCAGCTTTCGGCGGTGACATACACGGCAGAAAAGCAAAACCCGATCAGCACGCGGCCCAATGTCCACAGCCACACCTCGGTGACGGTGGGGTACAAGATCATCACCGCCGAGATCAACGAGGCTAGCGCGGCGAACACCCGCACATGGCCGACCCTGCGGATCAGCCCCGGCGCCATGCGCGAGCCCCCCAAAAAACCGACAAAATAGGCCGACATCACGATGGACATCTCGAACGTCGAAAACCCTTCGATCGCGCCGCGAATACCCAGCAAAGTGCCTTGCATCCCGTTGCCGACCATCAGCAACGACATACCAAGCAAGAGCGCCCAAGCGCTAGAGAGGACCTGCAGCATACGAATCTCCATTACGCGGTGGCAGAGGCAACACGCACTGCGTGCCGCACCATCGCCAGCCGATCCTGTCCATGTGCGACGCCAATGGTCGCTTTGACGCCATCAGGCTATCTGGGAAAGAGCAGCGACGCGTCACCATATGAAAAGAAACGATACTGTTGTCGTATGGCGTGGTCGTAAATGCACCGCACGGTGCCCTGCCCCATCAGCGCCGACACCAACATCATCAACGTCGATTTGGGCAGATGGAAATTGGTCATCAAGGCATCGGTGACCTGAAACGCAAAACCGGGGTAGATGAAAATATCGGTGTCGCCTTCCCATGCGGCAATGGTGCCGCCCCGCGCCGCCGTTTCGATCAGCCGCAGCGCGGTGGTGCCCACAGGAATAACACGCCCACCGGCAGCTTTGGTCGCGGCGATCTCCGCGGCGGCCTGCGCGTTGACCTGGCCCCATTCGGCGTGCATTTTGTGGGTGGTCACGTCATCGACCTTGACCGGCAAAAACGTGCCCGCGCCCACGTGCAACGTGACATGGGTGAAATCCACGCCATGATCGGCAATGCGGGTCAACAGATCAGTGTCAAAATGCAACGATGCCGTCGGCGCTGCGACCGCGCCATTTGCGCGCGCAAAGACGGTTTGATAGTCGGTTTTGTCTTGGGCGTCCGCCGCGCGTTTGCCCGCGATATAGGGCGGCAAGGGCATCGCGCCCGCGGCGTTTAATGCGGCATCGAATGCATCGCCCGTCAAGTTAAAGGCCAGATGCCCCTGCCCGTCTGCCGTGTCTTGCAATGTCGCGCGCAGATCAGCGTTGAACACCACCTCTTCGCCAATTTTCAGCTTTTTCAACGGCTTGATCAGCGCGGCCCAGGTGCCATCGGCGCGTGGTTCGAGCAAGGTCACCTGAATTTGCGCTTGGGTGTTGCCCTGCGCACTGGACCTGTGGCGCACCCCTGTCAGCCGGGCGGGGATCACCCGTGTGTCATTGAGCACCAACCGGTCACCGGGGCGCAGATACGTCAGTATATCCGTGACCGCCGCATCGGTGATCTGGTCGCCCTGCGCCACCAACATGCGCGCAGATGTGCGCGGCACGGCGGGGCGGGTCGCGATCAAACTGTCGGACAGGTCAAAATCAAAATCGCTCAGTTTCATGGGGGGGCCTTTTAACGGTCTGAACCGTGAGTGAAAGAGGGGCGCGTCCGTTCGGGCTTGGGCGGCGGGGTTTCGCCTTCGGCCAAGGGCACGTCGGGTTTAGGCGCACGAAACAGGTCGCGGACAACACCCGGTGTCAGCGCCGTCAGCGGGTTCACAGACACGCGCGGGTCGTCCACTGTGCCGCCAATGGTGTAGTTGAACGCAAACAGACCTTGGCCGGGGCGGGTTAAAATACTGCCAATGCCATTCAGAATATAGACCGGCGTGATCACCCCCTGCATCTGTAAGGCACCGGTGTCGGTGGCGTAAATTCCATCCATCGAGATCCCCATTGAGGGGCCCTCGGCGCTGGCTTCGCGCAGGGTGATCTGGCGCGGCGACAGGCGAAAATCTGCGTTCACATCCGAGAAAAACAAGCTATCGCTGCCTTCGACGTTGAACAGCCCAACCACGCTGACCGCATTCAGCAACCCCGCCATCGCCGGGGCGTCCAGCACGCTGGTATCGCGCACCGCGAGCGTGCCATCAAAGGCGCCCCCCGTGCCCACAGGCCGCAAGATCAATTCGAATGCACCGCCGCGCACCTGTTGCACCACATTGGCCGATGCCAAAACCGCACCGGCGTCTTCTGCCGTGAGCCGGATCGCACTGCGCGCGCCCTGCGGGATCATCTGCCCGTTGACCCGCGCGCCCCCGTTGACCCGCCCGGTAAAGCGCCCGCCAAGCCCCGCGCCGGTGGTGAAATCCCCGCGGATATCAGTGATGGCAATCGTATCGGTGACCTGCAGCCGGTCCAGCGCCACCGTCAGAGGTGCGGGGTCAGAGGTTGCGGCATCATCGGGGGTTTCTGCACGCCGCAAATCCAACGTGCCGCCCCCCAGCACAACGCCCAAGGGCACACCTGCGCCGCGGCCAACCAGATCGACCTGCACATCCAGCCAATCGGCCACTCGCAGCCGGTCAAGGCTGATCTGGTCCAACGCTCCCGGCCCGGAAAACGTGATCGTCCCGTTTGTGACCAACCCCGGCGCATCCAGCGAGATTTGATCGACCACCGGCACCTCAGCGAGCTGCGCACTTAGCGCAAACGCGCCGGGGGTTGCCGCCGGTTTTGACCACCCCACCGGTGGCACCGACAGAGCAATGCCGCGCAGATCAGATTGCAGCTGCAACGCCGGGGGTTGGTCTTTGGCCAAGGTGATATCGATATCGGCAGTGCCTTGCCCGCGCACGTATCCGGCAGGCAAATCAATGCCCAAGGCCGCCAACCCTTCGGGGGACACCTCAACTTGCCCGGTGACATGCCCCGGCGCACCGGGGTTTTGCAGCGGCTGTTGCCATGTGACGTCAAAGGGCAGCCCATCAAGGTCGCCCGCACCGCTGAGTTGCGCGCCCGTTTCGGACACCACAAGGTCAAGCGCTGGCGCACGCACCACACGGTCCTTGATCAGCACCGCGCTGCGCAGATCGGTGATCTGGCCGGTCAGGTCAAATGTGACGTCCTCGACGGGGGCGTCTTTGATCAACGGCAAGGCCAATGTGCCCGACACCCGCGCGCGCCCGTCTGCAAGCGCCACCGGCAATTCGGCCTTGCGCATCACCTCAAGCGGTGGCTGATCGAGCATCGACAACCCCGCCGTCACCGACGCCTCGGCGGTCAGGCGGATCACGCCGGGGGTGCCGTCTTTTGCCTTGATGTCGGGCACAATAAACGACGACGCGGTGACGTTGACCGTGCCGCCCTGTGGGGCCTCGACGGATGCCTCGTCGATGACCAACACAAACCGGTCCTTGATCAACGACCCATGCCCACGGGCCTGCGTGGCTGGTGGCATGTTTTTTAAAAACCGCACATGCCCTTGGTCGTAGCTAAACCCCAAATAGGGTTCGGGTTGACCACCGGCAGACCACCGCAAAGCCGCAGTGATATCATGCAGCCGCCCAGCATATAGGTTTTCGCTAAGCCAAAGCCGCGTTTTGGGGGCCACGGGTTCAGGCCACAGCTGCATCAACCGGTCGCGGTTATAGCCATCCATCTGTGCGTCAACGGCCACATCCCAGCCCTTGGCATCCGCGCTCAGCGTGCCGGATGCGGTTAAGACATGGCCTTGGTCGGTCACTTGCAAACGCCCCAACTGCAACGCAAATGGCTTTGGGGTTAGGCGAAAATCAAGCTCGGCGGCGGATAGGGTCACGGGTGCGTAATAGAAGTTTGCAGGGTTGATCTGCAAGTCCGACAGACGCAATTGCCCCACCAGATCTTCGATCCGGCCCTGTCCGTCATCGGCCAGTGTCGCGGTGCCATCCAACCGCCCGGTGACCCAATCGCTCTCCACTGACAGTTCATCAAACCGCAACAATCGTGCGGCGGGGTCGTAGGTGAAATAACTGCGCGCGCCATTGATCGGAATCGCGCGAGTTTCGGGCGTTGGTTGAATAACGCCCGCGCCAATCTGGAACGTGGCGCTCAGCGGGTCAAAGCTGCCGTCTTCCTTGACCCCGCCGCGCAGCGACCCCGAAATAGGCGCGCGCAACGCATTCAGCCAGCCAAACGCCGGCCCCTGCGCGGCCACATCTCCCGCGTCCACATCTGCGAAACTCACGCCGAACTCGGACGCCAATACCCCAATGCGGCCACCGTAATTGGCGGCAACTGTCGCCACCTGCGCGCCACCGCCCAACACCGCCAGATCGACGCTGATCTGGAGATCCGCACCCGTCCTGTCCAACGACAGCCGCCCGCCGTCAATTGTCCAGGCGCGGTTGGCGCGCTCGTCTTCATAACGCAAGGTCAATCCCTGCACCGTCGCGCGGCGCAACCGTGCCAGCCCCGGCCGTAACAACAGATCATCCAGATCGGCGACCATCTGTGCCAAATTCGGCGCCGCCCGCGACACCGTCGACGCGCCACCACCGCCCGACAACACCACCCCGCCCGCGCCCCGTCGCAGCGTCACAAAGACACCGTTAAGGTCGATCGATTTTAGCTGCAGATATCCCTTGGCCACCCCGCGCATCGACAAGGTCGCGCGCAGTTCCGCAAAGGCCACGATCTCGCGGCCGTCGTCGGTTTGGACCTGCACGTCGCGGATACGCGCCCGCGGGCGCCAACCTTCATCGACAATCAGCACCATTTCGCCAAAAGAAATCTGTGCCTCGGGGACAGCCACGGCCAGCCGCTGTTCAATCTGCGCCCGCGCCCAGTCGGGCACCACAATATCGCGGTCCCGTATCCACACGACCCCCGCCAAAACCAGCACCAAAACAATGACGAGCCCGCCCAGCGGGATCGTATAGCGCTTTTTTCGGCGCGGCCGAGGTGTGTCTTGCGGGGTCTGATCCAAAATGAACGACGACTTTCGTGGCTGACCGAGGCAAACAATTAATCGAGACGGCAGGTCTTTCCTCTGCCTCATACCAGTCTAATATGTCAGTGCCACACCAACCTTTAAACCCAAGAGACCGCAATGCCTGAAATTTCCCACCCTGCCGCCGATTTCACCCTCCCCAGCACCGGCGGCAGCGATGTCACCCTGTCGGCCCTGACCGGCGCCCCGGTGGTTTTGTTTTTCTACCCGCGCGACAACACGCCCGGCTGCACCAAAGAAAGCGTCGGGTTTTCCGAATACGGCGATGCCTTTGCCGCCGCGGGGGCCTTGGTGTTCGGCATCTCCAAAGACAGCATGGCCAGCCATGAGAAATTCGTCACGAAAAAAGGCCTGACCGTGCCATTGTTATCCGATGAACACGGATCAACCTGCGAAGATTACGGCGTATGGATAGAAAAAAGCATGTACGGCAAGACGTTTATGGGCATTCAACGCGCCACATTTCTGATTGGCCCTGATGGCACGATTGCGCGCATCTGGCCCAAGGTCAAAGTGCCCGGCCACGTCGAAGAGGTGCTCGACGCGGTGCGTGCGTTGTCGCCCGCCTATTCGGATGTCAGCGGCCAATAAAAATCGGGCGGCAGGCCGGCTTCGGCGCGTTTTTCGTCGTTAAAGGGGGGTTTTAGGCCCCCTTTGAAATAGGTCCGCACCAAGGCATGAAACAGCTCTTTTGGGTCCTCTTCCTGCCTGCCGCAACAAAAGTTGAACCATTTGGAGCCATAAGCCACATGGCTGACCTCTTCGGCGTAAATGGTGCGCAACGCGGCCACCGCGCCGTCTTCGCCCGCCTTTTCAAAGATCGCAATCATACCGGGCGTCACATCCAACCCGCGCGCTTCTAACACCATGGGCACGATGGCCAACCGGCCCACCAGATCTTCGGCGGTGTCATCTGCCGCCCGCCACATGCCCGCGTGAGCCGGTAACGCACCATACCAGCTGCCCATTGCCTCAAGGCAATCGCACATCAAATTGAAATGCTTGGCCTCGTCGTCCGACGCCTTCACCCAATCGTCGTAAAAGCCCAACGGCATCGCGATATGCGCAAACCGCGCGATGATATCCCAATGCAAATCTACCGCGTTCAGCTCAATATGTGCGACCGCGTGCAGCAACGCGATACGACCCGCAGGGCTGCCCGGTTTGCGTTTGGGCACGTCACGCGGACTAAGCAATTCTGGATGGTCGGGTCGGGCTGGGTGCACCGGCGGCGACGCCCACCCCAACGGGATCGGTGTATCTTGCGCGCGCGCCTCTTGCCAAATCGCGGCGTAGGCGCGAGATTTGGCGGTTTTTTCGCGCCCATCCGCAGTGGTGAGAACATCAACCGCCATTTCGCTCAGGCTCATTTGGTGTGGCATCGTCTCTCCTCGGGGTCGGCCGTTGCGCGCGGCGGGGCTGTTTGGTTGGGCACATACGATGGACGCAGCCAAACCAAAATACAACCAAGGTTTCAAGAGGTTTGGTGTCTATGCCCGTTGCGGTATGATGAAAAACATCATCGCCATAGAGAGTTTTCCAACCTATAGATCAACGAGATAGGCAAGATCACGTGATGCATGGAGACGTTTATATCATGACATATGAAGGCAGGCCCATGACGACCCACTGCGATATCGCCCCATTTGCCGCACGCAATAACACGCAGCCCCCCGTCCGGCTTGGGCAACGTTATGACGCGCACCGGTTTTTGCCAGAGGCGGGAAATACGGTTGTCTGCCATCTGGATCGCACGGCCCCCACGCATAGCGCCGTTTTGCGCGCCCGCGCCCAAATGATGGCTTTGCCGGGTGCATCGGGTTTTTTGTTTACCCCCGAAGACAGTCTACATATGACCCTCTTCGAAGGGGTATTAGACACAAGGCGCACGCAAGATGCCTGGCCTCGCGATTTGGATTTATCAGCCCCCGTGACAGAGACCACCAACGTTTTACAACGGCGATTGGCCGGGTTTTCGCCTCTCCGGACCTTTACGATGCGGGCCGTTGGTTTGTTGCCGACGGGCCTCACATTGGCAGGTTCTGATGACAGCAACGACGAGATTGCACGGTTGTGGCGCGATGCATTGACGGAACCTTTTGGGTATCGTCATCACGATCATGACGCTTACCGGTTTCATATAAGCTTTGCCTACCCCGTCACGTGGTTGTCCGATAGTGCGTTGCCTGTCTGGAAAGCTGAAATCCCTCAAATATTAGGTGAACTGGTCGAGACCACGCCAACCCTGCCGCTTTGCGCGCCCGCCTTTTGTACCTTCTCAGATATGTGCCATTTTAAAGAAACGTTAGGTTTAGGGGGCTGAGTGTTTGCGCGGATCGCCGTGGTTCAGCGATTATTTTTCCACCACATCAATCAGCAAAGCGCGCGCCTATGCCTGTGTTTACCTGCCTTTCAAGGGTCTAACATTCTGTACAAAACAGCCCCCCCATGGATGATAGCGTAAAGCAAAACTGGCTACGGATGATTTTGTGAAATTATGCAACCATCTAGATGTGGACGTTGGCTGTCGTCAAAGGCGCCGCAAGCGGTTACGCCACATCGTCAGACGATATACAGTCACATAAGTCATCCCGCGAGTCCCGCATGAGAGACAACTATCATGCCAGCAAAACGCGCGGGAGCACAGCCATCGGCGCCGCCTGAAACCTCTGTCCGAAGGCCGGCCCGTTCCGGGCCAGCCGTGCTACATCATATGCACGTTCGCAGATCTATCCATAAGCCGTTCGCCTTTCTGACGCTAGAATTCGTCCCAACCTTCATGGGATACAACTGGGGCGCCGCCACTGACTGCAACCATCTTCGGTGCGGGCCGCTCGATCTCTGGTTCGGGTTCTTGCGAAGGGCGGACTTCGGGTTGGTTGGTTTGCCCAGTGTCAAAACGCGCAGTGGCTTTACTGAGCCCATCCGCCTCGTTTGCCAACACACTGCTGGCCGCCGTGACCTCTTCAAAGGACGCGCTTTGCCGTTGTGTGTTCTGATCTATGTGGCCAATTGCGCTGGTTATTTCATTGATTCCTGTAACCTGTTCAGAAATCGCAGACGCCACATCATCAACCCGCGACGAAATATTCACCACGCTCTCGGCAATATCTTTTAGCGAGGATTGCGCCCCTGCAACTTTTTCAACACCCTCTGTCACCGCAGCATCGCTCTTTATAATGACGGTTGCGATTTCCTTAGACGCTTCGCTGGCTCTGCGAGCCAACTGCCGCACTTCTGAGGCGACAACCGAGAACCCCTGTCCGGCCTCACCGGCGCGCGCGGCTTCGACCCCTGCGTTGAGCGCGAGCAAATTAATCTGGAACGCGATGTCATCAATCACACCAATCACACGCGCAATCTCTTCGGAGGCATCCGCGATACGTTCCATTGATGTTGCGGCCTCAGCTGCGACTTTTTCGCTTTTATCGGCTGTTTTTCGTGCAATCTGAGCGTTATCGCTCGCTTCGGACACGTTTGAACTGACTTGTTTAATGCTCGCAGACATTTCTTCAAGCGCGGCGGATGTCTCTTCCAAAGACGCCGCGTTCTGTTCCGCTTGACCAGACAAAAGCGTTGCGGTGTCGCGCAGCTCCGCGGACGATGAAACCAACGTTGTGCCGCTTCCTGATATTTCCCCGATCAATTGTTTTAGCGCGTCGATCATATCATTTGCGTTGGCCTGCAAGCGCCCAAATGCGCCGTGGTATTCGCCTTCCATCCGCGTTGACAAGTCTCCGCCAGCTACTCGTTCAAGCGTCCGCCCGGTCTCGTTTAACCCGTCATCAACAGACCCAATCAAACGGTTAATGTTCTGCGCCAAATCATTGAGCACACCATCCGCAAAATTCGCATCAACCCGCTTGGTGAACTCACCATCGATTGCGGCTTCAACGACCTCGCCGAAGGATGCCCCAAGGTGCAGCATCATCTCTTCGCGGTCTTGCGCAGCCTTACGATCTGCTTCTTCTTTCTCTTTGATCTGTTCCACTTCACGTTGGGCGGTTTTTTCGCGTTCTTTAGCCATCTCGGCCATTTCTTTGCTGGCGAGTTCTTGTTCTTCGCTCAGCTTAGCAACTTTGATCGAGTTTTCCTTAAAGATCTCAGTGGCACGGGCCAACTCGCCCAATTCATCGCGCCGATCTGTTGCGGGAATATCAACCTCCAAATCGCCGTCCGCCACGTGCTTAACTGCTTTGGTCAGGGTCGACATGGGGCGCGTGATTGTTCGGGAAAAGAGGATCGATATCACCAGCACACCACCGAACACGATGACCGCAATGAACCCCGCCCATTTCAACGCCAGCGGCAGTCCGGCGAAAAGCA
The DNA here is from genome assembly GCF_039970775.1 of Roseobacter sp. Classification (GTDB taxonomy): domain Bacteria; phylum Pseudomonadota; class Alphaproteobacteria; order Rhodobacterales; family Rhodobacteraceae; genus Roseobacter. Next base: position 95,783 of record NZ_JBDVLG010000049.1, read on the forward strand.
CATCTGTGTCTTGTTGAACAACTGCCACCCAAGTCGTGCCCAAAAACGTGATCGGCGTGTAGGCGGCCATCACGTCGCGGCCAGTTGGTTCGGTAAAGTTCGCCAAGCCAGCCGCCCCCGCAAGCGCATCCTGCATCAAAGGGGTATCGTAGGTCCCCGTCAAAATATCGTTTTCCTCTGTCATCACGCTATCGGTCCGCAGCAACAGGTCAGAGCCAACCAAAAATCCATCGGAAGTGTCACCAACTCCGGGCAGGTCGCCGATCGCATGGTTCAGCAACGAGATTGGCATTTGATATGCCAAGACCCCCATCGTTTCGCCTTGCTCATTCAGTACCGGGCGGGCGATGAACGCCGCCGGCGCATCCGCGCTTGGTGCGTAGGGTTCGAAATCAATGAATGTTGACGGATCGCCGGGCGCGGCTTCCATGGCGCCACGGTAGGCACGCGCCAACCCGCTGTCTTTCCAGGGGCCGTCGATCATATTGGTGGCGTAGTCATTTTCCTTGAACACACTGTAGACTAGGTCGCCGACCGTATCGAACAAGAAGACGTCATAGTAGTCCATCGCACGTTGCAGTTCGTGCATCGGTGGGTGATAGATGGTGTGGATGTAGCCATAGCTAGACCCCGTATCAGCCGACACCAGTCGATCTTTTTCCCCTAAGGGAAATTCGTTTTCTGTGATGTAGATGCGTGGCAACACTTCGGCCGCGTTTTCTAAGGTTTGATATCCATCTGTCAACGCGATCAGCGCGGTGCGCATAGACGGATCCGCCGCGCGGATGCGCAGGTCACGGTCGATCGTCGCCAAAAGGGTTTCAACCTCTACGGCTTTCAATGCGACCACGCTTTCAAGTTTGGTTCGGGCGCCCCGGTCAATAATCCGTTCGGTCAGTACAGCATTTGCAGCAACCGTCACCAGGATCGTCAAAGCAACAAGCCCCGACATAATGAGCGGAAGCCTGGTGCCAATACTGCCCCGACCAGGGGTATTGCCATCGTCTTTTTTCAAACCGAACTTCGCCATACAACACCTCTGAACATAATACGATTGCAAGGTCGCGCATAACTATTGCGATTCGGTAAATTCAATAAAATTGAACATTAACAATTAGCTAGAGGTCAACAACACCTTCATCACGTCTCCCAAAGTCATAAGCTGACCTGAAGCGTTCGCCACACGATCGAGGGCAAAAATGTGTCAGCATTTCTGCACGTTACCCAAATCAACGCGCGAAATAGATGTGCGAGTCCGCTTATCCCGCCCTGCCCTACACCATTAGGTTGCATCGCAGGCTCACATGGATGGTTGTCCGCACCCTGCCCCAACGTGCCGCACCTCAAAACGCCGAAAAAAGAGCCAAACCAAACCAACCAGTTCGGATTTTTCCTGCAAAAACCGGCACAAATCAGCAATTTTTTGCCGATTTGCAACAATTCAACGCAAAGTTGTGACAGTTCCTTCAAAGCAGCTTGCCCGATACGCCCCCCGTCATTAAGCCTTTGGCGACGGTGCCAGCCTGCAACAGAAGAGGCATGCGCCGGGGGGAAACGAGCAAAGGGAAGACTTCGTGCGGACACGTTTGGCTATCAAATTCCATGGCTTGCTCGAGCACCATTTCCCCGAACGTCGTGTTTTTCTGAAATCTGATACCGATACAAAATTCATACGGTTGCGTCCGGAAACGCAGTTGGTCGCCTTTTCGGGCGCGGCACTTGTGATAACCTGGACGATCGTATCAACGGCTGTGTTGCTTATGGACAGCATTGGCGCGGGGAATTTCCGCGAACAGGCCAAGCGCGATCAGATCACGTATCAGGAGCGGTTGAACGCCCTGTCCGGTCAACGTGATCAGCGCGCCACTGAAGCGTCTTTGGCACAACAGCGGTTCAATGCAGCGCTGGGACAGATTTCTGTGATGCAGTCGGAATTGCTGGCCTCTGAAACCCGTCGGCACGAACTGGAAACGGGGATCGACGTGATCCAAAACACGCTGCGGCGCACGATGACCGACCGTGATATAGCCCGCGATGCGCTGGCGTCTTTGGAAACCGATGCGGCACAGGGCGACCCCGCCCGGCCCCAAGCGGCTGATACGGGCGCGCCGGTCACGTTTTTGACCGAGGCATTGGCCAGCACCGCAGCCGAGCGTGATGATTTGGTCACCAGCGCCCGCAAAGCGCAAGATCACGCGGATGAGTTGAAGCTCGAGATTGCACTGATGCAGGAAAACAACGAGCATATTTTCCGCCAGCTGGAAGAAGCGATGACCGTATCGGTCGAGCCGCTGGATAAGATGTTCAAAGCTGCGGGCATGGCGCCTGAGCGGATTTTGAAGCAGGTGCGCCGCGGCTATTCAGGTCAGGGCGGCCCGCTGACGCCGCTGTCGTTTTCGAGCCGTGGCGAGGAACTATCGTCCGACTATTTGCGGGCCAACCGGATCCTTGAACAGATGGATACACTCAACCTATATCGCATTGCGGCTGAAAAAGCACCCTTTGCGTTGCCTATCAAACAGGCGTTTCGTTTCACCAGCGATTACGGCTTTCGGCGCGACCCAAAGACCGGTGGCAGACGCATGCATAAAGGTGTCGATTTCGCCGCCCCCTCTGGGACGGACCTCTTTGCGACGGCGGATGGCGTGGTCATTCATGCCGGTTGGCAATCGGGTTACGGGCGCCTTGTGAAGATCAAACACGACTTCGGAATTGAGACAAGATACGCTCACCTTTCAAAAATTCGCGTCAAAGTAGGGCAAAGGGTCTCGCGTGGCGAACATATCGGTGATATGGGTGCGTCAGGACGGGTGACCGGCGTACACCTACACTATGAGGTGCGCGTTGGAGGGAAAGCTGTAAACCCAATGATATATATCAAGGCTGCAAAAGATGTTTTCTAAGAGCAAAATCAACGAACCAGGCACCAAACCGGCTGATTCGGACACGACACCAGCGGCAGCCTCTGCTGCGGCGCCTGCCACGCCCAAACCGGCTGAGTACAAACCCAGCCCGCCCAAGGCCAAGCCGCCAGCGTCTGTTTTGTCGTCCGATCTGCACGTGACGGGCAACATGAAGACCACCGGCGATATCCAGGTGGAAGGCACTGTTGAGGGCGATATTCGTGCGCACCTGCTGACCATTGGCGAAACGGCGACCATCAAAGGCGAAGTGATCGCGGATGATGTCGTAGTGAATGGCCGTATCGTGGGCCGCGTGCGTGGTCTGAAGGTCCGCCTGACGTCGACCGCGCGGGTTGAGGGTGATATCATCCACAAGACCATCGCGATCGAAAGCGGTGCGCATTTCGAAGGGTCGGTTCAACGCCAGGACGACCCTCTGAACCCCGGTGCAAAATCAGCGCCTGCTGGGAAAGCCAACCCGGCCGCCTAAGGGCTACACAGGCTTCATAAGCGACACGATGGCGCGCCAGACAGGCGCGTCTTTTTGCGTTATGTGTCGCTTGATGACGGCCTATCCGTGCGACAACAGGTGGCCAATCCTTTAGGGCGGTTGCTTGCCCCTAAAGTGATCAGGACCTGCGCTAAACATCGAACTTACTGTACAAGCATAAAGCCGGCGCTATCTATATTAGAGATTGACCTCATCTTTGGCTTTTGAAATAAGATTTCAACTTAAAATTGAAGTGATAGATGCCAATATGAAAAAGTCAGTTTTTAGCATTCTCACCGCTCTTACGCTTGCGGGTTGCGGCTCTGGACCGTCGCTCACACCCGAGCAACGGACGGCTCAAGACGCCGCATTTGCCCGCAATGAGAAGGCTGTAGAAAGCGCAACGCAGACCACCGTGGATGGTAAGACCTTTCGTGTCGCTCTGCCCGAAGGCACCGCTTTTGCCTTGGTCGCTTTAGTCGGTACGCCTACGCCCTATACTGGCGCCAACCTTGAAACCGCGGCGCGCAATGTGACCGGATGCAAAGCGACGTTCGGCGCCGGTGTCCTGGTGTTTATCTGAGGGTTTGATGTTGATACGAGCGACCTCAGCAAGATCAACTCAAAAAGCAATAAACCCTTCAGCGGCTGGAACGTCGGTCTGCAGTGCTGAAGTCAACGTTTATTTGCGCGTTGGTCTGTCTGCTGGCTGCGGCCTGCACCCCGTCAACAGGATCATCTGGGAAATCCGTTGCGGCAGCCATTCAAGAAGTTCAGGACCGAGACATCCGCTTCCCGGAATATCCACAGTCTGGACGAACCTATTTGTCGTTCTCTCACGCACATGGATTTCAGGTGAACTATATCGCTCAAGCATCCAAGGCTTGGCTTTGGTATCCCGGAAATGGGCGCAGTTTACCCGAAACTTACAAGCTGGATCGTGTGTCGGGCCAGGCCGCAATTTGCTGGCAACATCCTAACAATAGCTACAATCCTGTGACGGGTCAAAACGGCGGAAGCTTTGCCTGCGAACCGTTGGCTTTCGCCAGCAAAGCGGTTGTTTCAGAACTGTCTGGGGATGTTTTTGACCTCGCTTCAGGTCAGGTGCCCTACCGCCTTGATCGATGCAAGGCGCCAGATCAGTTCGACTTTGATCGAGTGAAATTTGGCTGTTAGAGTAGATTACTAGAGAGCGGCCACCGATAATGGCGGCCGCTCATCAGGGGCAATCAATCCGTGATGGTCACGGTTTGCATCACATCCGGCGCGCCAATTACGGCACCGTTGGGGCCAGCGCCGCGTTTGATCGTGTCCAGCACGTCGAGCCCTTCGGTCACGCGGCCAACCACGGTATATTGCCCGTTCAGGAAATGGCCTGCGTCAAACATGATGAAGAACTGGCTGTTGGCACTGTCGGGGCTTTGCGCCCGCGCCATGCCCACCACACCCCGGTCAAACGGCACATCCGAAAATTCGGCCGCTAGGTTGGGTTGGTCTGACCCGCCGGTGCCTGCCCGGCGCAGATCTGCGCCGACCTTGCCATGTTCTACGTCGCCCGTTTGCGCCATGAATCCTTCGATCACGCGGTGAAACACGACGCCGTCATAGGCGCCTGCTTTTGCCAGTGATGTGATCCGTTCAACGTGGCCGGGTGCGATGTCCTCGAGCAGATCGATGGTGATCGTGCCGTTGGCTTCGCCCGTCACTTGGATTTCGAGATCTGTGGCCAGCGCGGGGCTGGCCAACATCACTGCGGCGACTGCGGCCTTATACATCAGCCGCTACCTTGACCGAAATCATCCGGTCGGGCTCTGGGGCGGGCTCGCCACGGGTGATCGCGTCAACGTGTTCCATACCCGACGTGACCTGACCGTAAACGGTATATTGGCCGTTCAGGAAATCATTGTCTTTGAAGTTGATAAAGAACTGGCTGTTGGCGCTGTCTGGGTTTTGCGACCGAGCGGCCCCCAACGACCCACGCGCATGCGGAACCTTTGAGAATTCTGCAGGTACGTCCGGCAGGTCGGACCCACCGGTACCGGCGCGCGACAGGTTGTAGCCGTCTTCCATATCGCCGTGCTGCACGTCGCCCGTTTGCGCCATGAACCCTTCGATCACGCGGTGAAACGCGACGTTGTCGTATTCACCGGCGCGGGCCAGTTCTTTCATACGCTCCACGTGCTTTGGGGCAACGTCCGGCAGCAGTTCGATGGTCACGGTGCCACCTTTCAGCTCCATCAGGATTGTGTTTTCGGGGTCTTTGATATCGGCCATGGTGGCGCTCCTGTCAGTTGTGTTGCCCGATTACCTAATTCGTGCAGCCCCGAATGCCAAGCAGGTCATTGACCCAAGCGGTGATACGCGCAACACACGGGGCAAACGGCTACGAAAGGACAAGACGATGGGTTGGAAGACGCTGGACGACATGGAGCTCGCGGGTAAACGCGTGCTGGTGCGGGTGGATATCAACGTGCCCGTAGAAGATGGCCGCGTGACTGACAGCACCCGGATTGACCGCATCATCCCCACGATTAAGGATATTTTGGCGGGCGGCGGTGTGCCGATTTTGTTGGCGCATTTTGGTCGCCCCAAAGGGCAGCCCGTGCCTGACATGTCCTTGCGTGTGACGCTGCCGACGTTAGAGGCCGCATTGGGCCAGCCCGTTACCTTTGTTGAACGTCCCGATGTGGAAGCGCTCAAGGCGTTGCCCGCAGGCAGTGTGGTTTTGATCGAAAACACGCGGTTTGCGGCGGGCGAAGAAGCCAATGACCCCGCAATGGCGCAGTTCCTTGCGTCGCTGGGGGATATCTTTTGCAACGATGCCTTTTCAGCCGCACACCGTGCGCATGCGTCAACGACCGGTGTTGCGCAATTGCTGCCGTCTTGTGCGGGGCGTCTGATGCAGGCGGAACTGTCGGCGCTGGAAGGCGCACTGTCGCATCCCAAACGGCCCGTCGGGGCTGTGGTTGGCGGGGCGAAAGTGTCGACCAAGATCGCGCTGTTGGAAAATCTGGTGGGGAAACTTGACGTGCTGGTGATTGGTGGCGGCATGGCCAACACGTTTCTGGCCGCCCAAGGCGCGCAATTGGGCGCATCCCTGCAAGAGCCCGATTTCATCGACACCGCAAATGCGATCATGACGCAGGCCGCCGCGACCGGGTGCCGCATTTTGCTACCCTTTGATGGGTTGGTTGCGCGCGAATTCAAAGCCGGCGCACCGCATGAGGTCGTCGCTTTGGGCCCCGATACCGTGTTGGCAGACGATCAGATGGTGTTGGATGCGGGGCCCGATAGCGTCAAGGCGGTGTCGGCCGCATTCGCCGACCTGAAAACGCTGATCTGGAACGGCCCGATGGGGGCCTTTGAAATCGCGCCGTTTGATCAGGCCACCAATGCTGCTGCAGCCGACGCGGCACGGCACACCCGTGCGGGCACGTTGGTGTCTGTGGCAGGGGGCGGCGATACGGTCGCGGCGCTGAACCAAGCCGGAGCCTCCGAGGATTTCACCTATATCTCGACGGCGGGCGGCGCGTTTTTGGAATGGATGGAGGGCAAGGAATTGCCGGGGGTTGCGGCCCTGTCGTCTTAACCACCTAAAGTATCCTGCACGGCGGCTGACAAGGGGGATTCCCATGTTGGCCGCAGTGTGCCATATAGGTTTCATGCCCGCCAAGAGGCACCCATGAGGCCGATCAAATGACAAAAACACCCCGCCCCGCCGTTGGGACATTCGTATTCTTTACGCTCGCACTCGCGCTGGCCACCTATTTTACCTTTGCCGCAATCCAAGGTGACTTTGGCATCTTCAGCCGCACTGAAATCAACGCTGAATCTGACGCTTTACGCAAACAACTTGAACTGGTGCAAAGCGACGTGAGCCGGATGGAAAACCTCACGCGGCGACTGTCGGATACGTATCTGGATCTTGATCTGCTGGATGAGCAGGCCCGTTCGGTTTTGGGGATGATCCGCGCAGACGAAATCGTTATTCGCTGACATAGGCCCGGGGTGCTCATGCACCCAGCCAGCGCCCTAGGAGCCACAGCCACGGCAAGTTCGATCCTTGTGCGGGGCGAAGATTTGCGTCGGCGGTGGCATGGGGATGTCGCCCCAAGGCTCGTGTGATTTTGACGGATTCGGGGTAAAAACAGCTCTGATTGTAACGAAACAGCACGCGCGTCACATTGTTGCTCGCATTCCGAGATCGAATCCGATAAAGAATAGTTTAACGCTAAACTATCTGCCCGGCCACCGGGCGTGACGAGGGAGAACCGCTCTGATGGCACCGCGAAAATCCACTAAAAAACCCAATGTATCTGCGGAGGAGCTTAAAGCGTACTACCGCGACATGCTATTGATCCGTCGGTTCGAAGAAAAGGCCGGCCAGCTTTATGGCATGGGACTGATTGGTGGGTTTTGCCATCTGTATATCGGCCAAGAAGCCGTTGTCGTTGGGCTGGAAGCTGCGGCCGAAGAGGGAGACAAGCGCGTCACGTCTTATCGCGATCACGGACACATGTTGGCCTGCGGGATGGACCCGAACGGCGTTATGGCAGAACTGACCGGCCGCGAAGGAGGATACTCCAAGGGCAAGGGCGGCTCCATGCACATGTTCTCCAAGGAGAAACACTTTTACGGCGGTCACGGCATTGTGGCGGCACAGGTGCCGTTGGGCGCAGGGCTCGCCTTCGCCGACAAATACAAAGACAATGGCCGGGTTACCTTTGCATATTTTGGCGATGGTGCTGCGAACCAAGGCCAAGTCTATGAAGCCTACAACATGGCAGAGCTGTGGAGCTTGCCGGTGGTTTTTGTAATTGAAAACAACCAGTATGCGATGGGGACATCAACCAAACGGTCGACAATGTCACCCAGTTATTGGGAGCGTGGCGTCGCATACGGCATTCCGGGTGAAGAGGTCGATGGGATGGATGTGTTGGCCGTAAAAGAGGCTGGCCAAAAGGCTGTTGCCCACTGTCGCGCTGGCAAAGGCCCTTATATCCTAGAGATCAAGACATACCGGTATCGTGGCCACTCTATGTCTGACCCCGCGAAATACCGGACACGCGAAGAGGTTCAAAAGATGCGGGACGAACGCGACCCAATCGAACAGGTCCGCGCCCTGCTTCTCACTGGGGAGCACGCGACGGAAGAAGATCTTAAAGCCATCGACAAGGACATTAAGAATATCGTGAACGAGAGCGCCGAATTTGCTAAAGCCTCGCCAGAACCCGCGCTGGACGAACTTTGGACCGACATCTACGCAACCGAAGCGCCGCAGGAGGCTTGAGACATGACAATTGAAATCCTCATGCCCGCCCTGAGCCCCACCATGGAAGAAGGCACACTGGCCAAATGGCTGGTCAAGGAAGGCGACACGGTCGCGTCCGGTGACGTCATGGCCGAAATCGAAACCGACAAAGCCACCATGGAATTCGAAGCCGTCGATGAAGGCACAATCGGGAAAATCCTGATCTCAGAAGGCACCGAAGGCGTCAAAGTCAACGCGGTCATTGCGGTCCTTCTGGAAGACGGCGAAAGCGCCGACGATATCGGAACGTCCAGCCCCGCGCCGTCGGCTGCACCCGCAGCTGACGCGGGCAACGAGGTGGCCGAAACGGCCTCCGAGGCGCCCGCCCCTGCCCCTGCCGCCCCACAGACGGACACAACACCCGATTGGCCCGAGGGCACTCCGATCAAGCAACAAACTGTGCGTGAAGCTTTGCGCGATGGCATGTCCGAAGAAATGCGACGCGACGATACCGTGTTCTTATTGGGGGAAGAGGTCGCCGAGTACCAAGGCGCATACAAGATTTCTCAGGGCATGTTGGACGAATTCGGCGATAAACGCGTGATCGATACACCGATCACCGAGCACGGTTTCGCAGGCATCGCCACGGGTGCCGCCTTCGGCGGCTTGCGCCCAATCGTTGAATTTATGACCTTCAACTTTGCGATGCAGGCCATGGACCAGATCATCAACTCTGCGGCCAAAACACTTTATATGTCAGGCGGACAAATGGGGGCGCCTATGGTGTTCCGTGGCCCGAACGGCGCTGCTGCACGCGTAGGCGCACAGCACAGCCAAGACTACGCAGCGTGGTTCATGCAGGTCCCTGGCCTCAAGGTCGCAATGCCCTACTCGGCTTCGGACTACAAAGGTCTGATGAAAACTGCCATCAGAGACCCGAACCCGATCATTTTCCTAGAAAATGAGATTCTTTACGGCCGCAGCTTCGATGTTCCAGACATCGATGACTATACTGTCCCGTTTGGAAAAGCGCGTATCTGGCGAGAAGGCACGGATGTCACCATCGTTAGCTTTGGGATCGGCATGCAATACGCCTTGGAGGCCGCAGATAAACTGGCCCAAGACGGCATTTCTGCTGAGGTCATCGACCTGCGGACGCTGCGCCCCATGGATACCAATAGTATCGTCAAATCTGTGATGAAGACCAACCGCTGCGTCACAGTTGAAGAAGGTTGGCCCCAAGGATCCGTCGGAAACTATATCAGCAGCGTGATCATGACCGAAGCGTTCGACTATCTGGACGCACCAGTCATCAATTGCACTGGCAAAGATGTTCCGATGCCTTATGCGGCAAATCTCGAAAAGCTGGCGCTGGTGACAACCGATGAGGTCATCGCCGCCGTCAAGCAAGTCACCTATAAGTAAGGAGCGCGCAAGATGCCTATAGAAATCCTTATGCCCGCCCTAAGCCCCACCATGGAAGAAGGCATATTGGCCAAATGGCACGTCAAAGAGGGTGATTCCGTGTCGTCCGGTGACGTCATGGCCGAAATCGAAACCGACAAAGCCACCATGGAATTCGAAGCCGTGGATGAAGGTACAATCGGGAAAATCCTGATCTCAGAAGGCACCGAAGGCGTCAAAGTCAACGCGGTCATTGCGGTCCTTCTTGAAGACGGCGAAAGCGCCGACGATATCGGAACGTCCAGCCCCGCGCCGTCGGCTGCACCCGCAGCTGACGCGGGCAACGAGGTGGCCGAAACGGCCTCCGAGGCGCCCGCCCCTGCCCCCGTAGCCGCAAAACAAGCAAGTGGAACCCGTGTCTTTGCTTCACCGCTCGCGCGCCGCATCGCATCAGATAAAGGCTTGGACCTGTCCGCCATCAAAGGATCAGGGCCGCACGGGCGAATAGTCAAAGCAGACGTTGAGAATGCAACTGCAGCACCAAAAGCTGCGGCTGCAAATGCACCTACCGCCACAGCACCGGCATCCACGCCAGCACCCAGCGCTGATTTGGTCAAAGCCATGTACGAAGGTCGCGACTACGAGGAAATCAGCCTGAACGGGATGCGCAAGACAATTGCCGCTCGCCTGACCGAAGCCAAGCAATCTATCCCACATTTCTACCTCAGACGAGACATCGAACTCGACGCTTTGCTCAAATTCCGCGCTGATCTCAACAAGCAACTCGAAGGGCGCGGCGTCAAATTGTCCGTGAATGACTTCATCATCAAGGCCTGTGCCTTGGCGTTGCAGGCGGTGCCGGATGCAAATGCGGTTTGGGCTGGCGATCGCATCCTAAAATTACAACCATCCGACGTTGCCGTCGCGGTTGCGATTGAAGGTGGATTGTTCACGCCTGTTCTCAAAGATGCCGAGATGAAATCTTTGTCAGCGCTCTCTGCTGAGATGAAAGACCTGGCCACCCGAGCACGTGATCGAAAATTAGCGCCCCATGAATACCAAGGCGGCAGCTTTGCGATTTCCAATTTGGGTATGTTTGGGATCGACAACTTCGATGCTGTGATCAACCCTCCCCATGGCGCTATTCTTGCGGTGGGTGCCGGCGCGAAAAAACCAGTGGTTGGCAGCGATGGTCAGCTTGCCGTTGCAACGGTGATGTCCGTCACGCTTTCGGTAGACCACCGGGTGATCGATGGCGCGTTGGGTGCACAACTGCTCCAAGCGATCAAGGAGAACCTTGAAAATCCGATGACCATGCTCGCCTAAACCGTCCAGCATTCAAACACAAAAAAAGCCGGGAGCATTGCTCCCGGCTTTTTCATATGAATATTTAAATATCCGGACCCAGCATATGGTTCATGGAAATTGAAGGTTGATCACACCCTGCCTCTCCGACGATGCGGGCCGGAATTCCGGCCACAGTCTTACACGGGGGCACATCTTCCAAGACAACGGACCCCGCTGCGATGCGGCTGCAATGACCAACCTTTATATTCCCTAATACCTTCGCACCTGCACCAATCAAAACCCCCTCGCCTATGGTAGGATGGCGGTCTTCTTCTTCTTTCCCTGTCCCTCCCAGAGTAACCGAATGCAACATAGAGACGTTGTCCCCGACCACTGCGGTTTCCCCGATGACAACAGAATGTGCGTGGTCAATCATGATACCTTTACCGATCCGCGCGGCGGGATGAATATCAACACCAAAAATCTCCGACACCCGCATTTGAACAAAGTAAGCTAAATCTCGCTTTCCTTTCGACCAAAGATGGTGACCAACCCTGTAGGCCTGCATGGCCTGATATCCTTTAAAATACAGTATCGGTTGCAACAAACGATGGCACGCGGGGTCGCGCTCATAGATCGCCACCAAATCCGCACGCGCGGCCTGAACCAATGAGAGGTCTTCGGCATAGGCATCTTCAACCATTTCGCGTACAACAACCATCGACATCTCGTTAGACGCCAACTTGGCGGCGATCCGATAAGACAGCGCTTTCTCAATGCTCTTATGATGCAAGATACAAGCATGCAAAAAGCCCCCAATCAAAGGCTCATCCGAAGCAGCCTGCCGTGCCTCAGTGCAAATTTGATCCCACGCGGGGTCGACTTGGGTAATTTGGGGATTGCGTTCAGCCATCGCCGTCATCCTTTTGCGTTTGAGTATCCCTTATCTAGAACCCAAACGCCAAACGCAAATCTGTGATAAGGTATATTCCAATCACAAATGCTCCCTCCCCCGGCACAACGCGTCCGCTCACAGTGCCACGGTGAGGCTACGTGTGAGACCTGCACCATAGGCCGCTGAAACCTGCGCGACATCAAGCTCGAACGCGCCGGTTACGCCGTCTGCGATCTGATCCTCAACCATATAGCGCCATTCAGGGGTCGCAACCATTTCTTCGCGCAAAATATCGTCTCCTTGTCTGACCTTGACAATATACAGCTCGGTTTCCTCAGCCAATGGAACTTCAAGCGTATCCCAACTGTCCCCATCAAGACGTGTACGGCGGATCCATGTTGTTACAATGTGCCCCTCCACCTCCTTTGTCGCGCGAAGGTGGGCTGGCGCATAGGGGCGCTCACCATTTCCGTTGAAGCTTTGTACGTCTTGAACATATGACAGATCATCAACCGGGCGCCGCGCCGGACCAATCCGATAGGTTTGCGACACGCGACGCAAGCTGCGGTTCAGGTCAATCTGTTCGGCGAACCCATTCAATAAAACGAACCAAGAGCCTTCCGGCCAGACGTCCGGCATCATCCCATCCGTGCCCAATTGTCCTCGCAAGCGCCCGTTGATTTGGTAAGTATCTTGACCAACAAGGGAAGCACCCGAAAATTGAAAAACCTCCCAATTGTCTGGGCTGCCATCTCCGATCGCGGCAAGATTCGTGCCACTCAACATGGCCGACATATCCACAGAGCTAAGCGTCCCACTGATCAATTTCACCTCAAGAGGCGCCCCTCGATCCAGCATCCCCGGTCGGGCTGCCTTCATTTCGGATTGGCTCACCCCAACAATCGACCGCGCCGAAATCTGGTTCACCAACGTGAAATCGCTATCAGTCGGTGATCGATACACCGCGACAGATCCCTGCCACGGCTGGGCTGTCACCGCCAAATATGGCGCGTTGGGCGTTTCATCTCCGCTGATCAATGGTAAATCGAGGAAAAGCGGCATCACCGGAACAGGCGGCACAAAAGGCCGCGGGCTGGGAACATCATCAATCATCTCTGCCGATGTATAGACATCCGGTTCCATCCGAACGGCTTCTGCGATCTGCAAGGCACCCTGCTCTACGCGGTCAATCCGATACAACGCACGGCCCTCGCCTTGATCCCCGTCCAGTTCGATCACATCACCGGCCCCCATATTCATACAGGACGGCGGCAAAGCAAACCGGATAGAATCTCGTGCAACACGCGCCTCGGTCAACCACCGTTCCGCGGTTTGCCGCCCTTCTCCACGGGTTAGCACAATCGGGATCTCGGATGTAGAAACCGAATGCGTTTGTTCATCTGCCAGGACGGCTTCCTCGGCCAACACGTCAAATTCTGCGTCAGCCTGCACAAACCGCAATCGCACCCGACCCGCCATATCAGCCTGCGACGAACGGGATTGCTCAACTGTGCCGTCCAATTCATCACTCAGTGCCAACGTATCTCGGCTGAGAGCTATCGGCGTCTGACCACCCCGCATCCGGAAAATCAATTGCCCATCCCGCTCCACAGCATCAAACGAATGCTGCAACATAAGCGGTTGCAAAGACGCGCGCGCGTCATTCACATCTGACACCAGATACCCGCGCACCGTACCATAAAGCCCACTTGTATCGAACTCGGTAACACCCGCTCTTCTGCAGATCTCGGCCACGACCGATGCAAGAGAACGCGCAGACGTGCGCCCATTGATCCAATGACCTCTAGCGTAGTTTTCAGAGTCGCTCCATAAGCCGGAATTGTTCGGAAAATACGGGTAAGGCCGCGCATCCCATGCCCAAACGAAAGCACGGTCCATATTCACCATCGGGGCCTCATATACCTCAGACACCGGATTATTCGTTTCGTCACCCCAGAATGACACCATTGCCCGCAGGTATTGTGCCTGAATAAAATCGTCGCGCGCGCCATTTGAGAAATTCGGCAAGCTGCTTTCAGATGACTTCATGTCAAGGAATTTATTGGGTTGGTTGGTCCCTTTATCGATTGCCGCACACCCGATTTCAGTAAACCAGATAGGCTTTGACTGAGGCACCCAAGAGGTAGCCTCTGACGACCTTACGCCCGCAATACGTTCGTGGTGTGCGTTGGACCACCAATTTTTGATATCCTTGTATCGATACACCCATGGCTCACCATGAGCGCCATCTTCAATCGGGGTCCGGATCTGTGCGGCAGCATCGTCGTCTGACGCATAGTACCAATCATAGCCGTCACCGCCATCAATGTTAGATCTCAAATAATCCAGATCGTAGATCGCACCGGCTTCGGCATCCAGATGCGCGTCACCTTCACGCCAATCCGACATCGGCATATAATTGTCGATCCCTATGAAATCGATATTTTCGTCGGCCCAAAGCGCGTCCAGATGGAAATATCGGTCATTTGAACCATCCTGAGGCTGATATCCAAAATATTCGCTCCAATCCGCCGCATAGGTGATTTTTGTGCCCGACCCTACGATCTTACGCACCTCTGCCGCCAATGCTCGCAGGCGTTCCACAGCGATAAAGCGGCCTGCAGCCCCCCTAATTTGGGTCAAACCACGCATCTCTGTACCGATGCAAAACGCCTCTACACCGCCTGCCGCCTTGCACAACGCCGCATAGTGCAAAATGAACCGGGAAAATGACCATTCATCCGGCCCGACATAACCAACAGACGTGCCTGAAATTGTGAAATCCGATGCAACCGCCGCCCCGAAAAACATATCCACTTCCAACTCCGCCTCTGCGGTACCATCAGGCGACCCATCAACATCAGGTGCCACAGACAATGTGATCCGCCCGCGCCATGGCAACGATGGTTGTGTGTCCTCTGGCGCATACGGATTAGGCAAGTCATTATCAGACAATTGGTCCATCAAAATAAATGGATAAAACAAGACCTGCTTGCCCGCAGCATGTGTCGCTTGGATCGCTTGCACCACAGATTGATCTGTCGGGGTGCCGCCGTAAATCGGCCTTTCATCTTCCAAAGGCATTGCCAACGCTGTGGACCTGGTCAAACCAGCCACCGTCCACGGCATATTTTCGCCTTCATATTCTTTTTTAGCCACTCGTGGGCGCACATCGCACTGACCACACCGCAAATCATCACCAAACCATGACACCACAAGCGACGCGGCTTCACATTTGGGCAGTTCTTCCACCAAAGCATCAAGCGAGGTTGAGAAATCTGTTTTTTCGGTGGGCGTATTCACGTTAGCGCTCCAGCGGCTGCCAGGGCCACTGGTGTAATACACCGGGGTGGTCGCAAGCGCGTACTCCCCGGTTCCGGGGATAACCGCGACGCTCTTGATCGCATATGTCAGTGCGAGCTCGGCTTCAGGTTCACCCTCTTGTTCAGGGCGGGACACCTCGAAGGAAAACTGAGGGATGCTGTTACCAAACCGCTCCAACGCAAGGTTTTCGAAAACAACATAGGCCGTGCCACGATACGCAGGAACCGTCCCAGCACCCTCAATCGCTTCGATCGCCGGATCAGGCAGCTGATCAACGGCACCTTTATAAATGCGCATATTCAGGTCATCAGGGGCGACCTCTTCACCATTCGCCCAGATACGCCCGATCCGGCCAATCTCTCCCTCGCAGATCGCCACCGCAAGGTTGACCGAGTACGAATAGCTACTGGTTTGCGCGCTCGGTTGGCTTGGGATCCCCTTGCCACCACCCGAACTGCCCGAAACGGCAACGGTCTCGGCAAAATCTGACGCCCAGATTACCTGCCCACCCAGTCGCATGCGGCCATAGACTTGTGCTAGTGCCTCACCTTCTCCGACACTCGAAATACGAAAGCGATCCACCCGACCGGTCTCGACGGCCTCAGACCCTCCCCCCAGCAGTTTCTGATCAATGACCCGCCCCAATGTCGCCCCAACGGCGCGGCCAATCACAGCGGTAGACAGGCCCGCAACGGTGCCCCCAAGAGACCCACCGACAGCTGCACCAACAGCAGAAAGAACAATCGTAGCCATCAGGTGGCCTCCTCAGGAAATGTGAAACGCGCAACAATCCGGCGACGCCACGGAAAGCTCAGTGGGCTTTCGACGACGCCGTATTGCGAATAGGCATGAATAAAGCTCGGACGGTCCCCGACTTCCCCGATGACCCCAAGATGTTTGGCAACCCCATTGCTTCGCATCCGAAACAACACGACATCCGCCCGCGCCTCCTCTTGCACAGGTTTCTCTGCGAGATGCCGCAACGCAGCCTCCCACAAGCGCTCCTCGCCCTGCGGCTCCGACCAATCCATCGAATAGGCCGGAACGGCTTCAGGCTCGGCCCCATATAGTGCCAACCACACCCCGCGAATGAGCCCAAGGCAATCGGTCCCGGCCCCCTTGATCGCAGACTGATGAACGTAGGGCGTACCGATCCAACTGCGCGCTTCGGAAATGATCTGCGATTGAAACCCGTTCATCTCAGACTTCCACCCGTATTCGCGCTGGTCGATTTGGGCACTGCGGCTATCCAATCTTCACTTGGCACATCTGGGAACCCTTGAAAGTTGATCAAATTCGCAAATTTTGCCCGACATGTCTCACTGCGCTTGTCACATCCTGCGACCAGCCGCACCATCGTGCCCGCCTCCAGTGCACTGCGCACCGGTTCCCACAGCTCGATCACCCTTTGTGATCCCTCAAACCGGTCTTGTTTGATCATGCCCCACAAGCCCGTTGCGGTCCCATCCATAAATTCCATACGCCCGCGCGCAAACCACCCCGCATCAAATGCGCCAAAATCTTCCCAGCGAAACACCCGTAGCTGCTGCACCTCTTCAATCGGAAGTTCGATGGAAAAGCCCGGTGTCGCGAGATCAAACCCACAGCTCGCATCCCCTAAAACGGCTGTACATGGCGTTTGGTAAACCCGCCCTAGTGGCTGATTTAACATCTCGGTTTGGCCACGCAGTTCCGCCTGAAACCCACCATCTGCACGACGCAATTCGCCGATCGTGCCGCGAAATTGCAGCCAATGCTGCGATGTATCTTGCCAGTTGACCAACCACGCGCGTACTTCCGCATCATCAAACCGGCCCTGCTCAATCTCGTCTTCCCGGATAGACAGATCACTTAGCGCGCCCAGTGCTTCGGTGTTATCCACCGACAAACCGGTACTTTGAGACAGCGCCAATGCGCTCAGCCCCGTGTCCGCGCGAAACGCCACACCAGCAAAGTCAAGGTCTCGGTCATGATCGGTAAACCCCAATACCACGCCGTCTTTACGGGTGATCGCCCATGCGTGCGCCACCGTGGTCAGGCCGCCTTCAAGGTGGGCCTGTAGTCCTGCATCCATACCCGGCATCAGATCCGCACCTCTACAACGGGGACATTGGGCACTTCGCCCGCTTGAAAGCTCGCCATACTGGTCTGAATGCGGTCCGTGTCGAACCGCACGGCCACGTCGAACTCGAAACCCGCCGTAACAGACACATCCGCAGCAGGCGCTTTCGCAAAGGTGACAACACCCGTCGTGTCGTCGACCGAAAAATCACTGGTCTCCACCAAAGAGACCTCATCAACACCTACCAAAACGCTCCCCGACACCGGCTTATTGATCGGCCGGACGTAGCCGTAGCGCCCCGAATGATAGGTCTTGGTTAATGAAAACACTGTTTGTGTGCCATCGCCTGTACCAATCACTTGATCAAACGCAGTCACATCCGCAGACGGTTTGGCAGACCGATAATCCGACCAATCCTTCCACCGAAAGGCATACAACTGCCCGAACCGGGCCTCGAAAAACGCGATCAACGTCTCGATATCATCCAAGGATCGCATTCCCATACCGGCATCATACCGACGGCGCGAATGTGCCCACGGCGAATTGCGCTCCTCGAACCCGTTGCTGATCGCCACGACGTCGGTACGCCGCTCAGGCCCCCCGACGGACCCAAAGCTCAGCGTGGCAGGAAATCTCACTTCATGAAACTGCATCGATATGCTCCCCTAAAACTAGCGATTGCGTTGGCCGCGCCCAAGGGCACGTGACATTTGCGCGGCGATCTGGCCTTGGCTGCGCTGGAACCCCTGCACGTCAGGGGTTGAGATGTTCATCACGATAGACTGCCCGCCTCCACCGGCTCCGCGCACACCCAATTTACCGTCAGGACCACGTGCCAGCGGCATGATGGCTTCTGGCCCTGCCTCACCCATAACGCCCATACCGCCCCGCATCCCAAAGGGGGTGGCCCCGCTGACGACACCGCCTGTGGCAAAAGGCATCACGCGGCCTTGGCTAAAGGGCGCACCATCGGCAAAAGGCAAAATGTTACCCAACAGCCCATCAACGCCCTGTGCAAGGATCCCGCCAACCTGTTTGGTCACTGGCGTGATGGCCGCATTATAGGCAGTATTCACCAAGCTATTGGCCAAAGTATCCAACGCCCCTGACAAGCTCAGGCCATCAAAAACCACACCGTCAAACGCCTTGCGCAGCCCGCTCGACAATCCGCGCTCCAACACCGCAATATCGCGCCCCGTGGCCGCCAGCGAGGTTTTCATCCGCTGCAATTCACTGTCAAAGCCGGACACCAGAACACTGGTCTGCCCCAGGGTTTCATTTAACCCATCGGCCCGCGCCTCAAAATCGTCAAAACCGCTGTCATCCGTCATCGCCATCGTCCTTGTCATCATTGTCCGGATAGGCCGCCATCAGCGCTTCCAGTCCCGTACTCAAAAGCGGCCCCGACGTGCTCGGATCGCCTAGCATCATCTGCAATTCCGCCGGCGTAAGGGCCCAGAACACATCAGGTTCCAGCCGCATTCCCAGCAGCCCGACACGCATCAACGCTGGCCAATCCAATCGCGTCACGGCTGAGGCACCGTAAAGGCCCGCGCCAACAGCTCCGCAGCTGCGCGCGCCGCCGCAAGCGGCCCCCCTTCGATCTCTGCATGCAGCAACGCCTCATCAGACACATCGCACCTGCCCCCGCGCAAACCCGCACGCAGCAAGGCCAACACATCGTTGCTGGTGAAATTGCTGCTCTCAAATCGTTGCACCATGGCCATCAACGAATCCGAAACCATCACGGTCTCTAGTTCCGCCAAAGCGCCCAATGTCAGACGCATGACCTGTGTCTGCCCGTCGATCACCAAGGCGACATCGCCCCTCCAGGGATTTGCCATGATCAGATCGCCGTAAAGCTCAAGACACCCGCGCTGGCCAAAGACAACTCATACGTTGCCTCGCCATTGTGACTGCCGCCATATTCAATCGACGTCACCTGAAACGGCCCCTCGACAACACCAAAATCAGGGATCACCACTTGAAAATTCGGGGCCTCGCCATCAAAAAACAACTGACGCGCACGCTCATCGGTATCCGCATCCCGGAAAACCCCCGATCCACTGATCGAAACTGACCGCACGCCAGCACCCGACAACAGCTCGCGCCAGCCGCCTTGGCTCTCTAGGGTCGTCACATCGATTGTTTCGGCGTTAAAGCTCACCCGCGTGGCACGCAGACCCGCCAACGTGGTGAACGTGCCGCTGTCCGTCATATCAACCTTGATCAAAAGGTCTTTTCCGTTCTGAGCCCCCATGGGTTCTCTCCTCGTGTGAAATAAAAATTATTCGGCATCAACCCGCGCGCGAAACCGCATGCGAATTGAACGGCCCGTGTTGGCGTCAACGCGTTTGGCTTCGGCGCGTAGAAATTTCAGAAACACAAGACGTCCGCGGCTTAATGTAAGATCCGCATCCTGCAACCGGTCTGAAATCGCGGCAGCCACTGCCTTTGCACCCGCAAATCCGGGCTGTGTGGTGATCACGGCGATCTCCAGATCGTGCAGCGCACCGTTACCCGTTTGATCAGACGCATCACGCACCTGCTCGCGGCCAAGACTGACATATGTCTCGGGCACCTCGCCTGAGGGGACAGCGTCATAAACGTGCCCTCCGATCAGGTTGGTCACCGCCGCATCAGCGATCAACGCGTCAAAGATAGCCGCCTGTAACGCGCCTGACATAGCATAGCTCATACCGCGACCTCCTCAGTTGCAAAGCACGTCAGAAACCGTCCGTTGGCGTCATTCTCGGCCACGGCCTGAATGGTAAACAACCGTTCGCCCTCCCGAAATCGTTGATCGGGTGCAGGGCGCTGTGCGTCTCCGACAGGCGCGCCGCGCACTAAAATCCGGTAACTCATCTTTGACATGGCGGCGATGGGCTGCGCCGTTTCGCGCCCAGATCTCGGCGTTATCTGCGCCCAGACCGTACCAAGAGCCTGCCAGGTTTCGACATAACCACCGGCGCCATCCGACAACCGTTGCGGCGCTTCAAGAAGCAACCTGCGGTTCAGACGCGGCGTTGTCATCGGACCGCCCCCGGCCCCATCCGCAGGACCTTGTAGCGCTCGATCAGACTGCTAACACCAAAAGGCATGCTGCCATCGCTGACGGCTGTCTCATCGCGGTATTCATAATAATGGGCCGCCAGCAACAAAACCGCCTGGCGCATATCTGCCGGCAAATCCACCCACGCAGCCCCATAGCCCGCCTCAAATTCAAATACCGCAGATCCGCCCTGCGGGATCATCGGCAAACAGGCTCCAACCGCCCGAACACGGGGGCGCTGACTGTCACGTTCCAACCAATACTGGCTCGCATCGACCTGCGTTGTTGTCCCGTCCCGAGCCACAACCAATAGACGCGTCAGCCCCGAAATCGGCGCGACCGGCAGCACTTGAGTATCGCGGTCACGCCAAAAGGTCAGCGACCAGCTGAACGGTCGGGTCATCAATATCTTTCCGGTGCGCGATTCAATGGCCGCCATGGCAGCACGCAAAAACCCAGCCAACACCTCGTCTTGCGCAGTATCCTGACCAAAGCTGGTGCCCAGTCGCAAATGCGCTTTGAATTCTTCAACCGGTAGGGCCGTATCCGGCACCGTCGTTTCTTCGATCAACATCATCGAACGTCTCCAATTCGTTTTGCTCCACCACCATGAAACCGGGCGCGCACCCATCTGCATTGCTCGGTCGGAGGGGAGCAGCTAGACAACACAAACGTTCCGGCGCGCACCCGGCCCGGCGCGAAGATATCTCCGCGCCGGTGTCGGCACCTCCCTTAGGAGTTGCCGAATTTCAGCAGCTTGATCGCGGCGAAATCACTGACATCACCGCCAACACGCTTTGTGGCGTAAAACAGAACATGCGGTTTGGCGCTGAATGGGTCCCGCAGGACACGCAAGTCAGGACGTTCCGCAATGGTGTAACCGGTTGCAAAATCACCAAAGGCAATCGCCGTGGCATCCTTGCTTGCATCAGGCATATCTTCAGCGATCAGCACAGGGTATCCCAACAACCGCGCAGGTTCCGCCGCGGCCAAACCGTCTGACCACAAAAAGCGGCCATCGTTGTCTTTAAGCTTGCGCACCAGACCCGCGGTTTTCGAATTCATCACAAACGTCGCATTTGCGCGATATTCGGCCCCCAAGGCATAGACCAAATCAATGATCGCATCCGCCGTCAGACCACCATTAATGCCGGTGGGCACATACCCAAGGTTGCCCCACGCCCAGACGTCATTGTCGACAGAAGCATGCGTCAAAAACCCCTTGGGTTTATCCACGCCATCGCCGCCCACGAATGCAGCCGCCTCAGCGCGTGCAAATTTGTCCGCAATGCGCCCGGCCAACCATGTCTCGATATCAAACGCACTGTCATCCAGCAAACGTTGCGATGCCTTTGGCAATGCGCTCAGCTCATGCAAGGGGATCGTGATCCGGTCAATCTGGGGCGTGTCTGCCTCGGCTGTGGTGCCGCTTTCGGTAGCCCAACCGGCGCCAACATCCGTGTGATCAACCAGCACGTCATATGACGTGGCCTCAACATTGACCACAGCCGCAATTGACCGGATCGACGCCGTCGCATTCAGAACCGAACTAACAGTCGCTGACGTCTGTGGGTCCACCAGATAACCGCCATCGGAATTAACCGCAGTCGATAGCGATTTCACATCAATCTCGAGACCGCGCAAACCGTCATCATCGCCAGAACGCAGATAGGCGTTAAAGGCTTTTTGATGCGGTGCACCGGCATCTGTGGCGCCGCCAAGAGGGCTGCGTTGTGGGGTAAATGTCTTACGATCCAGCATAGTCATTCGCTCTTCTGTTTGTTGAAGTTTTGTCTCAATATCATCTCGGAAGCTTTTGAAATCAGTGACAAACCCAGTCACAGCATGTCTGATTTCCTCAGCGGGGGACAAACCTTCCCCGCCCGCCGCCTTGCGTTCGGTCTTGCTCATTGGCAGTTCCTCAAAGTGGTAATGTTTGGGTCACACGAACCCGTCGTGCGACCGGGACGACAGCAGCGCGTTAACGGCGTGCCAGATCAGCACGCGCATCGGCAAAGACGGCGGCCATGTCGCGCAGGGAGCAGTCAAAATCGGTATCCTCCGACTTGCCCGCAACCCGTGCACTGGGCAGCATTGGAAAGGTCACCAACGACACCTCCCAAAGCTCCAGTTCCTGCAAGAGCCGTTGGCCCTTGGAATTCTTGGTGGCTTTCCGGGTCCGGTACCCGATGGACAGCCCGTCAATGGCCCCGGCCTCAATCAGCGCAGCAGCCTCGCGGCCCTTGGCCACACTGTCCAGCAAACGCCCCTTGACCCAAAGCCCCTTGCCATCCTCACGCACCTCGTCCCAAATGCCGATAGGCTGGGTCGGGTCATGCTGCCATAGCATCTTGACCTTGGTGCCTTTGGCTGCCAACGCCGCCAACGACGCGGCATAAGCCCCTGTATCTACGACATCATTGCCCTGATCTACAGCCCCAAACAGGCTTGCATATCCGCTGATGACACAGCCATCTTCAACCTCAAGGGTGCTGCCAAAACGGGCAAACTTGCGTTCTAATCCGGTGTCAATATCCATGGTCACTCTCCTGACTAAGGGGTGCAGCGCGGCCCGATTTGGGGGCACACCCGTCAACTTGTGTAGAATTCGGTGATCGTCACCCATAACGGGTGGCAACGATGATAAACGTAGGCCCGGCTGCCGGTGGTGGTCTGCACCCCCCGCACCAACCAAAGGCCCGCATAAGGTCCGTCAAGCGGGCGAGACCGTGCGTCACCGGTGCTTGGCGCAATGTCGACGGGCATCTGCACGTCATCCGCGTACCAAACCACACCCTCAAAGGTGCACGGGCGCAGTTTGTGGAGCCGCACAAAGAAGCTGACACCGTTTGATCCAGCCTCTTCGATCAAAATCTGCGGCCCACGAAGCACCGGAAAGAACCGGTTCTCCAAGTATGGCCCAACCGTCAGCACCACCGGTGCCAGCGCCATACAAAGCGCCAACAATACCGACGCACGCATCACAAAACCCATGTTACACACCCAACATCGCCCCCTTCATGACGAACGACATAAAGCCGCCCAGGATCGCCGCGATGATCAACCAAACCAACCGCGAGATAAGCCCATCAATCCGGTCCAGTCGCGTGTCGACACGGTTAAAACGTTGCTCGAAAAACTTGCGTTTTTCCTCGCTCACAGCCAACTCGCGCTCCAACAAAACAGTTGTCCGTTCAATCGCCATGATCCGCTGATCGATCCGTTGAAAGACGCTCTCGAAATCGTCAAACGGATAGACAACGTGTTGGCTCGTCGGCCGTTTGTTCTGTGCGCTCACGTGGCGCCACCCTCAACCGGCAGCCCCAACAACGCGCGTTTCTCGGCGTCTGTCAGAAAGTCAGCGTTCGCAACGCGGTTCCACTGCGCATCACGTTCAGCAGCCAACGCAGGCACCTGATCCAGATCAGGTTTCAACAACAATTGCGCGCCGGTGTAATTCGCAATCCAATGCGCCAATGCCGCCGTCACACGGGTCGCCAATGGCAAAACCGTCAGACGATAAAACGCGCGATTGGCCTCTTGGTAATTCGCATAGGTAGCGTCCCCCTGAATGCCCAACAACATCGGCGGCACCCCAAAGGCCAAGGCAATCTCACGCGCTGCGGCATCCTTGCTCTTTTGAAATTCCATGTCCGAAGGCGAAAACCCCATAGGCTTCCAATCCAACCCGCCTTCTAACAACATCGGGCGACCTGCATTGCGCGCGCCCTGATGATGGCTCTCCATTTCACTGACCAAACGTTCATACTGATCCGAGGCCATCGTCCCTTGCCCATCGGTGCCGCGATAAATAATCGCCCCCGACGGACGCGCCGCATTGTCCAGCAGCGCCTTAGACCACCGGCTCGCCGAATTGTGCACATCCACAGCCATCGCCGCCGCCTGCATCGGGCTGAACCCGTAATGATCGTCCTGCGGGTGGAAATTTTTGATATGGCACACCGGCACCTGCGGCCCAGTGGCATCAAACCGATGCTTGCGCCCGCCCACCGCATATTCATACGCAACAGGCCAACCATCACTGCCGGGGACAACGCTCATACGATCAGACCGCAACACGTGCAATTCTACCGGCAGCGCGGCGTCATCGGTCACCGCCTCAATATAGCCGTTCCCGGTCAACAACATCTGCGCATACAGCGCCTCTAGCAGCTCCGCACGGCCCTGTGCAGGGTTCGGACGCGTCACCAGATCAATCACCGGATGCACATCGTAACGCTGCTCGGTGTCTTGCAACACCAACGGCAACGCCGCAGCCGCTTCAGCGATCAACTTGACCGACCGAAAGCCCACCGGATTGCTCGAAAACCCCGTCCGCGTCAAAGAGACCGCATCCCGCGGGCTCCAGGCCACACGGCCCGACGTCTGATAGGCCACGACAGGCCCGGTGGCGCTCGCTTTCTGCTCGGGCGCTTCGGTCACTGCACCGCGCTTTAGAAAGTCAAAAACCATGTCGTTTGCTCCTCATGTGATCGCCCGCATGCCAAAACCGGCCGCGCTAAAGATCTGCGTGGCGGGGCTGATCTTGCTGCCTCGATAATGTGATAATCAGATTTAATAGATTGAAAGAGACCGTACGCTGCCTCATCCCCTTAGGAACAAGGCGCAAACGCAAACCCTACCGAACCCTTAAAGGGACCGTACGCGCGGAGCCCGCCATTTCGCGGCCGGCTCAATCATCAATTCATGCAACGCCCACACAAGGGCATCCACCCTGTCAGGCGATCCCTTGCCCTCGTAGCCGTGCAACGTCATGCGGCACATCTGATCTTCCAGATCATCCAGCCCCGACATGTGTTTCACCCGCCCCTGCTCGTATAACGCCGCAACGGGTTCTGCGCGCGCGACCTTGCCGCGACTGGCATGCACCCCCTTGTAGGGCACCAACGGATCAACCTGACGCAACACCTCGGCGACCATCTGACCGCCTTGGTTGACCTCAGCCACCAACCGATCCGCACCATACTGCTCCATCGCCGAAATCGCAGCCCGCGCCCACCCGGCAGGCGACGCCCCCGCAATGGTGCAATCGGCCATGACCACCGCACGCCAATCCTGCGGCGGGCCGCTCATGCGCACCCCCGCCACCACGATCCCACATTCATCTGACCCAGCGCCCCCCGTGGTCGCAGGGTCCAACGCCACAACGATCCGGTCCAAATCCGGCGCACGTCGCACCCGGCACCCTTCGATCCCTGCAGACGTCCACAACGCGCCCTCCGCGTCTTCCAACAAAACGCCATCCAATTCCTGACGCCCCAAACGGGTGCCGTCATACCGCGCCCGCACCTCGTCCAAAAACGACGCCGCCAGATTGACCGCATTCGCCTCCGTTGGGGCCTGCGTGGTCACCGTTGACGGCGATTTCAACAAATCCTTCAACACGCCCACGTTGCGCGGCGTGGTTGTCACACACACCTGCGGTTTGTCCCCAAGACGCAAGGCAAATTGCAACATATCCCAGGTGCCCTCGGCCTTCTTCCACTTGGCCAACTCATCCACCCAGGCTGCATCAAACTGCGGCCCGCGCAACCCCTCAGGGTCAAACGCAGAATGCACGCTGGCCACGGCCCCATTGGGCCACACCAGCCTCTTACGGCCGGCTTCCCATGTGGGGCGCCGGTCCGGCGGCGAACAGGCCAATATGCCACTGTCGCCAAAAATCATAACTTCGCGGACTTGATCAAACGTCTCGCCCACAAGGGCCACGCGCCGCGCACGCCCTTCGTCCATGGGCCGCGCGCCCTCTACCTGCGCTCGTACCCACTCAGACCCGGCGCGCGTCTTACCCGCGCCGCGTCCGCCCATGATAACCCAGGACCGCCAGTCTCCCTCTGGCGGCACCTGATGCTCCATCGCCCAGAACTCGAACAAAAAAGGGAGAGCTAAAAGCTCTCCCTCATCAAGTTCATTCAGAAATTGTATCTGCAGATCGCGTGCAGCGGAGCCGATCCAGCTTGCTCCCAATCGTAGCCCGTGCTCTCTCGAGATCGAGGGCATAGCCCCCGTGGGCGATACCTGCATGTTTGCTTTGGCATTCGACAAGGCGGTTCTCCACTTTTTGACAGGTCTCAAGAAGCGACACAGCTTGTGTCACTGTCTTGGAGCCCTGTGCCGTCACTGCACCATCAGTATCGCGGACTCGTTTTCTTAGATCTTCGAGTTCTTTACGCAAATCTCTGACGGAACCGATGACCGACTTTAGCAGGTCTTCGGTTTGCGACTCTACGTGCTCCAGGGTGATTAAAGTCATTCAGGTTTATACCTCTCATGCGCGTAGTCTCCGCACGAGAGAAACGAAAAAACGACCCGACGGGATCACTCCCGGGGTCGTTTGCCCACTTCTTCTAGCATGTCACAAGTTATACGTGTAACCGTACGCAAAGTCAAGGATTTTCAAGTCAGGGGGAGTTTGCGACCGTACGGTGCCATTAACGTTTTCCCCGCTCAGACCCCCGTCACAGCATGTAAAACACCGCAGGGATCTACCTGTACACCAATCAAACCGCGCCAGAAAGATGCACCCAAATTTCTGCATCTGGTTCATGAACCGCACGTGTCCCATCCGTCCGTGCACCCAGACGTTTCGCAACCGCTTGCGACCGATGGTTGCCGCAACCGATATAGCTGACCAATTGGTCAAAGCCATGGGCGCGATACGCCCAGTTCCGAACGGCCTGCCCCGCTTCGGTCGCATATCCATTGCCCTCCGCACCGTCAAAAAGATGCCACGCCAATTCAACCTCGGGCCAATTTGAATGCTTAAGCAATCCAACACGGCCAACAGGACGGCTCCCTTGACGTTCCACCAACGTGAAAAACCCAAAGCCATGCCATTGCCAGTGACCAATCGCGATCAAAAAACCAAACCACGCCTGTTCTGGGCTGCCTGTTTCCCCTTGGGCTTGCATCCTAGGCGAACGGGTCACAAAATGCGTAAACTCGGGTAGGTCGTCTTCCTGAGGCCCGCGTAGGGTGAGGCGCTCCGTCTCAAGAGTTGGCGCAGATGTCAAAGGTCCGTTCATATCGCGTTCCTGTCGGGCAGTGTCTACAAGACAATACGCAGCGGCACGGCACACACCATCACAAAACCCACCCCTGCACCAATCAATCGGCCGCTTTCACAAAACCCAAAAACCGCACCTTCAACAGTCCGACCAACGCATGCGTCAGTTCGCCCGGTCAGCCTCAATCTCGCGCCACCGCGCCACGTTGCGGTTGTGCTCATCCAATGTCACCGCAAACGCGTGACCACCCGTACCATCCGCCACGAAAAAGATGTACTCTGTCTCCAACGGCCGCGCCGCCGCCTCAAGGCTTGCAGCCCCGGGGTTGGCAATCGGTGTGGGTGGCAACCCTTCAATCACATAGGTATTCCACGGGGTCGCAGCACGCAGCTCGCTCTGGCGCAATCCGCGCCCCAAAACACCCTGCCCCTCGGTCACACCGTAAATCACCGTAGGGTCCGTCTGCAGCCGCATGCCGCGGTTCAACCGGTTCACAAAAACGCTGGCCACCTGCCCGCGCTCTCCCGCAACACCGGTTTCTTTCTCAATGATAGACGCCAGCACCAACAACTCTTCGGGGGTCTCAACCGGCAATCCCTCATCCCGGTTCAACCACGCCTGCGCCACGCGCAACTCTTGGGCGGCCTGCATGCGGGCAATAATATCGCCCCGATTGTCGCCCGGACGCACCTCATAGCTGTCAGGCGCCAAAGACCCCTCAGGCGGCAACGCGCCCACAGACCCTTCCAATACATCCATCGCCTTCAGGCTCTCAACCACCTGCCAGCTGGTCACACCCTCGGCCAACGCCACCCGAAACCGCGTATCCGCTTCGGCTTTTCTCTCGGTGTACAATACCGACGTCTCGCCCTCTGCCGGGGTAAAGCTCGCCTGCTCAACAAACCTGTTAGTCTGAGGATCAAGCTCGCGAACCTGCACCCCCAACCGGTTCACACCAATCCGGTACACCACTTCGGTGCCACACGTACTGGCCCCGCCGCGCGTGACCACATCAACGATCTCTTGCATCGACGCGCCCGGATCCACCAAATAGCTACCCGCCTTCAACTGGCTGGTCTTGTCGGCATAATCCGCACCCACCCGGAAAATCGTCGACGAACTCACCGCGCCCTGCGCTTCTAGATCAACGCTGACACGGCGCATGTTGGTCCCACTGGGCACATCCAGACAAATCGCCTGCGCCAACGGACCGTCCGCCTCATACTGGCCCTTGCCCCACAGGATGACGCCGCCCATCAGAAACAACACAACGATCAGCATCGTCACCGCATTAGATGCGATATGCCGCCACATTAGCTGACTTTCCCAAAGAGAACGCTCGCATTGGTGCCGCCAAACCCAAACGAATTCGACAACGCCACATTCACCTCACGCTCACGCTTGGCATTGGGGGCCAGATCAATCGCTGTCTCAACGGCAGGGTTGTCCAGGTTGATCGTCGGCGGAGCCACAGAATCGCGGATCGCAAGGATCGAAAAGATCGCCTCAATCGCCCCCGCAGCACCCAACAAATGCCCCGTGGCCGATTTGGTCGACGACATGGTCACATTGCCCGCATGCTCACCCAACATCCGCTCTACCGCGCCCAACTCGATCGTATCCGCCATGGTCGACGTGCCATGCGCGTTGATATAATCGATGTCTTTAGGTTCAAGCCCGGCGTTCTTCAGCGCCGCCCGCATAGACCGCTCGCCGCCCTCACCATCCTCAGATGGCGCGGTGATGTGGTAGGCGTCGCCCGACAACCCATACCCCAACACCTCGGCATAAATCTTGGCACCGCGCGCCTTGGCGTGCTCATATTCCTCTAGCACGACAACGCCCGCACCTTCGCCCATAACAAACCCGTCCCGGTCGTTATCATAGGGCCGGCTGGCGCTCTTGGGGTCATCGCCACGCTTGGTGCTTAGCGCCTTACAGGCGTTAAACCCGGCAATCCCAATCTCGCAGATCGCGGCCTCAGCCCCGCCTGCAATCATCACTTCGGCATCCCCATGTTGGATCAAACGGCTCGCATCGCCAATGGCATGCGCGCCCGTCGAACAGGCCGTCACCACCGAATGGTTCGGCCCCTTGAACCCGTATTTGATCGACACCTGACCCGAGATCAAATTGATCAAAGCACCCGGAACAAAGAAAGGCGACACCCGGCGCGGCCCCTTTTCGTGCATCATGACGGCGGTGTTGGCGATCGAATTCAGACCCCCAATACCCGATCCAATCAAAACACCGGTCCGCTCAAGGCTCTCGCGATCCTGAGGCTGCCATCCCGCATCTTCGACAGCTTGCTGCGCTGCGGCCAACCCAAACAGGATAAACGTATCCACTTTGCGCTGATCTTTAGGCGCCATATAGGTGTTGGCGTTGAATGTTCCGTCGGACCCATCGCCCAACGGCACCTCGCACGCGTATTGCGTGACCAGCTTGCTGGGGTCAAACCCCGTGATCGGGCCCGCGCCCGACTGACCATCCAATATCCGTGACCAGCTTGCCTCGACACCGTCGGCCAATGGGGTCACGAGACCCAACCCTGTGACAACTACTCTGCGCATCGCAATGCCCCTTCCCAATTCGTGTCCCCCCATACAGTGCCCGACGGTTTTGATGCAAGAGCGCTGCGCCCGCACATGCACTGCAAGGAAATTATTGTGGCGGGCCTTTGCGCGCCAAAAGCATGACCTGCGCGCCCGCGTATTCGGTTTCTCGGATCAATTCATAGCCCATCGCCTGCGCAATGCGCAGTGACGCGGTGTGCTCGGGCTCAATCAGACACACCAACCGGCCCGTAATCACCCGGTCAAACCAGTCATGCGCCGCCCGCGCAGCCTCCATGCCCAACCCTTGACCGTGCGCCTGCGGGCACAACACCCACCCCGCTTCGGGAAAATTATCAAAATCCTCGCCCAGATCCCGCTTGGCATAGAAAAACCCAACCTGCCCCGCCATCTCTGGTTCGCGGTGTCGGTGGATCCCCCACTGGCCAAAACCGGTGATCTGCCAGTGCCCCGCATTGCGCAAGAACGCATCCCACGCCTTGGACCGCGGCCAAGGTTCGCCGTTAATATGCGCGACAACCTCCGGC
The DNA here is from genome assembly GCF_039970775.1 of Roseobacter sp. Taxonomy (GTDB): domain Bacteria; phylum Pseudomonadota; class Alphaproteobacteria; order Rhodobacterales; family Rhodobacteraceae; genus Roseobacter. The sequence continues at coordinate 126,582 of NZ_JBDVLG010000049.1, forward strand.
ATCGCCCAAATATCGGCATAGCGCCGAAAATCCTCGGGCCGCATGCCGCGCAACGTTAATCGCGACGTGTTGATGGTGGGTATCGTGCGCGACATATCGCAGCCTCGGCTCTTAACTCGCGGCTTGCCGCCGTCTCGTCACAGAATTGCGCAACACAGCGCCCTATTTCAACCCCCGAGCGAGACCTTCCACCAAAAAGGCGCCCCTCCTTGCGGAAAGACGCCTTTGAATGATCCGTTTCGGGAAGTCCCGACTAAAATCAGGACGCTTCGGTGATGAATTTAACCGCATCGCCAAACGTCTGAATGGTCTCAGCCGCATCATCCGGGATCTCGATACCAAATTCTTCTTCGAAGGCCATCACTAGCTCAACAGTGTCAAGGCTGTCTGCGCCCAGGTCGTCGATGAACGAAGCGTTTTCAGTCACTTTGCCCTCTTCAACACCCAAGTGCTCTACAACAATTTTCTTCACACGATCTGCGATGTCGCTCATAGTAATCCCTCATTCGTTTGGGCCTAATTGGCCCCTTTCGGTTGTTCGTAGCCCACCAACCGGCAAAACCACAAACCTTTGCCCCAAAGGGGCGGCTCTGTCTTGTTCAGCACACCTGTTATTGTGCTGTTTCACACCAACCTGAATGCCACATACGACACAGCAGGTTAAGATTCTGCGCCCCCTTTAGCACACGCGACACAGATGGCAAACGCATTGTGCACGCTAAGGTTGGGCGGCGCAGATCAGATTTACAACATGGCCATGCCGCCATTCACATGCAAGGTGGTCCCGGTCAGATACCCTGCCTCTGGGCTGGCCAGATACAGCACCGCCCCGGCGATTTCGGCGGGTGTCCCCATGCGACCGGCGGGAATTTGCCCCATGATGCCAGATTTCTGGTCGTCCGTTAGTTTGTCGGTCATTGCGGTTTCGATAAATCCGGGCGCCACCGCATTCACGGTAATGCCGCGGCTGGCCACCTCATAGGCGAGGCTCTTGGACATGCCGATCATACCCGCCTTTGACGCTGCATAATTGGCCTGACCCGGATTGCCCGTGGCCCCAACGATCGACGAAATGTTCACAATCCGGCCCCAGCGGGCCTTCATCATGCCCCGCATCACGCCCTTGCACAGCTTGAAGGTCGCCGTCAGGTTCACATCCAAAACCGACTGCCACTCTTCATCCGACATCCGCATAAACAGATTGTCGCGCGTGATGCCTGCGTTGTTGACCAAAATATCCACCGACCCCATCGCCTCGGCGGCCTGCTTGGGCAAGGCCGCAACCGCATCGGCGTCACTAAGATTGCAAGGCAACACATGCGCACGCCCGCCCAATTCAGCGGCCAACGCCTCTAGCGGCGCAACCCGTGTGCCAGAGACCCCAACCGTGGCCCCCGCCCCATGTAACTGGCGCGCAATATCGGCACCAATGCCGCCCGATGCGCCGGTGATCAACGCGGTCTTTCCTGTCAGATCAAACATATCGTGCCTAGCCTTCCAAAATTGCTGTCATGTCGTTTGGCGCGCCCACATTGCGGGTCACAGCCTCTTTGGCGATGCGCCGGATCATCCCGCTCAACGCTTTGCCCGCGCCCAGTTCCCAAAACTCCGTCACACCCTGCGCCACCATCCATTCCACAGATGTCTTCCACCGCACCTGACCGGTCACCTGCTGCGCCAGCAATTGCTTGATCTGCGCGGGGTCACTGACGGCGTCGGCGCTGACGTTGGCCACCAACGGCACGGTCGGCGCATGCATCGTCACACTCTCCAATGCCTCGGCCATCTTTTCGGCGGCGGGCGCCATCAACGCGCAATGAAACGGCGCCGATACGGGCAACATCAACGCGCGCTTGGCACCGGCCTCTTTGGCCAACACACAGGCGCGTTCCACTGCATCTTTGTCACCCGATACGACATTCTGCGCGGGGTCGTTTTCATTGGCCACCTGACAAACCTGCCCTTGGGCGGCGTCCTGCGCGACCTTGGTGGCCGTCGTGAAATCCAACCCCAACACAGCCGCCATCGCGCCTTGACCCACAGGCACCGCCTGCTGCATCGCCAACCCGCGCGTGCGCAACAGCCGCGCGGTATCGGCCACAGAAAACGTACCCGCCGCCGCAAGCGCCGCATATTCACCCAGCGAATGACCCGCCACATAAGTGGCCCGGTCCAATGTGACCCCTTCGGCCTCCAACGCGCGCAACGTCGCGATTGACATGGCCATCAGCGCGGGTTGCGCGTTTTCCGTCAAGGTCAGCGTTTCGATATCACCGTCCCAGATCAACGCGCTTAGCTTTTCGCCCAGTGCCGCGTCGACCTCGTCAAACACGGCCTGTGCCGCCGGATAGGCCTCTGCCAATGCGCGCCCCATGCCGATGCTTTGTGCGCCCTGCCCCGGGAATACAAATGCGATGCTCATATAATGCCCCATTTTCGTTATGTGATCTCCGGCTTAGCCTGCCCGCCCCGCAGAGGCAACGGGTCCACTGGCGAAAGCCTGCACCCCCAACATACCCCCGACCTGTGCGCCGGGGTCTTGTGCGCGAGCGAATATGTGTAGTCTATGTCTCAACAGATCATGACGTGGGAGATCGCCAATGGCACTGTCGAATACAAACGCACACTATGGTGGGATTACAAAAACATTTCATTGGCTCACCGCGCTGTTGATTGTCACCCTGATCCCACTGGGGATCTACGCCAACGACCTGCCCTATGAGACCTCCGAACAGCTGGCGCAAAAGGCATGGTTATTCTCGTTGCATAAAACGCTGGGCGTTACGGTATTTTTTGTGGCTCTGGCGCGTATCCTATGGGCGCTGAGCCAGCCCAAACCCGCGTTGCTGCACCCCGACCGCAAACTCGAAAGTTTGGCTGCCGAAACCGTGCATTGGCTGCTTTATGGGTCGCTGCTGCTGGTGCCGCTGTCGGGGTGGGTTCACCACGCCGCCACCTCTGGGTTCGCCCCAATCTGGTGGCCGTTTGGCCAAAACCTGCCGCTTGTGCCCAAATCAGACACGATCGCCGCGACAACCGCCGGGCTGCACATCGTGTTTGAACGGGTCCTCGCAGGGTCGGTTCTGTTGCATATCGCCGGCGCGCTGAAACACCATGTCATCGACAAAGACTCCACCCTGCGCCGTATGCTGCCCGGCACGCCTGCGATCAACATACCCACACGCGCCGGGGCGCACCGTGTCGCTGCCCCCATCGGCGCGGCGCTGGTTATCTGGGTCGCGGCCCTTGGCACCGGCGCAGCCTTGGGCGTCTACGGCAGCCACGACACCGCCGTTCAGGCCGCAGCCCTCGCAGACGTAAACTCCGATTGGACCGTGCAAGATGGCACACTAGAGATCACCGTGACCCAGTTGGGCACGCCCGTCACCGGCAGCTTTGCCGATTGGACAGCCGCCATCAGCTTTGACGAAACGGTGACCCAAGGCGTCGCAGGTCAGGTCGATGTGGTGGTGTCTATCGGGTCTTTGACCCTCGGTTCTGTCACCTCCGAGGCACTTGGCACAGAATATCTGGACGCCACAGGCACCCCCACTGCGACCTTCAACGCCGATATCCTCCGCGATGCTGCCGGATATACGGCTGTGGGCACCCTGACCCTCAAAGACCAAACCCAGCCTGCAACGCTGACGTTTGACCTCAACATCACCGATGGTGTGGCCCAAATGCAGGGCGCGCTCAGCTTGGACCGTCTTGCCTATGGCGTCGGGGCCAGCCAACAAGACGAAGGCTCTCTGGGGTTCAACGTTGATGTCACCGTAGCGCTCACCGCCCAGCGGGCCGCCCCATAAACCGGCCATAACCCCGCCATCAACCGCCCATAAAAAAAGCCGCGCACACCGCGCGGCTTTCTATCACATGTCGCGGCAGTTGCGATTATTCGACCTTCATCGCCTCTACCGAAATCATCACCTCGACTTCGTCGCTGACGAATGGGGCGCCAATCCCCAACCCAAACTCAGACCGAACCAACGTGGTGCTGGCGTTAAAGCCGGCCCATTCAACACCACTGCGCGGGTGTGGGCCTTTTTTGTTTAGCGTCGCATCCAACACGACCGATTTGGTCACATCATTCATCGTCAAATCGCCGGTGATCTTGGCCGTTTCGTCGCCCGTCAGCTCAACAGACGTCGAGGCAAAGGTGATCACGTCGTCTTCGGTCGCGCCAAAGAAATCGCCCGACATGAAATGCGCCTCGCGCTTTTCCCAACCGGTGAACATGCTCAGCGTGGGCATAGACACGGTCACCGATGATGCGGCAGGGTTTTCTGCGTCCAGCAGAATTTCGCCTTCAAACCCGGAAAACATCCCAAAGGTCGTCGAGAACCCAAGGTGGTTGTAGTTGAAGAGCACCTGGCTGTGGCTGGCATCGAGCGCGTAAGTATCTGCGGCGCTGACGGCAGAGGCGCTGGCAACCAACGCTGCTGCGAATAGAACGGGTTTAAACATGATGGTTCTCCAAGGTATGATTGATGACGTCTAGAATGGTCTATCTCATCTTAAAGGCAAACATCACTCACGATTAGGTTATGTGCGGATGTGCACAGAATAAATTGGCCCGCCGATACGTAGATCTTTTCTGGCAATGCGCACAGTGCACCGCAACCCTTGCGCCAAATTGCAAAGCGTGTATACGAGCCCTTCCTTTGCATGACGATGAACCGCGCAGTCTCTCGTGGTGGGGCCGCAAAGGGGTAACCGCCCTACCTTTGAAATGCGCCTTGATATAAATAAGGAAGTCACATGCCTTTATATGAGCATGTTATGATCGCGCGCCAGGATTTGTCCAGCACGCAGGCCGAAGGGCTGATCGAACATTTTGGTGCCGTTTTGTCCGACAATGGCGGCGCGCTCGTGGATCACGAGTACTGGGGCGTCAAAACGATGGCCTACAAGATCAACAAAAACCGCAAGGGCCACTATGCTTTCCTGCGTTCCGATGCACCCGCACCGGCCGTTCAGGAAATGGAACGCCTGATGCGCCTGCATGACGACGTGATGCGTGTTCTGACCATCAAAGTCGACACCCACGCCGAACTGCCATCCGTGCAGATGCAGAAACGCGACGAGCGGTCTGACCGCCGTGAGCGTCGTTGATCGACATTAGGACAAGGATATAACCCATGGCCGCTAAACCATTTTTCCGCCGTCGCAAGGTCTGCCCCTTCTCGGGCGACAATGCGCCAAAGATCGACTACAAAGACACACGTCTGCTGCAACGCTACATCTCTGAGCGTGGCAAAATCGTGCCGTCCCGTATCACCGCAGTCTCTGCCAAGAAACAACGCGAGTTGGCCCGTGCCATCAAACGCGCGCGTTTTCTTGCCCTGCTGCCCTACGCTGTGAAGTAAGGAGACCATCATGCAAGTTATCCTTCTTGAGCGCGTCGCAAAGCTGGGCCAAATGGGCGCAGTCGTCGATGTGAAACCCGGGTACGCCCGTAACTTCCTGCTGCCACAAGGCAAAGCACTGTCGGCCTCCAAAGCCAACATCGCAGCCTTCGAAGAGCAAAAAGCACAGCTCGAAGCGCGCAACCTCGAGACCAAAGCCGAAGCACAAGAATTGGCTGACAAACTCGAAGGTCAGCAGTTCATCGTGATTCGCTCTGCGTCTGACGCCGGTTCGCTTTATGGCTCCGTGACAACACGCGACGCCGCAGAAGCTGCAACCGAAGCAGGCTTTTCTGTGGACCGCAAACAGGTTGTTCTGGAACCGATCAAAGATCTGGGCCTGCACGCCGTAACCGTCGTGTTGCACCCAGAGGTCGAAGCCAAGATCGAACTGAACGTCGCACGTTCCGTCGAAGAGGCCGAATTGCAAGCCTCCGGCAAATCCATCCAAGAGTTGGCTGCCGAAGAAGAAGCCGCTGCAGAATTCGAAATCGCAGAGCTCTTTGACGATATCGGTGCCGCATCATCGGATGACGACGACCGGGACGGCCCTGCGGCCGACCGCGCGTCCGGTGATCAGGAAGACACCACAGGCACGGCGTAAGCCGTACCACACGCCACAACATTGGCCGGGCCCCCACGCGGAGCCCGGCCTTTTTTGTGCCCAATACCACGCGCGCACCACCCCTGCCAAAGCGGGCTGTCAGTTCCCCCTATCTTTGCATGTCCCAGCACCTAAAACTGCCGTGGATGACAGTTCAACGAGAGGGACACAAAATGAACAAACAAGTCGCAGAATTTATCGGCACATTCACACTGGTGCTATTTGGGTGCGGGTCGGCGGTGATCGCCGGCGCCGATATTGGCTTGATGGGGATCAGCTTTGCATTTGGCCTCGCGCTGATCGGCATGGCCTACGGCATCGGGCCCGTTTCGGGATGCCACATCAACCCGGCCGTATCTTTAGGGATGGTCGCCGCAGGTCGCATGACATTGCCGGGCGCAATCTCCTACATTATTGCCCAAGTCGCAGGTGCCATCGCCGCGGCATTGGTCCTGTGGATCATCGCCAGTGGCAAAGCAGACTATGACGTCGCCACCAACGGGTTGGGCCAAAACGGCTGGGGTCTGGGGTATCTGGGCGAATACGCCATCGGTGCCGCTTTCCTCTTTGAGGTCGTCGCCACGTTCTTGTTCATGGTCGTCATCTTGGGCGTCACGGGCGCCGGTGGGGCCCCTGCCATCGCCGGGCTGGCGATCGGCCTGACACTGGCTGTGATCCACTTGGTGGGCATCAACATCACCGGCGTTTCGGTGAACCCTGCGCGGTCCATCGGGCCTGCGCTCTTTGCGGGCGGGGCTGCGATCAGCCAACTGTGGCTGTTTATCGTCGCACCGATCATCGGCGCCGTTGCCGCGGGTCTGGTCTTTAAAACGGGCCTCTTGGACTCCGAATAACCCTGGCGCCACGCCTGCACATTGTGTGGGCGTGGCCACCCCCCATGCACGCAAAAAGGGCCGCAGCATATGCCGCGGCCCTTTGTTATGTCTGTCGCCATAAAGAAGGGGCTTAGGCCGCTTCTTCTTCCAGCGCTTCAACAGCCTTCTGCAGGTCATCCTTAGAGACCTCTTTCTCAGCGATCTCTGCCTGATCAAAGACGTGATCCACAACCTTGTCTTCGAACAATGGCGCGCGCATCTGCTGCTGCATCTGCTGGTTCTGCTGCACAAACTCAAAGAACTGACGCTCTTGGCCGGGGTACTGACGCGCCTGGTTCATGATCGCCTGCGTCATCTCTGCATCGCTGACCTCAACCTCGGCCTTCTGACCGATCTCAGCCAACAGCAGCCCCAAACGTACGCGACGTGTCGCCAGCGTGGTGTGCTCTTCTGTGGTTTCGATCTCGGGGTGATCATGCCCTTCGACCTCTGGGTTGTCTTCGTGCCACAGCTGATGCGCGATCTGCTTGGCCTCAGCGTCAACCAACGACGGCGGCAGATCAAAATCAACCAACCCGTCCAGCGCGTCCAACAGGCCACGCTTCATCACGGCGCGGGCCGCTCCGGCGTATTCTGCTTCCAGACGCTCTGCGATTTGACCTTTCAGGGCCTCCAGATCGTCGGCACCAAATTTCTTGGCCATCTCGTCATTGATCTCGGCGGCAACGGGCTCTTTGACCTCTTTGATTGTGCAATCAAAGGTCGCCTCTTTGCCTTTCAGGTTTTCGGCCTGATAATCTTCGGGGAAGGTCACGCTCACGGCTGTCTCCTCGCCCGCTTTTACACCCACCAGCTGCTCTTCAAAGCCGGGGATGAACGAGTTGGAGCCCAACACCAGCGGGTAATCTTCAGCCGACCCACCGTCAAATGCTTCGCCGTCAACCTTGCCAACGAAATCCATAACGATCTGATCGCCGTCTTTCGCTTTGGTGCCTTTCTTGCGCGCTTTGAAGTCCTGCGCTGTCTCTGCAAGGTTCGCCAAAGCTTCGTCAACGGCGCTGTCTTCGGCTTTTACAACCATCTTCTCGAGGTTGATCGCCTTGTAATCCACTGCGGGGATCTCTGGCAGCGCTTCGTAGGCCATCGTCACTTCGACGTCGTCGCCCTCTTTCCAGTCTTCATTGGTCATCTTGACCTCAGGCTGCATCGCCGGACGATCACCAGAAGATTCGAAATGCTCGGACATGGCGCCATCGATGCTCTCTTGCATCGCTTCACCCATCACGCGCTGGCCAAACTGTTTCTTCAACAGCGCCATCGGCACCTTACCCTTGCGAAAACCCTTCATTTCCACTTCGGGCTGGGCTTCGGCCAGCTTTTCGTTGACCTTAGCTTCCAGCTCAGCCGCAGTGACCGTGATGGCATAGCCGCGTTTCAGACCTTCGTTCAGCGTCTCGGTGACCTGCATGTGTGCTCCATGTAAAAAAGGCGCGCCAAACGGGCGCGGACGTAAAATTTCCGCTCTTCTAAGTGCCCCGGCACGAAGGTGCAAGGGGGCGTCGCGCCCAAAGCGAAGCGTTCTAAAACACCCAGCGGCGCGAAAGCGGGAATATGTCTACTCTAAGGTCATGCCCACGGCGATGTTCATCTGCTTTGGCACCGCATCCGTCAGCATGATCAGCCGGACCCACGTCTGGTAATCAAGTCCTCGACCTGCCCGGCCAACGCTTCAAAACCTTGCCAAATCGCGTTTGTCTGTTTCAGCTGCGGTTCTGGGTTGGATACCGCCCCCCCGTGCTCAGGCGGGGCGCTGACCTCACCGGCGCGTCGTTACAGACTGAGCTTGTCGCGCATAAATGCCAACGCCACAGACAGGCCATCTGGCGCGATCCCATGCGCGGTGCCCTTCATGATATGGGCGAATACACCCTGCCAGCCGGCCTCTTGCAGGGCCTCAACGGCCTGTGGCAACGACTGCGGCGGCACCACATCATCGGCATCGCCATGCACCAACAAGACCGGCGGGCGCACGACGGCCTCGTCGGCCAATGTCTCGGGGCTCAGCAACCGACCCGAAAACCCGACAACCCCGGCGATCTCGTCTTCGCGGCGTGGCGCCACATGCAGCGCCATCATAGTGCCCTGCGAAAACCCAAACAGCACAACCTGTTCGGGCAGCACGTCTTCATCCACCATCAACGCATCAAGAAACGCATTCAGGTCCTCGACGGCCTGCATCATGCCACGTTCTGATTCTTCCTCGGACGACCCATCGATCCACGGGATCGGAAACCACTGGAACCCCATGGGCGCGCCCGCGCAGGCCTCGGGCGCATCGGGGGCCACAAACAACGTATCGGGCAAATGTTCCGCCAGCGGATCTGCCAAGCCCAGCAGGTCAGCGCCATTCGCACCATAGCCATGCAAGAACACCACAACAGACCGCGTGTCCCCCGAAACAGGCGCACGTCGCCCTGCTGTCAATACCCGTGTCATGTGATCCCATCCCGTTGTTTTATATGTCTATAGTACGCAAAGAGCAGCCGCGCCGCAACCGACCGCCACGGCGACCAATCTTGGGCCATCACGCGCAAGGCACGGTCTTTTGGCCGCTCGGGCAGCGCGTAGATCACACGTGCGGCCTCTTGCAAGGCCAAATCGCCGGGCGCAAACACATCCGCCCGCCCCAGCGAGAACATCGCGTATATTTCAGCCGTCCAAACGCCAATGCCCGTGACCGCAGTGAGGGTTTTGATCACCTGCGCATCAGGGGCCTGACGCAGCGCATCATAGTCGATGCCCGCCTCTGCCAAGGCATGGGCATAGCGCGCCTTTTGACGGCTTAGCCCCAAGGCGCGCAACTCGTCTGCGGTGCGGGCACGCACGGCGTCTGGGGTGGTCACGCCTGCCCCCTCCAACGTCGCCCACATCGCGCGCGCCGACGCGACGCTAACCTGCTGGCTGACAATCGCGCTGAGCAATTGCGCAAACCCATCCGGGCGGCGGCGCAGAGGCAACGGCCCGGTGATATCCAGCGCCGCAGCCAGCCACGGATCATGCGCGGCCAACCACGCAGCACCTTCAGCCACATCCGCATCGGTATTGATGATACGGCCCGCGGTCATCTGTTGGCTTCCCACGCCAATGCCTCGGGTACGGTTTCGACGACGGTAGCGCCCACAGGGGCCGCAGGTCGCTGCACCATCCCCACCGACACCCCGATCCGCCGCGCCGCCAGTAATTTTGACATGCTCGCACTGCCGCCGACGTTTCGGCACACCAACCGCGATATCTGCAAATTAAGAAACAGCGTTTCTTCGTCGCCTTGCGAAAACGGCGGCGTGCCGGGGACGAACCGCATGAAATCAAAGGGCGCAGGGTTTTGTTGCGGGTGGGTTTGGCGTACAAACAACACCGCCCCACGGAACCCTTCAAACGCCCCCAACGTCGCACGCCCGGTGTTCGTGAACACCCGCGCACCCGGCGGTACATCGTCGGACGCTTGGCGCAGGCAGTCATGGACTGTCCAGTTGTCTAGCCGCGACGGCTTCCAGGGGGCGCGCAAAATCCGCAGGTACCGCAGATCGCTACCGGCGCACGCCACTGCCGCAGTGCGCGACACATCCGCATCAAAGGCGTGGCTGGCATCAATGACACAGGTCACATTTTCGTTATGCACCCAATCCGCAAACGCCGCAGTGCTCTCAAACCCGCCGATCCGCGTGGGCACCGACAAGGGGCCAAAGCTGCGTTCGGGCTGCGACAGGCTCGCAATCACCCGCCGCCCCCGCTGCTGCAGATGGGGGATAAGGACATGGGCCTCTCGGGCACCAGCCATAACCAGAACTGTTTCACCGCTGACCATGGCGCGACTTTAGGCAACCACGCAGGCGGCGCAAGAGGTCTTGCCACTCTGCGGCAAGAAGACTACGCAATAGGCATGACCTCCCCAACCGATACCCGCGCGAAACGCAATGTGATGGTCCTTGTGCTGGCACAGGCGTTTCTGGGCAGCCAGATGTCCATGGTGTTTGTGGTCGGCGGGTTGGCGGGGCAACAAATGGCCCTGAACGTCTGTTTGGCCACGCTGCCGATATCGATGATCGTCTTTGGGTCGATGACCACAGCGCCGTGGCTGTCCCCATTGATGCAACGGTTTGGGCGGCGCGCAGGGTTTTGGGCCGGCACCTGCGGTGGTTTCATTGGAGCGGGCATTTGTGCCTACGCGCTAAGCATATCCAATTTCTGGGTGTTTCTGGTCGGCAGCTACCTGACAGGCGTCTATATGTCGTCACAGGGGTTTTTCAGGTTTGCCGCCGCCGATAGCGCCTCTGAGGCCTTTCGCCCCAAGGCGATTTCATACGTCATGGCGGGTGGGTTGCTGTCAGCCATCATCGGGCCGCAGTTGGTGGCCTATCTGACCACAACCAACCCCGATGCAACGGAAATGCGGTTTTTCCCGGTTTATACAGCAATCATGGTCTTGAACATGATGGGGATGGTGCTGTTTGCCTTTCTCGACAGCCCAACGCCCGCTAAACCGACCCAGGACACACCGCGCGGCCGATCCGTAAAAGAACTGCTGAAAACCCCGCGCATCATGGTGGCTGTGATCTGCGGCATGGTGTCTTATGCCTTGATGAACCTGGTGATGACCTCGACACCGCTGGCGGTGGTCGGCTGTGGGTTTGCGGTGGCAGATGCATCAAATGTCGTCACCGCCCATGTCTTGGCGATGTTCGTGCCGTCGTTTTTCACCGGCCACCTGATCGTACGCTTCGGCGTCGAACGGATCTTGGGGTTGGGCTTGGTGATCTTGGCGGCTGCGGGCGCTGTGGCACTATCGGGCGTGGCATTGCCGCATTTCTTTGGCGCCTTGGTGCTCTTGGGCTTGGGGTGGAACTTCGGCTTTATCGGCGCGACAACCATGTTGGCGGGCGCCCACGCCCCCGAAGAACGCGGGCGCATGCAGGGCGTCAACGATCTGTTGGTGTTCGGCGGGGTCACTGTGGCGTCGTTGTCGTCGGGCGGGTTGATGAACTGCTCGGGCGGTGTGCCCCAAGAAGGCTGGGCGGCGGTGAACCTCGCGATGGTGCCGTTTTTGGTACTGGCCGGGGGCGCGTTGATCTGGTTGCTGATGCAACCCAAGGCGCAAACCGCCTAGGGGTCAGATCCGCCCCGACACCCGCGCCCGGATCAACCCGGCACTGCGCGCCACCTGCGCCTGCACCAAATCCCCCCGCGCCACCCGTTGGGGGTGCTGTGCCACGGCCCGAAGGACACCGCGCGCGCGCCACCCCGACATCAACGCCAACCGCGCGGCCTTGCTGAGCCCCCGTTGCGCATCAAGGTCTTGCAACGTCGTGTGGGCCAACTGCGCCAACGTCTGCGCGCGCCCATCATGCATCGGGCGTTTGCCGCGCGCTTCTAACTCAGGCAAGGCCTGCATCCAATTGGCCAACGCAACCGCCCGCGCCACCTGCCGCACCGCGGATTCATCCGCGTCCGGCGCCCCCAACGCCTGGGCGGTCACCCACAACAACGCACCGGTGGTGGCGTCCAGATACGTCCAAAGGGCTGCTGCGTCATCAAAGGCATCCGTCCCAATATCCCAACGGCGCGCCTCGATCAGCCGATCCAGCGTCTGGGCCTGATCTGGTGTCAATATATCTGCCAGCGGGCTCACAACGTTATGGCGGCGTACAATGCGGGCCTCGGCGATCTCTTCCAACGCGTCGCGCCACCATTGCAGCCGCATTTCTGCGATCATGGGTTCTTTGGTGACCCAAGGCGCGCGCGAGACCTCGACGTTAAAGGCGTATACCGGAAACAGGATGCGCCGCGCGGCGACCGGGCTGGCCATCGTCGCGGCAAAGCGATCTGCGTCGCCTTGCTGCACCAAATCGGCGCAGGCGTTGATATCCGCATCAAACCCCATCAGGACGCACCACGCTCAGCAAATACCCAAAGCTATCGGAATGCGCGCGCCAAACATCTGTTTCGCGCCGTGCCTCCGCCAACACATGTTGCATGGCCGGTGTGTCGCCCGGTGATAGCATCGCAATGCGCTGATCAAGCGGGGTGTAATACGCCTCCCACGCGGCGGCCGACAGGGCGCGCGTTGCGATCGTGCGGTACCCGGCCGCCGTGACCTGCGCGGCAATGGCGGCGGCATCTGGCATGGTGGGGTATTCACCATCCCACATCTCGACGGCCGCAGGCGGGCGGTCATCGGTAAACCAGCACGGTTCTGAAAATACCACCGCCCCGCCGGGGGCCAGCGCTGCGCGCCAAGTTTGCAACCCTTCGGTCACACCCAGAAAATACAGCGCCCCCGCGCACCAGATCAGATCATACGGGCCATCGATTGTGGCCATATCACCGGCTGCCACCGTGACGCCCGCATCGTGCCCATGCACCGCGCGCGCCTGATCAACAAAATGAGCGGTTTTGTCCAATGCCGTTACATGGCCCTGCGGGGCCACCAACCGTAATGCCGCAATATCAGCCCCCGGCCCACAGGCGGCATCGCATATCCGCGCATCACCGGGCGTGCCGGCCACATCCGCCGCCCAAGCAACATCTGCCGCCTCTCCGGGTCCTTCGCGGGGCAAATCCCGGTGCAGCTGAAAAAACGCATCCCGGATGGCCGCGTTCATGACGTACCCTTTGTGTCGCGCAGCAACTTCCAGCGGATCGCATCTAACAGCGCCTCAAACGAGGCATCCACGATGTTCGGCGACACGCCAACCGTCGACCAACGATGCCCCTGCCCGTCTTCGCTGTCGATGATCACGCGGGTCACAGCTTCGGTGCCACCTTGGGTGATGCGCACTTTGAAATCGACCAACCGCATGTCGTCGATGATGTCCTGATAACGCCCCAGATCCTTGGCCAGCGCCTTGGCCAAAGCGTTCACGGGGCCTCTATCCCCCCCCGTTTCATCCATAGATTCGCTGACCGACAGTTTTTTGACCCCGTCTACCTTGACCACCACAACCGCCTCAGAAAGGCTGATCATCTTGTCATATTTGTTTTTGCGTCGCTCGACCGTAACACGGTACCGTTTGACCTCAAAGAACTCTGGCATCTGGCCCAATGCCTCGCGTGCCAGTAGCTCAAAACTGGCCTGCGCCGTGTCATACGAATACCCGTCCGCCTCGCGCGCCTTGATCCGGTCCAGGATCACCCCCAACGCCGGATCCCCCTTGGCAACCGTCAAACCCGCCCCGGCAAGCCGTTCGCGCAGGTTGGATTGCCCCGCCTGGTTCGACATCGGGATAATACGCGCGTTGCCCACATCTGCGGGGTCGATGTGTTCGTAGGTGGTCGGGTCCTTGAGGATGGCGCTGGCGTGCAACCCCGCCTTATGCGCAAAGGCCGACGACCCCACAAACGCCGCCTGCCGGTGCGGCACACGGTTGAGGATCTCATCCAGCATCCGGCTGATGCGGGTCAGGCCTGCCAACGCGTCCGGCGTGACGCCAATGTCATACGCGCTGGCGTAGGGCTCTTTGAGCAACAAAATCGGGATCAATGTCGTGAGGTTCGCATTGCCACAACGTTCGCCCAACCCATTCAATGTGCCTTGGATTTGCCGCGCACCAGCATCCACAGCCGCCAATGTGCAGGCCACGGCATTTTCGGTGTCGTTGTGGGTGTGGATGCCCAGATGATCACCCGGAAGGCCCGCCGCGATGACCGCGGCGGTGATGCGCCCTACGTCTTGTGGCAACGTGCCGCCATTGGTGTCGCACAACACAACCCACCGCGCGCCCGCATCATAGGCCGCCTTGATCGTTTCGAGCGCATAGGCGGGATTGGCGCGGTACCCATCAAAGAAATGTTCCGCGTCAAACAGAGCCTCGCGCCCCGACGCGGTGATATGCGCGATGGACTGCGCGATATTGTCGGTGTTGGCGCGTTCAGAAATGCCCAGCGCCGTGCGCACGTGAAAATCATGGGTTTTGCCTACCAGACAAACGGCCTGCGTGCGCGCGTTCATGACCGCCGCCAAGACGTCGTCGTTTTGCGCCGACATCCCCGCCCGTTTGGTCATGCCAAACGCCGTCATGGTTGCTCGGGTCTTGGGGGCTGTGTCGAAAAACGCGCTGTCGGTGGGGTTGGCGCCGGGCCACCCCCCTTCGATGTAGTCAATGCCCAGCGCGTCTAGCGCCCCGGCAATGGTGTGTTTCTCTTCGGTCGAAAATTGCACGCCTTGGGTCTGCTGACCATCGCGTAGGGTGGTGTCGTATAGGTAAAGGCGTTCGGTCATGATGGTCTTTCGCACAAGTGCCTAGAGCCCGCCGTATCTTTGGGCTGTTGGGTAAGAGGGCCGTTAAGCCACCGTTGGGTTGGAGGTGGGGCAGTTGGTCTTTCGACCACACGCCCGTTGCATAGAATGAAACCCTCAGGTCCACAGGATGCGACACACTCCCCCGCCGATACTACACATACGTCGGCGCATCTGAACACGTCATTTCAGGGCCTCCAACTTCGAAGGGTCAAAACCTGATCCAAGCTCGCGCTCGATCCCGTCCTTGGTGATCATGACCGTTACACCCGCATCCATCAAACCCGCCTTGATCTGATCCGCCGTGGCGTAATCTTTTTCAGCGCGCGCTTTGGCCATACGGTCAATGAGGTCATCCAACACGCCAGCGGTTTCCACTGCATGTGCGTCAGATTGCCCAACGGCGGTCACGTTTTCTGCGCGAACGCCCAGCACCGCAAGCGTCGCCTTGAAACGGCCCGCGCTCACCGCGTCTTCGATTTTGGTGGCATGCGCGTGCAGCAACGACAATGCCAGTGGTGTGTTCAAATCATCGCTGAGCGCCTCGACGACATCCAGATGCGGGTGCTGGTTGGCCTCAGCACCATCCAGCGCCTTTGACCACTTGCGCAAGGTCTTCTCTGCCTCGTCCCGCTTTTTCTCTGTCCAATCCATCGGCTTGCGGTAATGCGTGGACAGCATCACAAAACGGATCACCTCGCCCGGCACGCCTTGGTCCAGCAAATCGCGGACCGTGAAGAAATTGCCCAAGGATTTGGACATCTTCTTGCCTTCGACCTGTAGCATCTCGTTGTGCATCCAGACATTGGCGAACCCATCGCCCGCACAGCACGACTGCGCGATCTCGTTCTCGTGGTGGGGGAATTGCAGGTCAATCCCGCCGCCGTGAATATCAAACCGCGCGCCCAACAGGTCCCGCGCCATCGCGGAACATTCAATATGCCACCCCGGACGGCCCCGCCCCCATGGGCTGTCCCACCCCGGCGTCTGCGCATCCGACGGCTTCCACATCACAAAATCCATCGGGTTCCGCTTGTAGGGCGCGACCTCTACACGGGCGCCCGCGATCATGTCTTCGACCGCACGACCCGACAGCGCCCCGTAATCCGTATAACTATCGACCGCGAACAACACATGCCCCTCGGCCTCGTAGGCGTGCCCCTTGGCGATCAGGTCTGCGATCATCGCCACCATCTGCGGAATATACTGCGTAGCGCGCGGCATGTCGGTGGGCTCTAACGCGCCAACGGCGGCCATGTCGCCCAGAAACCATTGGATCGTTTCATCGGTGATGTCACCAATGCTGCGCCCGCTTTGGGCTGCGCGCGCGTTGATCTTGTCATCCACATCGGTGAAATTGCGCACGTAGGTCACGTGGTTTTCGCCGTAGACATGGCGCAGCAAACGAAACAGCACATCAAACACGATCACCGGGCGCGCGTTGCCCAGATGCGCGCGGTCATAAACCGTGGGGCCACAGACATACATGCGCACGTTCTGATCGTCGATTGGCGCAAAGCGCTCTTTGGCTTTGGTCTTGGTGTTGTGCAGATGAAGTGTCGTCATGACAGGCGTCCTTGCGCAGGGGTGGCGCGGGCTTAGCAATGTCTTGGAGGTATGAAAACGACCTAAAACCGCCCGCTGGGGGAGTTCAGCAAATAATACAGCAAATGGTTGTCGTGGTGTTCATGCCTTTTCCTAGCCTGTGGTGCTGTGCGGGGTCAAGGCTGATTGACGAATCATATGGCCTCTGCGCCCCTGCACCGTCACGGAATGGAGACTGGCATGCAAAGATCACAACGGATCATGGGGTTGACGGGCGGCGGGTCCGATGGCTGGGACGTATTCCTCAAGGCGCGCCGGATGCTCGCCCAGGGCGTCGCCGTCACCGAGCTGACCATCGGCGAACATGACATCCGCACCGCGGCTCCGATCTTGCAAAACATGCATGAAAACGCGCTGGCCGGGCATACGGGCTATGCGGCGGTGCCGGGCACGGATGGGCTGCGCGATACGGTGGCCGCACGGGTGCAGGCGCGCACCGGCGTGCCCACCACACGCGACAACGTGATGATCACACCGGGCGGGCAAGCCGCGCTGTTTGCGGCGCATATGGCCACCTGTGATGCCGGCGACCGTGCCCTATATATCGACCCGTATTACGCCACCTACCCCGGCACGTTGCGTGGGGCTGGGGCGATCCCACAGGCCATCCACACCCACGCCGAAGACGCGTTTCAACCGCGTGTCGACGACATCCGCGCGCAGGCACCGGGCGCACGGTCTTTGTTGGTCAACACCCCCAACAACCCCACAGGGGTGGTTTATTCCGACGCGACCTTGGCTGGCATCGCCGATGTGTGCCACGACCACGACCTGTGGTTGATCTCGGACGAGGTCTACGACACCCAAATCTGGGAAGGCCGCCACCTGTCACCGCGCGCCCTGCCCGGCATGGCCGACCGCACGCTGGTTGTGGGGTCCATGTCAAAATCCCACGCGATGACCGGGTCGCGCTGTGGCTGGATCGTGGGGCCAGAGGCCGTTGTGGGGGATCTGATCACGCTGGCGACCCACACCACCTACGGGGTCCCCGGTTTCATCCAAGACGCCAGCGAATTTGCTTTGCAACAGGGGCCTGCCTTTGAAACCGAAATCGCAGCACCGTTCCAGCGGCGCCGGGCCTTGGCGCAAACGGTTTTAGCGGCGCAAAACACCGTCGGGTTGGTGCCTGCGCAGGGGGCGATGTATCTGATGCTGGACATCCGCGCGACAGGCATGACCGGCGAGGCCTTTGCCAATGACCTGCTTGATACGCATCATATCGCGGTCATGCCGGGTGAGAGTTTTGGGGCGTCTGCGGCCGGGCACGTCCGTGTGGCGATGACCGTCGAGGACAACGCGTTTGAACACGCGCTGCGGCAGCTTTGCGCCCACGCGGACCTGCGCGCCTAAAGCCCCGCAAAGGTCCGGTGCGGGGAGGCGCACCGGACCTTCTACCGGGGGAGGGAAAGGCAGTGTTAGAACTGCCAAGAGGCCCGGATGCTAAAGCTATCGGCATCGGCGTCGATACCCGAAGCCCCGCCCAAGCTTGAGAAATCATGCACCAGATATTCGCCTGACACGATGAATTGCTCGGTGGCTTTGTAGGACACGCCCAAACCGTAGAAATCGCCTGTATCATTGCCCACGGATGTGTCGATTTCGGCAAGACCGGCTGTGGCGTAGACCAACGTGCGGCCAAAATCATACCCACCACGCAGCTTCGCGCGCCAGACGGAATCAACCGAAGCCGTCCCCCCGCTCAAATCTATGCTGGCATCGTCGTAGTCCAACTCGCCACCGACGACCCAAGTGCCGAAATCATAGTTATACCCCGCATGCAGACCAAAGCTGGTGTCATCGCCATTCGCACCGGCAAGACCGCCCTCGCCATCCACATCAAGGTTGCCGACCTGCGCACCGGCATAGAACCCCGTCCAGTTGCCCCCTGTGATCGCAGGCGCGGGCGGAGGCGCTGCGGTCACGGGTTCGATCACCGGCTGATCCAAAGACCCGGCAAACGCCGGCACCGCCATCAAACTTGTTGCGGTGATCACGGCTGCTGCGCTCAAACTGTATTTCATTGTCTTGTCCTTTCGCTCGAGGTCAGACGACGTTTTGCCCGCCGCCTTGGGTGATACCTGTGGATCCGCAGATTTGGTTCAATGCCAAGCGGATCAATCAAACGTGACCCGGCAGAAAAGGGCCTAAACCGGCGCCAACAGTCCGGTTTTATCGGCGGGCCTCTGCTGCGTCCCTCGATCCCGGCAAAAAGGTCTGAAAACGACGCGGCGTCGCAAACGCGATTGACCGCTGCCGCCCTTTGCCAAAAACTGACCACAAGAGAGGACACCCGCATGCAAGACGATCTGAGCAAGATCACCTTGATTGTCCGTACCATCGGTGCGGATCGCGGGCGTGCGGCGCGCGGGCGACCCTAAGGGACAAGGTCACATTTCCTTTCCCTTAGCGATGGACACCCCAAAATGCCCAAAACACACACTCGTAATGGCGGTCGCGCAGCGCGCCGTGCCGCACGGGCGGCGCCCTTGGCCGCACATCTGCGCCCCATACGCCCTGGTATGTCCGGCGGCACCTACACACCGCTGACCCCCACCGACCAAGACAACATCCACCACACCGCTCTTGAGGCGCTCGAACAGATCGGGCTGGCCGATGCGCCTGCTACAGGGGTTGCATATCTAACCGGCGCGGGCGCGGTTTTGGGCGATGACGGGCGCATCCGTTTCCCCCGCGCGTTGGTCGAAGACACGCTGGCGCGCGCCAACCGGTCGGTGACCTTGATGGGGCGCGACCCTCGGCACGATCTGGATCTGTCAGGCGCGCGGGTGCACTACGGCACAGCTGGTGCAGCGGTGCATCTGGTTGATGCCGACGGCCGACAATACCGAGAATGCGGCGTGCGTGATCTGCATGACGCCGCCCGCATCGCCGACACCCTAGACAACATCCATTTCTTGCAACGCCCCATGGTGTGCCGCGACATTACAGACACCCTCGAGATGGATCTGAACTCGATCTATGCCTGCGCAGCGGGGACCACCAAACACATCGGCACGTCTTTTTCGCAACCCCAAAGCGTGCGCCACGGGCTCGAGATGTTGCACATGATCGCAGGCGGCGAAAACGCGTGGCGCGCGCGGCCTTTCATCAGCAACAGCAATTGCTTTGTCGTGCCACCAATGAAATTCGCGACAGAAGCCTGCGAGGTCATGGAGGCCTGCATCGAAGGCGGCATGCCGGTGTTGTTATTGTCTGCGGGCATGGCCGGGGCCACGGCGCCATCGACTGTGGCGGGCGCGATCGTGCAGGCGGTGGCCGAATGTCTGGCGGGGTTGGTCTATGTGAATGCGATCTGTCCGGGGCACCCGGCGGTGTTTGGCACATGGCCCTTTGGTCTGGATCTGCGCACCGGCGCGATGACGGGTGGGTCCGGCGAACAGGCCTTGCTGACGGCGGGTTGCGCGCAAATGCACAGATACTACGACCTGCCCGGCGGGGCCGCTGCGGGCATTGCCGATGCCAAACTGCCCGACATGCAGGCGGGTTGGGAACAGATGTGTTCCAACGTGATGGCGGGGTTGGCGGGGCTGAACATGGTCTATGAGGCCGCGGGCATGCATGCGTCCCTGCTGGGGTTTTGCCACGAATCTCTGATTTTGGGCAATGATCTGATTGGTCAGGCAATGCGCTGCGTGCGCGGCATTGAGGTCACCCAAGACACGCTGGCGCTTGATCAGATCCGCGCGGTGTGTCTGGAGGGGCCGGGGCACTATCTGGGCACCCAACACACCTTGGGCCGGATGGAGCAAGACCACGTCTATCCGGTGCTGGGTGACCGCACATCCCCCAAGGAATGGGACGAATTGGGCAAGCCTGACCTGATCGCCAAGGCGACGGCCCGCAAGGTGCAGATTTTGGAACACCGTGCAGCCGCCCGGTTTGACTCCGCATTGGATGCGCAGTTGCGGGGGCGGTTCAACATTCACCTGCCCGCGTGAGATCACGGACATAAAAAGAGACCCGGCCTCTTGGGGGAGAAGCCGGGCCTCGACGGCCTGAACACCAGTGGTGTGGTTTGGAAATGGAGAGGGTTCAGGCCGCGTGCCGGGTTAGGCCGGCATCAACCCCGCTTCTTGAGCAGATAGAACTTCTGCTTCGTCCAGGGCACCATCTGCGTTCAGATCCATTGTTGTGAAGGACTCTGCGGTGATGTCTGGATACACAACCTGAACCTCATCGATTGTCAGAACGCCATCGCCATTCGCATCTGCCGCCAACTGTGCAAATGCCGCAGAAGCCGACATCATAGCAATCATCGCGACTGTGGTTTTGGTGATCAGTTTCATTTGGGTACTCCCATTAAGGTTTGAACAATAGTGTCCAAGGCGCTGCTTGGCGCCTCAGTACTGTAGATGCGCAACTTGGCGATATCGTCCCGGCACGGTGGTGGCTGCCCCCGTACGGGCCGTTCCTCGCCGATTGCGGCGCGCAGCAGGAGCGACAGATCGCCGAAAAAGCCCCCAAATGGGCGATCGGCAATAAGCCCCCGTCTAGCCCCCCGGAACAGACCTGCGATGTTGGCGTTGGTCCCAAATAAAGGAGCCCCGATATGCGCCCGACCCACGACATCTCTCCTGTTCTCGATGCCCTCTTGCCCCGTTTGGCCGTTCGGGCCCGGCGGCTGAGCGATAGCGCCAGCGATGCCGACGACTTGGCCCAAGAAACCGCGCTCAAACTCTGGGCGGCGCTGCGCAAAGGCGCCCCCGTAGAAGACATCGACCGATACGCGATGACGATCCTGCGCAATCTGGCGCGCCAACGGTGGCGGTCGCACAAGCCGACCGCCCCGTTAGAGGATGACAGCGCGGCAGTTCCCCCCACGGCCCCCGCGCGCATGGCCTGCGCCGATTTGGCCGCAGCGGTCGAAAAGCTACCCGAAACGCAGGCGCTGTTGATCTATATGATCGCCGAGGGGGAAACCAGCCCCACCGTTTTGGCCCAACGGACCGGCCTGCCCTTGGGGACGGTGATGTCGCGGCTGGCGCGTGCGCGCTCCAAGCTGCGCGCGGATATGGGGATTGCGCAAAAAGCGCCGGTGTCCGACCTGTATTAGATGCCGTAGCCACCCAATCGAAACCCACAAAAAAGGGGGAGCGCGAACGCTCCCCGGTCAGTTTCGCCATTCAGGCTCTCTTTGTTAACCGCTCGGTATTTTTTTGCCTGCGGCCTGAACGTCGTCGGGGGCGAGCGCACCCGCCCCGGATATCAGAGAGGCCAAGGTCCCACCCTGCCCGTCCCCAATTATATTGGAAATCCACCGGATTTCCCCTGCGGGAGACCGTCCCGAAAACCCTTGGGTTTTCTGCGGCATCTCACCCCGCTTGGTCTTTGGGTGGGGTCGGCACCTGCCAAACCCACCCGTTGTTTCGTCGGGGTGCGGTGTGCCAAGGCAAAACCGCGACCCCTACACGCCCCTTTGGGACGCGATCTCTTAGTTGGTCCGCGTGGTGGGACCTGTGCGCATCTGTTGCACGTTCAACTTGGGCCGCAGCTCGCCGATGAGCTCCATTTCAGCGTCTTGCAGACCACAGGCGGGCAGATCGGGATCAGCCGCGACCAACAGTTTCGTGGCCCCCTGCGCCTTTGCGGCGCCGCGTCTGTCATGCGCCGCACGCCGGCTGCGCAGCTCTTCGATCTGCCCCACATAAAGCGGGTTGAACCAGAAAATCCCTTCGGTGCAAAACAGGAACAACCCATCCTCTGCTTCGGGCGTCGCATCGATCGGATGCTCCGTCAGTTCAAACCGTCGCCCGGATGCAGTGATGTAGGAATGTCGCTGTGCGACCGCGTTTGTTGACCGTTCAATCATCGTCGCCCTCCTTAGCTGCAGCCGCTTGTGCCGCCGCAGGTGTTGCACTTCATGCAGGTTCCGTTGCGCACCAATGTGTAGTTGCCGCATTCACCGCAGGCCTCGCCTTCATAGCCCTGCATCTTGGCCTTGGTGCGCGCATCCATCGATGTTGCGCTGCTGGATACAGCCGCAGTCGCCACCGCAACCGCCGCATTGCCCGCAGCCACCGGCGCAATATTGTCGAGGCTGACGGGCTGGCCCGCTGTCCCCTGCTGTCCGCCCTGCAACACCACCAATTCTTGTGGCAAACGTTTGCGCAGGTACCCGGTTGAGCTGATCTGTTTCAGCACCTCAAGAGATTTGCTCGCAGCGCTCTCAGAGAGCTCTGACACGTTGCTCACGCCTTCTTGTTCCCCCTGACCCAAGTCATCAAAGCTGTGCCCTTCGGGGGCCACATGCGCCAGATCGGTACGATCCAGATAAGACACCGCCAATTCGCGGAACACGTAATCCAGGATCGATGTGGCGTTCTTGATGGTCTCATTGCCCTGCACCATGCCCGCGGGCTCGAATTTGGTGAAGGTAAACGCATCGACGAACTCTTCCAGCGGCACACCGTATTGCAGCCCCACCGACACCGCGATGGCAAAGTTGTTCATCATCGCCCGGAAACCCGCACCCTCTTTGTGCATGTCGATGAAGATCTCACCCAAGTTGCCGTCTTGGTATTCGCCGGTGCGCAGGTACACTTTGTGCCCGCCAACGATCGCCTTTTGGGTATAGCCCTTGCGGCGCTGCGGCATCTTTTCACGGTGCGATTTGACGATCTCTTTGACGATCACCTTCTCGACCACTTTTTCCGCCAGAACCGTCGCCTTTTCCTGGATCGAGCCGCTTTCGAGGATCTCTTGCGCCTCTTCGTCGTCTTCGACCAAGGCCGCCGCCAAAGGTTGGCTTAGCTTGGACCCATCCCGGTACAACGCGTTGGCTTTCACACCCAATGACCAGCTCAGCTCATAGGCTTTTTGGCAGTCTTCGATCGTCGCGTCGTTGGGCATGTTGATCGTCTTGGAAATCGCCCCCGAGATAAAGCTTTGTGCCGCAGCCATCATGGTGATGTGGCTGTTCACTTCCAAGAAACGTTTGCCCTTTTTACCGCACGGGTTGGCACAATCAAAAATCGACAGGTGTTCCTCTTTAAGGTGCGGCGCACCTTCCAGCGTCATCGTCCCGCAGACGTGATCGTTGGCGGCATCCACGTCAGCCTTGGAAAAGCCCAGATGCTTGAGCAGATCAAACGTCGGATCATTCAGTTTATCCGCAGGAATACCAAGCACTTGCGTGCAGAACTCTTCACCCAGCGTCCACTGGTTGAACACAAACCGGATGTCAAAGGCCGACGCCAACGCATCATCTACTTTGGCCAGTTCGTTGGGGCCAAACCCATGCCCCGCCAGCGAGGTGTGGTTGATGCCCGGCGCATTGCCGATGGTGCCGTGACCGACCGCATAAGACACGATCTCTTCGATCTGCGCCGACCCGTAGCCTTGTTTTTCAAGGGCGGCTGGCACCGACTGGTTGATGATCTTGAAGTACCCACCACCGGCGAGCTTCTTGAATTTAACCAATGCAAAGTCAGGCTCGATCCCGGTGGTGTCGCAATCCATCACCAGACCGATGGTGCCTGTTGGGGCAATCACCGACACCTGTGCGTTGCGATACCCATGCGCCTCGCCCAGCTCCAACGCTTGATCCCAAGCGCCACGGGCCACGTCGATCAACCGGTCATCGGGGCAGTTTTTGTAATCCAATGGCACCGGCACAACCGATAGATTTTCGTAGCCGCCAGCCCGACCATACGCAGCCGTCCGGTGATTGCGGATCACCCGCAACATGTGGTCGGTGTTTTTCGCGTATCCGGCAAACGGACCCAATTCGCCCGCCATTTCAGCGGATGTTGCATAAGACACCCCCGTCATGATCGCGGTCAAAGCACCACACAGGCTGCGCCCCTCGTTGCTGTCATACGAGTACCCCATATTCATCAGCAACCCGCCGATGTTGGCATATCCCAGACCCAGCGTGCGGAAATCATAAGACCGCTGCGCGATTTCCTTGGACGGGAACTGCGCCATCGTCACCGAAATTTCCAACGTGACCGTCCACAAACGTGTGGCGTGCATGTAGTCTTCGACCTGAAATTCGCCGTTTTGCAAGAACGTCAGCAGGTTCATCGATGCAAGGTTACAAGCCGTGTCATCAAGAAACATATATTCCGAACACGGGTTCGACCCCCGGATCGCGCCGTCTTCTGGGCAAGTGTGCCAGTCGTTCACCGTGTCGTGGTATTGGATGCCCGGATCGGCGCAAGCCCATGCGGCGTGACCGATTTGTTCCCACAATTCGCGGGCCCGCACGGTCTTGGTGACCTTGCCGTCGACGCGGTTGATCAATTCCCAATCGGCATCTTTTTCAACAGCTGTCAAAAACGCGTTGGTCACCCGGATCGAGTTGTTGGAATTCTGCCCCGAGACCGAATTATACGCCTCCGAGTCCCAATCGGTGTCGTAGGTGGTAAATTCGATGCTGGTGTGGCCCTGCTTGGCGTAGTCCAACACGCGTTTCACGTATGTCTCTGGGATCGCTACCTTTTTGGCCGACCGGATCGCCATTTTCAACGCGTCGCTCTTGGCGGGGTCGTAGGCGTCTGCCTCGGCGCCGTCCCATGTCTTGATCGCCTCAAACAGACCGTTCAGCTTCTGTTCGTGCATTTTGGAGCCCGCGACAATGCTCGCGACTTTCTGCTCTTCGATGACCTTCCAGTTGATGAAATCCTGAATATCGGGGTGATCCGCATCCACGATCACCATCTTGGCGGCGCGGCGCGTGGTGCCGCCCGATTTGATAGCGCCCGCTGCCCGGTCGCCGATTTTCAAGAACCCCATCAAGCCCGATGACTTGCCGCCACCCGACAGGTTTTCACCCGCCGCCCGCAGGCTGGAAAAGTTCGTGCCCGTGCCCGACCCGTATTTGAACAGACGCGCCTCGCGGACCCACAGATCCATGATGCCGCCTTCGTTGACCAGATCGTCAGATACGGACTGGATGAAACAAGCGTGCGGCTGCGGGTGTTCGTATGACGATTTGGATTTGGTCAGCTTGCCGGTTTTGTAGTCCACATAGTGGTGGCCTTGCGCCGGACCGTCGATGCCATAAGCCCAGTGCAGGCCGGTGTTGAACCACTGCGGGCTGTTGGGGGCCGCACGTTGAGACGCCAGCATGTGGCGCATTTCGTCAAAATACGATTTGGCGTCGGCTTCGGTGGTGAAATAGCCGCCCTTCCAGCCCCAATACGCCCAAGCGCCCGCCAACCGGTCAAACACCTGTTTCGACGACGTCTCGCCGCCCATGGTCGCGCCTTCGGCTGGGACAGACCGCCACAAAAATTCGGGCACGCCTTTTTCTTTTACTTTGCGCGTCGCCGTCGGGACACCGGCCTTGCGGAAATATTTCTGCGCGATGACGTCGCTGGCAACCTGGCTCCACGATTGGGGCACTTCGACTTGGTCGAGACGAAACACGATTGTCCCGTCTGGGTTGCGAATTTCAGATACGGTGGTCACGAAATCGAGCTCTGCGTATGCATCTTGCCCGGCTTTGGTGAATTTGCGTTCAATTTTCATTTTTTCGCTGCCTCATATCCAGCACGTTTCTTTTCAGACCGACATCGTCATTGCGACATCACCCCAGCCATCCGCCGCAAATCAAAGACACAGCATCCACGTGGTGGCGCAACCGTCTGGCGCTGCCACCCTTGGATCAAACCCATGAAATCGTCTGCTCATCTTTGTCCCGTCGACCCGCCTTGAGCGTATGTACTACATCTTGTGGCGTTATCGTGAACATCTACAAATTGACGTATATGACCCTATTCGGTCAACGCAATTTTTGTCATTTTTTTGTAGTTTAGCGGCTTGACGCATGGGTCGTTTTAGAGGGGCAGGCCTACCACCCGATTCAACATATTAACAGCAGGTTAATATCCCCAAGCCCGCCGATTTCGACGCCAAATACCCAACCCAAATTTCTTAAATGGTTTGGCCCGTTTAGCCTGTTTGAGCAAATTTTACCCCGAAACTGTCCACAGAGAATTGGGGGTAAAGCGACAATTTGACCGTCACACCAAACAATCCACAAAATTGCGGGCGGCCCACTCACGAAGTGTTACAGTTTTACCTCAGAGGCGCGAAATACCGCCCGTCGCCTCCCCATATATAGGGAGCCAATGGGCGATACACCAAAACCAACACAACATCTTGTTGGTCGCACGCGGCACACCACTTGGCAGATTTTGGCAATCACCCCGCCATCGCCATGGATGATTCCCATCAGCACGCCCCAGCTACCGCCGACGATTCCCCTTGCGCGCGCAGCATTGTGCCTGCCCCACGCAGTTTCCCAAAGCAATCAGCCCCACATTACACAGATCGAAGAGCGACCACTTCAATCACAGGTGATCAGATTGGGGCCGCCGATACCAAAGAACAAAAACGACTGACCGCCACTATTGAAGCGACCACCGTCAACTCAGATGTGGAAAGTAACCCTGAACCTGCGGCTGGGTGCCCCGGGTCAAATCGTCTGCAGATACTGAATGGGGGACTGACCGAAGGGGGTATCGCCAATGCCGTACCCAGCACTCAGATTTCAGGGGGGTAAATGCCAGATCATGGCGGAGGAGGTGGGATTCGAACCCACGGTACGCTTTCACGTACGTCGGTTTTCAAGACCGGTGCATTCGACCACTCTGCCACTCCTCCGACGAAACCGTCCTAATCTGACAAAAATGATTCTGAAACCTAAAAAACCCAATCTTTTGATGGGGAATGTCGCCGAATTGATACCTGACGTCTTCCCAGACGCCGCGCACCACGGTAGGCTGCCCCGCAAGATCCCTCTTTAGTGGGACGCAGAGCACGCCGGATCATCGGTGAACAGGCAAGGACACTCAGCATGAGCGGCAAGAGCAGATATTATTTCAGACCCGGTTGTCAGATCACCTTTGGCATTTTTGCGATGACCTTACTCAGCGCATGCGACACCGCGGGCGGCTTTAATCTGGCCGATGCGTTCAAACCAAAACCGCAAGCGGCGGCCAGTGCTGCCGCGCCTGCCGCCGGGGATGGCACCCAGCAAGACGTCGAAGCCCCCGAGATATTCGCCGCCAATGAAGCCGGGTTGTGGGATGGGCGGCCATCGTTGGGTGGTGTCTGGGTGGCCCACCCCGATGTGACGGACCCTGAGCGGGTGCTTATCCGCAACGCGTCCAACGGGCAGTTCGTCGTTGGCGCGCTGTTCCGCCGCGAACGCGATATTCCGGGCCCGCGTCTGCAAATGTCATCTGATGCGGCCGAGGCGTTGGGCATTTTGGCCGGTGCACCGACCGACCTTGAGGTCGTGGCCCTGCGCAAAGAGCTCGTTGTGGCCACGCCCCCCCCCGCGCAAGACACGATCGCCCAACCCGCCGAGATCACGGAGACCTCTCTTGATCCGATTGCCGCAGCCGGTGCCGCGATTGATGCCGCAGCCCCGACCCCGGCAAGCCCCGCTGCCGCAGACCCCGCCCCCGTCGTGCAATCCAGCCTGCCACAATCGGCGCTGTCAAAACCGTTCATCCAAATCGGGATTTTCAGCCAACAGGCCAACGCACAACGCGCCGCCAAACAGATGCGCGGGGCCGGATTGATCCCCACCGTCAAAGAACAACAGCTGGGCGGCAAACCGTTTTGGCGCGTCGTTGTGGGGCCTGCGGGTTCTGCGAGCGAGCAAAAAACACTGCTGTCCACCATCAAAGGCGAGGGTTTCTCTGATGCCTACGCCGTGTCCAACTAGACGCAAAAAGGAGCGCTCATCCGTGATCCGTCTTGCCACTGCCCTTCTGGCCCTCGGCCTGTCCACCACATCCGTGTCGGCCTTTGACACCCAAGCCACATCCGCGTTTGTGATTGATCAAACGACCGGAACCGTGTTGCTCAACAAAAACGCCGATCAACCGCTGCCGCCTGCGTCTATGTCCAAACTCATGACGTTATACATGGCGTTTGAGGCGGTGCGGCGCGGCAAAACCAACGGCGGGCTCGACCTGAACGAGGAATTGCCCGTGTCCGAACACGCGCAATCCTACGGTGGGTCCAGCATGTTCCTGCGCTCTGGCGAGCGGATCTTGGTCGAAGACCTGCTGCGCGGGATCATCGTTTTGTCGGGCAATGACGCCTGTGTGGTCATCGCCGAGGCTCTGTCGCCCGACGGCACTGAATACGGTTTTGCACGGTTGATGACCCAACGCGCGCAAGAATTGGGCATGACCAATTCCAGCTTTGTAAATTCGAGCGGTTGGCCACAGGCCGGGCACCTGATGTCGATGCATGATCTGGCGATCCTCGCCAACCGGCTCATCACAGATTTCCCCGAATTTTACCCGTTGTTTGCCGAAACCGAATTTAAATTCGACAATCGCGTGCCCAGCAACACGCTCAACCGTAACCCCGTGTTGTCCATGGGGATCGGCGCGGACGGGCTCAAAACCGGCCACACCGAAGAGGCAGGCTATGGCTTGACTGGATCCGCCAAACAGGGTGACCGCCGGATTATTTTTGTACTGACCGGGTTAGACAGTTCGCGCGCGCGGGCGCAGGAATCGCAGGCCGTGGTCAATTGGGCGTTCCGCCAGTTTGCAATGCGGCCCTTGGCAAAAGAGGGCGAACAATTCGCGCAGGCCGACGTCTGGATGGGCAATCAACCCACCGTTGGGTTGGTCGCGGGCGAAGATCTCAGCGTCTTGATGCCTGCACTGGCCGCCAACGAAATCAAGGGCGAGGTCGTTTATACCGGCCCGCTAAGCGCGCCGATTGCCGCCGGTGACCAAGTCGCCGAACTGGTGTTTACCTTGGATGGGTTGCCCGAAACCCGCGTGCCATTGGTCGCGGACCGCGATGTGGCGGCGGGTGGTTTCCTCAGCCGGGTCACCACAGCCGCGCGCGTTTTGTTCAAAATGATCGTTCAGGGGCCCGAGGAGACAACGTGAGCGCACCAGCGCCCGGCCCGGCACGATTTATTACCTTTGAAGGCATCGACGGGTCAGGAAAATCCACCCAAATCAAACGGCTCGCCGACGACCTTACAGCACAGGGTCACGATGTGATTGTCACCCGCGAACCCGGTGGATCCGCCGGGGCCGAAGAAATTCGGGCGCTGGTGTTGCAGGGCGAACCTGATCGCTGGTCGGCTGAAACCGAAATATTGCTGTTCACTGCTGCGCGCCGCGATCACATGGAACGCACGATTTTACCGGCGCTGGCGGCGGGCAAGATCGTGCTCTGTGACCGGTTTGCCGATAGCACACGCATGTATCAGGGTCTGTCGCGCGGCGATCTGCGCGCCGTGGTCGACCAGTTGCACACCCTGATGATCGGGCGCGAACCGGACTTGACAGTGTTGATAGATATGGACCCCGCCGTGGGCCTGAGCCGTGCCTTGTCGCGCCAAACGGCCGATGAACGGTTCGAGGCCTTTGGCGAAGGCCTGCAAGCCGCCATGCGTCAGGGTTTTTTGGATCTGGCGCAGGCCGCGCCTGACAGGTTCCGCGTTGTGGATGGCGCGCGCGAAATAGATGCCATCGCCCAAGATATCGCCGCCATCGTCACGGCCACGATCACATGACCACGCCCGACCAAATAGACGGCGCGCCTCACCCGCGCGACACCGCACAGATTTTCGGCCAAGACACCGCACAGCAGACGTTTCTGGATGCATTTGCCACGGGGCGGTTGCATCACGCGTGGCTGCTAACCGGCCCGCGCGGCGTGGGCAAGGCAACGCTGGCATGGCAAATCGCACGGTTTTTGCTGGCGACCCCACCGCTGGATGAAGACGGGTTGTTTGGCGCACCGCCCCCGCCTGAAACTCTGCACATCGACCCAGATCACCCCGTGGCGCGGCGCATTGCAGCAGGTGCCGAACCCGGCCTCAAGGCGATCACCCGCACGCCCAACCCCAACACAGACCGGATGCGCGACCAGATTGTGGTCGATGATATTCGCGCGTTATCGGGGTTCTTTCAGCTGTCGGCCACCGATGGCGGGCGGCGTGTGGTGATTGTGGATGCCGCCGACGACATGAACACCTCCGCGGCCAATGCGCTGCTGAAAATGCTCGAAGAACCCCCTGAACGCGCGACACTTTTGTTGATCAGCCACCAGCCATCGGGGTTGTTGCCCACCATCCGGTCGCGGTGCCGCACGTTGCGGTTGGGCACGTTGGCACCGGCAGATATGGCGCGGGCCTTTGACCAGGCGCAGGTCGATGTCAGCGGCGGCGCCGAGGCACTGGCCGAATTGGCGGGCGGGTCTGTGGGCGCGGCGATCCGGCTGGCGGCGCTGGACGGGATGATCACCTATGGCACGCTGATCCGATTGATCGGGTCGATGCCCCAATTTGACCGCGCCGCTGCGTTAAAACTGGCCGAAAGCGCCGCCGCGCGCGGGGCCGAGACAAAACGCGACCTGTTGTTTGACCTGATCGATCTGGCCCTGTCCCGGCTGGCCCGCACCGGCGCAACCGGCCACCCCCCCGCCATTGAGGCCGCCGCCCAAGAGGCCGCAACCCTAACGCGGCTGGCCCCTGATCAGGCCGCCGCCCGTGCTTGGGCGCAGATTGCACAAGATACCAGCGCCCGCGCCCGCCACGGGATCGCGGTGAACCTTGACCCTGCCGCGCTGGTCCTAGATACCCTGATCAAGATGAGCCAAACCGCCAGAGCGTAATCAAACGCCGGCGCGCAATTACCGGACCGGCATGACCGACATACCCCAGATCACCGACAGCCACTGTCACCTTGATTTCCCCGATTTCGAAGGCCAGCTCGATGATGTCATCGCCCGCGCCGCCGAGGCCGGCGTGACGCGCATGGTGACCATCTGCACCAAGCTAAAAAACGAACCTGCCGTGCGGGCCCTCGCCGAGGCCCATGCGCCGGTGTTTTATGCCGCAGGCACCCACCCCATGAGCGTCGCCAGCGAGCCCATGGCCACGTTGGACGATCTGCTGGCCATCGCCCAGAACCCCAAATGCGTTGGCATTGGCGAGACGGGTCTTGATTATCACTACACCGCCGAAACCGCGCAGGTGCAACAGACCTCGCTGCGGGTGCATATCGAGGCCGCGCGAACCACGGGCCTGCCGCTGATCATCCATGCGCGGGGCGCCGATGACGACATGGCGCGCATCCTGACCGAAGAACACCAAAACGGCGCCTACACCTGTGTGCTGCATTGTTTTTCGTCCTCGGCTGATCTGGCGCGGGCCGCGTTGGATCTGGGATTTTATCTGTCGATGTCGGGCATTACCGCGTTTCCCAAATCGCAAGACCTACGCGATATTTTCGCCACCTGCCCGATGGACCGGATTTTGGTGGAAACCGACGCGCCCTACCTGGCACCGCCCCCCTATCGTGGCAAACGCAACGAACCCGCCTACACCGCGCAGACCGCGCGCCGGGGTGCCGAAACGATGGGCCTCGAATATGGCGATTTCGCAGCCCACACGCAGGCCAACTTTGACCGGCTCTTTACCAAAGTGGCACAGTTCAAAGGGACCACCTGATGGATGACCTGCGGGTGACGGTCTTGGGCTGCGGGTCAAGCGGCGGTGTCCCCCGGTTGGGCGGGCATTGGGGCGACTGCGACCCCAGCAACCCCAAGAACCGTCGCCAACGCTGTTCGCTTTTGGTGCAACGGCAAGGTGCGGCAGGCACGACAACCGTGCTCATCGACACCACACCCGATCTGCGCAATCAACTGCTGGCCGCAGATATCGGGCGGCTTGATGCGGTGATTTACACGCATTCCCACGCAGACCACGTGCACGGGATAGATGACCTGCGCATGATCGTGTTCAACATGCGCGCGCGCCTGCCGGTTTGGGCCGATGCACCCACCCGTGATGCTTTGCTGCACCGGTTCGACTATGCGTTTGTGCAACCCCAAGGGTCGACCTACCCGCCGATCCTCGACATGAACCTGATGCACGGGGATGTCACCATCAGCGGCGCTGGAGGTGATATCACCTTTACCCCCTTCGAAGTAGCCCATGGTGGCATCAACGCCCTTGGGTTTCGCATCGGCGACCTCGCCTACCTGCCCGACGTGTCGCAGATCCCCGATACGGTCTGGCCTGTGCTGGACAACCTTGAATGCTGGATCGTTGACGCCCTGCGCCGCGAACCACACCCCACCCACGCCCATTTGGCGCGCACATTGGAATGGATCGACCGGGTCAACCCCAAACGCGCGGTGCTGACCAATATGCATATCGACCTCGACTATGACACGGTGATGGCCGAAACCCCGCCCCATATCGAACCCGCTTATGATGGGCTGACGCTGACATTCCCCGCGCCCTAATCCCACCCACCCGGTGCCGCAAGGCACAGCGCAAAG
>NZ_JBDVLG010000050.1:0-7595 GCF_039970775.1 Roseobacter sp.
GCCACGGCGGGCGCCTCTGGCGCAGCGGCGGGGACGGGTTCAGTGACTGGCGTCGGTGCGGGCGCATCGCCACC
Source organism: Roseobacter sp. (assembly GCF_039970775.1). Taxonomy (GTDB): domain Bacteria; phylum Pseudomonadota; class Alphaproteobacteria; order Rhodobacterales; family Rhodobacteraceae; genus Roseobacter. The sequence continues at coordinate 75 of NZ_JBDVLG010000050.1, forward strand.
AGTCGCCACCTCTTGGAGACCCAGATCCTCTTGCGACCCCGACGACATATAAACGCCCGCGCCCGCCAAAACGGCGATCACCACGCCAGCCACCCACAGTCCTGTTCCACCTGATTTGGTGTCGGGCCCCTCGTTGCGCATAACCGTCTCTACTTCCTAAATATCCGCCATCCCAAATTGCGGGACGGACATTGAGCCTACATACCAACTGCTCTATCACCGGTCAAAACCGCGCAGATCACCTGTGCTGCTCTCTTCAACGGTAAGGACACCCCATATGCAACCCAAATCCGTTTGCGTCTACTGCGGCTCTCGTACCGGGGTTGACCCTGCGTACATGGCCGAGGCCGAAGCATTGGGCACAACGCTGGCCCACGAAGGCTGGCGATTGGTCTATGGCGCGGGCGATGTGGGGCTCATGGGGGCCGTGGCCCGCGCGGCCCAAACCGCAGGCGGCAACACCTTTGGCGTGATCCCCCAGCACCTGGTTGAATGGGAAGTCGGCAAGACCGACCTGACGACATATGTGGTCACTGAAACCATGCACGAACGTAAAAAGGTTATGTTCATGAACTGCGACGTTGTTGTGGTTTTGCCGGGTGGTGCGGGGTCCCTTGACGAGCTCTTTGAGGTGCTGACATGGCGCCAGTTGGGCCTGCACGAAAAACAGATTTTCCTAGTGAATACAAATGGTTACTGGGACCCTCTGATCGCTTTGATCCAACATATGACCGACCAAAGCTTTGCCGATGATAGCCTGCATGGCTACTATACCGCAGTGCCCAACACCGCCGCCCTCCGCGATGCGTTGCGGCAGGTTTTGACTCCATCCTGACCCGGCGGGCTGTGTCCTTTGGGGCATCAGATTGGCCTGCAAATCCCGCAGCCCGCGCCCCGGTAGCGGGCCGCAGATAGTACCAATCGGCCGTTGCGACAGCGCGGCCGCGCGCGCCGCAACACGGGGCCGCTCCAGACCACGCGCATGCCCATTCAGAACGGTCCAAACCTGCGGCCCACGGCCCAAACGCCCCGCACCCGGCCCAACAGATTGTGATGCGTTTGCAACAACATCCCCCCGCCAAGACGTCTGGCGGCGCCACGGCGGCCACAAAAAAGGCCCCACACAAGGTGAGGCCTTTTTGATAGCATCGCACAAAAGGTCAGAGGCGCGAGGCCACGTTTTCCCAATTCACCAGCTTGTCGAGGAAGTTGGTCAGGTACACCGGGCGTTTGTTGCGGAAATCGATGTAGTAGGAATGCTCCCACACGTCGCAGCCCAAAAGCGCCGTCTGGCCAAAGCACAACGGGTTCACGCCGTTCTCGGTTTTGGTCACGGCCAACGACCCGTCTGCGTTTTTCACCAGCCAGCACCAGCCAGAGCCAAACTGCCCCGCGCCTGCTGCTGAGAATTCGGATTTGAACGCATCAACGGACCCAAAGCTCTCGGTGATCGCTTTTTCCAGTTCGCTCGGCATTGCGCTGTCGCCGGGGCTCATCATTTCCCAGAACTGGTTGTGGTTCCACAATTGGCTGATGTTGTTGAAGATACCATTTTGCGCCACGGCGCTGGCGTCGTAGGTCCCCTTGATGATCTCTTCGAGAGACTTGCCGTCCCACTCTGTGCCCTCGATGGCCTTGTTGCCATTGGTGACGTAGGCGTTGTGGTGCAGGTCGTGGTGAAATTCCAACGTCTCTGCGGACATGCCGTTGGCTGCCAGCGCATCATGCGCATAAGGAAGATCAGGAAGTGAAAAAGCCATGTTGGGCCCCCTTTGGTCATTTCTGTTGGGTACACTGCACATGAAGCACGGGCGCGCCCGAGTTCAAGTGTTAAGGCGTGCAAAAGCGTTCTGAAACGCGATTTTCACGCCTTCCCCACCCGGTTCGTACCGCTGCACCCGTTAGCTGACGCGTTTTCTGCACATGCCAGAACCCGAAAACCGGTTATGATATCCATCCGGCTGTGCATAGACAGTAATTGCGCCGTCTTTTTTGATCGTCGCGCGGAAGTCAAAGTAAGGTACGTATTGGTTGCCGCTGGTCTCGTAGCCCTCGATCGTCCATGTGACAACGAGCTTGCGGTCGGTGTTGCGCTTGACCTTGGCCTGTATTGGACCGGAATTCACCGCCAGCACGAAGGAATCGCTGACTGTCGCAGTCCCATCGTCAAAGTGCACAATGGCGATCTTGTCACCGATCCAACCGCCTGTGCGTTTGGCCTCCGTTATATCACAATCATAAAGAACACCTTGTGCCGCAAACCCCGGCACGGGTGCCAATAAGCACAAAGACATCAAAATCCGACGCAGCATAAAATATCCTTTAAAAAGAGCGGCCCAAGGCCTTACCGACCTTCAAACCTTACCCATTGCTGCCAAAGAGCGTCAACGGGTATCTGCGTAAACCCGCGCCTCTGAACCGGGTTGGCTGGCGGCAGTGAGCACATCAAAGGCATATTGTGCCTGGGACCGGAAACACACGACCTGAAATGCATCAGGGGCAGGCATCCAGAACGCCGCAGGCACCTGCGCCATACGGGTGCGTCGGAACATTCCAGGGCCAAACGCAGCAGGCGCCAGATCAACCGGGCACAGCTTGGCCATAACGTCGCGCGCATGTGGGCCCTGCACCGTAAAGGACGCGCGCGCGTCAGACACATTGACCGCTAACGCATGGGTCTGTTGCAACGCGGTTTTCAACGCTGCCAGCACGGACGGCACATCATCATGCGGGCACAACACCAACATTTCGTCCGGGCTCATCCACCCCAATCCGACCGGACCAGCCAGCCCCATTTCGCGTGGGCCCGGCATATCTGCCGGTACGGCGCCCGTGATGGCCGCAACCACCCCCGGATCCGACAGATCCGCACGCAGCGTGATCATCCCCTGCAGCGGCGCCTTGGCAATCGTGGCAATGCCGCGTGGTGTGATAGGGTCAGACATTCCCCTTCTCCCCATCTTTGTCATAAAATACCGGATCAACGATCCGCGCTTTGTAGGTCACGCCATTGGTGCCGGGGAAATCCAGCACCTCGCCCATCCGGTCGGGCCCATGCAGCACCAGCCCCATCGCGATCCCTTTGTTTAGGTTTGGCGAATAGTAGCTGGACGTCACACGGCCGATCATATTTTTCTGACCATTAGCGTTTTCACCCGTGCCGACGGCATAGGCACCATCTGGCAATACCTCCCCTGACAGTGTTTCCAGCCCGACCAATTTCCACCGGGTTGGGTCGGTCATGTGGGTCCGTTGCTGTGCGCGCTTGCCAAGGAAGTCGTTCTTTTTCTTGGAGATCGCCCAGTGCAGCCCCAAATCCTGCGGGATCACGGTGCCATCGGTTTCATCACCGATCATGATAAAGCCCTTTTCGGCGCGCAGAATATGCAACGCCTCAGTGCCGTAGGGCATCACACCCAGATCTTGGCCTGCGTCCATCAACGCATCCCAAAACGCCTGGCCCTGCCCCGCATCCACGGCGATCTCGTAGCTTAGCTCACCCGAGAACGAGATCCGATAGACCCGGCATTTGAAGCCGCCCAGCTCACCGTCGGCCCATTCCATGAACCCCAACGCTTCGCGCGAAACATCCATACCGCCCAGCGCCTCGAGGGCTTTGCGCGCATTCGGCCCCACAACCGCCACCTGTGCGTATTGTTCCGTGACATTGGCGACCCAGACTTTCCAATCCCACCATTCGGTTTGCAGCCATTCTTCCATGTGCTGGTGAATGCGTTCCGCCCCGCCCGTGGTGGTGTGACACAAGAACGTGTCATCATCGATGCGCGCAACCACGCCGTCGTCGATCAGAAAGCCATTTTCAGAACACATCAACCCATAGCGGCATTTGCCCGGCTTTAGGGTGCTCATCATGTTGGTATAAAGCATATCCAACAGCCGCCCGGCATCAGGGCCCTTTACCACCAGTTTGCCCAAGGTCGACGCATCCAACAGGCCCAGCGCATCGCGGGTATTTTTGGTTTCGCGCATCACCGCATCATGGGCGGTTTCACCCGCGCGCACGTAGGCATAAGGCCTGCGCCAGTGGCCCACGGGTTCCCATTCGGCACCGTGGGTGTCGTGCCATGCATGCATCGCCGTGCGCCGGATCGGTTGAAAGACATCGCCGCGCGCCTCGCCCGCGATAGACCCCATCGAGATCGGCGTATAGGGCGGCCGGAACGTCGTGGTGCCCACATCGGGGATCGCGCTGCCCAATGCACCGGCCAATGTCGCCAGCCCGTTGATATTGCTGAGCTTGCCCTGATCGGTCGCCATACCAAGGGTGGTGTAGCGTTTGGCGTGCTCCACGCTCTCAAAGCCCTCTTGGGCGGCCAATTGCACATCCGACACTTTTACGTCGTTCTGATAATCAAGCCACGCCTTGCTGCGCAGCTGCACCCCTGCGCCTTGCGGCATCAGCCAAACAGGCTCCATCGGGGCCTCCCTGGGGGTGTCGCCAACCGGGCATTGCGATTGCTTGACCCGAAACCCGGTTGCGGCAGCGGCCAGCTTGCCCGCCTGATCGCCATCGCCCAGACAATCGCCCAACCGCAACGCCCCACTGGCGGCCCCGGCTGTCGTCACAAAGGCGCTGCCATCCGCACCTTTGGGCGCTTTGTCCACATCCGGGCGAAACATAGATTGCGCGGCATCCCAGAGCAACTTGCCGCCGCAATGAGACCACAGATGCACCACCGGCGACCACCCGCCCGACATGGCAACCGCGTCGCAAGGGATCTCTTCCAAAACAGCACCTTGGCCTGCCTGACTGCAAACCGCCACACCGGTCACCCGCTTGCCACCTTTGACCTTAGATATGCCGTGCCCCGTCAGCACCCGCAGCCCCATGGCTTTGGCCTGTACCATCGCCGGGCTGTCAGTGGTCAGCGCCCGTGCATCAAGGATCGCAGGCACCGTCAAACCCGCTTTTATAAGGGAAAACGCGGTTAAATAGGCGTCGTCGTTGTTGGTCAGCACAACCGTGCGGTCGCCTGTGGACACGCCGTAGTTCACCACATAGTCCCGCATCGCAGAGGCCAACATGACCCCCGGAATGTCATTGCCCGCAAAAGACAACGGGCGTTCGATGGCCCCTGTTGCAGTCACGATATGCCCCGCGCGGATCCGCCATAACCGGTGCCGTGGCCCCGATTTTTCCGGACACGCATCGCGTAATTGTTCGTAACCCAACACATACCCGTGGTCGTAAACACCCGCCCCCATCATCCGCTTGCGCAGCGTGACATTGGGCAGTTTTCCCAATTCATCGACAAGGTTTTCCACGAAGTTATCCACAGGCGTGCCATCTACCGTGCCGCCGTCCACAGGTGCGCGCCCGCCCCAATGGGCGGTCTGTTCTATCAACAGCACCTTGGCCCCGCTTTGTGCCGCCGTTTTGGCCGCCTGCAACCCTGCAACACCCCCGCCGATCACCATGACATCGCAGAAGAAATGGTAATGTTCATAGGTATCGGCATCGCGCGATTTGGGCGCACGGCCAAGCCCTGCGGACTGGCGGATAAACGGCTCGTACACATGTTTCCACAGGGCGCGCGGATACATGAACATCTTGTAGTAAAACCCCGCCGGCAGGAACCGCGACAGGTGGCTGTTGATCGCCCCCACGTCAAATTCTAGCGACGGCCAGTGGTTTTGGCTGTCTGCGGTCAACCCGTCAAACAGTTCGGTGGTGGTAACGCGCTGGTTGGGCTCAAACGTGCCATCGGCGCCCATATTCACCAACCCGTTGGGTTCTTCGGCACCTGATGCAACAACCCCACGCGGGCGGTGATATTTGAACGACCGCCCCACCAACATCTGGTCATTGGCCAGTAACGCCGAGGCCAGCGTATCGCCCTCGACCCCGCGCAGTCGTTTGCCATTGAACGTAAAGTTCAGAGGTTTGTGTGTGTTCAGCAGGCGGCCACCTGTGGCAAGGCGTGTGCTCATGGGTGCGTCTCTTGTCTTGAGGTCGGTGGGGCAAGGTGATGGGTGCGCGGCAAATTCATGTGACGTCTCTCCAAGTCCAGCCGGGTCGCTTTTCGCTGATCGCATCACGTATCGCCTTGGGGGGCTCGGTGGTTTGCGCGGCATAGGTCCCAAAGACCTCTAGCGTGGTGGTGCAGCGCGCCGCATGAAACCACTTTCCGCAGCCATAGACATGCCGCCACCGTTCAAAATGCACCCCACGCGGGTTTTCGCGCTGGAACAGGTAGGCCTCAAAATCCGCATCTGACGCATCGGGGCCGAACCGCGTCAAATGCGCCTCTCCCCCCCCGTGAAATTCGGTTTCTTCGGCGGTCACGCCGCAAACAGGACAGGTAAGGATCAGCATCGGCAAGCTCCGGATGTGGTTCCCGCATGCAAAAAGACGGGCGCCAAAAGACGCCCGCCCATCGCGGTAAATTCAAGAAAATCGGTGTTATTCGACGACAGCAGGGGCCGCCGTTGCAGGGTCGATGGCAACAGGCGCTGCGCCATCGGCGTCAGGCGGTACTGTGCTTGTGCCCAGAACGGCCAGCAGGAAGACGAACGCGCCGATAACCACGAGCGCGATAAAAATGCCTTTGCCACTGACGCCATCATTGGAGTGGGTCGTATAGTCAGCCATTGGTCTGTCTCCTTGTTACGGGAGGCCAGTGTGGCGGTTGGGGTCACGCGCGCAATATCGGCGGAAATCCCCGGTGAATATGGGCGATGTTGAGCCAGAGCCCGCAGCCTATGTTGGCCAAAACTTGCTGATCGCAGGGGTGAAGGACGCGCGCGTCTAGGTGTCTGTGTCGGTCTGCACGGCGCGCAAGACCGTCTCTGTCGCAGACAGCCCGCCCCCCTGCGCCACCATGAAATAGGCCAACACCCCCACACCGCAAAGCAACCCCACCACGACCGAGCGTTTTGATCGATCTGACATGGGGGGGTTCCTTTTGATGACCTGCATGCACAAGAAACCCGCCGCACCGCGAAAGAGTTCCCACACTGTGCGCTCTTGTCGCCAAACGGTGGAAAATCGGGTATACGGGGGACAACGTGGCACGAAAGGGCGGCAGAATGACCAAAGAAACGATGGCGATTTTGGTGTTTGGGGCGATCATCGCATTGGCGATCATCATGTTTGCGCTTGAACGGCGCGGTATTGCTGCGCGCAAAGCAGCACGTCGCGGGCGCGAAGTCGACGTCAGCGGCCTGATCGCCTTTGGCAGTGCCGCCGGTGAGGGCACCAAAACCCATGGCACTGACTGACCAAGCCCCACGGTTTTGACAACGGCGGCGCGCGATTGGCCATGTGGTGCGCAGCGACGGGTCACATGCACCCATGTATGGCTGATGAACCAGCGCGGTATTGGTGATCGAAGTGGCGCTTCCCAACATTCAGTGCGCCACCCCGGCGGCAACGCTTTCATCAATGAACCGCCCCTCGCGGAAACGATCCAACCCGAAGGCATCCGTCAGCGGCCCGTGCCCCTTGGCGATCAGTTCCGCCATCGCCCAGCCGGACCCCGGCGTCGCCTTGAACCCGCC
>NZ_JBDVLG010000051.1:0-200462 GCF_039970775.1 Roseobacter sp.
GCGCGCGGGCCTCCAGAATGCCGGAGCGGATGATCCGTGTGAGTGCGGCCGCCACGCCGAGGCCCAGCGTCAGCGCGGGCAGGATCACGTGGGTGGGGGTGCGCGTGCCCATGGCGGGCAGCCATGCCAGTTTGACCGCAAACAACAAGATCAACAGCAGCCCCAGCCAATACGCAGGGATAGCCGCGCCCAATGACGCCGTGGCCACGGCCAGCCTGTCGCCCCAGCCGCCGGGCCGCCGTGTGGCCAAAACCGCGAGGGGAATAGCAACCACAAGCCCAAACGCCAGCCCCGCCAGCGCCAGCGGCGCGGTGTAGGATATCGCGGTGGCAAGATCGGGCCAAACCGGGCGCCCCGTGACAGCCGAATTGCCAAAATCCCCGACCAAAAGTGGCCCAACCCAGTCGCGAAAGGCGGGCCAGAACCCTGCATCCAGCCCCGCTTCGACCCGCAGTTGATCAATGACATCGCTGGACACAACTGCGTTAAACCGCGCCAATGAAATCGCCAGCGCGGGGTCTCCGGGGGCGTGCCACAGCAAGGTAAAAGTGGCCAGCGCCGTCACCGAGAGCACCACAACCGCGCGCAAGACCAAGCCAGCTATCACGCGACGCGTTCCAATGCGCCCAAGGCAAAGGCCGCAGCGCGCAGTGTTTTGCCGTAGTCAGATGCGGGGTTTTGCACAAAGGCCTCTGTGGGGGTGATCTCTTCTATACGGCCGTGTCGCAAGACGGCGATGTCATCGCTGAAGGCTGTTGCGTAACCCAGATCATGGGTCACGATAAGTGCTGCAAAGCCTTCTTCGCGCTGTCGTTCTGCGATCAGCCGGGCAGTGTGTTTTTGGGTTACGGCATCCAGCGCCGATAGCGGTTCGTCGAATAAAATCAATGCGGGGCGGGCGATCAGGGCGCGCAAAATACCGGCGCGTTGTGCCTGCCCGATAGAGACCTCGGCGGGCAGCCTGTCCAATAGATCAATGGGCAATTCCAACCCGTTGCACAGACGCGTCAGACGCGTTGGGCACAAAGGCGTTGCATGGGCGGTCAGGGGTTCCAGCACAGACCGGCGCAGTGACAGCGCGGGGTTGAAGGCGGCGCGCGGTTCTTGCATGACCAGCGCGGGGTGGCAGGTTTTGACGGGGGCACCAGCCCACGTGATATGGCCGCGCGCTAATTTCACCAACCCCAATATCGCCGCGACCAGGGTGGATTTGCCGGCACCGCTTTCGCCTACCACGGCCAATGTATGTGCGGGTGGTAGGTCCAACGAGATATCTGATAAAGTCGTGTTTTTGCCGCGTTGAACGCTGATGTTGTCTAGTTTCAGCACGGCAAAACCCGCCAATTGCGATGGGTGCAAAGCAACCGTGCTGCGGGGGTTTTGGGTGTGTGCAACAGGTCCAGCGTGGGGCGGTCTTCGACGATCTGACCTGCGTGCATCACCAAAAGCCGTGCAACATGCTGTGCGGCCAACCCAAGATCATGGGTGATCAACACCAACGCGGTCTCACGGTCGGCCAAATGCGTGGTCAGCAGATCCATGGTGCGGGCGGCAACCACGGGATCAAGCGCAGATGTGGGTTCATCCATCACCAACACATCCGGCGTGCCGATCAGCGCCATTGCGATCACAAAGCGTTGCTGCATGCCGCGGCTCCAGCTCCAGGGGCGTTTGCGCAGGTCGCCGCTTTCGATCTTGAGCGCATGAAACAACATCTGTTGGCGCGCGGCGTCATGGGGCAGGCCAAGCGCGCGTTCGGCTTCGTGCCAATGGAACCCCATGCTGCGCAGCGGGTCCAGCGCCTCATCGGGGCTTTGGGGGACATGTGCGGCGCGCGCGCCCTGTGCGGGCAGGGCATCAATCAGCGCGTGGCCCAATGTGGATTTGCCCGACCCCGACGCACCAACAAGCCCGATGCGCGCACCGGGGGGGATATCTATCGAGGTCGGGTGCAGGATGGTCCGGCCCGAACGCTGCGCGCTTAGGCCGGAAACGGTGAGTGTCATTTGGTAAAGGCCGTCTCGTGGGTGATCCAATAGGTTTCTGTTGGGTGCACCTTGTAGCCGGTCAGGCCTGCTTTTGCGACATTGGCCTGACTGACGTGGAACACCGGGATGAGTGCGGTATCAGAGGCGATGATGTCTTGCACCTGATCGTAGATTTTCTCGCGTTTGGCCTGATCAAACGTGACGCGCCCGGCGTCTAACAGCGCATCCAGATCCGGGTTGGAATATTTCCCCGCGTTTGATCCGCCGTCTGTTTTGACCAAGAATTCCAAGACCGATCCGGGATCGCCTTGGGGCAGCATGACCCACGCCTGTAGGAATAAATCGCCCTCGCCTGCGGCAAGCGCATCATTGCTGGCGCCGTATTCACCGACCCTGATCGACGATGAGATGCCGATTTGTTGCAAGAACGCTTGGGTCAGTTCTGCGGTGGGCGGAAGGGCCGCGCGCGAGGCATAGGTCAGGATGTTGACCTCGAGCGGGGCTCCGTCGAGCATCCAACGCCCACCTTCCTTGGTGGCGCCTGCTTGGGTCAGCAACGCTTCGGCCTGTGCCGGGTCGTAGGCGGGGTCGATATCCGCAGCCCAGCTTTTGCCACGGGGATAAACGGTGCCCGCCGGGACCCCGCCAACACCAGAAAGTACCGTGTCAACAATGCCTTGCCGGTCGATCGCAAGAGACACCGCCTTGCGGATCAATGGGTTAACCATTGGCCCGGTTGTTGCATTCACCGTGTAAAAATAAAGCCGCGCGGTGGGGGCCGTAAACCCAAGCGCACCGGTTTCTTTAATGCGGTCAAAATCGGCTTCGGGGTAGTTGACCACCATGTCGATCTCGCCCGCTTCAAACGCCAGCGCCGCTGTCGCAGGATCCCCAGAGACGACGACACGCACCTCTTCGAGACCCGGCGTGCCTAGGCGGTATTCTGGGTTGGCTTCGGCGCGATACAATTGATCAGGGATCGCCTCGCGGAACACATAGGGGCCTGTCGCGTTGATCGGATAGGCGTCTGAGACAGGGCCCAAAATGGCGATGCCGGGTTCGGACAATGTCCAAGGGAAGGCAGCGTTTGGGGCGTTGGTTTCAAACACAATCACTGCGTCGCCGTCAGTGGACATGCCCGCCAGATCCAGCAGTTTGGCGATGCGCGCATTATGCGCCGGGTGGTCTGCATCAGAAATTGCCGCGATGGCAGCGATTGCCGCATCAGACGTGACGGCAGTCCCGTCGTGAAAATGCAAGTCATCACGCAGGGTGACGCGCCATGTTGTGGGCCCCGTTTGATCCACGCTTTTGGCAAGGCGTGGGTATAGGTTCATGTCGTAATTGATGCCCATCAGGGTTTCGGTCACGCCGGTTTGGTTCGACATCCAACCGTTGTAGCCTGCGCGCGGGTCCGGGACTTCGGCGTTGGGCCCAAAGGTCACCGATATCGACAGGCTGCCGTCTTGTGCGGCGGCAGGCAGCACCGGGGTAAAAGCGGCAAGGGTGGCAAAGGCCAACCGGGTGAATAAGGACATAAGTTTGGTTCCTTTAGGGAGTGGTTTTTATGCGGTGTTGGAGCGGCGGCGTTGAAAGATGCGCGGATATATGTGGGTGATGGCACAGCACAGGGTGGCGGCGTTTTTGCTGGCTGGGTCCACGTGGCAAGTCGTGCGGGGTGGCCTGATTTGGCGAAATGTGCAAGATCGCATTTGGGACACCGATGGGACCGTGCTTGACTTCTTACGCAACTATCGCAGTTACTGGAGGCGCGCAATAACTTCTGTTGCTTGATGTTACAATTGTGAGGAGCTTTGGCATGAAACGGAACAGCCGTCTTTTTCTGGCATTGCATACGTTAAGCCACATGGCGAATGAACCGGCACGGGTGCGCACATCCGCCGATATCGCCGAGCACGCGGGCACCAACCCGGTGGTGGTGCGCCGGGTTTTGGGGCACCTGCGCGCGGCGGGGTTGTTGACCTCGGAAAAGGGGCACGCGGGGGGCTGGCGTCTGGCGCGCGCGCCCGAAACGATCACATTGGCAGACGTTTACCTCGCGCTGGACGAAAGTCTGGTCGCATCGCACGACCCTGAAATGGTGCCTGACTGTTCGGTTGAACATGCGCTGCACCGCCGCGTTGCCGTTGTTTTGGACGAGGTCGAACAGAGCCTGATTGGCCGTTTGGCCGAGACATCTATAGTGGACGTGCGGGGCACCTAACACCCGGTGCACGCTGTTGAATGCGTCGGGCGCGTACTCGCCTTTGTGTCATGCATAGCAAAATCGCAATAGTCGCCGGCGCTGCCCGCGGTATCGGCTTGACCACGTCTAAATTGTTACAGGGCGGTTGGCGCGTGGCGATGGCGATACATTCGCAAGAGATCATCGATGCCTACCATGATGCGATCCCGCTGAACCGGTACGGCATAGAGACCGAGATCGCCGGTTTTATGTTCGGCCAAGGCCAGTTACGTCACGGGCCAAGTGATTGCAGCAGATGGTGGGTTTGAGGCAACGGGCGTGGGTTTGCCTGCGCTGCGGTCTTAGCCCGGTGTGGGGCTGGCGACAACAGGCGCGCCTGTTGTCGCGTTTGGCGGGTCGGTCCCGCCTGTGTTTGGCTAGATCGCGTCGTCGAGCGCCTCACCGGCGTTGGTGACGTCGCGGCCGATGCCTTTGGTGGTTTCGCAGGCCGTCAGAGTGAAAATGACGGCAAGGGCAACGGCAAGTTTGATCATGGGAGAGGTCCTTTGTTTGAATTCCTGTCCCAACTTATACCGATTTCCCGTATGAGTTCACCTAAAAAACGCGGTGGCGGGCGGCATTGCAGATATCAAGGGGCGCGGTAGAACAGATAGCGGTCCGGGGCGATGGTGTCAGGGCCTGCGATCTGTTCAAATCCGATCAGCGGCTGTTGGCTTACGACCAGCCCGCCTGGCACCATCAAGGGTGCAATCAAAGGTGATAATCGCGCGCCCTCGGCCACGTCTTTGTCTTTGACGCCAAACCCGAAATCATAGTGGGCCAACACGATACGTGCGCCTTGGTCGGCCAAACGGGCCAACATGGCGTCGGCCTCACCTTGCAAGAAACACTCCGCGGGCGGGATGCACGACGGGTGGGGTTGCAAAATGCGGTCGATCACCCAAATGCGCCGGTTGGGCAGGCGGTCACGCAGGTGGTCATAGGTGCGCCCGTTACCCAAGCCCAATTCCAGCACATCGCCGTTCAGTGGCGCGATCGTTTCGGCGGCCCAGTTGATCCCGTCGATTTGTGCGGTCAGCCTGCGGCGCATGGATTCCAATCGGCTCATGACGTCTCCTTGAGGGTGTGGGTCAGGGGGGTGCTGGTCGCGCCGCCCTCCAGAAGTTCTATCAAGAACCTACGTGAAAAAGACCAGATATCAACGTTGTGCACCAGATGATGCGTCAGATATCCAAAGGGTTCGGTGGCATCGGTGTCGCCGCATCTGCGCGCGGCCAGCTGGTGCACGGTTTCGGCGATGATCTCTGCGGGTGGCTTCAGGCCGCGTGTGCCGCGCCAATCGATGGGGTCGATGTGGGTGTTCACGGCCATTAACCCGGCCACTGGATGGCGGCAGGGGCGGGGCTGAAACGTTGACACGATGCGGTGGCCTGCGCTGACCAAATGGGGCAAAATATTCGGGTGCAGCCGGTTCCACGGCGCCACAAACACAGGCAACAGCGCGTCACCAAACAGCCCGCGTAATTTGGCCATCCCGCCGTGCAATTGCGCAGGCGTGTCGGGATGCAGGGCGCCGAATTCGGCCTTTTTTTGGCCGTTGGGCGCGCGGTTTTCATGGGCCCAACCGTGCACCGTGGGCAGGAACAACGGGGTGTCTGCGACCGCATCCGCCAGCGTTTGGTCGGCCAAGGCCGGGATCACAGCAATATGCACCGGCAGCCCAATGTCATGTACCAGATCATGCAACTGCGCCAAGGCGGGTGTTGCGGCAATGGCATCGTCATCGCGCCACCACAGCGGCAGCGTCGCGCGATCTGCGCGCCACAGGGCCAATTCGCGGCGCAGGGGGGACCAGTCAGCTGTCATTGTTCGCTCGCAATCGGTCTAGGATACGTACGGTTTCTGCGGCGCCATCCAACCCCTGTGTGAGGGGGGGGCGTCGTGGGCTTTGTAAGGCGCGCGCAAGACCATCGCGCAGGGTGTCTGCGCTCAATTTGGCGGTCGGCAACACCGCGACACCTGGCCAGTGGGCAAGCGCTTGGGCGCGCAGGGTTTGTTCGGTCTCGCCGCCCGCATCGAACGGGACCAACACAGCAGGTGCACCCGTCTGCAACAGATCTAATGCGGTGTTGTACCCGGCCATCGACACCGACGCGGTCACGTGGTGCAACATCTGGCGAAAATCGGGCCGCGCGGGTTCGACATGGGCGTTGGCTGGTGCATGGGCGCGCAAATCCGCGACACGGGCGGGCGCATCGGCGCCCCCAACCAACAGCCGCCACTGTTGGGCCGGGTTGGCGGTGGCGGCGTGCAGGGCTGCGTAAAACAGGTCTGTCCCCACATCACCGCCGCCTGCGCTGACCAAGATCTCGCCGGCGCCAAGCGCCTGTGGGTGGGGCAATGCGGCGGGCGGCGCCACAAAACCGGTGTAGTGCAATCGGGCCGCCAGCGTGGGGGTGACCGGCCAACTGACATCAAGAGGGGTCACGTCTGGGTCGGAATGTACCAGCACGGCATCATAGAACTGGTCGAGGATCGCGTGCGTTTTATCGGCTTTGGCAGGTTTGGACGGTGGCGCCAGGATATCACGGATGGATGCGCAGATGACCGCGGGCCGGGGCAACGCGTGGGCTGTTTCGACAGCAGTCAGGAATTCGGCAGCCAGCACCCGACGCCCAAAGGGGAATAATTCGGTCACCAAAACATCAGGCGCGATGTCGGACAGGGCACGCCGGATCATGGTCTGCCGGGCGCGCAGGTGATCCGCGCTTGCGGTATCGCCCGCAGCATCACGCAACTGGGTGAAATTGGTGCCGTCTGATCGCAGCGGCGGCAGTTGCACCAAGGTTAGGCCTGTCGCATCCAGATGGGGGGCAGGCACCCCCCCCGACAGCACGGTCGCATCATGCCCGGCATCCCGGCAGGCCCGCGCCAAGGTCAGTGCCCGCGCCAAATGCCCGGTGCCCAACAGATGCGTCACGAGAAAGGCGACCTTCATGGCGCGCGTGCCTCTAGGCGGACAGGCGAGGGTTCTAGGTGCCAGTCATCGCCGGACAGGGTGATCACATACAGCCGGTTGCGTTTGATCTGAAACGGGGCGGGGCCCTCAAACGCCCAACCGGTGGCCTGCGCCAACAAAACGCGCATGATCCCGATGTGGCACACCGCGACGGTGTCTGTGTGTAGGGCCGCGACCCAAGGCATCAGGCGGGCGCGCACTTCGGCGGGGCTTTCGCCGCCGGGGGGGCGGTAGTCCCACCCCCATGTTTCGATGTCGCGAAAGCCGCTGTCGGTGTCTGCGCGCAGGGTTTTGCCGTGCTGGCCTTCCCACGTGCCCCAATCCATTTCGGTCAATGCGGGGGTGGTGTTGGGGGTGCGTGCCGCGACCAGTTCGGCGGTACGCCGGGCGCGGGACAGGGGGCTGGCCCAAAGTGCGGCCGTGTCCCATGGAGCAGGCAGCCGCAGCTGCGCCAATGCGGTTTCGGCGGCGGCATCCAGCGCAACATCGGTGCGCCCCTGAATACGGCCTGCGCGGTTCCACGGGGTGTGCCCGTGCCGCAACACTCCCAACCGCATCACGCCGTTGCCTGAGCAATGGCATCGCACAGCGTTTTGCTGGCGTCGGGCAGCAGGTGGCGCTGTGCCACATGCGCGCGCGCGCGGTCGCCTGCGGCCTGTCGGGCGTGGGGGTCGGCCAGCCATTTGTCGATACATGCGGCCATGGCGGCGGGGCCTGCATCGACGGGCGGGTAGGTGCCGGGGGCCAGAACATCGCGCACGCCGGGGCGGTCTTGGGCCACGACGGGCACGCCCGTTGCCTGCGCTTCGAGATAGGTCATCCCAAAGGCCTCGTTAACGCCGGGCCAAAACAACAGACTGGCGTCGGCATAGCTGGCTTGCATCTGTGCCGCGTCAAGGGAACCACGCAACCGCACCCGCGGTCCGAAATCTTGCATCATCGACGCCACCGCATTGAGGGCCGGGCCATCCCCGGCGATCACGACCTGCCAGTCGGGTGTTTGCAACAAACGCAGCGTGTCAGAGATAAGCTCGTAGGAGGCCAGTTTGTCGCCGTATCGCAGCATGCCAACGCTGAGCATCGGGCCCGCGCGTGTGCCCAGTTCGGGCAGATCCGTGCGTGCCAAAAACGGCCGCAACTGCAACAGACGTTGGTGCGGAGGGCCGTAGGCGCGCAGGGCTTCGGCGTCTTGTTCGGTCACATATAGCACGGTGTGGGCTGCATCGGTCGCGGCCTCGGCAGCGATGGCAAAGCGGCGCCAAGAGCCGGTCAGGCGCTTGCGTGCGCGGCTGGCTTCGATCTGAATATAGGGGATGTTCAGCGCGGCACTGACGGCGGGGCCAACCAGATCGGGCGCTTTGTAGTAGCTGTGGTAGGTGACCCAAACGTCCCATTGCGTGTGTTGCGCGCTTTGTATCACGCGCTGGGCTTCTGCTTGGGCGGCGTCGAACAGGCGCTGTTGGGCGGCCGCATCGCCCGCCTTGTCGCGGATTTGCAGGGTCGAGACAAGATCCCAGCCAATACCGCCATAGTCCAATGCCTTGAGCAACGCGCGCGCCATCGTGCGGTCACCTGACGGGACGGGGTGGTCGGGCGACTTCATCGGGGCGTAGAAGGCCACGCGTGTCATTTGGCGGCCCGTATCATCGCGCGCAGCCTTTGGTCGAGATGCGCGATGCCCGGATTCATTTGAAACGCATCCGTCAGGCGGGTGTGGGCGGCATCTGCCATGCGTCGCGCCTGTTCGGGGTCTGCGGCAATGGTGCCCATCGCGTGGGCGAGGGTAGCGGGCGCGTCATCGGTCAGAAGGCCGTGAACGCCGGTGTCAATGAATTCGGGGATAGCCGAGACAGGCGTGGACAAAATGGGCAGCTTTTGGCTGGCGGCTTCCATCAAGACATTGGGCAGTCCGTCGCGGTCGCCATCATCGGCCACGCGGCTGGGCAGCACAAAAAGATCACAGGCGCGCATTGCGGCGATCACTTCGGGCTGGTCGCAGGCACCACGCCAAGTGATGCGATGATTGACCCCGCGCGCGGTGGCCTGCGCCTGCAACGCGTCATTCAATGCGCCGCCCCCGATATGGGTCCAGTGCCAATCAAGGGTGTCGGGCAGCAGCGCAAAGGCGTCGATCAGCCGGTCAAACCCCTTTTTCTCGACCAATCGCCCCACTGACATCATGGCAAAGGGCGCATCCGGCGCACGCAGGGGGCGGTCTGGCGGTGCGGGAAAGCGCGTCAGATCTAACCCGTGATACACCAGATCCACCCGCGCCGGGGTATCGGCCAGCCCCTGTAAATACGTGGCGCCAAACCCGGTGCACGTGGCCCCAAAGGCGGCGCCATGACTGTCTGGGTGCAGCTTTTCGCGCAGGTCCCATTCTGGCGAGGTCCAGATGTCTTTGGCGTGGGCCGAAAACGACCAAGGCAGCCCGCGCAAGATCGCCGTATACCGGGCCACAGACGATGGCGTGTGCATGAAATGGGCGTAAAGGCCGGGGGTGTCGGCGGGCAATTCGCGGGCCAGAACGCAGGCCTGCCCAAAGCGCCGCAACCGGTTGGGCGTGCGGTCGCGAGCGTAATCGCGCCGCAACGCGCCCCACGCCGCCCCAAACCCCGGCTGGCGCAGCGCATGGAGAACCCCGCGCAGCACGCGCAGGGGTTCGTCCTTGAGATATTCGGGCAAATAGCGCACGCGCGCTTGCAGGCGGTCATGCAGCGGGTGGGTTTTGTGGTCCGTCGGGTGGCGCAATGACCACAGCTCCAACGGCAGGCCGCCCTCTTCGAGGGCTACGAGTTCCTGCGCGATGAAGGTCTCGGACAAGCGCGGCCATCCCTTGAGCACAACGGCCAGTTTTTCGGTGTTTGGGGTCATGTGTCGGCCAACAATGCAGAGGCGCGCGCCACGACCACGTCGAGCCCGTCAAGCAGGCCGTTGGCACCGGCGTCAGATGGTTTGCGCTGGGTGGGCAGGGCGCGGATGAAATCGACCATGGTTTGCGGGGTCAGTCCGTCGCGTTTTTCGTCGAGCATGCGCACAAGGCCCAGCTCTTCTGCGCGGGCGGCGCGGATCCATTGTTCTAGGCGGGGCACGGTGCGCGGCACAATCACGGCGCGTTTGTCAAAGGATAAGACCTCGCAGAAGGTGTTGTAGCCGCCCATGCACACGACCCCTTCGGCCCCTGCAAAAAGCGCTTCGATGCGCGATTCAAACCCAACCGCGCTGACACGGCCGTTCAATTGCGCCACGCGGGTCTCAAAGGCGTCGCGCACGTCGCCTGACAAAAACGGCCCGTACACCAACACCGCATTGGGCGCCAACGTGGGGTCCTGTTCGTAGGCCTGCAACACCAGATCGACCATCGCGGCCCCGTCACCGCCGCCACCGGGGGTGATCAAAACATAAGGCGTGTCGGGTGTGTCGGCCACATCGGTGACCTCGCGGCGCAAATAGCCCGTCCAATGGATGCGGGCCCGTGTGGCGGCGGACAAAGGCAACCCCTGCGTCGGGTCGTACACAGACCGTGGGCCGTAGACCCAAATTTGATCGTAGTATTTTTCGGTGGCGTCTGTTGCCCCTTTGCGCGCCCATTCCGTGGCCAGAACCGTCGCCTCGTCGAGCACATCGCGCAGCCCCAACACACAGCGCGTGGTGCCGCGTACGGACAGCCATTCAAGCGTGGGCAAAAGTTCGCCGCGAAACCCGGTTGGCTCTTTGTCAACGATCAGCAAGTCAGGGTCGTACTGTTCGATCGCGCTCTGGATCAGGCCAGATCGCAGGCTGGTCGTGGCGTCGATATCAAGGCCAAGGTTCTGACTGACATAGGTGCCGTCGGGCAATTTGGTGACACCGGGTAGGCGGACATGGTCGACCCGTTCGGGGAAAGTAAACCGCCCCGCCACGGGGGACCCCGTCAGGATGATCGCCGAGGCGTTGGGGTTATGGGCCGTCAGCGCCGAAGCCAGCGCCCGTGACCGGCGCAAATGGCCCAGGCCGAACGTATCGTGGCTATACAGCATCACCCGGTGATGTGGATGCGACCGGCCTGCGTCCTTGTCTGACGACGACCCGCCTGTGGGTTTCATATTTTCTTGCATATTCACGACACAGGGCCCCCGGCAGGGCATGGGGTGTGCCGCAAACAGGTCTTGTTGTCACCGGCCGCGGCGGTTCGAGAGTATATCAGCCGCATTGGCCAGTCCTTGCGTCTTAGCTGCGAGGCCACGGGCCCCTGTCGTTTCGTCGCTTTTGGCACAAAAATACGCGGGGTGCAAAACACGACTGACAAAAGCGCAATGTGGTGATGTTGAATTGCAATGCCCGGCGCGCTCGCCTACCGTCCCGGTGCAACTCTCACTCTGTTTCGGACTTTTTCATGCGCCTTATCTCCCTTATGTCTTATCTGCTTTGTTTAGTTCTGGCGTTGGGGGTGTTTGCGCCGCCGGTACAGGCCCAAGGGGTCGGGTCCCTTTTCAGTGGCGCGTCGACAGACACCGTCGATGACGATGAGCAAATATCCGACATTATGCAACAAGCCGCCGAAAACGGCGTTGGCGTGGTAGTGATCGACCGCGATGGCCACATAATGACCAGTGCTGCCCCCACCGAAGACAGCGCGACAAAGACATCTGATACCTCGACATTCATGAGAGCCCAGGACGTTGCGGTGCGCTTTCGGTCGGCCCTGATCGAACGTGTGCTGGACCTGCCAAGCGCCTTTAACGAAGTGCTGTATATCCTGCGCGCCACCAGCCCAACCGGCGGTATTTGGGCCTATGGGCAGGTCTTGGTCTATTCGTTGTTATTGTTTGGCGTTGGCTGGGTGGTGGAACGGTTCTACTATGGTGAACGCCTTGCCCGTCGCTGGGTGGTGGCAAAAACACAAGATAATCCAAAGGGCTACGCCGAAAAAATGCCCTGGCTGGTGTTTCGGTTTTTCCTAGGCGTCGTGGGGGTGCTGATCTCTATGACGGTGGCCTACGTGCTGGGCGCGCTGGTCTTTGGCCCCATCGAAAACGCGGCGGTACAATTCACAGCCAGCATCGTGAACGCAGGCTATTTCATATGCCGCGTTTTGGCCGCCCTGTGGCGCATGATTTTGTCGCCCTACATGGCGCAATACCGGATCCCACGGATGGAAACCCGAGATGCCAAACGGCTACATGTGTGGTTGGTGACCGTCGGAACGGTGGATGTCTGCGCAATCCTGTTTGGTTTGTGGGTCGGCGAACTGGGCCTGAATTACGACGTCTATGCGTTCTTGTCTTCGATGATGTCGGGGTTTGTGGTCTTTCTGAACGTCTTGATGGTTC
The DNA here is from genome assembly GCF_039970775.1 of Roseobacter sp. Taxonomy (GTDB): domain Bacteria; phylum Pseudomonadota; class Alphaproteobacteria; order Rhodobacterales; family Rhodobacteraceae; genus Roseobacter. The sequence goes on from NZ_JBDVLG010000051.1 coordinate 12,526, forward strand.
TGGTGAACCGGGCGGCGATTTCCAACGCGATCCGCAATGGAACACCGGCAGATCAAGCCAGCCGCGCGATCAAGCTTTTGACGTCAATCTGGGCCCCACTGGCGATTTTATATGTGATCTTTGCGTGGCTGGAACTGACGTATGATCTGGTTTTGGGCAATCCGTCTTCGATCCCACTGATCGCGGGGGCCTATATGATTCTGATGTCGATCATTGTGGTCTATGGGGTGATCAATTTTGTGATTGAGCGCTGCTTTGAGCGGGCGCGGGCCCTGCGCGATCTGAATTCCGCGCGCGAGGAAAGCGATCTGACCGCCACCCAAGAGGCCGCGCTAGAAGAAGAGATGCGCCAGCTGCAAGTGCGCCAACCGCTCAATAGCTTTGAGGGATTAGCGCGGCGTGTTGCTGGTATTTTGGCCTTTGTGGCCGGTACCTACGCGTTTTTCTATATCTGGGATAACAATTCCGCTCAGGTGGTCGAAGGTGCGGCGGCGCAGCTTTTGGACATTATGGTGATCGTGTTTATCGGCTATATCGTCTACCACAGTTTCCGCATTTGGATCGATCAAAAGATCCGCGAAGAACAAGGCGACATGGCCGAGGGCGAGTTGGGCGACGAGGGGGGCGGTACCAGTGCCAGTCGTTTGGCGACACTGCTGCCGCTGTTCCGTAATTTTATCCTGATCGTGGTGTTGGTGACCATCGGACTGATTATTCTGCTCGAAATTGGCGTGAATGTTGGCCCGTTGTTTGCCGGTGCTGGTGTGGTTGGCGTCGCGGTCGGTTTCGGCAGCCAAGCCTTGGTGCGCGACATTTTCTCGGGCGGGTTCTTCCTGTTTGACGATGCGTTTCGCAAAGGCGAATACTTGGATATTGGTGGGGTAAAAGGCACGGTCGAGAAAATCTCGGTGCGGTCGTTTCAGTTGCGTCACCATCTGGGCGCGTTGCACACGATCCCCTTTGGCGAAATTCAGGTGATGACGAATTATTCGCGCGACTGGGTGATCATGAAACTGCCGCTGCGCGTGACCTACGACACCGATGTCGAACACGTGCGCAAACTGATCAAAAAGCTGGGCGTCGCGTTGTTGGATGACCCGGTGATCGGCGAGAATTTCATCCAGCCGTTGAAATCTCAGGGCGTGATCGAAATGCAAGATTCTGCGATGATCATCCGGGTGAAATTCATGACGAGACCGGGCGATCAATGGCTGGTCCGCAAGCGGGTCTACGAAGATATCCGCGAGCTCTTTGCCCGCGAGGGGATCAAATTTGCCCATAAAGAAGTCACCGTGCGGTTGGCCGACGGCAAGGTGGATGACCTGTCTGAAGACGAGAAAAAGACGGTCACTGCCGCTGCGCAAGCGCATATTGAAGAAGAGCTGTTAGACGGGGATGAGGGCGGCGATGACCGCTAAACGGGGGGGGGGCGAAGGGTAGCCTAGCCCTTGTACGGATCCAGCGACGCGCGCAGCCCGTCACCCAGAAAGTTGAACGCCAAAACCACAAAAATAATGGGCAGCATCGGGATTGCTGTCCATGGGTAGATCTCGATGCTGGCGAGGTTTTGCGCGTCATTCAGCATCACGCCCCAGCTGACAGCAGGTGCGCGCAGGCCCAAGCCTAAAAAGCTAAGCGCGGTTTCTCCCAAGATCATTGCAGGAATTGACAAGGTCGCGCTGGCGATCAGGTGCGACATGAAATTGGGCAACAAGTGCCTGCGGATCACCCGGCCGGGTTTGGCGCCCATCATTTCGGCGGCTTTGACATATTCCTCTTCGCGCAGCGACAGGAATTTGCTGCGGACGGCACGGGCCAAGCCGGGCCAATCTAGGATGCCGAGGATGATCGAGATGATGAAAAACACGGCCACCGGCCCCCAGTTGGAGGGCACTGCGGCCGACAGCGCCAACCACAAGGGGAGTTCTGGCAACGACCGCAGGATTTCGATGGCGCGGTTGATGATCCAGTCTGTTTTGCCACCAAAATACCCCGCAATGGATCCAAAAAAGATGCCAAGGACAAAGGACACAGAGATGCCGATCAACCCGACGGTCAATGACAATTGCGCGCCGTAAAAGATACGGCTGAAGACATCGCGGCCCAACCGGTCGGAGCCCCACAGGAACACGGTGGCCCCTTCGGGTGCACAAAAAAGATGCGTGTCAGAGGGGATGAACCCAAACAGATTATAGCGGTCTCCGTCGCAGAAAAACTGCAGTGGCATGGGGCGCGTGGTATCGGTCTCGTAGGTCCAGCGGTAGTCGACCAGATCGGCAGTGGCCACTGTGGGGTAGACAAATGGGCCGATGAACGTGCCGTTGTGCCATAGTTTGATAGATTGCGGCGGCGCGTAAAGATACTCGGAGCTGCGTTCATTAGGGGTGTAGGGCGCGATGAACCCTGCGATTGGCAGCATCAGATAGCTGATCAACAGGAACAATCCCGAGATCAGGCCCAGTTTGTGGCGTTTGAATTTGCGCCACACCAGCACCCAGTTGGGCGCATCCATATCTGAACGTTCGAGTGCAGATAAGTCGGCATCATCCGACCATGGCGTTTCGTCGACATAGCGGCCATCGGGGTCGTTTTTCATCAGCCGCGTGCCCCGTACCGGATGCGTGGATCGAGCAAGACCAACAGCAGATCAGAGATCATAGTGCCGATCAGCGTGAGCAACGCAACGAACATCAATATAAACCCGGCCAAGAACTGATCTTGCGATTTCAGCGCGGTCAGCAACGCAGGCCCGATTGTCTGCAGCCCCAGCACCACCGACACCAAAACAGACCCCGAAATCATGGCGGGCAGCAGGTTGCCGATATCTGCGACAAAGGGGTTAAACGCCATGCGCAGTGGGTATTTTGCCAGTAATTTCGTTGGGGCGAGCCCCTTGGCCTTGGCGGTTTCAACGTAGGGTTTGCTTAGCTCGTCCAACATGTTGGCGCGCAGGCGTTGCATCATCGCGGCGGCCCCTGATGTGCCGATCACAAAGGTGGGCACGATGAGATGCACAAGGATGGATTGCACTTTGCCCCACGACATAGGCTCGCCCTCGAACTGGGGGGACATCAAGCCCCCGATAGGCAGGTCAAAGTACTTGTTGCCGTAGTAAAACAACATCAACGCCAGCAAGAAGTTTGGCGTCGCCAGCCCCAAGTACCCGACAAACGCCGCGGTATAATCAACCCAGGTTTCTGATTTTGCCGCCGCGATCACCCCCAAAGGTAAGGCCACCAGATAGACAAACAAAACCGCCGCAAGGTTTACCAATACCGTCAACCACAGCGCATCGCCTACGATTTCTGAGACCGGTTGGTCGAATTCGAAGGACCAGCCAAAATTGCCTTGGATCAACCCAAACCACCCTTGGGGTCCCGGCGCCATGCCCACCCAGATCAGGTATTGCTGCCAAATTGGGCGATCCAGCGCATATTCGGTGCGCAAAAATTCGGCCTTGGCGATACCTTCTGCCTGACCGGTGGCACGCAATTCTGCGATCTGGTTAGACAGGTAGTCGCCCGGCGGCAGGTTGATGATGGCAAAGATCAGGATCGAGACCACCCAAAGGGTCAGCAACATCGTGATCAACCGGTAAATGGCGTAGCGTAAAAACATCATTGGCTTTGCTGCTGGAACGGTGCGTCATAATAGAATTCGTCGATGCGGTGGATGCCGAAATGCGCGCCGGGGTCCCACGCCCATTTGGCCTGTTCGGGCACGTTGCGCAGTCTGTCGGAAACAACAATCGGTTGTGGCGCTTCTGATAGGATGCCAATGCCAAATTGATGTTGGGCATGAATCGCCAGCATTTCTCGCCAGATCACAGTGCGTTCTTCGGTGTCATCGGTGCGATCCCAGTCGTGGCTGAGTTGCATCAGGCGCTGTGCAGCGGGCATATCAGGGGCCTCGCCGACCTCGCCGCCGGTCTGATAGTATTGCCCCCATTTGGGCCAGGCAAAGAATTCCTGATGCGTGGGGGCCAGATATTCTGGCGGGGTGTAGGCCTGTGGCAGACCATTGTCCCACCCAAACCAAACGGCAGACATGCTGAGCCCCGAATACACGCGATTGCGTAGAATATCACGGTCAAGCGGGCGCATGATCAGTTTGATGCCCAATTCACGCCACGTATCGGTGACGATGGCCAACGCGTTTTCGACCTCTTGGCGTTCGCCGGCAGTCTCGATCACAAATTCCATCGGTCGGCCGTCGGGCAGTTTGCGGATGCCCGCGGGGGTGCGCTCTGTCAGGCCCATTTCGTCTAGTAGCGCGTTGGCCTTGGTGGGGAAGTAGATCGACCACTTGGACAGGTTTGCAGGATCAAACAGGGGGCTCTTGGCCAGCGCCGTCATGCCGCCCTCTTTAGCCAGCCCGAAATACAGCGCGCGGTTGATCATACGCCGATCAATCCCAAGGCTAAGCGCTCGGCGGAACCGGACATCGCGCATCACTTTGCGCCAGACTGGGTCGGCGAAATTTAGGTTTGGATAGATCGTGATCTGGTTTGCCGCGCCATTCGCCCACAGCAAGGTCCGGTAACCCGCGCCATCTTTTTCACCCTTTTTCAGGATGGAAATATCAGGGAAATTCAGCCCGCGCGCCTGCAGATCGACCTCTCCGGCATTGGCTTTGGCGGCGATCAACCCGCCCCCGACCACGGTCATTTCTACCACATCGATGTAGGGCAATTGCACGCCCCGCGCGTCGATGCGGTGGTAATAAGGGTTGCGCACAAAGATATGGCGGCTGGATTTGGTGCCCGACGCATTCATCCACGGCTGCAATGTTGGCAGGTCGGGATTGTCGAATTTATACATGTTGTCGCGGTCGTTGTGCAACGCGGCCCATGTCCGCACACGCGCCTTTTTGATCGCGCGTCTGAGGGTCTTGGGGTCGGTAAAATCGGCATGAAACTGCTTGAGATAATGGGCTGGGCGGTAGATGAAAAACGGGCTGGCCTGCGCCAAAAGTTGCAAGAATTGCGGATTTGGCCGGGGCCATTCGATGACAACCGTATGCGCATCGGGAAACTGCATATCCGCAAGCGTGCCATCGACGATCATGTTTTGTGGCGGGCCTGCGGGGCTCAGCTCTGCGTTCTGAGCGACCTGGGTCCAGTAGTATTCAAAATCGGCAGAGGTAAAGGGGTGCCCATCCGACCACCGATGCCCTTTGCGCAAATGAAGGGTGAATTTACGCCCGTCTTCGACATCTATATCCCGTAAAATATCGGCGTACATTTTGTAGTTCTGGTCGTAGCCCACCAGTCGCGCATAGCCGTAAACGACCATCTGGCGCACATCTTTTGACCGCGACACCAGCGTACGCAACGTGCCCCCCTGTTTGCCGTATGCGCGCCCCTTGGCGGGCAGATCCACGATCAGGGGTTCTGATGGCAAACGGTCCATCACTGGCGGGACGATCCCACTGTTCACTTCGCTGTCCCAAAACGAGCTTTCCTGTGGGGTAGGCGTGGGCGTGGGCACATCCGCGTGCGCGGCAAAACCGGTTAAAACCAACGCGAGAAGGGCATATTTAAACATGGCAACGGACCTTGTGACCGGGTTCCAGCTCTATCAGAGCGGGGGCTGAGGTGCCATCAAATCGAAAGGCTTCGGGCCAATTGGATGGCTTTCCAGCGCCTTTGGCCACCAGATTTAGATCAATCGGCCGGTTGACGTCTGGCTCAGGCTGGGCGGCGATCAATGCACGGGTGTAGGGGTGACGTGGGTTGTAAAACAACGTGTCTGGGGGGGCTTGCTCGACGATCACGCCTTGGCGCATGACGGCGACCTCATCGGCGATACGGGCCACCACCGCCAGGTCGTGGCTGATGAACAGATAGCTTAACCCCATACGGTCGCGAATGTCTTCGAGCAACGTCAGGATCTGTTCTTGCACCGACACATCCAACGCGGACGTCGGTTCATCGCAGACCAACAACACAGGGTCCAACGTCAAGGCCCGTGCGATCGACAACCGCTGGCGTTGGCCGCCCGAAAACGCGTGGGGGTAGCGGCTGAGCATGGACGGGTCGAGCCCGACCCACCGCAACATTTCCGCCGCTTTTTCGCGCCGGTCGGTGCGGGTGCCAATGGCGTGGATATCCATGGGTTCGGTTAACGCCTGCCCAATACGCATGCGCGGCGACAGCGATGAATAGGGGTCTTGGAACACCATCTGCGCCTGCCGTTGAAACTGGATCCGGTCGGCGGATGACATGGCGTGGATTTTTATAGGGTCGCCGTCCTTTTGGGGCCGAAAGAGAACCTGCCCGCCGTCGTCGGGCAGCTCTGCGCCCAAGGCCATGCGTGCGCAGGTGGTCTTGCCGGACCCGCTTTCACCAACCACGGCCAGTGTTTTGCCACGCTGCAAAGACAGGTTCACCTTGTGGCAGGCGGTCACGGCCATCGGTTTGCTCCAACCGCCGGCGCGCATTGTGTAGGTTTTGCACACATCGCGCAGATCCAAAATCAGATCTTCGGCTGTTTCAGGGCGCGCTGGTGCCGCGACCTGTGGGATAACCGGTGCCGCGGCAAATAGCTTTTTGGTATAGCCGTGTGCGGGCGCACCCAAAACCGCAGGCGCAGGCCCGCGTTCCATCACGCGGCCCTTGTTCATCACCACGACCTGTTCGGCCATATTGGCGACCACGCCCAGATCATGGGTCACCAAGATCACGGCCATGCCGGTTTCTTTTTGCAGGTCTTTGATCAGCCCCAAAACCTGCGCCTGTGTGGTCACATCCAGCGCGGTTGTGGGTTCATCTGCGATCAGCAATTCGGGCTTGGCCACCATCGCCATCGCGATCATCGCCCGTTGCCGCATGCCGCCCGACATTTCAAACGGATAAGACCGCCAGACGCGCGCAGGGTCGGGAAACCCAACCCGTTCAAAGGTTTCCAGCACGCAGGCCTTGGCCGCAGCCGGGCGCATGTTGCGGTGCAATCGCAGCACTTCGGCCACTTGGTCGCCCAACCGGTGCAGCGGCGACAGCGACCGCATGGGTTCTTGGAAAATCATCGAGATCTGATTGCCGCGGATGCCCCGAATGTTGCGCCGCGTTTCGGTCAGTAGGTCGCGACTGTGGCCGCCGCAGTTAAACTGAATAACCCCGCTGTCGATGCGTGCAGCGGCGGGTAAAATGCGCAAGACCGACCGGCACGTCAGCGTTTTGCCTGACCCGCTTTCGCCCACAAGCGCCAGCGTTTCACCGGGCATGACCTCAAAGCTGACATCTCGCACGACGGGCTTTGCCGTGCCAAAGCCAATGCTCAGGTCGCGCACTTGCAACAGTGGTTTCACCACGTGATTGTCTTTCCAGTGTTTGCCATGCGTCCTAAACGTTGTCGTCCCGTCTGCGCAGTCAACGCGATTTCACTGCGCGCGTCCAGCACACAGATGCGTGAACGCCTTTGTGCTACCATTTCCTAACAAGAAGAGGCATCAGAATATGAATATTTTGCAAAGGAACTGCATATGAGCCGCCTTGATCTCTTTATTGCCCGTATGGTGTCGCAACGGGCGTGCCTCAATCATGCCGCACAGCTGACCGCGTCAATTGCGGGGCCGGTGTTTGAATTGGGACTCGGCAACGGGCGCACCTATCACCACATGTGCAGTATCTTGCCCCCGCGCGACATTCACGTGTTTGAACGCGCAGTGGCGTCACACCCCGACAGCACGCCCCCCGAAGACCGTGTGCTGTTGGGCGATGTGTTTGACACGCTGCCGCAGGCCTTGGCGCAGTTCGGGGCGACCGCGCGGCTGATCCATGCGGATCTGGGCGGGCACAATGCGCAAAAGAACGATGTTTTCGCGCGCAAAGTGTCGCCGTTGATCGCGCCCTTGCTGGCCCCCGATGGGCTGATGGTATCCAGCGACCGGATGTATTTTGAGGACCTCGAAGAGCTGCCATTGCCCGCAGATGCGGTGCCGGGGCGGTGCTTTATCTACCGTCGGTGAGTTGGGGGTGGACCGCACCTGGTGGTGATCAGGTGTAGGTGCCCACTGCGGCGGCGCGGATGGCGCGGATGTTGTCGCCGTAGGGTGCGGGGTTGCTGACTGACCCACCCCGAAACACCGCCGACCCTGCGACCAACACATCAGCCCCCGCCTTGGCAACGATAGGTGCGGTGGTTGGGTCCACGCCGCCGTCAATTTCGATATGAATGGGGCGGTCGCCGATCATGGCGCGCAACTGTTGGATTTTCGCGGTCATGTCGATGAATTTTTGCCCGCCAAAGCCGGGGTTCACCGTCATCACACAGATCAGATCAACACTGTCGAGCAATTCCGACACCGCGCTGGCCGGGGTGCCGGGGTTCAATGCAACGCCTGCCATGGCGCCCGCGCCCCGGATGGCCTGCACCGTGCGGTGAATATGAGGGCCGGCTTCTATGTGGGCGGTGATCACATCGGCCCCCGCTTGGGCAAAGGCGTCAATATAGGGGTCGACCGGCGCGATCATCAGATGCACATCCATCACGCCTTTGATGTGCGGGCGGATGGCAGCGCAGGTGGCCGGGCCAAAGGTAATGTTAGGCACGAAATGCCCGTCCATGACATCGACATGCACCCAATCGGCGCCTTGGGCTTCGATGGCCGCGCATTCGGCCCCAAAATTCGCAAAATCGGCGGCGAGGATGGACGGGGCAATCTTGATCGAGCGATCGAAGGGCATGGGGCGACCTTTGGTTATGGGGTGGAATCGGGCGTGATATAACGGTGCAAAGAGCTGCGAAGCAAGTGGCATCGGTGCTTGCGGTCAGCGTTAGGTTGGGTAAACGTTAGGGAGAACACTATCATATGGGGGGGAGACCAAGATGACACAGTTCAATCGTCGTGGCGCATTGGGCGTTCTGGGGGCTGCAACGGCTTTGGGGTTGGCCGCACCAGCTTATGCAACGGGGCGCAAAATCACCGTGGGGGCGTTGCGGTTCACCAGCCATTCCGGCACATTTGTGGCGTTTGAGCGGGATTATTTTGCGCAAGCGGGCCTTGATGTTGAATTGAAGTTCTTTCAGGCGGCGCAACCCATGGCTGTCGCGATCGCCAGCGGTGACGTGGATTACGCGATTACCGCGATATCTGGCGGTCTTGTGTCGCTGGCCGACAAGGGCGCGATCAAGGTGATTGGCGGCGCGTTATCCGAAGAAAACGGGATCGACGGTCAAAAGATCTTGGTCAGTGATGCGGCGTTTCGCGATGGCCTGACCTCACCTGCCGCGCTGAATGGCAAACAGTTCGGGATGACAACCGCGGGGTCGTCGTTCCATTATATGGGGTCTAAGATCGCCGTTTCCGAGGGCATTTCAATGTCGTTCCGGGCACTACAAAAAGTGGGTGCCATCATTGGCGCGCTGAAATCCGGGCAGATCGATGCATGGTCTATCGTGCCGCATATTGCGAAACCGTTGGCGGCCTCTGGGGCGGTGCATATCATTGGCGATGTGGCTGACTATTTGCCCAACTACCAAGTAACGACTGTGTTTACCTCGGCCAAACATGCAGCCCAAGACCGCCAGATGACCAATGACTACCTGGCAGCCTACGCGCAAGGCGTGGCGGATTATAACGCAGCGATGATCGCCCAAGATCAGGGCCAAGGTGGCGTCGATGCGATGGTCAACCTCATCCACAAATACGTCTACACGGACCGGACGCGTGCCAAAGCCGCACCATCGATTATCAACGGCACCATGCGCCTGAACGAAGGGGCCGCGTTGAACGTGACATCTGTGCGCGACCAGTTGGAATGGTTTCAATCGCGCGGGTTGGTCGATGAAAATATCGCCCTGACGACATTGCTCGACACGTCGTTTGTTGACACGGTTGGCAGTTAATCACGATGGAACTGCAGTTGCGTGGGATCAACCACAGCTACGCTGACCGCGAGGTGCTGCGCGGCATCGATCTGGATATCCCCGACGGTCAGATAGTCTGTATCGTTGGGCCGTCCGGATGCGGCAAATCTACGTTGTTGCGGATGATGGGCGGGTTGGAACAGCCAGACCAAGGGCAGGTGATCCAACAGGGTGCAGCCCCGGTGGGGTGCCTGAACCCGCTGACCTATATCTTTCAGGACTTTGCACTGCTGCCATGGCGCACGGTGGCGGGAAATGTATCGCTTGTTTTGGAAGATCACCCGATTGCTCAGGCGGATGCGCGGGCCATGGTGGCAGATGTCTTGGCCCGCACGCGGTTGACGGATTTTGCCGATGCCTTGCCGCGCCAACTGTCGGGGGGAATGAAACAACGTGTGGCGATTGCACGGGCCTTGGTGGTGAAACCAGCCGTGATGCTGATGGATGAACCACTGTCTGCGCTGGACAGCCAGACCCGCGAATTGCTGATGGAAGATTTGGTCAACCTGTGGACAACCGCCCCGTTTACAGCGGTTTATGTCACACATAATCTGGCGGAGGCCGTGCGCCTGGGGCACCGGATCGTCGTGCTATCACGCCGACCCGGCCAGATCCGAGAGATCGTTGAATTGGATAAACCACTGGCAGACCGGACCCATGGCGATAGGGATCTGGATGCGCAACAAGCGCATTTATGGGACGCGATGCGCGCCGAAGCTGCCGCCGCAGACGCAGAGCTTGTCGGGGGATAACATGACCACAAATGTTGCCTTTAGGGGGGGGGGGTTCGCACCTCAAAGACGCCGTTTCGTTGGGGTTTGCATCTTTGTCGTGCTCATTTTAGGAGCGGAATGGGGGACGCGCACAGGGGTCATCTCGGCGCTGACTTTGCCGCGCCCCAGCGATGTTTTGCAAACCTTTGCAGAGCTTTACCAGTCAGGGTTGCTCTTTCAACATATCCTGCCGTCGTTGATGCGGTTGCTTGTGGGCGCGGCGATGGGCGCGTCTATCGGGATCGCTGTGGGTTTCTTGATCGGATTGTTCTCTTTTGTGCGTGCAGGTTTGGTGCCTTTGGTGGCCGCGATCTTCCCCATTCCCAAAATCGCGCTGCTGCCGTTGTTTGTCATCTGGTTCGGGATCGATGAAGGCAGCAAATACGCGTTGATCGCGTTTGGCACCTTTACCCCGACAGTGGTGGCGACGTATGCCGCTGTGGATAATGTCGATAGGACACTGATCCGCATGGGGCAAAGCTTTGGGCTCAGCTGGTTCAGCATCGTGCGCAAAATTGTGTTGCCCGGAGCGATGCCGGGCATTCTGGCGGGGCTCCGGATCAGCCTGGCCATCGCGATCATCTTGTTGGTCGCGGCGGAAATGCTGGGTGCGGAATACGGCATCGGTGCCTATATCCTGGAGGCCGGCGCGCTGTATGATCTTGAGCGGCTCTTTGCAGGGGTCACTATTCTATCTATCTTGGGCGTGATCGTGAGTGCCGCGATCGGCGCGATTGAACGGCGCGTCTTACGCTGGCGCAACTAGACCTCGCCGCTATCCCCGCGCAGATCTGCAACCATTTGATCACGCATGATAAATTTCTGCGGCTTGCCGGTGACGGTCATCGGCAGTTCGGTTTTTAGGCAAACGTGGGTGGGCACCTTGAAATGCGCGATATTATCTTTGCAAAACAGACGGATGTCGTCAGCCGTGGCGGTCGCGGTGTCCTGCAGCACGATCCACGCGCAGACGCATTCGCCCAGCGTGTCATCGGGAACGCCAAACACCTGCGCTTGAGCGATATCGGGGTGGGTATATAGGAACTCTTCGATCTCGCGGGGGTAGATGTTTTCACCGCCGCGCAGGATCATATCCTTGACGCGCCCGGTGATACTGCAATAGCCGTCGGCGTCCAGAACGGCCAGATCGCCGGTGTGCATCCAGCCGTCGGCGTCGATGCTACCTGTGGTTTGCGCCTGTGCGCCCCAATAGCCTTTCATCACCGAATATCCGCGCGTTAGCAGCTGACCTTGATGCCCAACCGGAACGATTTGGCCGTGCTGATCGACCAGCCGAACTTCGACATGCGGATGAATGCGGCCCACCGATGACACGCGTTGATCCAACGGATCATCCACGTTGCTTTGAAACGAGACAGGCGAGGTTTCGGTCATGCCGTAGGCGATGGTTACGCCAGACATATGCATCTGCGATTGCACCTGTTTCATGACCGCGCGCGGGCAGGGGGCGCCGGCCATAATGCCGGTGCGCAGGCTGCTCAGGTCGAAGGTGTCGAAATCAGGCAACGCCAATTCGGTCACGAACATGGTCGGCACGCCAAACAGGGCCGTGCAGCGGTGGTCGGCGACGGCTTGCAGGGTCTCACGGGGGGCAAACCCTTCGCCGGGAATAACCATGGCGGCCCCTTTGGTCACGCAGCCCAACGTGCCCATGACCATGCCGAAACAGTGGTAAAAGGGCACCGGAATACACAGCCGGTCGGCCTGTGTGAAGTCCATAGCATCGCTGACAAAGCGGGCGTTGTTGAGGATGTTGTGATGGGTGAGGCTGGCGCCTTTGGGGCTGCCGGTGGTGCCGGATGTGAATTGGATGTTGATCACATCGTGCGGGTCTAACCGGGCGGTGATCGCATCAAGCTGCGCAGTGGTGGCAGTGCCAGATTTACAAATCGTATCAAAGCGATGCATGCCGGGGGGGATATCATCACCCATCACCACCACATGGCGCAGATGGGGCAACCGCTGTGCGCACAAAGGGCCTGCAGTGCGCCCCAATTCGGGCGCCAGCGCGCGCAACATGCCGGTGTAATCAGATGATTTAAACGCCCGCGCCGTGATCAGTGTACTGCAACCCACTGCGTTCAATGCGTATTCAAGCTCGGAGGTGCGGTAGGCGGGGTTGATGCAGACCAGTATGGCACCGATACGGGCCGTTGCGAATTGGGTCAGCAGCCATTCGGCGCGGTTGGGGGCCCAGATCCCGACCCGGTCGCCGGGCGTGATACCCAAGCTCAGCAACCCGCTGGCCAATTGGTCGACCGCGCGGCTGAAATCTTGGTAGGTCCACCGGATGTCTTGGGCGCAGAAAATCGCGGCCAGACGGCCCGGCCACCGCGCGGTGGTTTGGGCCAACATCGCGGGCAGGGTCATGTTCAACAATGGGGCGGACTGGTCGCCAATGACATGCGAAATACCGCCACGGGGTCGTCTGTTGTGCGCTGTCATTGCGGCCCCTTCAGGTGAATTTGCGGAACAATTTGGTCTGATCGAACATGTCTTCCAACGTCTGCATCCGCGTCTTTGTGCTGTCCCACGACAGATCCTGCACCGCTGCGATCAGGGTTTCGACCAACAACAGCGTGGTCGCGGCAGAATCCCATGCGGATGGCACCACGATCCTGCTGGAAAAACAGATATCGGCCATTTGATGCACCGGCGAGCGCCATTGATCGGTAAACAGAATAATCCGCGCGCCCCGGTCACGGGCCATTTCGGCTAGTTTCAGCGTGTTGCTTTCGTACCGCCGCACGTCGAAAATAACAAAGGTATCACCGGTTTGCACATCCAGCAGGTAATGGGGCCACGCGTTGGATGTGGATTGAATATGGGTCACATTCGGGCGGATCATCTGCATGTGCAGATACAGGTATTCGGCCATCGTGTGGGTGATGCGACCGCCCACAATATGCAGCCGGGATGTGGGGTCAGCCAGCTGCGCGCAGGCGGTATCGAAATCGCCGGTGTCGATTTGCCCCAAAGAATGGCGGATGTTGTCGATCACGGCCTCGGTGAACCGATTGAGCATGTGGCTTTGTGGTGCGCCTTCGGCCCAGGTGTCATGTTTGGCGATGGGGCTGCTGACTTGCGCTTTGAGCTCTTCGCGCAGGTCTGCCTGAAAGTCGGGGTAACCCTTGAACCCCAGTTTTTGCACCATGCGCGCGACGGTGGGTGTGGATACATCTGCATCACGGGCCAACGACGAAATAGGCCCCAAACCCGACGCCGGGTAGTTCGCCAAGATTGCATCTGCCAGTTGCCGTTCGGCGCGGGTCAGGCTGTCGAGGCGCGCTTGAATGCGGTCTGCGATGGTTAGGGTGGTGTCATCCACGGGCGGTGCCTTTATATTGACGTTTTTTATTACAGCGGGTAGCAAACTGAAAAGATCGTTTCATTATTCTGTTGACAGAATCTCGATCCGGCAAGAGATTTGTTTCAAACGGGGGTCGAATGTCGGATCAAAACGCAAATTCACACGGTGACGCGGTGGTGCAGGTTGTGCACCCGCGCGGCGCGTCGGGCATTGTGTTGGTGTGCGAACATGCTAGCCATGTTTTTCCGCCGGAATTTGACCATTTGGGGCTGACCGCCGACATGCAACGTGGCCACGCCGCGTGGGATCCGGGTGCGGTGGCGGTGGCGCGCGGGATGTCGCAACAGTTGGATGCGCCTTTGGTTGCGGGGGCGGTGTCGCGTCTGATCTACGATTGCAACCGCCCGCCCGAGGCCCCCTCGGCGATGCCTGACAGCAGCGAAGGCCGTGATATTCCCGGTAATATTGGCCTTAGCGATGACGCGCGCGCGGCCCGTGCCGCTCAGTATTATGTGCCATTTGAGGCCGCAGTGCGCCAGACGATGGATGCCGCGGACGCCCAGATTTTGGTGACGATGCATAGTTTCACGCCGGTGTTCAAGGGACAGCAGCGCGCGGTGCAGATCGGTATTTTGCACGACGATGACACACGTTTGGCTGACGCAATGCTGGCGTGCACGAAACGTCACACCGGGTTGGTCACCCAACGCAACGCGCCCTACGCGCCGCAAGACGGGGTGACCCACACGCTGAAATTACACGGGCTGGACCGGGGCATACCCAACGTCATGCTAGAGGTCCGCAACGATCTTATCGCCACACCGCAGGCGCAGGCTGGCATGGCGCAGATGCTGTCGGGTTGGCTGTGCGAAAGCATCCAAATACTAGAGGCCACACTATGACACGCATCGCCGGATTTTACGTGCGTTGGGTGGATGCCGTGAACTACCGGCTGGGCCGGATCATGATGTACGGTATCTTTGTGATGATGGCGATTTTGCTGTGGTCGTCGGTCTCCAAGACGTTCTTTTTGCCCACGCTGTGGACGCTGGAAATGGCGCAATTCGCCATGGTTGCTTATTATATTACCGGCGGGCCTTATGCGATGCAACTGGGCGCGAATGTGCGGATGGATCTGTTTTATCACGAATGGAGCGTGCGCAAAAAGGCGTGGTTTGATGCGTTTACCGTGCTGTTGTTGATCTTTTATTTGGGCGTGCTGCTCTATGGCGCGTTGGGATCCACCGCCTATTCGCTGGGTTATTGGGGCAAAGAGCCCGTCGCCTATTTCGCGGGGCTGCTCACGGGCAGCGAAGAGATCGGCCGGCTGGAACGGTCAAGCACGGCGTGGCGCCCCTATATATGGCCCGTCAAAGCGGTGATGATCGTGGGCTTTTTTCTCATGTTGCTGCAGGCGATATCCGAGTTGATCAAGGATATTGCGACTCTGCGCGAGGTTGATCTTGATGTCGTATGAACTGATCGCGATCTTGATGTTCGCGTCTATGATGCTGATGCTGATGACCGGCCAGCGGGTGTTTGGCGCCATCGGCGGGGTGGCCGCGATCGCCGCGTTGCTACTGTGGACGCCGGGCGGCGTGAATATCCCGTTTTCCAGCGCGATGAAGCTGATGAAATGGTACCCGCTGCTGACGCTGCCGATGTTTATTTTCATGGGCTACGTGCTGTCAGAAAGCAAGATCGCCGACGACCTGTACAAGATGTTTCACGTCTGGATGGGCCCGGTGTCGGGCGGGCTGGCGATCGGGACGATCGGGTTGATGGTGCTGGTGTCCGCGATGAACGGTCTCAGCGTGGCGGGCATGGCCATTGGTGCCACTATCGCGCTGCCGGAATTGCTGCGCCGGGGGTACGATAAACGGATGGTCACAGGGGTGATCCAGGCGGGGTCGTCCTTGGGTATTTTGGTGCCGCCGTCGGTGGTGCTGGTGCTCTATGCGATGATCGCGCGGCAACCTGTGGGGCAGTTGTGGTTGGCGGGCGTGGTGCCGGGGCTGATGATGGCGGCGGCGTTCATTCTATATATCTACCTGCGCTGCAAGGCGAACCCCAGCTTGGGCCCAGTTTTGCCGCTCGAAGAACGCACGGTGTCAACGGCCGAGAAAATACGCCTACTAAGCGCGGGCCTGCTGCCCATCGGGATTTTCATGGCGATGATGGTGCCGTTTGTGAACGGTTGGACGTCGCTGGTCGAAAGCTCGGCGATTGGGGCGTTGACGGCGCTTGCCGCGGCCGTTCTGAAGGGCCGCATGACCAAAGCGGTGTTTGAAACGTCGGTTCGGCAGACGCTGGCGATTTCTTGCATGTTTATGTGGATAATTCTCGCCGCCCTCGGGTTTGGTGCGGTTTTCGACGGTTTGGGTGCGGTTAAAGCGATAGATCAGTTGTTTACGGACCAGCTGGGCTTGAACCCCTGGATGATCCTGATCTTGATGCAGCTGTCATTTCTGATCATGGGTACCTTTCTGGATGACACAGCGATGCTGGTGATTGTCGCGCCGCTGTACGTGCCCTTGGTGGCCGCCCTTGGGTTTGATCTGATCTGGTACGGGGTGCTTTATACCATCACCACGCAGATCGCTTATATGACGCCGCCGTTCGGATATAACCTGTTTTTGATGCGCGCGATGGCCCCCCCCGAGATCACGATGAAAGACATCTACGGATCTATCTTGCCGTTTGTTATAGTGATGCTGGGGTGTCTTGCACTGATCATGACCTTCCCGCAGATCGCCCTTTGGCTGCCAGAATACGTATACGGAAAATAACCAAGACCCCGACGAGACGGGGCGTTCAACCCCACAAGGAGTAAGACCATGACAACCAGACGTAAGTTTATCACCACAGCTGCGGTGGGTGCCGCCGCCGCCCCGCTGGCCGCCCCGGCGCTGGCACAATCGACCATTCGCTGGCGGATGCAGACCTATGCGGGCTCGTCGCTGGCCGAACACGTGATCAAACCGGCGATCGACAGCTTTAACAAGATCGCGGGCGACCGCATGCAGATCGAACTGTTCTTTGCGGACCAGCTGGTGCCCACCGGCGAATTGTTCCGGGCCATGCAAAACGGCACCATCGACGCGGTGCAATCGGATGACGACAGCATGGCATCGCCCACCGATGTCACCGTGTTTGGCGGCTATTTCCCATTCGCATCGCGCTATAGCCTCGATGTGCCGGTGCTGTTCAACCAATACGGCCTGAACGAGATCTGGGACGAAGAATATTCCAAAGTTGGCGTCAAACACATCAGCGCCGGCGCGTGGGATCCGTGCCATTTTGCGACCAAAGACCCGATCAACAGCTTGGCGGACCTTAAAGGCAAACGCGTCTTCACCTTCCCCACGGCGGGTCGGTTCCTGACGCAATTCGGTGTCGTACCTGTGACCTTGCCATGGGAAGATATCGAAGTGGCGATGCAAACCGGCGAACTGGACGGTATCGCGTGGTCGGGCATCACCGAAGACTACACCGTTGGCTGGGCAGACGTGACCAACTATTTCCTGACAAACAACATCTCGGGCGCTTGGGCAGGGTCGTTCTTTGCAAACATGGAAAGCTACAATGCGCTGCCTGACGACCTGAAAGAACTGCTGAAGGTTTGCATGGATCAGTCGCATTATTACCGTCAGTGGTGGTATTGGGGTGGCGAGGCCAACCTGCGTGTGAACGGCTCCAAAATGCAGCTGACGACGATCCCTGATGAAGAATGGCAGCAGGTCGAAGACGCGGCCCTGAAATTCTGGGACGAAATCGCCGCTGAATCCGAGACCAAGGCGAAGGTCGTTGATATCTTTAAGAAATACAATGCCGACATGGTCAAGGCTGGACGGCCCTACCGCTACGGTTAACACATTTTGGGGGCGGCACGGGTCGCCCCCAACCTACATCAGGATGGAACAACACCTCATGGCTGGCACGTTGAGTTTTGAGCAACTGAAATCGCAGGTTGCAGAGGGCAGTATCGATACGGTGCTGGCCTGTTTTGTGGATATGCAGGGCCGTTTGATGGGCAAACGTTTCCATGCGGCGAATTTTATCGACCATTCCCATGCGGAAACGCACTGTTGCAACTATTTGCTGGCCACGGACCTCGAAATGGCGACGCCCGATGGGTATGCCAGCACATCGTGGCAATCGGGCTATGGCGATTACGTCATGCAACCCGACCTGACGACGATCCGGCCGATGCCGTGGTTGGAGGGCACCGCGATGGTGTTGTGTGACATCTTGGATCATCGCACCCATGCGCCGGTTCCACATGATCCGCGCGCGATTTTGAAAAAGCAGATTGCCCGGCTAGAGGCTTTAGGTTTGACGCCTAAGATGGCGACAGAACTGGAATTTTTCCTGTTCGAGCAGAGCTATGATGAGATCCGCAAAAGCGAGTTCCGTGATCTGACGCCGATCAGCGGGTATAACGAAGATTACAACATTTTGCAGACCACCAAAGAAGAGGCGGTCATGCGCCCCCTGCGCAATCATCTTTATGCTGCAGGTATTCCGATCGAGAACAGCAAGGGCGAGGCCGAGACCGGTCAGGAAGAGCTGAACATCCGCTATGCTGCGGCGCTGGATTGTGCTGATAACCATTCAATCGCGAAGCATGCGATCAAAGAAATCGCGTGGCAACAAGGCCGTGCGGCGAGTTTCTTACCCAAATGGGCGGCGGACAAAGTCGGCAGTTCCAGCCACGTGCATCAATCGTTGTGGCAGGGCGATACGCCTGCGTTTTACGATGCGTCGGGTGATTTGGGCATGTCGGAACTGATGCGACACTATATGGCGGGTCTGATCGCCTATGCGCCTGATTACACGTTCTTTTTGGCCCCTTATGTGAACAGTTACAAACGGTTTTCCAAGGGGACATTCGCGCCCACCAAGACCGTATGGTCTGTCGACAATCGCACCGCTGGGTTCCGTTTGTGTGGTGATGGCACCAAAGGTGTGCGGGTCGAATGCCGCATCGGTGGGTCGGATCTGAACCCTTATCTGGCGCAGGCCGCGATGTTGGCGGCGGGGATCAAGGGCGTCGAAGACAAGATGGATCTGGCACGGCCCACCACCGGCGACGTTTATGAAGACGCCAAAGCCGCAGACATTCCCCAAACCTTGCGTGCTGCGACCGAAACCCTGCGCGGGTCGGCGATGTTGCGTGCGGCGATGGGTGACGATGTTATTGACCACTACACCCGCTGCGCCGAATGGGAGCAGGAAGAATTTGACCGCGCCGTGACCGATTGGGAAATCGCGCGCGGCTTTGAAAGGGCATAAGCCATGACGATCACTTGTATTTCGCCCATCGACGGGTCGACCTATGTCAGCCGCGCCGTGTTGACCGAATTTGAGGCCGCCGAAGCGGTTGCCAAAGCCAAAGCGGCGCAACTGGCCTGGGCCGAGCGCCCTTTGCAAGACCGGATCGATCTGGTCTCGGCCGGTGTCGCCAATGTGGGCGCGATGAACGACGACATCGTACCGGAACTGGCCTGGCAGATGGGGCGTCCGGTGCGCTATGGCGGCGAATTTGGCGGGTTCGAGGAACGCGCAACCCATATGGCGCAGTTGGCCCAAGAGGCGCTGGCCCCTCTTGAGGTTGAGGACAGCGCTGCGTTTAAACGAGTGATCAAGCGTGTGCCACATGGTGTGGTGTTGGTGGTCGCACCGTGGAATTATCCATATATGACAGCGATTAACACCGTGGCGCCAGCGTTGATCGCGGGCAATGCGGTGATGTTGAAACACGCCAGCCAAACCCCTTTGGTGGGCGAAGGGATGGCGCGGGCGTTCCATGCGGCAGGTATCCCCGAAGAGGTGTTTCAGAATGTGTTTCTTGACCATCAAACGACTTCGGCACTGATCGCTGACCGGGCTTTTGGGTTTGTGAATTTCACTGGGTCCGTTGGCGGCGGCAAGGCGATGGAAGCCGCTGCACAAGGCACATTCACCGGGTTGGGGCTGGAATTGGGCGGCAAAGACCCCGGATATGTGACCGATGACGCAGATGTTGATGCGGCCGCCGAAACCTTGATTGATGGTGCGATGTTCAATTCTGGGCAGTGCTGCTGTGGGATCGAACGGATTTATGTCGCCGAGGCGTTGTTCGACCGGTTTGTGGATAAAGCCGTCTCGATCGTAGAATCGTACAAGCTTGGCAATCCGCTGGACGCGGAGACAACGTTGGGCCCGATGGCACAGGCGCGGTTCGCTGATGAGGTGCGTGCCCAAACCGCCGAGGCTGTCGCTGCGGGCGCTAAGGCGTTGATTGATCCAGCATTGTTCCCGCAGGACGGCGGTGCCTATCTGATGCCGCAGATCTTGGTTGATGTGGATCATTCCATGCGTGTGATGCGCGAGGAAAGCTTTGGCCCGGTTGTGGGCATCATGCCTGTACGCGACGACGCCGAAGCGATCCGCCTGATGAACGACAGCGACTTTGGCCTGACTGCGTCCGTCTGGACAGCGGATGCTGCGCGTGCCGAGGCCATTGGCGATGCGCTCGAAACCGGGACCGTGTTCATGAACCGTGCCGATTACCTTGATCCGGGCTTGTGCTGGACGGGGTGCAAGGATACGGGCCGGGGCGGCGGGCTGTCGGTCATTGGATATCACAATCTGACACGCCCCAAATCATACCACCTGAAAAAGGCCTGATCCGATGACGTTGACAGCAAACTGGTCCTACCCCACCGCAATCCGTTTCGGTGCCGGACGCATATCCGAAATTGCCGAGGCCTGCGCGGCGGCTGGCATCACCAAACCTCTCTTGGTCACTGACAAAGGGTTGGCGGACCTGCCGATTACACAAAATACGTTGGAACTGCTGACCGTAGCCGGTTTGGGCCGTGCGATGTTTTCTGACGTTGACCCAAACCCCACCGAAATCAATGCCGCAGAAGGCGTGCGCATCTACCGCGAAGGTGGGCATGACGGTGTGGTGGCTTTTGGCGGCGGTTCGGGGTTGGACCTTGGCAAGGTGATCGCCTTTATGGCAGGGCAAACCCGGCCTTTGTGGGATTTCGAAGATATCGACGACTGGTGGTCGCGCGCGGATCCAGATGCGATAGCGCCCATCGTGGCGGTGCCGACCACGGCAGGCACCGGATCAGAAGTGGGGCGCGCAAGTGTCATCACCAATTCCGAAACCCACGAGAAAAAGATCATTTTCCACCCCAAAATTCTGCCGGCAGTTGTGATCTGCGACCCTGAATTGACCGTGGGCATGCCGCCCATGATTACGGCAGGGACGGGCATGGATGCATTCGCCCATTGCCTCGAGGCGTATTGTTCGCCGCACTACCATCCGATGTCTCAGGGGATGGCTTTGGAAGGTATGCGGCTGGTCAAGGACAACCTTTTGTTGGCCTATGAAGATGGCACAAATCTGGTGGCACGGGCGCATATGATGTCGGCGGCCGCGATGGGGGCCACGGCGTTTCAAAAGGGACTGGGCGCGATCCATGCGTTGTCTCATCCGATTGGCGCGGTCCACCACACCCACCACGGCACAACCAACGCCGTCGTGATGCAGCAAGTGTTGATGTTTAACCGCCCCAAGGTGCGCAAACACCTTGCGCGCGCCGCGAACTACCTCAGCATCTCGGGCGGGTTTGACGGGTTCCACGCGTTTGTGGGGGAATTGAACCAAAAGTTGAATATTCCCAAGAATCTGACCGATCTCGGTGTAAAAGACCCCAATATTGACGCGCTTGTAGCATCTGCTTTGCAGGACCCCAGCGTTGGGGGGAACCCTGTCAAGATGACCGTAAAGAACACTACAGACCTGTTGGAGGCGTGTTTCTAGACGTCACACGTACCAGATCGCCCGGCGGATCAGGTTGATCCCCATTACGGCAAACACCACTAAAATCGCTGTTCGGAACCCGGTTCCGGACAGCCGGTTCCGCACTTTTTCGCCCAGAGTAAAGCCGATCAGCGTTGGGATCAGCATCGCGATAGAAACACCGGCAAGCGGCCCCGTCATGAACCCCAGCTGAATATACGTCACGCACAGGGGCAGGCTGCCTACGAAAATCAGAAAACCAGTGGCACGCACGAACTCGTCTTTGTCCACCTGTTTTGTCGCCAAATACATCGCGATAGGGGCCCCCCAACCGGCCGTCATGCCGCCCACAACACCTGCCAGAACGCCAAACCCGATTTGCGCATGACGGTCATATTTGGCGGCCAGCGGTGGCACCAAGCCGCGCCAAGACATCACCACAAAAAACAAAATAACGGCCCCCAAAATCGCCAGCAGGGCGCGGTCGCCTGTGTCTTGCGTGGCGAAGACTGTCGAGGCGACGCCAACAAACAACACCACTGCAAAGACGCGGTAACGGCGCACCGTTCGCCACAGCTGACCCGCCCGCAGGACCTGCCACGCGTTTGAGCCCAACATCGGAAACAGCACCAGCGCAATCGCCGTGCGTGGGTCCAGCACCAGCGTCATCAACGCAATTGCGGCTGTTGGCATGCCAATCCCGGCCAACCCTTTGACCGCGCCCGCAAAAAGAAACGCGGCGCCTGCCACATAAAACAACGTCAAATAATCCAAGGATGGCCGTCCAATCGTGAGTGCGCGCAGGGCAATTTTCGGGACCGTCACCCCAAATTGACGTGGTGTCAATGACGACAGGCAGCGCCCGTTTGCAACAGACGCCTGTTGCGTTTCGTCGCACGGGGCCTGACGTTGAGGGTGGTCGTATTATTTACCAGTCAGTGAAGCGCGATGTGTGCGCAAAAATTGCCGAGGGTAGACCGATGGACACGTTGTTATTGTCTCGCATTCAGTTTGGCGCGAATATTTCGTTCCATATTTTGTTTCCGACGATCACGATTGCTTTGGGGTGGGTGCTTTTGTTCTTCAAACTGCGTTTCAACGCGACCGGAGACCAAAAATGGATGGATGCCTATATGTTTTGGGTCAAGGTCTTTGCCTTGTCCTTTGCGATGGGTGTTGTGTCGGGCATCACAATGTCTTTTCAGTTCGGCACAAACTGGCCCGGATTTATGGAAACCGTCGGCAATGTTGCGGGGCCCTTGTTGGCCTACGAAGTCATGACCGCGTTCTTTCTAGAGGCGGTGTTTTTAGGGATCATGTTGTTTGGGGCCTCGCGGGTCAAACCTTGGGTGCACACGCTGGCCACGTTTTTGGTGGCCTTCGGTACAACGATGTCGACCTTCTGGATCATCGTGCTGAATTCGTGGATGCACACGCCGCAAGGGTTTGAACTGCGCGATGGCGTTGTGTTTGCAACCAACTGGTGGGACATCATTTTTAACCCGTCGATGCCGTACCGATTGGTGCATATGGTGCTGGCCTCGGGGCTGACGGTGGCCTTTTTGGTGGCGGGTATTTCGGCGCTGCGGCTGCTGTGGGGCGACCGGGCCGAGAACGTGAAATCAACCTTGCGGTTTGGGATCGTCACGGCGGCGTTGCTGATCCCGTTGCAGATTGTCGCGGGGGATTTCCACGGGCTGAACACGCTGGAACACCAGCCTGCAAAAGTTGCGGCGATGGAAGGCAACTGGGACACGAGGCCCAACGTGCCATTGGTGCTATTTGCGATCCCCGACGAGGCCGCGCGCGAAAACCGGTTTGAGATCGGCATCCCCAATGGCGCCTCGCTGATTTTGACACACAAGACCGACGGCGTGGTGCCCGGATTGAACGATTTTGTCGCCGAAGACGGTACCGTCCTGCACCCGCGCGTGGCGCCTGTGTTCTTTAGTTTCCGCATCATGGTGGGGACGGGCATGGCGATGTTGGCGCTGTCTTGGGGAGGGCTGTGGCTGTTGCGGCGATACGGTGCGGGCGACATGCCCCGGTTGCCGCTTTATGGGTTCGCCGCGATGAGCTTTAGCGGCTGGGTCGCCACGCTCGCGGGTTGGTACACCACCGAAATTGGACGCCAGCCGTGGTTGGTGCAAGGCGTTCTGTCGACCAAAGACGCGGTGGGCGATGTGCCCGCAGGCATGGTTTTGGGCACGTTGATCGGCTATCTGGTGATCTACGCGGCGCTGATCTTTGCCTATATCGCGGTCATCACCTATTTGGCGCGCAAAGCGTCGCGCGGCGATCCGCTGTCGTCGCGGAAATACCCGCGCCGGGGTGAAACCGATATGCCGCTATTGCGGCCGGGGGAATAAGACATGGATGTGTTTGGTGATCCGGCCATTTGGCTGCCGTGGAGCTTTGCGGCCCTTATGGGGCTGTCCATTCTGATCTACGTGATCTTGGATGGGTTTGATCTGGGGGTGGGGCTGCTGATGCCTCTGGCCGATGACAGCGAAAAAGACCGTTTGGTGGCGTCGATCGGCCCCTTTTGGGATGCGAACGAAACATGGCTGGTTTTGGCGATCGGGCTGTTGCTGGTGGCCTTTCCCCCCGCGCATGGGGTGATCCTGACGGCGTTATACCTGCCGGTTTTTGTAATGCTGGTCGGGCTGATCCTGCGCGGAGTGTCGTTTGAATTTCGCGCCAAGGCGCCCATTGCGCAAAAACCACGTTGGAATTTTGCGTTTTTCGCCGGGTCGCTTCTGGCATCAATGAGCCAAGGGTTCATGTTGGGCATGTATGTTATGGGGCTGACGTGGACGCTCCCACATGTGGTGTTTGCGCTGCTGACGTCGGTGTTTTTGACCGTCGGGTATAGTTTTATCGGCGCGGCGTGGTTGATCGCGAAAACAGACGGGCCGTTGCAGGCGCGTGCTGTTGGCTGGGCGCGCGGCGGGATCTGGGGGCTGATCCTTGGGATGCTGGCGATTTCACTGGCGACACCGTTTGTCAGCACGCGGATCTTTGACAAGTGGTTCAGCATGCCTGAATTTCTATACCTGTCGCCTCTGCCGATTTTGTCGTTGTCGTTGGTGGCCTATGTGTGGTGGCACCTGCGCCGTTTGCCCGAAGGCCGCGCGCCATGGGGGCCGTTTGCGGCAGCGATGGCGCTGTTTGCGCTGGCGTTTGGGGGGATGGCGTATTCGTTTTACCCCTATGTGGTGCCCGAACAGATCACCATCTATGATGCCGCCGCCGCCCCAGAAAGCCTGTTTATCATCCTGATTGGCACGCTTTTTGTGTTGCCGGCGATCTTGGGGTACACGGTGTTGTCATACTACATTTTCCGGGGCAAGGCGACCGAACTGCGGTATGATTGACCCCCACCGCAAAAATGGCCTTCTCCTTTTGGGGGAAGGCACTTAGCATCCGACCTGAATGTGAAACACCCGCAGGCAGGCCCCTATATGACACGCGACCCTTTTGGCACGTTGGATGGCGTAGATGTCGCGGCGGTGACCCTGTCAAACGGCGGGCTGACGGCGCGGTTTATCACCTATGGCGCGCGGTTGACGCAACTGTGGGTACCAGATGCGATCGGCACGCGGGCAGATGTGGTTTTGGGGTTCGATGATCTGCAAGGATACGTGCAGGGCGGTGGGTATCTGGGGGCGGTGTGCGGCCAATATGCCAACCGTGTCGCCAACGGCCAGTGCCGCGTGGCGGGCCACCCTGTACATCTGGACACCAACGAAGGCGTACATCATCTTCACGGTGGATCGCACGGATTTGACAGTAAAATATGGGAAATCACAGCGCTGGCTGACCATAGCGTGACGTTTTCGGCGGTGTCCGAAGATGGCGAAATGGGGTTTCCCGGTCGGTCGTGCCTGACGGCGCGCTATACCCTGACGCCCGATGCCGCGCTCGACATCGAACTGACCGCCGATACCGATGCGCCAACCCTGATGAACATGACCAACCACGCCTATTTCAATCTGGCCGGGTACACGGGGGGCGATGTTTTAGGGCACCACCTTGGGATCGCCAGCGGGTTTTACACCCCGGTGAACGACGCCCTTTTGGCAACAGGCGAGGTGCGGCATGTCGGTGGCACCCCCTATGATTTTCAAACGTCCAAACCCATCGGGCAGGATATAGTCCCCCTGTGTCCGGTGATGGGCGACGGTGGGTATGACCACAATTGGTGCCTTAATCCGTGCCAAAACGCGGTGCGCTTATTTGACCCCGGATCGGGGCGGCGCATGACGCTGACGACCACAGAGCCCGGCGTGCAGGTCTATACCGGTGGGGCGTTCGATGGTCAGGCACGCGGCAAGGGCGGCCACCCGCTGCATCGGTTTGCGGGCGTCGCGCTAGAGCCGCAAAAGTACCCGTGTTCGCCGAATTTCGCGCATTTCCCCGATGCGACCCTGTGGCCAGGGCAAATCTACCGTCACCACACGCGGTTACAGTTTAGCGCGGACGCGCATTAACCTTTTGGACCGACGGCGGCAAATAGGTCTGGATCTGCCCAATGGTCAAACCGGTGGGCGCATCCGTCATTCGGCAAGGGCGCATTCAGATAGCCCTGCGTGTATAGCCAAAATTCCACACCGGCGGCGCGGGCGGTGTTGTGGTCAATCAGGCTGTCGCCCACATAAATGACGTCTTGGGGCTGTGCGCCCAGATCTGCGATGGTTTTGTGCAACATGGCCGGGTCCGGCTTGCGGGGCAGATCGGGGGTGGCCCCGACGATGCTGTCGAAAAACGTCGAAATCCCCAGCGCGTCGCAGATCTGGTTGGTGGGGGCTTGGGGTTTGTTGGTGCACAGCCCCAATGTGACCCGGCGGTCCTTGAGCCCACCGAGCTGCGCGAGCACCCCGTTGTAGGGTTTGGTCAGCGCCACGCCATTTGCGGTGTAGACATCAAGAAACCGGTCCAGTGTGGCGCGGTGCAGCGCCGCGTTGCTGCCGCCTGTCGCGATCAACCCACGTTCTACCAGTTTTTCAACGCCGTTGCCGATAAACGAAATGACACGCGTCAGATCAAGCGGCCCCCGCTCAAGCGGGTAGAGAGCGGCATTGAGGGCGGCGTGCAGGTCGGGCGCGCTGTGGATCAGCGTACCATCGAGATCAAAGATGAGCGTGGTTTTGGTGTGCATGACTTGGCATAACGCGGCACGGCGTCGGTGGCCAGCCTTGCGCGTCGCGGCGAACCGCGACGCGCTGGTGTGTTACGTCAACGCGCGGCGCAATTGCGGCAGGCGCGACAGGATCACAGTATCGATGGCCAAGACCGTCAGCAGCGCCAAACCGGCCATCGGAAACGCCATAGACACCCCCAGCCCGACCAGCGCGGCCCCCTGCCACAGGGGCATTTCACGTGGGAAGGGCGGGGCCGCCAGCCGGTTTGACCCGCTTGGCCGACGTTTCCACCACAATACAACCGAGCTGACGCATAAAAATAGAACGCTCAGGCAGACGGTTGTGTTGGCCAGTACGCTCAACAACCCCATCGTGCCCATGTGCAGCGAAATCCCTACGGCCATGGCTTTGCCCGCCAGAGAATAGTCGTCATAGCGCACATCGGCGAGAATGTTGCCGGTATATTGGTCCACGTGCACCGTGCGGTCTGACATTGGGTCGGTGCTGTCTGTGTTCATGGAATCCCGGCTGAGGGTCCAGACACCATTGGCCGATTGCGGCAGGTTCATCTGATAGCGGCCACCAAACCCGATGTCGCGGGCCAAAGTATCGATGGTGTCGAGCGTGATCAGCGGGCCCGCGATGCCGGGGGTTCCGGCGGGGCTGCCTGAGACGGGCATCGGGGTGAGCTCTAGCGCCCAAGGCACCTCGCGTCGGGCGTGGTTCATGCTGGCGTGGGTGTCATCGGACAATGGCACGGCATCCCATTTTTCGGCGGGGAATTGGCTCCAGGCTTGCACCATTTTGCCGCCCCAAACACCCGACCACGACAGGCCAGAGAGCAGGAAGAACACCAAAAACACCGACAACCAGATGCCAACGACCCCATGCAGGGATTTCCACAGGCTGCGTCCACGTGCAAATGTTGGCACCAACGTGCGGCGCCAACCGGCCCCGCGGGGCCACCACAAGTAGAGGCCCGTGGCGACTAGCACCATGGTCAGGGAGGCGGCGGTTTCCACCATGCGGTCACCGGTGACGCCCAGCATTAAACTGCCGTGGATGCCATCTGCGAAATCGTACCAGCCGCTGTGGCGTGGGTAGGTTTCGATCACGGTTGCGGTAAACGGATCAACCGCGACCATGATGGCGTCGGCGCCTTGATCAACGCGAAAGAGGGCCGCAACATCCGGCGTGCGGGGGGCGACATATTGGATCAACGTGCCGTCGGGGATAGCCGCGACTGCGGCGTCGGCCTGTGCAGAGACGGCCATTTCCGTGGCCTGCGGGACAACGGGTGTGCGTTCGCCGTCGCGCCCATCGACCCATGCGATCCAAAGCATCGACATTCCGGTGACCGCAAGTGTGCAAAGGAACGGTATGACAAACAGGCCCGCGTAAAAGTGCCAGCGCCAGGCGGCAAAGTAGAGTTTATTCACGCCGGTATCGGTTGGCGCATCTGTATCGAATGTGGTCATGGAGACCTCCAAGCTGGTGCCCGCTCTGTTGCGGGGTGTGATCTGTGAATTTGGGGTTCAGATCAGGCTTGGGGTGGGGCGCGGGTCAGTTGGCTGGGGTCAAGAGGTTTCGCGTGGTGGCGCAGTTGTGCGATCACGCGCATCCGGTCTGTCCGGGTCAGGTGCTGAGTATAGGGGGCCGCAACATGGTGTGGGCACATAAGCGTATCGCCAAGGCGGCAGGCGTCGCAGTTTTGCCCCGCCCCGTTTTGGGTGTCACCCGCGAGGCCGCATAGGTCGTCTAGGGTCCCGCCTGCGTCAAGATAGGCCAGCAGATCAGGGTTCATGGAAGGGGCAGATGTCCGGTGCGCAAATCCGATTGTGGCCATCGCAACGCACACCACCAAGGTGATGAGTAACTTTGCAAAATGGTGCACCGGAAACCGCATAATTCTGTCTAATCCAGATAATGGCACGATGCCAGAGCAACGTGCACATCATCTGCGATCAAAGCCAACCCATTGGCGCCACGCGAGTTTTGTCTGGGTCAGGGCGCGGGTTGGTTTCCCAATTGTCAGTCGCTTTGATGCGCACCCGTTGCAAATGCCACCGCGGGTGCGCAGCTGACGTATGCGCTGCGCACAGCCCCGGCTTAACCGACCTTAAAGCCCCAAAAGCTGGTTTGGTCTGCCATGAAATACCCATCGAACCCGCGCAGCAACCCTTGCAATTCGACAGTGTCGCCCGGTGCCAACAGGGCCATCGTCTGGATCTGCAACGTGGTTTGCTCTGACACATGCGCCCCGGTGATTTCGCCCAACGATCCGGCGATCACGTCTGTCCCGTTAAGCAACAACCGCGCGCTGAGCCGGGCTTTGTCGGATGCATTTTGTTTAAACGTTAACGTCGCGCCAAAGGTGTAGGTGCCCGCAACGGGGGCTATGAATTGGTTGCTGCCCGCGTCCAACACGCTTTGGTCGTTGAATTCAGCCGCGTTGATCGCGATGGTCGTCCAGACATCGGCGCTTGTGTAATTGTCGAAATTGGTCATCGCCTTGAACCGGGGCAGGTTGGGCTGTTCGACCACGCCGGTGCCTGCATCAATCACCAGCCCATCGCGGAAATCGACCCCATCGGCCGAGGTGGACAGGCGTATGTTGTCGCTGCCAAACAGACCCAATAGCGCGCGGGTGTTGAAATCTTTTTGAAAGATCAACCCGGCGTCGTCCAGACTGGTTTCCTTGTTGAGCGTTGACAAAACACTGCCGGTGCCGCCATCGGCCTGATAGAGCGCCGTCCACAAAGCGCTGTTCAGTTTTGCGGCGAATGGGGTGGTTGGCAAGGTTTCCATGCCCAACCCAAATGTGGCGATGTCCTGCAACTCGTCGCTGTCCAGATCGATCCAATCGGTGCCGTCATATACCACCATCGACTCGCGCCCGATGACATAGGCACGCCACCCTGGTTTGGGGTCAAAATACTGCCACAACCCGTTTTCAAGCAATGCAATTGCACCGTCATGACCCGCCCAAGCATCCGTGGCTGCATCCCCCACGATATGGCGGTCCCCTTCGACTGGCGCGGTGGGCGGTACCGATTGATCGTCGGTCAACACGCCAAGTTGGGTTAGCACATCCAGAATGCGCAAGGCTTCGTTGTGGGTGACGTGCTTTTGGGCCTGGCTGGGCAGGATATACGGCAAGGATAGGCAGCTGGAGGTATCGGCCATTGGATTTCCCCTGAGAAGATATGTACCGGCCAAACCTGCGCGAAAGGGATTGCAACGCGCTTAAACGACCGTGCGCATGGGTAACGAGTGCGCGCGGCTCTTTTGTCAAAATGAGATTGGTGCTAGGCCTGACACAGGCCATATCCGGGGCGGGCTGTTTGCCTGGGTGGTGGTGCAAAACGGCGTCTGACTGAAATATGAAGAGTATATATATGACTGTTTTACGGGGCATTGGCGTGTGGTTGTGTTTTACCATGTCGGTGATGGCGGGTGCCGCGCAGGCGCAGGTGCCGCCCAATTGTGCGGTAGAAACGGTGACGGACCCGGACCGGCAGGTGTTGTCTTGCGCCTTTGGCGTGATCATCGAAATGGAGGCCGCGGCCCAATTGGGGTTCGGGGATACACCGGGGGGTGCCGCGCCACAGGTGCTGGATCTGGACCGTGGAGGCGTGTTGTTAGAGGTGGCGCCCGGCACCCTGCGCCCGCAAATCCGCACGCCGCATGCCATCGCGGCCGTGCGTGGCACCGGGTATGTCGTTGATGTGCAAGACATGTCGACGTCTGTGTTTGTCCTGCATGGGGTGGTTGCGGTGTCGCATATCGGCGATGAGGGCGCGCCCGTTGTGTTGCGCGCAGGCGACGGCGTAGATGTGCGCGTTGGCGCCCCACTGGAAGTCCGCCGCTGGCCTGCGGGCCGGGTTGCGGATCTGTTGGCCCGCTTCGGCAGATGAAACCACCGGGGCAACGGCCTTTGTTCCTAGGGGTTTTGGTTCTGGTGATCAGCGGGGCGTGGGCGGCGATGGTCGTGACCCCGCATGTTATGGCGCGGGCCAGCATGCTCGATGGGCTAGAGACCGCGTTTTTGGACATGCGGGTGGTTCTTTTGGGGCCTGCCGACCCGGCGCCAGACGTGGTGATCGTGGCCATCGATGATGCGACCCTGACCTATGCCCAAGACACCAACCTGACGGCGCGCGCCGTACTGGCCCACACGCTTGACCACATCGCAGACATCGGGGCGGGGGCCGTTGGGGTCGACGTGATCCTTGCCGATGCGGGCGATGCCGATGTGACGGCAGATCTCGCTGCGGCGTTAGGGCGGGGGGCCACGGTCATTGCGGCGGGGGGCAGGTTCACCCCCGATACCACGACGCCGCATACAATTTTGCGCCCGCACCCGGCCTTTGCCCAAGCCGCGGATGTGGGGCTGGTGAACCTCTCGACCGATGCACATGGAGTGCCACGATACGCCCCGATGGTGTTCACAACGGACCGGGGTATAGAGCCGTCCTTTCCCATGGCCGTCGCGGCGCGGTTCTTGCAGGTCGCGCCCACCCTTGCGCCGGGTCACCTAACGCTCGGGCACAGTCAGTTGCCGTTGGACATTGGGGCGATGTTGCCCATCCGCCTGATCGGCCCGCAAGGGCACATCCCAACCTATTCCGCACGCGATGTGATGACCGGCATGGTTGCCAGTGAACTGGCGGGCAAAGCCGTTTTGGTCGGCTACACGGCCACCGCCTTTGGCGATACCTTCCCCACCCCGTTTGAGGGCAGTGTCCCCGGCGTAGAAATCCTGGCCGGGGTGGTGTCGCAGATGTTGGGGGGCCCGACGCTGCGGCGTGATCCGGGGGTGCGGCGGGTTGATGCCGCGGTGGGCATAGTGCTGGCGGTTGTGGCGGCAGGGCTGGTGGTGACACTGCCGCTGTCGATGGGCGTGCCCGCTGCGTTTGGGGCGGGGGCGCTGTGGGGCGCGGGGGTGATCGTTGCTTTCTATGTGGGGGTCTGGATGGGGGCAGCGGTCCCGCTTGTCGCTGCGATTGTCCCGATTGTGGGGGCAGGGGGCCTGCGGTATGTCATCGAAAACCGCAGAGCGGCGCGCGGGGTGACGGCCCTGGCCGCACTGAAACAATTCCAATCACCGGCACTGGCCGAGATGATCGCCCGCGACCCGGCTTTTTTGCAGCACCCCACAGCCCGGCCCCTGTCGATTTTCTTTGTGGATCTGAGCGGGTTTACCGCCCTGTCCGAACGGTTGGGCCCGGCGAAAACCCAAGAGCTGCTCAAACAGTTTCACCAACTGACTGCACAGGCCATAGAGACCCACGGCGGTGTCGTGCTTAACTACATGGGCGACGGTGCGCTGGCGGTGTTTGGCATGACAGATGCGGAAACGCCCGCCGATCAGGCGCTGGCGGCGTCTTTTGCGCTGATCGACGATCTGCGGGCGCTTGCCATCGCGTGCCGGATCGGCCTGCACCACGGCGATGTGGTTGTATCGCGGTTGGGCGGAGACCAGCACCATCAGGTGTCGGTGGCGGGCGACGTTGTGAACCTGACCAACCGGTTGCTGGAGATCGCAAAAACGGAACATGCCGTATTGGCCGTGACGGATACGGTGATGCAAATGGCAAGCACACGCGCGTTTCGGGCCTGTGATGTCACCAAACCGGTGGCCGTGCGGGGGCGGTCCGGCAGTGTGGATGTGCATTTTTGGAAGGCCTGACGGAGGCCCGTTAGCTTTGGATCAAAATGCTCAGCTCTTGTGCGGCGGTTTGTAGGTCGCCCACATGTTGGCGCAGAGATGTCAGGTCGTGGCGTTGCAGGGGCGCGTGCACCGATAGGGTCGAGACCAGACGATCTTGGTCATCCAGAATGGGCACGGCAATGGCGGCCATGTCATCCATGAATTCCTGATCATCGGTGGCATAGCCGCGCTTGCGGGTGGCGTCGATCTCGGCTTTGAGCGCGGTTTTGTCGACAATTGTGCCCGGTGCGCGGGGGTCAAATGTAGTGGCGGCCAAATACCGCTCTAGGTAGGCGGGGCGCAACGACGACAGATACATCTTGCCACTTGCCGTGCAATAAAACGGGACCTGCGTGCCAATCGGTAACTGAATGCGCAGCGGCCAGTGGGTTTCGACCCGGTCCAGATAGGTCATGCCATCCCGGTCGGGGGTGGCGATGTTGCAGGTTTCCCCGATTTTATCTGCGACACTGCGCAATATCGCCAACCTGACCGTGCGCATCCGTTGCGAAGACGCCGTGCGCAGCGACAGTTGCCGCAATCGAGGGCCGGGTCCATAAGACCGGCCGTCGATATCTTTTTGCAAGAACCCCTCGGCCTCGGCGGTGTTGAACAGCCGGTGCAACGTGGGCTTTGGCAGGTTCAACACATCCTTGAGGGCTGTGGGCGTCACGGGCACCCCGGCCTTTGCAACTTCTTCAAGCAAGACCAGCAACCGCAAGTTGGTTGGGATCTGGCCTTGTTGTTGGTGTGCGTAATCATCCGGCATGGGGGTTCGTTTACCTATCTGGAAGCAACATCAAGGCCATTTCAGGCGTGAGAGCAACAAAGATCCACACGGCCATCAACGCTGCAAGATACATGGTCGAATAGCGCAGAATTCGGAAGTAGGGAACACCCGTCACGCCAGATGCCACGTAAAGATTAAGGCCGTAGGGCGGTGTGATGAACCCAATGGAGGCCCCCACCAAGAAGATCACCGAAAAGTGGATGGGATCCACCCCAACCGACCCCGCGATGGGGGCCAAAATCGGCGCCAGGATGATCGTCACGGGCAGTGATTCCAGCACCATCCCCGATACGAACACGATCAACATAGCCGTGGCCAGAACCGCGTAATACCCCCCCATCGAAATCACGAAATCGCCGATGACCTCTTGGGCGCCGAGCAATGACAGAATTTGCTGCATCACGACCGAGATCGCAATCAGTGGTGCCAAGATGCCCGTGATCTGGGCCGACCGGACAACAATGCCGGGGATCTGCGGGAGAGTGAACCCTTCGACCAATAGCATTTCGGCATAGCTCTTTTCCTCCCAGGTGCGGCCATCTTTGATCTTGAATACAGAGCTCAGCAGCCAGCTGACCAGCCCCGCGATGATGCAAAACCCAACGGTTACGCCTGCCGCTTCGGTGGGGGAAAATTTCCCTGTGTAGATGCCCCAAAGGACCAACCCGATGGCGAAAAACCCAAGCCACGCGCCGAATGCGGTTTTGAGCACCCGGTTTAGTTGCAGCGGGATCAGAAATCCCCAGCCATTGGCCCGGCAGATGATCCAGCAGGCGAATTGCATCCCAAAGACCATCAACGCGCCGGGGATAATACCCGCCACAAACAGGTCAGAGATCGGTAGGTTCATCATGAAACCATAGACGATAAAGATGATAGATGGCGGGATGATGATCCCCACCGTGCCGCCTGCAGCGGCTGTTGCGGCGGAGAACCGTTCGTCGTAGCCGCCTTTGACCATTTCGGGGTGCAACATTGACCCAATCGTCGCCGTGGTGGCCGAATTGGACCCAGAGATCGCAGCGAACAAACCGCACGCCCCAAGCGACGCCATCGCAAGCCCGCCGCGCAGCCATCCCAGACAGGAATAAGCAAAATCAGACAGTCGCCGGGCGATGCCTGATTTGTTGATCAAATCTCCCGTCAGGATAAACAGCGGCATCGCCAGCAGCGCAAAGCCTTTGTTGAAGACGTTGAGCAGTTCCGACCCCATATTGTCGAGCGTCAGCCCCAGCACAAACGAGCAACCAACCACCCAATAGGCGATCACCAGCAGCACGGGCACGCCCAGCATGAACAAAAACGTAACGCCCAGTGAGATGAGCGTGATAAATGTACCGTCGGTCATTAGGTGTCCCCCCCGATCACGGCTTGTTCAACAAGCGGAGCGCCTGATTTATAGCGTCGCATGTCTTCGGCGATGTTCTGAAACGCGCGCCCGGCCATCAAAACAGCCGCCACTGGTGCGGTGATCAGGAACCACCACTGCATGGTGTTGTCGGTGCCCAGCACGATCTGGAAATTGGCCGCGGAATTGGCGGTTAGGCGGCTGGTGGTGACAAATAGGATCAACGCGAAACCGAACCACAAAAAGAAATCCAGCCACAGGCAGGCGATCTGGCCGCCGCGTGGCATTTTGCTGCGAAATTCGGAAAAGCTAAGGTGGGTGCGTAGGCGGATATTATATGCCGCGCCAAACCACGCCATGATCATGAACAAAAACGGTGGAATCGTCGTTGACCACGGTTGTTGGCTGTTGAACACAAAGCGGTCGATCACCCCCCAGAAAATGATGAACGCGATGGCGAGATACGAATACACCATGATCGTGCGTTCCAGATGGCGTTCGATAAACGGCCACTTGGTGTAGATCACAGACACCCCATAGCCGCTGATGATCAACACGATCACTCCAAGATACCATTTGGCATCCGCGCGCAGGGCATTGGTAATTTCAAAGCTGTCTTGCGAGGCAAGCGCCGAAAAAATTGTCCCGATATCAGATAAAATCGACAAACCTGTTCCTCCCAAAAAGGTTTGGCCCGTCAGATGCGGTGCAGATCACCCCCTGACGGACAAACGGACCGGCCCCGACATGGGGACCGGCTGTTTGGCACAACGCGGGTGGCTTTATGCCTTCCACCACCGGCGGGGTTCGACGTTTTCGGCGAGCGTGTGCGGGTTATTGCGCACCTCGTTGTAGATGTCTTGATAGGTGTCGATGCCACCGGCCCAGCCGTTGATCCGCTCGCGCCACTGCTCCCATAGTTGCGGTTGGAATTCGGGCGAACACATCTCTTCGGCTTTGCGGCGCTCTGCGTCCGACAGGGTCGCCATGCGCACGTTGTTTTTGGCAAAGATCGTATCGGGCAATTGCGGGTCAGAGAAACCAACCGTGTTGACCAACGCGGCCTCGTTGGCGGCCTGCACGTGCACCTGCGTTAGGTAGGACGATTCCATCACCGCGTCTTGTAATTCGCCGCCCAAGCTGTCGAAGACCGACGCCGACATAGCGGTGTGTTCGGTACCGCAAAAGAACCGCAGATCGACGCATTGGCTGACCACGGGTGACATGTTGGCATAGGCCACGGCTGACGCCCATGTTTCGGCGCCATCGATCAGACCCTGTTTCAGACCGTCGAGCGTTTCTTCCCAGGCAATCGGCACCGGGTTCAGGTTCAACGCGTTCATCGCGATGCGGCCCAATTGAGTGCCTGTCACGCGGTTTTTGGAGCCGAACAGCTCTTCGATGCTGGTGACAGTGGGTTTGTCTTCCCATGCCAGACCCAACTGAATGCCGCGCAATTCCGCGTGGCTGAACAGGAATTTCAGGCCGTGACGTTTTTCAAAGGGGTCGCGCAGGATGCGCTGAGATTCGGGGCTGTACATGAAATAATACTGATCCGCCCGCGAGCGGAACATATATGCATAGTCCAGAACGTTCAGATAAGGCGCGCCGCCCGCCGAGTTTTGTGTCGAAGCCGCGTACATGTCGACGATACCCTGCTGGGTTTTTTCCACACAGCTTAGCTGGTTACAGATCTGGTTGTTGCCAATAAATTCGACGCGGATCTCACCGTCTGTGCGGCTTTCAAGATCGCGTGCGAATTCCAGAACGCCGGCGCGTTCAACCAGCAGGTTTTGCGGGTTAAACCCTGCAGCGCCCATTTTCAGCGTAAATTTCGGCTCTTTGGCAAAGCGCTTTTTGTATGTCGATTCAGATGCTTGGGCAAGGTTCGACAGGCTCATCGCGCCGCCAAATGTGCCTGCCGCCAGTAATGTGGAACTAAGGCCATACCGACCTGCAACGCGGAATAAATCGCGCCGTGACAGGTGCTTGATATTGTTCTGAACTTTCATGACTTCCTCCCTGAATGTCATTTTTTGAGACCTGAAGTCCCAAAAAAACAGTAGTATGGTTAATTCTTTTTGCCTAGAGTTTTTTTGCAGTGCTCTAGGAGGTCAAATTGGAAGCAGATTTTATCGTAGTTGGTGCCGGGTCTGCGGGATGCGTTTTAGCCAACCGTCTGAGCGCAGACCCCAAAAACAAGGTCATTCTGCTCGAGGCAGGTGGCCGTGACTGGAACCCGTGGATCCACATCCCGGTGGGGTATTTCAAGACAATCCACAATCCTGCGGTGGATTGGTGTTATAAAACGCAACCCGATCCCGGCCTGAACGGGCGGTCTATCGAGTGGCCCCGCGGTAAGGTTCTCGGGGGCTCCTCCTCCCTGAACGGTCTCCTTTACGTGCGCGGTCAACCACAAGACTACGACCGCTGGCGGCAAATGGGCAATAGTGGATGGGGCTGGGATGATGTTTTGCCGTTGTTCAAGCGGGCCGAAAACAACGAACGCGGCGCCGATGAATACCACGGGAATGACGGGCCACTGTCGGTCTCAAACATGCGCATCC
The DNA here is from genome assembly GCF_039970775.1 of Roseobacter sp. Taxonomy (GTDB): domain Bacteria; phylum Pseudomonadota; class Alphaproteobacteria; order Rhodobacterales; family Rhodobacteraceae; genus Roseobacter. The sequence continues at coordinate 49,862 of NZ_JBDVLG010000051.1, forward strand.
AGCGGCCCATCACCGATGCCTGGATCGCGGCGGCGCAGGCGGCGGGGTACAAGTTTAACCCCGACTACAACGGTGCAGATCAGGAAGGTGTCGGGTTTTTCCAACTGACGGCGCGCAATGGGCGGCGGTGCAGCACGGCGGTGGCCTATCTGAACCCGGCCCGAAAGCGCCCCAATTTGCAGATCATCACCCACGCGCAGGTCGATAAGATCGAGATCTCAGAAGGGCGCGCGACCGGCGTTAGCTACACCGATGCGGGCGGGCAGGTGCAAACGGTGACGGCCCGACGCGAGGTTGTGTTATGCGGGGGGGCGATCAATTCGCCGCAATTGTTGATGCTGTCGGGGGTCGGCGAGGCCGCGCAACTGGCCGATCATGGCATTGACGTAAAACAAGATTTGCACGGTGTTGGCAAGAATATGCAAGACCACCTGCAGGCGCGGTTGGTCTACAAATGCAACGAGCCGACGCTCAACGACGAAGTGTCGAGCCTTGCAGGGCAGGCGCGGATTGGGCTGAAGTATCTGATGTTTCGGTCGGGGCCCATGACGATGGCCGCCAGTCTGGCAACCGGGTTTCTTAAGACGCGACCAGACGTTGAAACACCTGACATTCAGTTTCATGTGCAACCGCTGTCGGCTGAAAACCCCGGCAAGGGCGCGGATAAATTCTCGGCGTTCACGATGTCGGTGTGTCAGTTGCGCCCCGAAAGCCGTGGCGAAATTCGTCTGGCATCGGCGCAACCGCGGGCCTATCCAAAGATCATCCCCAACTATCTGTCGACTGAAACGGATTGCCGCACGATGGTTGCGGGCGTGAACATTGCGCGCAAAATTGCCCGCTGCGCGCCCCTGACTTCGAAGATTTCGCAAGAATTTCGCCCCCACGCCAGTCTGGATATTGACGACTATGATGCCACCTTAGATTGGACGCGCAACAACACCGCATCGATCTATCACCCCACGGGGACGTGCAAAATGGGGTCGGGCGCGGATGCGGTGGTGGATGCAGCCTTGAAGATACATGGGGTCCGGGGGCTGCGCGTTGCGGATTGTTCGATCATGCCCGAGATCGTTTCGGGCAACACCAATGCGCCTGCGATCATGATCGGCGAGAAGGCCGCAGATCTGATACTAGCCGAAACCTGAGGTGTCATAAAACAGATACCAAACTGTCATGCCTTTGTGGTCTGACCCTGCGCCTTTGTGCGCAGTTCAGAACCAAAGGGGACCCCCATGACCAAACACTTGCTGCTTGCCAGCACCTTCGTAACGGCTGTTGCCGCAGGGCCCGCCCTGGCAGACCGCGCCTTTAATCGGATCGCGTCTTTTCCGGTGGCGTCTAATTTCGTTGGGGGCGCACCTGGTGAAACATCCGCCGAGATCATCGATGTCACCGCCGACGGGATGACGCTGGTGTACACCGACAGCCCGGCAGGCGTAATCGGGATGATCGACATCACAGACCCTGCCGCGCCGGCGCCTTTGGGCGTGTTGGAGGTTCAGGGCGAACCCACGGCGGTGTCTGTCATCGGCAACATGGCCTTTGTTGCGGTCAATACATCGCAAAGCTATGACACCCCGTCGGGCCATCTGGCCACGGTGGATCTGGCCGATATGCGCATCACCGCAACCTGCGATCTGGGCGGGCAGCCTGACAGCACCGCGCGGGCCAAAGATGGGTCTTTCATCGCAATCGCCATTGAAAACGAACGTGACGAAGACCGCGGCACAGGCCGTGTGCCGCAAATGCCTGCGGGTGATTTGGTTGTGATCGACATCATCGATGGCGCCGTGGCCTGTGCGACGCTCAGACGTGTCAGCCTGACGGGCCTTGCCCAGATCGCGGGCACGGACCCAGAGCCCGAATTCGTTGACATCAACGCGCTGGGCGAGATCGTCGTGACCTTGCAAGAAAACAACCACATCGCGGTGGTGACCAAAGAGGGCCGCGTGGTGTCGCATGTGTCGGCGGGCGCGGTGGATCTGGAGGGGATCGATACCCTTGATGATCGCGCGTCGTTGGTGTTTGACCAACGCCAACCCGGCCGTTTGCGTGAACCAGACGGCGTGCAATGGATCGACGACGACCACTTCGCGACGGCCAACGAGGGCGATATGGATGGCGGCGCGCGCGGCATGACGGTGTTTCACAAAGACGGCACGTTGGTTTGGGAAAGCGGCGCCAGTTTGGAACACGCGATTGTGCAGATCGGGCACTACCCCGACAAACGTTCTGACAGCAAAGGGGTCGAACCTGAGGGCATGGAATTCGCCCATTTCGGGGGCACGCCCTATCTGTTCGTCATGGCAGAACGCGCGTCGATTGTTGCGGTGTATGACATGACAGACCCTGCTGCGCCGGTGTTGAAACAGATGTTACCATCGGGCATGTCCCCCGAAGGCGCCGTGGCGATCCCCGAACGCGGGTTGCTGGTCACAGCCAATGAATTTGACGGTCTGGAGGACGGTGCGGCGCGCGCGCATGTGATGGTGTACCGGTATGCCGAAGGCCCTGCAGCCTACCCGCACCTGACATCGGCGGGGATGCCAAACCTGACAGGGTGGGGCGCGTTGTCGGGTATGGTCGCGGACGCGCACGGCATGATCTACGCCGTGTCCGACAGCTTTTACAGCGCCCAGCCGCGTATCTTCAAGATTGACCCCACCGTGACGCCTGCCCGCATCGTGGATGCGATAGATGTGACGCGCAACGGGGTGCCTGCGCAAAAGCTAGATATGGAAGGCATCGCATTGGCCGATGATGGCGGCTTTTGGGTGGCGTCTGAAGGGCGCACAGACAGGGTCACGCCGCACGCGCTTTATAAGGTCGACGCAGGTGGGGACATCACGCAAGAGATCGGCCTGCCGCCCGCGTTAATGGCTGTCGAGACGCGTTTTGGCTTTGAAGGGATCACGCGGGTTGGTCACACCTTGTGGATGCCGGTCCAGCGGGAATGGAAAGACGACCCGGAAAACCACGTCAAACTGGTGGCCTACAACCTAGAGACCCAAGAATGGGGCGCGGTGCTCTATCCCAAAACGGCGACAGACACCGGGTGGGTTGGGCTAAGCGAAATCAGCCTGCACGGTGACCACGTTTATATCATCGAACGCGACAACCAGCATGGGCAGGCGGCCGCAACCAAAAAGATCTATGCGGTGTCTTTGGAAGACATGGTGCCTGCGCTGTTGGGGTCGCATTTGCCTGTGGTGCCCAAGACCTTGGTACGCGATCTTATCCCCGATCTGACATCGACAGGTGGGTATGTTCTCGACAAGGTCGAGGGTCTGGCGATTTTGCCTGACGGGACGGCGTGGGTGTCTACGGACAATGACGGGGTCGATGACCATTCCGGTGAAACGATGTTTTTTACCATCGGTGTGGTTGGCGATTAAACTGGCACGCGCTGCGCCGGGCGGTATGTTCGGCGCAGCAACCGCCCGGTTTTAAACGCGCCTACGAGGCTGTAGGGTCTGGCAAACAGGCCGTATCGCCGCCGCACCGGGGCAATTGGGCGGCAAGAAAACAAAGGCACTGCGCATGATCTACGGCAAATCCTGGTGCGCGACAGAGGCGGTCACCGGGGGGTACGAATGACGGGGCGGTTGATCGCGGTGGTCGGGCCATCGGGCGTGGGCAAAGACACGGTGATGGAGGCGCTCTGCGCAGTGCATCCCGCGCTCTACCTCGTTCGGCGGGTGATCACACGACCTGCCGACGCGGGGGGCGAGACATTTGAAGGGGTCACCCCGGACATATTTGAACAGCGGCGCGCGGCGGGGGCGTTTGTGCTGTCTTGGGGCGCGCATGGTTTGCGGTATGGTGTGCCCATCGCCGTGTTGGATGCGTTGGCTCAAGGCCAAGACGCGGTTGTAAACCTGTCTCGGGGTGTGTTGCCCAAGGCGCAGGCGCTGTTTGACCCGTTTCATGTGGTGTGGTTGACCGCACCGCCGCAGGTACGGGCCACACGGCTGGCCGCGCGCGGCCGTGAAACCACCGACCAAATTGCCGGGCGGTTGACCCGTCAGGGCGACGGCGTGCCCGATGGTGTGCCTGTGACTTTGGTGCGCAACGACCGACCCTTGGCCGACACAGTTGCCGAAATCACCGGCGCCTATTTCCCGGTTAGGCCGTAACGATGCAGCGTATGAAACATCCCCGTGCAGCCTTCGCCCACCAATGTCAGGCTGTCGATCACAAAAGGGCGCGGCGAAAGGTCGGCGAAATGGGCATTGGCGTCAGCGCGCGTGCTGCCGATCAGGGCGTGGGGCAGGGGGCCGGTCAGGGTCATGTGAAACTTGAACGCCTCCATGACATGCGGATAGCCCCACCGCGCCAAGTTGTCTTGTTGGGCGGGGGTCAGGCGCGACGGGTTGCGGCGGGCCAGTTCGGCGTTGGTTGGGGGCGCGCGAAACCCATCAAGCTCTTTGACCACAGTGGCCGCCAGCGCCGCCAGATCTCGAACATCGCCGGTTGGGGTCAGCGCCAGAAACGACCCGATCTGCGACAGTGTCAGCCCATCAAGCGCCACGGGCCCAAGCCCCCCCGCCAAGGTCGTCAGCGCATCGTGCAGACCGGCGGCGGTTGTGTCATCGGCCAACCGGAAGGGCGGTTTGATCGTCCCGTGGAACCCATATTTGCGGGGCCGTGCGGTGATGGCATCGTCTGGGGTGCCCACGTGTTGCCCCGCTGCCAGATCCCAGCCCAACCAATGGGCGCCTGCCTGTGCAAATGCGCCGGGCCGTGGTGTGAAATAAACCCCGTAGCGTGTAAATTCCATTGCATCAGACCCCATTTTGCGACCACGTTCTTTCATTGCAGGATTACAGGCGCATGACATCCCAGACTATTTTCGCAAATGCAAAAGTTGTTTTGCTGGACGAGGTGATCACCGGGGCCGTGACCATCGCAAACGGCCAGATTACCGGTATCGACACAGGCACGGCGGTGCCCGCAGGCGCGGTGGATTGCAAGGGCGATTACCTGTGCCCCGGTCTGATCGAATTGCACACCGACAATCTGGAACGCCACGTTCAGCCTCGCCCCAAGGTCGATTGGCCCCATGATGCCGCGATTGTGGCGCATGATGCGGAACTAGCAAGTGTCGGCATCACCACGGTTTTTGACGCCATCCGGGTTGGGTCGATTTTGACCAATGCGCCCAGCCGGTTGCCCAAATACGCGCGCAGATTGGCCGATGAGATCGCGCATATGCGGCAACATGGGGCGCTGCGGATCAGCCACCACCTGCATTTGCGCGCGGAGGTGTGTTCTGAGACCCTGCCTGACGAATTGGACGAATTCGGCCCGGATGACGGCGTGGGGATCGTGTCGTTGATGGATCACACCCCCGGTCAGCGCCAGTTTCGCGACCTTGCCAAATTCGAAGCCTACGTGCGCGGCAAACGCGGTATGTCGGCGGCGGAATTTAGCGACCATGTGGCGCATCTTTATGCGCTGCGGGCCCGGTTGGGCGATGCCCACGAAACCGCGACGGTTGCCGCCGCCGCACGGTACGGCGCGACACTGGCCAGCCATGATGACACCACCGCAGCGCAGGTTGCGGCGTCCGCAACCCAAGGCGTGACGGTGGCGGAATTTCCGACAACACGTGCAGCGGCGCAGGCCTGCCGCGACAAAGGGATTTTGATCATCATGGGGGCGCCGAACCTTGTGCGGGGTGGGTCGCATTCGGGGAATGTGGCGGCGCAGGATCTTGCGCACCATGATTTGCTTGATATTTTATCGTCAGATTACGTGCCCGCCGCCTTGCTGAAAGGCGCGGTGCAACTGGGCGAACTTTGGGGCAATGTCGCGCGCGGGTTGGCCACCGTCACGGCGCACCCAGCGGCGGGCAGTCACCTGACGGACCGTGGGCGCATTGCGCTGGGACTGCGCGCAGATCTGATCCGCTTTGGGGTGGTTGGGGGCACGCCGGTTTTGCGCGGGGTGTGGTCGCAGGGGAACCGCGTGGGCTGATACGCGGCACTTGCCAATCTGGGCGTGCTCTGGCCTTGTGAGAGGCACATTTAAAGGGGGCAATTATGCGCGCGATGCAGGTTACGGAATTGGGGCAGCCTTTGGTCTTGCGGGATATCCCGCGGCCCACTGCAGGCCCCGGACAGGTGCAGGTCAAGGTGCACACCTGTGGGTTAAATTTTGGTGATCTGTTGATCATAAAAGGGACCTATCAGGAAAAACCCGCGCGCCCTTTTACGTTGGGCATGGAACTGTGCGGCACGGTCACTGAGGTGGGCGCGGGGGTGCAGGGCTTGGCGGTAGGGCAGCGTGTTGCGGCCTATTGCGGGTTTGATGCGTTGGCCGAGTATGCCGCGATCCCGGCCAATATTTGCGTGCCGGTGCCCGATGTAATGACAGATGCGCATGCGGCCGCGTTTTTGATTGCTTATGGCACCAGCCATGTGGCGCTGGACTACAAGGCGCATTTGCGCGCGGGCGAACGGTTGTTGGTGCTGGGTGCGTCGGGCGGTGTTGGATTAACGGCCGTAGAACTGGGCAAGTTGATGGGCGCCGAAGTCATTGCCGTGGCGCGCGGCGATGCCAAGCTAAAGGTGGCGCAGACGATGGGCGCGGACCATCTGATCAACTCAGAAACCGATGACATCCGTAATATCGTCAAGGGGTTGGGGGGCGCAGATGTGGTCTATGACCCGATTGGCGGCGACCAGTTCAAGGCGGCGATGCGCGCGTGCAACCCCGAGGCGCGGTTGATCCCGCTGGGGTTTGCCAGTGGCGAGGTGCCGCAGATTCCGGCCAACCACCTGTTGGTCAAAAACCTAACAGTGATCGGGTTTTATTGGGGCGGATACACGCGGGTGAACCCACGCGTTTTGACTGACAGTTTCAAGGTCCTGACGGAGTGGTATGTGCAGGGCAAAATCAAACCACACGTCAGCAACGTTTTGCCGTTGGAGCAAGCCAACGCGGCGCTTGATTTGCTGCGCAACCGCACGGCGACGGGAAAGGTTGTTGTCAGCGTCGCATAAGGGCGCGGCGCCACAAATACCGGCGATTGTGGGCGGTGGAAACAAGTGGTTTTTTGGCAGCGATCCATTGCTCACAGTATGGTTCGCTTTCTAACAAGGTTTTCAAAGCGCCCTGAGCGTTCTAGGGTTCTTGGATATCACGCCGAGAGGAAATCAATGTGGCAAGTTCTACGATCGAAGAAGACCTGAAAATCGACGGCAACGTTGTTTCAAAGAGCGGAAGTGTGGACATCAAGGGATCCGTCGTCGGGGATGTCACGGGGGAGGCGATCAACGTACAGTTGACAGGCTCGGTGGATGGGGTTGTGTCGGCCAAGCGGGTGGCGGTCGAAGGCAAGCACAAGGGCAGCATCAAATGTGATGACCTCAGATTTGCCTCGACTGCGCAGGTGCGCGGCGAGGTAACCGCACAGACCATGACCACCGAAAGCGGTGCGCGGGTCGTTGGCAATATCAATGTGACGGGCGCTGAATAACCGCGCGTTTTAACGGGCTTGCCCGGTCATGTGGTGGTTCATCGCCGCATGACCGTGGTGCGCGCGACGATGCGCGCCTTGCGGCGTTCGCGCAAAAACACAAACAACCCGGCGCCCAAGATCAATGCGATCCCGGCCCAGACCTCCCAGGTTGGTAGGTCTGAAAACACCAGCCACCCCCAAAACACCGCCAACGGCAGGCCGATGTATTCGAATGGCGCGATGGTTGCGGCATCGGCCATCCGGTAGGCTTGGCTGAGGCAGTACCCGATAATGCCAGCGTTGACGCCCATGCCAATCATGACCCACCAATCAGCGGGCGTGGGCCAGACCCAGGCGCGCAACAGAAACTGCACCGGCGCGGTGGCGTTTTCGGTGGCAAACCGCCCATCGCCCGCGACGATGTAGAACCCCACCGACACCGCGATAAAGCTGGCCTGAATGTAGATCGCAAGCGCGGATGCTTTGCTGTCGACGCCCAGTTTGCGGGTCATCAACTGGTTTAACGCATAGGCCAACGCCCCCAGAACGGGCAGCAACAGCACCAACCGCGAGACGTCCAATGTGTCGCTTGCGGCCCAGGGGCGTTGCATGACCACCACGCCCGCAAACCCCACCACCACCGCCGACAGCCGCATCGCTCCGACTTTTTCCCCCAAGATGGGGATGCTCAGAACGGTGATAAAAAGCGGCGCGGCAAAAAACAGCGCCGTGGCATCTGCCAGCGGGATCGCCGCGAGCGCCACGAAATAGCTCATGTTGGCGATCACGATCAGCAGCCCGCGGATCAGGTGCAAACCGGGGGTTTTGGTTTTGAGTATCCGCCAGCCGCCTTCCATGTGCAGCAGGCCCAGCGAAAACATCAACCCGATGCTTGACCGTAGAAAAACGATTTCATGCAGGGGGTACCCGCCCGACAGCTGTTTGATCAACATGTCGTTGATCGAAATGGCGCATATTCCGGCGGTGATAAAGGCAATGCCAAGGCCGGCGCGATTATGGGGCAGGGTGTTCATACCGGTGGTCCTATCAGGCCTGTTTGCGCTGTCGAGCCGGTTTGCGAAAGGACGCGGCGCTGCGGAAATACCTTTGTGCACACAGCGCAGAGGGGGCTGTGCATTGGCGCGCTTTCAACTTGGCGTGTGGGCCTCTAGGTTGCGCGCGACCTCGCATAGGATCTGAACGTCATGCCCCCCATTCTCGAAATCAAAGCGCTGCGCAAGTCATATCGCGATGGGTTTGAGGCGCTTAAGGCGGTGGATCTGTCGATTGAACAGGGCGAAATACTGGCGTTGCTTGGCCCCAATGGCGCGGGTAAAACCACCCTGATTTCAACGGTTTGTGGGATCACGAATGCCACGTCTGGAAGTGTGACGGTAGGCGGGCATGATATCATTAGCGGGTTCCGTCAGGCCCGTGCGATCACCGGGTTGGTGCCACAGGAAATCAACCTAGAGCCCTTTGAGACGGTGATCAGCACGGTGCGGTTTTCACGCGGCCTGTTTGGCAAACCACGCAACGACGCTGAAATTGAGCGGATTTTGCGGCAGCTGTCGTTGTGGGACAAACGCAACACGCAGATCCGCGCCCTGTCAGGCGGGATGAAACGTCGCGTGTTGATCGCCAAGGCGCTCAGCCACGAACCGCGTTTGTTGTTTTTGGACGAACCCACCGCGGGCGTCGACGTAGAGCTGCGCAAAGACATGTGGGAGATCGTCAAGGCGCTCAAGGCTGACGGCGTCACCATCGTTTTGACCACCCATTACATCGAAGAGGCCGAAGCCATCGCAGACCGCATCGGGGTGATTGCCAAGGGCGAGTTGCTGTTGATTGAAGACAAAGATGACCTGATGGCGCGCATGGGGCGCAAACAGTTGGACGTGCAACTGTCGGCCCCGCTGGACGCTGTGCCAGAGGCGCTGGCGGGGTATGGTTTGGTGCGGGCGGACGACGGGCGCACGCTGACCTATTCCTACGACACCCGCGCCGAACGCACAGGGATCACCAAGCTATTGCAGGATGTCGCGGCGGCGGGTCTGGTGCTGCGCGATGTGGTTACCCGTCAAAGCAGCCTAGAGGATATTTTCGTGGACTTGGTGCACGATGACAAGGACAACACCCAATGAATTGGACAGCGATCAAGGCAATATACCTGTTTGAGATGGCACGGTTTTTCCGAACATTGGCGCAAAGCTTTTTCTCGCCGGTGCTGTCGACGTCACTGTATTTTGTGGTCTTTGGTGCAGCCATCGGCAGCCGGATCACCGAGGTCGAAGGCGTCAGTTATGGGGCCTTTATCGTGCCGGGCCTGATCATGCTGTCGGTGATCACTCAGTCGATCTCCAACGCGTCTTTTGGCATCTATTTCCCGAAATTTATCGGCACGATGTACGAATTACTGTCTGCGCCGGTAAACTTTTTGGAAATCGTGGCGGGGTATGTGGGGGCGGCAGCGACCAAGGCGTTGTTTGTCGGAGTCGTCATCTTGGTGACCGCGTTCTTTTTTGTGGATGTGCAGATCCAACACCCATTTGCGATGGTGGTGTTTTTGCTGCTGACCTGTATCAGCTTTTCGCTATTTGGGTTTATCATCGGCATTTGGGCGGGCAATTTCGAACAGCTGCAACTGGTGCCTTTGTTGGTGGTGACGCCCTTGGTGTTTTTGGGCGGGTCGTTTTACTCGATCTCGATGTTGCCGCCGGTTTGGCAGACGATTTCGTTTTTTAACCCCGTTGTGTACTTGATTTCCGGCTTTCGGTGGTCGTTCTTTGGCGCGGCGGATGTGCCGATTGGCCTGTCGCTGCTGGCGATCACCGCGTTTACCGGGGCGTGCCTGTTGGTCATCGGTTGGATTTTCAAAACCGGTTGGCGCATTCGACAATAAAGCCGCAAAGTGAAACTCTCCGGGCTTGCCTCCTTGTTTGCGACGGGGCGGCATTCTACATGGGGACACATGAAACGCTGGATACCATTTTTGAAATCCGACCCAACGGTCGCTGTTATTCGCCTGTCGGGTATGATTGCGGCGTCGGGTCGGGCGGCTTTGAACGACGCAAGCCTCGCGCCCGTCATTGAAAAGGCCTTTGCGCGCGGCAAACCCAAGGCCGTGATCCTAGAGATAAATTCGCCCGGCGGCAGCCCGGTGCAGTCTTCGTTGATTGGGGCGCGCATTCGGCGGCTGTCCGAAGAAAAGAACATACCCGTCATCGCATTTGTCGAAGATGTGGCCGCATCGGGGGGCTATTGGCTGGCCGCGGCGGCAGATGAGATCTACGCTGACGACAGTTCGGTTGTTGGGTCTATCGGGGTGATTTCGTCGTCTTTTGGGGCGCATGAATTTTTGGCAAAGCAAGGGATAGAACGGCGGGTCTATACGGCCGGAAAATCGAAATCCATGCTGGACCCTTTCCGCCCGGCCAACCCCGAAGACGTCGCACGGCTGAAAGAGCTGCTCGATGATATCCATGTGAATTTCAAAGACCACATCACTGCGCGCCGCAAAGGCAAGCTGCCCGAAGACCGCGATTTGTTCACCGGCGAGATCTGGCTGGCGCGCAAAGCCGTTGATCTGGGGTTGATCGATGGCATTGGGCACATGAAACCGATGATGCAGGCGCGATTTGGCGCCAAGGTCAAATTCAACCGGTACGGCGTGCGCAAACCCTTCCTGTCGCGCTTTGGCACGCAACTGGCGGGGGATGCCCTGCACGGGATCGAAGAGCGCAGCGCCTTTGCGCAGTTCGGGCTTTAGCGCTGATGATTTTCAAAATTGTGACCCTGTTTCTGGTCGTCATGGTCGTGTTGGCAATGTTTGGCAAAATGCATTGGTTGGGCGGCAAACGTTTGGCCAACGCAAAATGCCGCCGGTGCGGGCGCTATCGAATTGGGCGTGGCCCTTGCGGATGTGGTAAAGGGGACGGTGCATGATCCTGCCTTGGGTGCTGTGTGGTTTTGGCCTGATTTTACTGCTTTTGGCAGGGGATGCGTTGGTAAAGGGGGCGGTGAACGTGTCCCTGCGCCTTGGGGTTCCGGCGTTGATCGTCAGTTTGACGATTGTGGCCTTTGGGACCTCTGCGCCCGAGCTGTTGATTTCGGTGCAGGCGATACTGGATCAGGCTCCGGGCTTGGCGCTTGGCAATGTGGTGGGGTCGAACACTGCGAATATTTTGCTGGTTTTAGGGGTGCCGGCCTTGCTGGCGACGATGCACACCTCTGAGTGTAATACGCGAAAAACATACAATATCATGATCGGGGCCAGCCTGCTGTTTATCCTGCTGGCCTTTCGCGGGGTGTTTGACTGGATCGCGGGCGCCGTTTTGTTGGTGGCGCTGTTTTTGATGTTGGGGGATGCCATTCGTGATGCGCATTTGCACCGGCGTGCGTGTATAGGCGACCCCGATGAAGACCCCGAAGGCGCCGACCCCGATATGCCGTGGTGGCGGATCGGGATGTTTTTGGTGCTGGGGATGGTCGGGCTGCCGTTGGGGGCCAGTTTACTAGTAGATAACGCCACGATCATCGCCAAAACCTACGGCATTTCTGATACGGTGATTGGGCTGACGCTGGTGGCGATTGGCACCTCTTTGCCAGAGCTGGCCACAACGGTGATGGCGGCGTTGCGACGGCAGGCGGACGTGGCGCTTGGCAATGTGATCGGGTCCAACATGTTCAATCTGCTGGCGATTATCGGGATTACGAGCTTTGTGGGTCCGATCCCCGTTGACCCCGCGTTTTTACGGTTTGACCTGTGGGTTATGTTGGGCGCCTCTGTTCTTTTGCTGCCCTTCGTCTATCTATCATGGAACATCACGCGGTTTTGGGGGGTGATCCTAAGCGGTCTTTATGTGACCTATCTGGTGATCGTGCTCAGCTGACCGCCCAGCAAAGGGAAACGACCATGGCGACAGCACTGGTGACGGGTGCAGGGCACCGGATTGGCCGCGCAATCGCGCTTTATCTGTCAGGGCGCGGGTTTGATCTGGCGGTGCACTACGCGTCTTCCCATCAGGGCGCGCAGGAGACGGTATCCAGTATCGAGGCCGCAGGGGGCCGCGCTGTGGCGCTGCAGGCCGATCTGTTGGAGGATGCCGCAACTGAGGCATTATTTGATGCGGCAGCCGCTGCGTTTGACGGGCCCGTGACCTGTTTGGTCAACAATGCGTCGATCTTTGAATATGACACCATAGAGAGCGCCACGCGGGCCACTTGGGACAGGCACATGCAGAGCAACCTGCGTGCGCCGTTTGTGTTATCGCAAAAGATGGTCGGCCAGGGGTTGGTGCCTCTGTCGGACAGCGCGAATGAGCCGCAGGCTGCAGGTTTAATCGTAAATATGATCGACCAACGGGTGCGCAAGCTGACGCCAGAATTCATGACCTATACATTGGCCAAGATGGGTCTTTGGGCGCTGACGCAGACCTCGGCGCAGGCGCTGGCACCGGCTATCCGGGTCAATGCGATTGGCCCCGGTCCGACGTTGCAGGGCGCGCGGCAGTCGGCAGAGCATTTTGCCACCCAGCGGGCCAATACTACACTGGAGCGGGGCGCGAACACAGGCGATATCACGGCGGCCGTTGGTTATTTTTTGGATGCGCCTGCGGTGACGGGGCAGTTGCTATGCGTTGATGGTGGGCAGCATTTGGCGTGGCAAACACCGGACGTTTTAGGGGTTGAATAAACCGCAGGGCAGGAAAGTTTTGCACGCCGTTAATGAGTCTTACGTATTCGTTACTAAAATGTGTTTGTTTTCAAAAACTTGCACCGCGTAAAAGAAAATAACAAGCAAAATCAATGTGTTAAATTGTCGCCTATTTTTTATGCAAGTGACGAAAAACCCCTTCTTACAACGGAAAACGATCGATGCTCAGAAGTTATCGGCAGAGTTATCCACATGAATGGTGGAAAGGTTATCTCTTGCGGTCTCTTCACCTACGGTGCAGCCAAGGCTAGAATCATACTATGCAGATTGACGACTCAGACGCTGTTCCGCCCAAGGACGTGGCCACCGGCCACGACGTGATCCAGGACTATCTTAAAACGCTGGACACATCGCCCGGCGTGTACCGCATGTTGGATGTGGAAAGCCGCGTTTTATACGTTGGCAAGGCGCGTAATTTGCGTGCCCGTGTCAGCAATTACGCGCGCCCCTCTGGGCACAGTGCGCGGATTGCGCGGATGATATCGATGACCGCGTCGATGATGTTTTTGACCACCCGCACAGAGACCGAAGCGCTGCTGTTGGAGCAGAACCTGATCAAGCAGCTAAAGCCCAAATTTAACGTGCTGTTGCGTGATGATAAGAGCTTTCCCAATATTCTGGTCACGGCAGAGCACGGGTATCCGCAGATCAAAAAACACCGAGGCGCGAAAAAGGAAAAGGGCGCGTATTACGGGCCCTTCGCCAGTGCGGGTGCGGTGAACCGGACGTTGAACCAGTTGCAGCGGGTGTTTTTGCTGCGGGATTGTTCGGATTCGATGTTTGAAAGCCGCACGCGCCCGTGTTTGCAGTATCAAATCAAACGGTGCAGTGCGCCCTGTGTGGGCAAAATTTCACCGGACGAATATGGGCAGACGGTGCGCGACGCGCAGAAGTTTCTGTCTGGCAAGACGACGGATATTCAGGCGCGGCTGGCCTCTGACATGTCGCAGGCCTCTGAGGCGATGGAGTTTGAGCGTGCCGCGGCCCTGCGCGACCGGATCAAGGCGCTGACGCAGGTGCAGACGGCGCAGGGGATCAATCCACAAACTGTGGCCGAGGCTGATATCATCGCGTTGCATATGGACGGGGGACAAGCCTGTGTGCAGGTGTTTTTCATCCGGGCCAATCAGAATTGGGGCAACAAAGACTATTACCCTCGCGTGGGGCCCGACGTGGATGCGGCCGAAGTGTTGGAGGCGTTTATCGGTCAGTTTTACGACACGCGCGAACCGCCGCCGCAGTTGATCCTGAGCAATGCGATCGAAAACCCGGACCTAATGGCCGAAGCGTTGAGCGGCAAATTGGGCCGTAAGGTGGAGCTGTTGGTGCCGCAACGGGGCGAAAAGGCAGAGCTGGTAGACAGCGCCTTGCGCAACGCCCGCGAGAGCCTTGCGCGCAAGATGGCCGAGACCGCCACGCAGGCCCGGTTGATGAAGGGCATCGCCGAGGCCTTTGGCCTAGACGCGCCGCCTGCACGCATCGAAGTTTATGACAACTCGCACATCCAGGGTGCGTTTGCCGTGGGGGGCATGATCGTGGCGGGGCCCGAGGGGTTCATGAAAAACCAGTACCGTAAATTCAACATCCGCGGCGATGATCTGACGCCGGGGGATGATTTTGGGATGATGAAAGAGGTCCTGACACGGCGGTTCAAACGCCTGATCAAAGAAGACCCGGAACGTAAAGAGGGGCATTGGCCGGATTTGCTCTTGATCGACGGGGGCGCGGGGCAGGTGAGTGCGGTGCGTATGATCATGCGTGAATACGGTGTCGAAGACATTCCGATGGTGGGCGTGGCCAAGGGCATCGACAGGGATGCGGGCAAGGAAGAATTTCATCGCACGGGCAAGCCGACGTTTGCGCTGCGCCACAATGACCCTGTGTTGTACTTTGTGCAGCGGATGCGCGATGAGGCGCACCGATTTGCCATTGGAACGCACCGCGCGAAACGGTCCAAGGCGGTGGGGGCCACGCCGCTAGATGATGTGCCGGGCGTGGGGGCGGCACGCAAACGGGCGTTGTTGGCGCATTTTGGCTCTGCCAAGGCCGTGGGGCGCGCGAACCTGAGCGACCTGAAAGCCGTCGAGGGGGTGTCGGGCGCGCTGGCGGAAAAAATCTATGATTATTTCCACGAACGCGGGTGATCCAAAGGCCGCGCTGGCGCGCGACACTATTCTTGATTGCCGTGTTACGCGCGGGGGTTGGCCAACAATGAGCGGCGGGTGCGGTTGCGCCTTTCGTCTCGATTGGGGGCGTTGTATGGTGATGCAATGACACTGACTTTGCCAAATATCCTGACCATCATCCGGTTGATCGCGGCGCCTATGGTGGCGGTGATGTTTTTATATTTTACCCGGCCTTATGCCGATTGGTTCGCGTTACTGCTGTTTGTATCGGCGGCGATTACGGATTGGTTTGACGGGTATTTGGCGCGGGCCTGGAAGCAGGAAACCAAATTGGGTGCGATGTTGGATCCGATTGCGGACAAGGCGATGGTTGTGGTCGCGTTGATGGTGATTGTCGCGTTTTCCAGTTGGTCGCCTTGGTTGGTGCTGCCTGCCACTGTGATCTTGTTTCGCGAGGTGTTTGTTTCGGGGTTGCGCGAATTTTTGGGCGATACCGCGGGCACGTTGAAGGTCACGATATTGGCCAAGTGGAAGACCACGTTTCAGATGGTGGCGATTGCGGTGCTGTTTTCGCAAGGGGTGTTTGAGCATTATCTGGGCATGTCGGCCTACGGGATGGATCAGGCGATGGTAAATGCTATCTTTGCCGGGGAAGAGCCTGATTTACTGGGGCTGCGATGGAAACTTGCCGCGATGGAATGGGCCGGCGTCGGGGGTTTGGTTTTGTTGTGGCTGGCTGCTGGGTTGACCCTTGTGACTGGGGTTGATTATTTTAGGAAAGCCTTGCCGCATTTGAAGGAAAGCAACGAATGAATGTGCTATATTTTGCGTGGGTACGCGAACGGATCGGTCTGCCGCGCGAAGAAGTCGACAGTGCCGCGACCACGGTTTCGGAGCTTGTCGATGAACTCGTTGCGCGCGAAGACCGGTATGCGGTGGCCTTTGCTGATCGCTCTGCGTTGCGTGTGGCCATTGACCAAGAGTTGACGGATTTTGACGCCCCTCTGGCGGGCGCGCGCGAGGTCGCCTTTTTCCCACCAATGACGGGGGGCTAGGCGCCGTGCGGATTGTCGTAGAGGATGCGCCCTTTGATCTGGGCGCCGAGACCGCGCAATTTGCAGCGGGCCATATGAATATGGGCGCTGTCGTGACCTTTACGGGCGTGGTGCGCGATAGTGAGACCTCGCCGTTGCAAGCCATGGAAATCGAACATTATCCGGGCATGACCGAGGCCGCATTGACGCGCATTGCACAAGACGCCATGGCGCGGTGGTCGTTGGGGGATGTGTTGGTTATTCACCGGCATGGTCGTCTTGTGCCGGGCGAGATGATCATGATGGTCGCGACCGCCTCAAAGCACCGCAAAGATGCGTTTGAGGCGGCTGAGTTCTTGATGGATTACCTGAAATCACGCGCGCCCTTCTGGAAGCGGGAAGTCACGTCGGATGGGGCCGCATGGGTGGATGCGCGCGCAGAGGACGAAGACGCACTACACCGTTGGACGCCGTCTTAAGACACATGCCTTAACGTTTGGCACCGGGACCACGCAGCATTGCATATGGTGGCAGGGTGTCGCGCGTGGTTAAGCAGGCTCGTGGGTCAGCTGTGTGCGCAACTCTTCGGTTTCTTGCCGGGCATCTCGGAGGCCATCCATGGCCGCGCGCAATTCTGCTTCGGTTTGGGCTAACTGATTTGTCAGTTCGGCTTCGCGCTGTTGCAGATACGTGATGGCTTGGTCGCGGGTTTCTTCGGCTTCATGCAGCTCTTGGCTCATCCGATCTAATTGCGCGACATCATCGGCAGCAACGCGGCTAAACCGATGCGCAATCCAATTCGCGAACCACCCCAAACAGAATGCCACGAAGAGAATGATCGCCGTTGCCACGACAAACTCTGTTCTACTCATCGCCTTGTCCTTCCAGACCTTCACCTGACTCAATATCGCCGGAATCGGCGGCGTTTTCCAGCGCTGTTTCGCCTTGTGGTTGAGGAATAGGAGGGCCAATCAGGCGAAATTCGATGCGACGGTTGGCTTCACGGCCTGCTTCGGTGTCATTTGCAGCTATGGGTTGTGTTTCGCCATAGCCTTTCGCGAGGAACGCACTGGTGAGCACGCGACGGGCGCGCAGCTCGTTCAGCACTGATTCTGCGCGCGCCTGACTAAGCGATAGGTTCATTTCTTCGCGGCCCTGGCTGTCGGTGTGGCCCTGAACCTCTAGGCGAATATCACCGCAATGTTCCACCACTTCGGCGATGCGATCCATGGTGCTTAATGCGCTTTCGTCTATCGTGGCGCTGCCGGGTTCAAAGGTGATCTTGGCTGCGGCGGTAATCGCCCCGATATCGGCCTCGCATTCCTGCGGCGTTGGCAGGCCCGCGATGGGGTCCAGCGCCTCAACGTAGACCACGTCAATGTCGTAGGTGGTGTCTTGGCCAAACTTGCTGACCATAAACTGGGCCACGGCGGCGCGAGCATTTTGGTTGCCTGTTTTGCCAGACAGTTTGATGGCCTCGGGGGTGACGGTTACGGCGCCATTGTGCAAAAATGCGAGCGCCTGTATCCCCGTCAGCACCCGCGCAGACCAGTCAACGGGCAGGCCATCTACCACACGCGCGGCGGTATACACGTTGTTAGATCCGAACTTTGCCCGCGCAAAACTGTCGGCGGCGTTGCGCATTTTGTCATCCGATAGACGCCCGCGCAATTGCACCTGCCCTTCGGGGCTAAGTGTCGCCAGAAATTCGACGGGGCCTGATGTTGGGTCTGGCGTTTTGGGCAGTACAGGAAAGAGCGCAAAGACCTCGGGCAGGCCGGTTTCCAATTCGCCGGTCACCCGGTCAAACAGCTTTTGGTCGGTGCCTTCAACGGCCACCAGCGTCACGTCGGCATCCGAAAATGTCACGCTGCCTGCGCCCAGTTCCGCAAGGGCCTTGATGCCGGTTTCAACGGCCTGCGCCCAGTAGGGCGAAGGCACGCCCATGCCGATGGTGCAGGCGTTGGGTGCATCTAGCCCGGCAGCTTGTGCGGCCGCGACAATGCGCTGCTGTGCGGCTTCGGTATCCGCAGAGCACGCGTCGAAATGCGGGCCTGCATCGTTCATCACGAAACGCAGCGTAAAGGGCGTGATCACGGGCCGGGGGGCTGTGATATCCAAGGTCAGTTGCAGGTCCGGCGGGGCGTCATGGATCAACGCGGCCTCTAGTGCGGTTTTGGCGGCGATGTCATCGGTGATGGCGGTCACATGGACCTGACCGGCCGTCACCGACACTTTGGCGCGGGGCAGATCTTCGATGGCGTCGATGGCGAAATCAAGCGCGTCTTCCCAGCCGGCGGGCGCAGGGTAATCGGCGGTTTCCAACAGGTCTGTCACGGGCAGGTGGCTCATGTCGGCGAACCCGTCGACCATGGCGTCACGGTCGGTGGATTGGGGGATCAGCCCGATGATCGATAGCCCGGCGGTGTTGCGCAGAACCTCGGCAGAAAACGTAGGTGGGGTGATGGCGTCGGCGGCTTCGACGTGCATGTCGTCAATGACGCGGGCCGCATCTACGATTGTCCCAGCGGCGGTCAGCGCCCGAAATCGAAGGGCCTCGGTGGGGGCGGTGCCCGATAGCATCACGCGTAACCCGTCTGCTTCGACCTCGGCCCAAACCAAGGCGTTGGTGTCCAGCGCGTCACGCACGCCGATTTCTGATGCATCTTCAACCAGCTGCACCGATGCATTGGCCGCGACCAAGGCGGCCACGGCGGCTGTTACAAAAAGCGAAGCGGTCAAGACAGTAGCGGGCAAAGTCATGGCACCTGTTGGTCTGAGTGCGGGATCCCTTTGTGATACGCGCCCCGGCCGCAGGTTTCAATCATACCAGCAACGCCGCCGCGAAAAACAGCAGCGGGATCATGCCGGTATCGCGGTTTGCGCGAAACAATCCTAGCAATTTTGCGTTATTGTCGATGTCGAGGCCGCGCAATTGCCACGTCATGTGCCAGCCCATCGCCCAAGGGCCCACCAGCGCCAGCATCATCGCCAACACCGAAGGGTGCGGCAGCGCGCTAAAGATCACGGCAAGACCCATCAACCCGACCGTCGCGATCAAGAACCGCCGCAGCCACGCGCCGGTTTTGTCGCCAAAAAGCCGCGCGGTGGATTTGATGCCAATCAGCGCGTCATCTTCGGTGTCTTGGTGGGCATAGATGGTGTCGTAGAATAGGGTCCAGGCGATGCCCGCCAGGTACAATACAATCGCGGGCGCATGCAGGGTGCCACTATGGGCCGCCCATGCCAGTAGCGCCCCCCAGTTGAACGCAAGGCCCAAAAACACCTGCGGCCACCATGTGAACCGTTTGGCAAACGGATAGACGGCCACCGGCAGCAACGCCAACACACCCAGCGCAATGGCCGCGATGTTGAAAGTTAGCAGAATGCAAAGCGACAACACAGACTGCGCGCACATCCAGATCACGGCGCCGGTCACGGTGACTTGCCCCGATGGTATGGGCCGCGACCGCGTGCGGTCTACCGCTGCGTCGAATTTGCGGTCGCTGATGTCGTTCCAGGTGCAACCGGCCCCACGCATCAGCCACGCGCCCATGGCACAGCCCACCGCGATCCACAGATCATACCAACCGGCGCGTTGGTCGTGCAGCATCGCCAGCGCCAGCCCCCACCAGCACGGCAACAGCAACAGCCATGTCCCGACGGGGCGGTCGGCGCGGCTAAGCCGCAGGTAGGGGCGCGCCCATGCGGGGGCCACTGTATCAACCCAATTGTCAGGAACGGCATCCGCGACGGAGCCATCTGGCGCAGGCGTAAGGTTTTGCATATGTCTCTCTCATGGATGAACAGGTGACAGCCAAAATCAGGCTTTATGTAGAGCATGCCTTGCAGCAGGGGCAATCGGTTCCAGTGTCGCGGGACCAGGCGCATTATCTTTTTGGGGTAATGCGGTTGGATGTGGGCGCGCAGGTGTTGCTGTTTGACGGGCACAGCGGTGAATGGCTGGCTGATGTCGTCGAGGCGGGCAAACGGCGCGGGGTCTTGCAGGTGGTGCAGCAAACGCGACCTTTGCAAATGCCGCCTGATCTGTGGTTGCTCTTTGCCCCGATCAAAAAGGCGCGCACCGATTTTATCGTTGAAAAAGCTGTTGAAATGGGCGCCGCGCGGGTCGTGCCAGTGCAGACGGAGTATACCAACGCGGGCCGCGTTCAACGCGACCGGTTGCAGGCCCACGCGGTAGAAGCCGCCGAACAATGTGGCGGCACCTTTGTGCCTGAGGTCGCGCCACTGGTGCGATTCGACCGGATGTTGGCCGATTGGGGCACAGACCGGCAGATCATGTTTTGTGATGAAACCCAGCTGGCGCTGAAACCTGCGTTGCCCACAACACGCGGGCCATGGGCGATTTTGATCGGGCCAGAGGGTGGGTTTTCCCCAGCAGAACGGACCCGTTTGCGCGGGTTTGATCAGGCGCACCCTGTGTCGTTGGGGCCACGGGTGTTGCGGGCTGATACGGCGGCCGTGGCGGCCTTGACCCTGTGGCAGGCCGCGTTGGGGGATTGGGTATGATCCGCCCCGAAGCACGCGCGCAGCTGATGCGTTGGCGCGAGGCCCTTGCCGGTGGGGCATGTGTGGCCTTGGGCGCGTGGTGGTTGATTGGGCCGGGTCGGTTGTTGGTCTTACCAGCGGTGGCGTTGATGGTCGCTGGCGCTGCGCTGATCTGGGTTGGCGTGCAGCGCGCACGGTTTCGCAGCAGCGGTCAGGGGCCCGGCACCATCCGTGTCGACGAAGGCCAAATCACGTATTTCGGGCCGTTGACGGGGGGCGTTGTGGCGCTGCGCGAATTGCGGGTGCTGGCGCTGGACCGCGGGCAGCATCCTGCCCACTGGCGATTGACGCAAAACGGCCAACCCGATCTGCTGATCCCAGTGAATGCAGACGGGGCAGACGCCCTGTTTGATGCCTTTGCGACCCTGCCGGGGTTGCGTACACAGCGGATGTTGCAGGCGCTGCAAGGCACGGGGGGGCACATTATTGTGATCTGGCAACGTAACGGCACGCGGGTGCCTGTTCTCGGTGTGCATTGACACAACCGGAAAATCACCTCATCCCTGCACGTTGAACACATCTTTTGAATGAACGGAGCCTGCCTCATGTCTATCCCTCAATCCGGTGGCGGACCGATCACATCCCATGACCAACTTGCGCAGTATCTCGAAGACGGATGCAAGCCCAAGGATCAATGGCGCATCGGCACCGAACACGAAAAGTTCGGCTATTGCAAAGACACGCTCAAACCGCTGCCCTATGAAGGCGACAGATCCATCCGGATCATGCTGGAAGGGCTGCGCGACGGCCACGGCTGGGCCCCCGTCGAAGAACGCGGCAAGCTGATCGGGTTGGAAAAAGACGGCGCGAATATCTCGCTGGAACCGGGCGGGCAGCTGGAACTGTCGGGCGCCCCGCTCGAGACAATCCACGAAACCTGCGACGAGGTGAACGTCCACCTGCGCGAAGTGCAGGACGTCGCCGACCGGATCGGCGCGGGGTTTATCGGGCTTGGGGCGGCGCCGCAGTGGTCACATGATGACATGGATCTGATGCCCAAAGGCCGCTATGCGCTGATGAACGACTACATGACACGGGTCGGCAGCATGGGGCGCGTGATGATGCGGCGCACCTGCACGGTTCAGGTGAACCTCGATTTCGGGTCCGAAGCGGACATGGTGCAAAAGATGCGTGTGGGCTTGGCCTTGCAGCCTATTGCGACCGCGCTGTTTGCCAATTCACCGTTTTTCGAAGGCCGTCCGAACGGGCATAAATCATGGCGCAGCGTGTCTTGGCGCAACTTGGATGCGTCGCGCACGGGCATGTTGCCCTTTGTCTTCGAAGACGGTTTTGGCTTTGAGGCATGGGTGCAATATGCGCTGGATGTGCCGATGTATTTTGTCTACCGCGACGGCCAATATATCGATGCGCTTGGCCAGTCGTTCCGGGATTTCCTGCAGGGCAAATTGGCCGCACTGCCGGGCGAGATCCCGACGCTAAGCGATTGGGCAGACCATCTGACCACCGCCTTCCCCGAAGCCCGCATGAAACGGTTCATCGAAATGCGCGGGGCCGATGGCGGACCGTGGCGCAGGCTGTGCGCGTTGCCGGCGTTTTGGGTCGGGCTGATGTATGATCAGACGGCGCTGGATGCGGCCTGGGATCTGGTCAAAAACTGGGATATGGGCACACGCGATATGATGCGGGTGGCGGCCGCCGTAGATGGGCTGCAGGCCGAGGTGCAAGGGATCAAATTGCACGACATCGCTCGCGAGGCCGTGGCGATCAGTGCGGTGGGTCTAAAGGCCCGCGCGCGTGCGGGTGCAGGCGGTATGGTCCCCGATGAAACCCATTTCCTGAACGCCCTGCATGAAAGCGTGGAAACTGGCAAAGTCCCCGCAGATGAACTGCTAGAGCGGTATCACGGTGATTGGGGCGGCGATTTGGATAAGATCTACGCGGATTATTCCTACTGATCCGACACGTGACAATGTGACATGCCCGCAAAAGGCCGCCTTACTGGGCGGCCTTTGTTTTGCGCGGCACTAACATGTCGTCCGCACCGGATGCATCTTCGATCAGTACATCATCAGATGCATGGCGCGCCAGCGCGCGGGCGGCTTTTTGCACGCGTTCGGTGCGCAGCGGCGGCAAGGTCGGGGCGGCGTCGGCCATCGCGCGGGCGCGGGCAGGGGCGTTGGCGATGAGGTCAGGGATGATCACGGCCTCGGGCATGTTGTGCCAGTATTTCTTGGGCATTTCCGATGTCATCGCCTGCACCTTGAGGCGGGCCGGGTTAAAGATGTTGCGGAAATACGTGATCCAAAGCCCTTCGTTGGCGTCTTCGGGTAAGTCCGGGCGGGGTAGATCGCGCGAAAACCGCAGCGCCCCGTTTTCGAACATGGCAGAGACATCGGGGGTGAAAATGCACCAATCCATATCGGCGAACCGCCGGGCAAAAAATGTTGCGGTGGGCTCAATGGTGTGGTGCGTGGGCTCAAACCATGCGGCAAACCTGCGCCGCGTTGCGGTCTTGTCGCCAATCTCGCGAAACCGCACAAAGGCTTTCATTTTGTGCTGGCACCGATGCACTGCCTTTTCCATGCGCCGCAGGTCTGCAAGCTGCGGGTCGCCCCGGTCACGGATCAGGCCGGGCTGGGTCTGCAAACGCCACGCAAAGCGATAGAGCTGATCAAACCTGTCCGCGCGGCTGTGCCACACAACGGAATTTCCCAGCGACACAAACGCACGCGGGACGGTCACGGGACGTTGGGGCGGCGGCACGTCGGCGGGGGTGTCAAACAACCCCGATCCGTCGGTTTGGTCGGTCCAGCTCAGGGCCTCGGGCGGGACCTGCGCCGACAGAAACCCACGGGCGGCCGTGCGCCATGCATCTTGGGTGCCGATGCGGGGTAGGGTGACGCGCCCGGTCAAAACAGGCTCAGCTGTTCGGGGGGCGGCGCAAAGCGGGCGCGCAAATTGGCGCTGTCGGTCAGGGCGCCGGGGGTCCAACCGTCTGCCACAATAAACGACTGCGCCTTCTTGACGGACGCGCCGATGCGGATCAGATCTTCATAACGGATGCGCCGGTGCCGCCGGGTGCCCAAAATGCGCTTGACGGTTTTCACCCCGAACCCCGGCACCCGCAGCAGCAATTCGCGGCTGGCGCGGTTCACATCCACAGGGAAATCGGCCCGGTGCGCCAGCGCCCACGCCAGTTTTGGGTCAACGTCTAGGTCTAGGTTGCCATCCCGCGTGGTGCTGGTGATCTCGTCCAGCCCAAAATCGTAGAACCGCAGCAGCCAGTCGGCCTGATACAGCCGGTGTTCGCGTTGCAACGGCGGGCTGATCAGCGGCAAGCGTGACGACGCATCCGGTATTGGTGAAAACGCAGAATAATACACACGTTTCAGACCATAATTGCCATAAAGCCGCGTGGATTGCCCAAGGATCGTGCTGTCGTTGGCGCCATCGGCCCCCACGATCATCTGCGTTGATTGACCGGCCGGGGCAAAACGCGGCGCGCGGCGCCCGGTGTGGGTGCGATCTTTGGCGGCTTGCCGGCGCTTGCCCACATCTGCCATGGCCTGACGGATCTGATCGGGGTTCTTTTCGGGCGCGTATTGCCGGACGGACGCATCTGTCGGCAATTCCACGTTGATCGATAGGCGATCAGCCAACTGCCCGGCTTCTTCTATCAATTCAGGGGCGGCATCAGGGATGGTCTTGAGGTGAATATAGCCGCGAAAATTCTCTTCTTGGCGCAGTTTGCGCGCGATCCGAACCATATCTGACATGGTCGCATCCGGCGACCGGATGATGCCCGACGACAAAAACAGCCCCTCAATATAGTTGCGCCGGTAAAATTCGATGGTCAGGGTCACGACCTCATCCACCGAAAACCGCGCCCGCGGGACGTTTGATGACACCCGGTTGATGCAATAGGCGCAGTCATAGATGCAAAAATTGGTCATCAGGATCTTGAGCAGGCTGATGCAACGCCCATCTGGTGTGTAGGCGTGGCAAATGCCCGACCCTTCGTTGGAGCCCAGCCCCTTGCCATCGCGGCTGTCGCGTCGGGTTGACCCTGACGAGGCGCAAGAGGCGTCATATTTGGCCGCATCGCTAAGGATCGCCAGTTTGTCTTCGAGGGAGAGTCTTGCCATATGTTCATGTTATGTTCCAACTCTCTTTGATGCAAGCCCGTTCCAACAAGGGTAACGCCGTAAATCGTGTGAAACCGCCTAAATATTAGACGTTTGATGCCGCGCTGCAGCGCAGACTGACACAGAATGCAGTCGCCGGTTTACATCAGCCGCGCAGCCGCGCGATGTCGCCTTTATGTCAGCAAAGATGTCCATAATTGTCGTTGAGGCAGATCGTGACCGTGCGTTGCAGATCGTCGAAGGATTGCATCAGGCGGGTGCCTTTGAGGTGCAGGTGATCGCCGAGCCCACGCGGCTGGCGCAGGAAATCAAGGCGCGCCAACCTGATATGGTGTTGATCGACATCGCGGATCCGTCGCGCGACACCCTAGAAGAACTGGCGCTTGCGTCGGGTCCGTTGGACCGCCCCGTTGCGATGTTTGTGGACCGGTCCGAGGCGGGGCTGACCGATGCCGCGATCGAGGCGGGCGTATCGGCCTATGTGGTCGATGGGATGCAGCCCGCGCGGGTCAAACCGGTGTTGGATGCGGCCATCGCCCGGTTTCGGATGTTTCAACGGATGCGCGCTGAATTGGCCGAAACCAAACGCGCGCTCGAAGAACGCAAGCTGATTGACCGCGCTAAAGGCATGATCATGAAGGCCCGCAACGTCGAAGAAGACGCCGCCTATGCGATCTTGCGCAAAGCCGCGATGGATCAGGGCAAACGCGTGGCCGACATTGCCGCGGCGCTGGTCACGGCGGCAGGAATTTTGTCATGAGAACGTCGGCGTTATCCGTTGGGTTTATCCCGTTGGTCGATGCGGCCCCGTTGATTGTGGCACAAGAAATGGGGTTTGCCGCGCAAGAGGGCATCTCGCTTGACCTGCGCAGCGCGCCGTCGTGGTCTAGCCTGCGCGACATGCTCAGCTTTGGGCAGGTGGACGCCGCACATATGTTATCGACGGTGCCGGTGGCCTGCGCGATGGGGGTGGGCGGCGGCGGCACACCTTTGGCGGCGGTGTCGGTGTTGTCGGTCAACGGCAATGTGGTCGGGGTCAAACGCGAGCTGGAAGACCGGCTGCGCGACAATGGATACACCTTTGATTTCAAAGACGCGCGTGCGGCGGGGCTGGCGTTAACGCAGGCCAGCAATGGACCGCTGCGCATTGGTGTGCCCTTTCCCTTTTCGATGCACGCCGAACTGATTTATTACTGGTTGGCCGCGCTGGGGTCTGCTGCGCGCGATCAGATCCAGATCAAAACTGTGCCTCCGACCTTGATGGCCGAAGCCATCGCGGCAGGTGAGATTGATGCGTTCTGCGTGGGCGAACCTTGGGGGTCGCGCGCGGTCGAACGGGGGCAGGGCGCCTTGTTGTTGCCGGGGGCCGCGATCTGGAATTTCGCCCCTGAAAAGGTACTGGCAGTGCGGCAGGACTGGGCGGACACAGAACAATCGTTGTTGTTCCGGTTGATCCGGTCTGTCTGGCGGGCGGGGCGTTGGTTGGCCGAAGAGGGGTCAACCTTGCTGGCCGCAGAGCTGCTTAGCCGGCCTCAATACCTAGACCTGCCGCCCGAGATGATAGAACGCGCGCTGACGGGGCAGTTGACCATCAACGCCGCAGGCGCAGAACGCCGCACCGATCAGTTTCTGGAATTCAACCGGGGGGCCGCAAATTTCCCGTGGCGCAGCCAGGCGGAATGGATCGGGCACCAAATGGCATTGCGCACGGGCGCAGATCCGGCCGGTGCACGCATCGCGGCAGCGGGGGTCTACCGGTCTGATTTGTTCCGCGCAGCGCTTGAGGGCACCAGCGCCGATTTGCCCGGCGCATCGTCCAAGATCGAAGGCGCGTTGGGTGATGATACCGCCGTTGCCTCGGCGGGTGGCCGTGTGATTCTGTGCCGTAATCAGTTCTTTGATGGGCGCACATTTGAGCCGCAGTGCTGAAATCTGCCTGTAAATTGTGCAAATTCGAGGCTGTGCATGCTGCGTCGCAGAAAAGTAGACGAAATCCTCATAGTTTCGCTTGATCGCGTGGCCTTTGACCGGGCATCACTGTCCCACAGGTAGGCAACGATGCCCACTGACGACATATTCCCTACGCTAGGGATTTACTGAGCAAAGCCGCTCGACCAGACCCGCCATTCTCCTCCCCGGCGGTTCAGGTCGGCGGCTTTTTTTGTTTGCCCGGATGCCGGGCGCGAAAGCGAAAGGCTTTGAAATGAAACGCATTATTCTAGGTCTGGCCACCGCAGCCACGATCACGGGACCCGCAGTCGCGCAGTCCTTAGAACTGGAAAAAGACGAACTGACGTTCGGATTTATCAAACTGACAGATATGGCGCCGCTCGCTGTGGCGTATGAAAACGGGTACTTTCTGGACGAGGGTCTGTTTGTCACGCTCGAAGCGCAGGCCAACTGGAAGGTCCTGTTGGACGGTGTGATTGGCGGGCAGCTTGACGGCGCGCATATGCTGGCGGGCCAACCGTTGGCGGCCACAATCGGCTTTGGCACCGAGGCCCATATTGTCACGCCCTTTTCCATGGATCTAAATGGCAACGGCATCACCGTGTCGAACGAAGTGTGGGAATTGATGAAGCCGAACGTCCCCAAAATGGACGACGGACGCCCGCAGCACCCGATTTCTGCCGAAGCACTGGCGCCTGTGGTTGAAAAGTTTCGCAACGACGGTCGGGCCTTTAACATGGGGCAGGTTTTCCCCGTGTCGACCCACAACTATGAACTGCGGTATTGGTTGGCCGCAGGTGGGCTGCACCCCGGATATTACAGCCCTGAAAACGTGACCGGCCAAATCGCCGCCGATGTTTTCCTGAGCGTGACGCCCCCCCCACAAATGCCCGCGACGCTAGAGGCCGGCACCATTCATGGCTATGCGGTGGGCGAGCCGTGGAACCAGCAAGCGGTGTTTAAGGACATCGGCGTGCCGGTGATCACAGACTACCAGCTGTGGAAAAACAACCCTGAAAAGGTGTTTGGCATCACGGCAGAGTTTGCGGAAAGTTACCCCAACACGACATTGGCGCTGACCAAGGCGCTTATTCGCGCCGCGATCTGGTTGGATGAAAACGACAACGCCAACCGGGCCGCTGCGGTCGAAATGCTAAGCCAGCCTGAATATGTTGGTGCGGATGCGGATGTGATCGCGAATTCCATGACCGGGTTCTTTGAGTTCGAAAAGGGTGACAAACGCGACATTCCGGACTTTAACGTCTTTTTCCGCCACCACGCGACGTATCCTTTTTATTCGGATGCGATCTGGTACCTGACGCAGATGCGCCGTTGGGGTCAGATTGATGCGGCAAAAGACGACCAGTGGTATCATGATGTGGCCAAAGATGTGTACAAGCCTGCGATTTACCTCGCAGCGGCGCGTTTGTTGGTGGACGAAGGTCTCGCCAACGAGGCTGACTTCCCTTGGGACAGCGACGGCTACAAAGCACCGACGCCTGCTGCTGATATCATCGATGGTATCCCCTACGATGGCCGTGCACCCAATGCCTACCTCGATACGTTGCCGATTGGCCTGAAAGACGGTCAGACGGTTGTGGGAACCGAAATTCAAGGATGAATTACGGCTTTCCGGGGGGCGTCTTGGTCTCCCGGAGACCCCCCTTGAAACCTCCGCCCGTCTTACCCGCCAAATGACTATAGCCCGTTGACCCCCTTCAGGAGCGTCCCAGATGACCACCGTTGACCCGGATTTCGCCACCCAAGAGGCCAAGGAAGCGCGCCGCGCGCGTCTCTTTACCCGCATAAACAAAGCCGACAACTGGTTTCAGGTGCTGGGCCTTGCCTGGGTCACCCCGATCCTCAAGGCTGTCGCGGGGGATAACCCGCGCGCCCAGATGAAAGACCTGTGGCGGCTGGCGGCGGTACCACTGTTGGCTATCTTTGCATTTTTGTTGATGTGGGGCACCTTGGCGCCCAAGGTGCAGACCTCGTTGGGGGCGGTGCCCGGGCCTGCGGCGGTGTGGGCCGAAATGGTCAACCTGCACGAAGACGCGAAAGCCAAAGGCGTTAAAGAAGCAAAATTCAATGCAATGGTCGAAAAGCGCAATCAAAAACTGATTGCCGACGGGCGCGCGGATCAGGTTAAGAGCATCGCTTACACCGGCGCTCCCAGCTATTACACGCAGATCTGGACTTCGATCAAAACCGTGTTCTTTGGGTTCCTGATTGCCACCGCGTTTGCCGTCCCCTTGGGGATCGCCGCGGGCCTTTCGCCGACGGCCAATGCGGCGCTAAACCCGCTGATCCAGATCTTCAAACCGGTGTCGCCGCTGGCGTGGTTGCCGATTGTAACTATGGTGGTGTCTGCGGTTTATGCCACCAACGACGGGCTCTTTTCTAAGTCGTTCCTGATCTCGGCCATCACCGTGACACTGTGTTCGTTGTGGCCCACGTTGATCAACACCGCATTGGGGGTTGCCAGCATCGACAAAGATCTGGTGAACGTATCCAAGGTGTTGAAAATGAACACCTATACCAAGATCATCAAACTGGTCTTGCCCTCTGCCTTGCCGCTAATTTTCACCGGGTTGCGTCTGTCGCTGGGTGTGGGCTGGATGGTGTTGATCGCTGCTGAAATGCTGGCGCAAAACCCCGGCCTTGGCAAATTCGTCTGGGATGAATTCCAAAACGGGTCGTCCTCTAGCTTGGCGCGGATCATGGTTGCTGTTTTCACCATCGGGGTCATTGGGTTCTTGCTCGACCGGGTGATGTTCACGCTGCAATCGCTCTTTACCTTCACGAACAATCGGTGAGCGGCATGGGTATTTTGACATTCAATAAGGTCTCGAAGTCATACGGCGAAACGGTGGTGTTGAAAGACATCGACCTGACCGTGAAAGAAGGCGAATTCCTTGTGATCCTTGGGTTTTCCGGCACCGGAAAAACCACGCTGATCAACATGATGGCGGGTCTGGACACACCAACAACCGGCGCGGTGACCTTTCGCGACAAGCCGATTACCAGCCCCGGACCGGAACGTGGCGTGATCTTTCAGAACTATTCGTTGATGCCGTGGTTGACCGTCAGTGGCAATGTGCGGCTGGCCGTTGATACGGTGTTCCCCAAGGCATCAGGCGCCGAAAAGGCAGAAAAAGTCGCACGTTACGTTGATATGGTCGGGTTGGGTCACGCCGCCCACCGCCGCCCTGCCGAATTGTCGGGTGGCATGCGCCAACGGGTCAATGTGGCCCGCGCCTTGGCGATGAACCCCGAAGTGTTGTTGCTGGACGAACCCCTGTCGGCGCTGGATGCGCTGACCCGTGCCAATCTGGCCGACGAGATCGAACACATCTGGCAAGCGGACCGCAAGACATGCGTGTTGATCACCAATGATGTCGATGAGGCCATTGTGTTGGCCGACCGCATCATCGCCCTGACGCCCGAAGGCACGCTGGGCGCTGAATTCAACGTCAGCATTCCGCGCCCGCGCGACCGCACCGCGATGAATTCCGATGCTACGTTCAAGGCTCTGCGCGCCGAGGTCACGGGGTATCTGATGGACGTGGGGATCGAGGCCAAGGTCGAAGGCACCCGCGTGTTGCCTGATGTCACCCCGATCCACGGGGTGCCTGCTGCCGTGGCCAAGGCGCAATCGGGGATGATCGACAACCGGTTCCTTGATTTCAGCCAATTGCACAAGATCTACCCAACGCCCAAAGGTCCGCTGACGGTGGTCGAGGATTTTGACCTTAAAATCGACCGGGGGGAGTTCATTTCCCTGATCGGGCATTCGGGGTGCGGGAAATCTACGGTTTTGACCATGGCTGCCGGCCTCAATGACATCTCAAAGGGGGCGATCAAACTTGATGGTCGTCACGTCGAAGGCGCCGACCCAGAACGCGCCGTGGTGTTTCAGTCGCCTAACCTGTTCCCTTGGCTCAGCGCCAAGGAAAACGTGGCGATTGGGGTGGACAAGGTCTACCCCAAGGCCAGCCGCGCCGAACGGCAGGATGTGGTGGAATACTACCTAGAACGTGTCGGGTTGGGTGATGCGATGGATAAATCTGCCGCAGATCTGTCCAACGGGATGAAACAACGTGTGGGCATTGCGCGCGCCTTTGCTCTGAGCCCCAAGCTCCTGTTGTTGGACGAACCTTTTGGCATGCTCGACAGCCTCACCCGGTGGGAGCTTCAAGAGGTCCTGATGGAGGTGTGGTCGCGCACCAAAGTTACCGCGATTTGCGTCACCCATGACGTCGACGAGGCGATCTTGCTGGCAGACCGCGTGGTTATGATGACCAACGGGCCGCAAGCGACGATTGGCAAAATCACCAAGGTTGATCTGCCCCGGCCACGCACCCGCAAGGCGCTGCTGGAACACCCAGATTACTACACCTACCGGCAAGACGTGCTCGATTTCCTTGAGGAATATGAGCACGGCAACACCTCCAAGGCGGATAAGAAACCCGCCCCCAAACCCATAGCGGCGGAGTAAGCACATGACACAGAAACTGATCGTCATAGGGGCCGGCATGGCATCCGGGCGGGTGCTAGAGCACCTGACAGACACCGATCGTGACGCCTATGATATCACGCTGTTCAACGCGGAACCGCGCGGCAACTACAACCGCATCATGTTGTCGCCCGTGTTGTCTGGCGAAAAAACATATGAGGACATCGTCACCCACGACGATGATTGGTACGCCGAGGCGGGCGTGACCTGCCGGTTTGGCGAAAGCATTGCAGCCATCGACACGCAGGCCAAAACGGTCACGTCGCAATCGGGCGATGTGTTGCCCTATGACAAGTTGCTGTTTGGCACCGGCTCGACGCCCTTTATGATCCCGTTGCCTGGGCATGATCTGGACGGCGTGATCGCGTATCGCGATCTAGAAGACACGCAAACCATGATGGCGATGGGCGCGAGCAGCCGCGTGGTTGTGATTGGTGGTGGTTTGTTGGGTCTTGAGGCCGCGGCGGGCATGGCGGCACGTGGTGCTGATGTGACCGTTGTGCACATCATGGGCCACCTGATGGAACGGCAACTGGACGAAGCGGCCGGGTACCTGTTGCGCAAATCGCTCGAAGAAAAGGGCATCACCATTCTATGTGGCGCCAATTCCAAAGAGATCGCAGGCGAGGATGGCAAGGTGCGTGCGCTGATGCTGGACGACGGCACAGAACTGCCCTGTGATCTGTTGGTGATGGCGGTGGGCATTCGCCCCAATGTGGCGTTGGCGCAGGCGGCGGATGTTGCTGTGGGCCGTGGTATCCATGTGGATGACCAGATGCTGACATCGGTGAACGACGTATTGGCCGTGGGTGAATGCGTGGAACATGACGGGGCGGTTTTTGGCCTTGTGGCGCCGCTTTATGATCAGGCCAAGGTGGCTGCCCAAACGTTGTTGGGCCAAGATGCGGCCTTTGTGCAAAAGAGCATCTCGACCAAGCTTAAGGTCACGGGCTGTGATCTCTTTAGCGCCGGTGATTTCGCCGAAGGCGAGGGCCGCGAAGACATCGTGTTCCGCGACCCCGGACGCGGCATTTACAAACGTTTGGTCATTGAAAACGACCGTTTGATTGGTGCGGTGATGTATGGCGACACGGCAGACAGCAACTGGTTCTTTGGGTTAATCAAAGACGGCACCGACATTGCCGATATGCGCGAAACGCTGATCTTTGGCCCGGCCTATCAGGGGGGATCCCCCGTGGACCCGCTGTCAGCCGTTGCAGCATTGCCGCCTGACGCGGAAATCTGTGGCTGTAACGGCATTTGCAAAAGCACAATCACCGATGCCATCGCGGGCGGCGCTACCGATCTGGGCGCGATCCGCGCGACAACCAAGGCCAGCGCATCGTGCGGCACCTGCACCGGGTTGGTGGAACAATTGTTGCAGGTCACCTTGGGCGATGCGTTCAAAATGCCCACCACGCAACCTGTTTGCGGGTGCACGGATATGACCCACGAAGACGTGCGTCGCTTGATCAAATCGCAGGGTCTGAAATCGCAGCCCGCGGTTTGGCAAGAATTGGGGTGGAACACGCCCAACGGCTGCCATGTGTGCCGCCCTGCGGTGAACTTCTATCTGCTGGCGGATTGGCCGCTGGAATACCGCGACGACCCCCAAAGCCGGTTTGTCAACGAGCGCAAACACGCCAACATCCAGAAAGATGGCACATTTTCGGTGGTGCCGCGCATGTGGGGCGGGATCACCAACGCCGACGAATTGCGCGCTATTGCGGACGCCGCCGACAAATACGATGTGCCGACCGTCAAGGTCACGGGTGGTCAACGGATCGACCTGTTGGGCGTAAAGGGCGAAGATTTGCCCCATATTTGGGCCGATTTGAACAAGGCTGGTCTGGTATCGGGGCACGCCTATTCCAAAGGGCTTCGCACTGTCAAAACCTGTGTGGGCACGGATCATTGTCGCTTTGGCACGCAAGACAGCACCGGTTTGGGGATCAAGCTGGAGCGTTTGTTGTGGGGGTCTTGGACGCCGCATAAACTGAAACTGGCCGTATCGGGGTGCCCGCGCAACTGTGCCGAAGCCACCTGCAAGGACATCGGTGTAATCTGTGTCGATAGCGGCTTTCAGATCAGCATCGGCGGTGCGGCTGGCATGGACCTGAAGGAAACCGAACTGTTGGTGCAGGTGCCCACCGAAGAAGACGCGATAGAGGTCATTATGGCCGTGACCCAAGCCTACCGTGAGGGCGCGAAATACCTCGACCGTCTGTACAAATGGTTGGCCAAGGTCGGCATGGATTGGGTCAAAGAACAGGTGGTGGATGACCTCGAGAACCGCCGCGCATTGGCAGAACGGTTTGAGCTGTCGCAAACCATATATCGCAAGGATCCTTGGGCCGAACATGCCGCTGAACCCGCGTCATTTGCCCCCCTTGCCAACCTGACACTGGAGGCTGCGGAATGAGCTGGATCGACGTTGGTCATATCGATGACATCCCCCTACGCGGTGCGCGGGTTGTCAAAACACCCGTCGGCTGTGTCGGGTTGTTTCGCACCGCCGAGGCGCAGGTTTTTGCCGCATCCAACACCTGCCCACACAAGGCAGGCCCCCTCAGCGAGGGCATCGTGCATGGTACCCGCGTGACCTGCCCGTTGCATAATTGGGTGTTTGATTTGAACACCGGCGAAGCACAGGGCGAGGACGCGCGGCTAGACACCTATCCGGTTCGGCTTGAGGCAGGGCGCATCCTGTTGGACGGGGCCGCCGTCGGCAAGCGGAGCGCGGCCTGATGGACGGCGCCTGCCTGCCCGAAGTTCGGTCAACCTGCCCTTACTGTGGGGTGGGGTGCGGCGTGTTGTTGCGCCCGGACGGGCAGGGCGGGCTTGCCGTGCGCGGTGACCCGGAACACCCGGCAAACCGGGGTAAACTATGCTCCAAGGGTACGGCGTTGGGCGAAACGGTCGGCATGGGCACGCGCCTTACGGCGCCGCAAATTGCGGGTCAAACCGTCAGTTGGGACACCGCATTAGATCAGGTCGCGACCCGGTTTTCGGACACGCTCGCACAACATGGCGCCGATAGTGTGGCGTTTTACGTGTCGGGTCAGTTGCTGACCGAAGACTATTATGTCGCCAACAAACTGATCAAAGGTTTCATGGGCTCGGCCAATATCGACACCAATTCGCGGTTGTGCATGGCGTCGACCGTGGCGGGGCACAAACGCGCGTTCGGGACAGACACAGTGCCCGGCACCTACGAAGATCTGGACGAGGCAGATCTGGTCGTGCTGGTGGGGTCGAACCTGGCGTGGTGCCACCCGGTGCTATACCAACGGCTGTTGGCGGCACGGGCCGCGCGCGGCACGCGGATTATTGTGATCGACCCGCGCCGCACCTCCAGTTGTGATCAGGCAGATCTGCATCTGGGGTTGGCGTCAGGCAGCGACGTGGCGTTGTTTAACCACCTTCTGGTCCAGATTTACGAGAATGACGCGCTTGATGAGACCTATCTCAAACATGTCGATGGGTTCGATGATGCCCTGCGCGCGGCCTATTCCGATGACGTTTCGGTCACAGATCTGGACCCTGCGGATATCGCCCGGTTTTGTGCCGAATGGATCGGGTCTGAAAAGGTCGTGACTGTCTTTAGCCAAGGGGTGAACCAATCAATCGCGGGGGCCGATAAGGTCAACGCGATCCTGAATTGCCACCTTGCCACCGGTCGGATCGGCCGCCCCGGCATGGGGCCGCTGTCGGTCACCGGGCAGCCCAACGCGATGGGCGGGCGCGAAGTGGGCGGTTTGGCGAACATGCTGGCCAGCCACCTCGACCTAGAAGATGTCGATCACCGCGCCGCCGTGCGCGAATTTTGGGATAGCGCGCCCTTGCCGGATGCGCCCGGCCTCAAAGCCGTCGATATGTTCAGGGCGGTCGAGACGGGTCAGATCAAGGCGTTGTGGATCATTCACACCAACCCCGCCGTGTCGATGCCCGATGCAGACCGCGTCTCGCGCGCGATTGCTGCGTGCGATTTCACCGTGGTCAGCGACATCACCGCCCAGACCGATACCGCGCGGCTGGTGGATGTGCTGTTGCCTGCCACTGGGTGGTCCGAAAAGAGCGGCACGGTCACGAATTCCGACCGCACGATCAGCCGCCAACGCGCGGCGGTGCCCGCGCCGGACGGCCCGCGGGACGATTGGGCCATTTTGGCCGATGTCGGGCGGCGCATGGGGTGGGTCGATGCGTTTGATTACGCAGGCCCCGCCGAGATTTTCCGTGAACACGCCGCCCTGTCTGGCATTGCCGGGTCCTTTGGGCTGGATTTCGATATATCGGGGCTGCAAACGCTGGACGACACCGCCTATGACGCGCTGGACCCCACCCGTTGGCCGGTCAGCGGTGCCAAAACGGGGGGGCGGTTCTTTGCGCAGGGTGGGTTTTACCACGCCAATCGTCGCGCCAAGATGTTGCCGCTGCAGTGGTGCCCACCGGCCAGCAAAACCGAACCGCGCTATCCGTTCCGGCTCAATACCGGGCGCATCCGTGATCAGTGGCACACGATGACACGCACGGCCTTGTCGCCGCGGCTGTCGGCGCATTTGGCCGAGCCCTTTGTGGATATGCACCCCGATGATGCTGCGCGTTTGGGGGTGAAACCTGCGTCACTGGTGCGTCTGACCAGCCCCGAGGGGCAGGTGATTTTGCGCGCTCGCATCACGGATGCGCAACGCCCCGGCGACCTGTTTGCCCCCATTCATTGGACCGGCGAAACAGCACCCGCAGCGCGTATTGATACCGTTGTGGCCAGCCACGTTGACCCGGTCTCTGGGCAGCCCGAAAGCAAGGCTGCGGTGGTGGCTGCCGCCCCGTTTGAGGCCGCATGGTACGGGTTTGCAGTCTCGGGTCATGCCCTTGCGCCGCAGTGCGACTATTGGGCCCGGGCCAAAACGCGCGCAGGCTGGCGGGCAGAATTGGCGGGCGCGACACCGGTGCAAGACTGGGACGCGCAGGCCCGCGAGATGTTTAATTTGCCCCACGCGGATGTGCAGATCGTGCAAGACAAAGGCACCGGGGCCGCGCGGTTGGCGTTTATGGCCGATGGTGTGCTGATTGCGGCGCTCTTTGTGTCCCGCAAACCGGTGGCTGTGATGCGCGATTATCTGGCCGGTCAGGTGGATCAGCCGGTCACGGATGTGTTGACGGGGGTCCCACCCGCGGATCAACCAAACCCGGGGCCGATCTTATGTGCCTGCATGGACGTAGGCATCAACACCATCCTTACGGCGGTCGAAACGCAAGGGTTATTGACGGTCGAGCAGATCGGCGCGGCATTGGGTGCAGGGACCAATTGCGGATCTTGTCGCCCTGAAATTGCCGCGTTATTGACCAGCCGCCGCCTGGCGCAAGCCGCAGAATGATGCAAACCACCCAGCCCGTCCTATTCGGCGCAAGGAGACGCATGCCATGAAGAGCTTTCCGATGTTTATCCGCACGACGGGCCGTCGTGTTGTCATTTTGGGTGGGGGGGAGCAGGCCGCACAAAAGATGCGTTTGATCCTGAAATCAGACGCACGGATCGAAATCGCGGCCCCTTCACTGGACCCTGAACTGCAAAGCGTTGTGCAGGACGGCCGCGTGACATGGCACCAAGGCCCGATCACACCAGGGTTCTTTGAGGGCGCCGCAATGGGGTTCATTGCCACCGGTTGTCCGGGGTTGGACGCCAGCCTGCATGCCTTGGCGGGCGTTGCGGGATGCGCCGTGAATGTGGTGGACCAACCGCACCTGTGCGATCTGACTACCCCGTCGATTGTGGACCGTGACCCCGTTGTGGTGGCCATCGGCACCGAAGGCACGGCCCCGGTATTGGCCCGCCAGATCAAAACCAAGGTCGAAGAAACACTGCCGCCCACGTTGGGGGGGCTGGCGGCAGCTGCCGGACGGTTGCGTATGGCGGCGGCGGGCCGGGTGCCGCAATCGGGGCGCCGTGCGTTTTGGCGGTGGGTCTTTGATGGGCAACCGCGCCGTGACTGGGTGCGTGGGGCCGAACGCGCGGCCATTGATACCATCAAACGGGCCATTGCAAAGGGCGGCGCACCGGATGAAACGCAAGGGGGCTCCATCGCGTTGGTGGGCGCGGGGCCCGGCGCGCGCGACCTGTTGACCCTGCGCGCGGTGGCGCACCTGCAAGAGGCGGATGTGATCTTTTATGACCGGCTGGTGGACCCAGATGTCCTAGAACTGGCCCGCCGGGATGCGGAACGCGTGTACGTGGGCAAAGTCGTTGGCGCCAGCGCTTGGCCGCAGGACCGTATCAACGAATTGATCGTCACAGAGGCCCGCAAAGGGCGCCGCGTGGTGCGCCTGAAATCTGGCGATCCGGGTATTTTTGGCCGCGCGGGCGAAGAGCTCGCTGCGGCCCGCGCGGCAGGGGTGACCGTAGACATTGTGCCCGGTGTGACGGCGGCCTGTGCGGCGGCTGCATCCGCGGGGATCAGCCTGACGGAACGTGGCGTGACAAACGCCTTGGTGATGGCCACCGCGACGGGGGCAGATGGCAACGTTATTCCCGGTGCAGTCCGGCTGAGTGGGCCCGGCACCAGCACGGTGTTTTATATGGCGACGCGTCAATCGGCGCAGATAAAAACCGCACTTTTGGGGCAGGGTCTGCCTGCCGATGCGCAGTTTCGGTTGATCGTGGATGCGTCCAAACCGACCGAACGCCAGTTTGCGGGGCCCGTGTCCGAGCTAGACGTGATTGTCTCTCAGCACAACATCACGGGATGCGCTGTTATTTTGCTGACGTGGCCTTTGGACGCCGCCCAAACTGTGCCGCACCCACCGGCCGTGTTGGCGACAGTGACGGGTTAACGCGCTGCGTTACAGTTTGTTCAGCGGTACCTTTAGCGCCATGTTCCCGTCGCTATCACGCGGCACCTCGCCCGCACGGATGTTTACCTGAAGCGAGGGGATAATCAGCTTGGGCACAGCCAGTTGCGCGTCGCGTTCGGTGCGCATTTTCACGAAACTGTCGCGGCTGGCACCATCGCCCACATGAATGTTCGCGGTCTTTTGCGCGCCAATTGTTGTTTCCCACGCGATGGACCGCCCCCCGGGGCCATAGTCGTGGCACACAAACAGGCGCATGTCGTCGGGTAGTGCCAGAATGCGCTGAATAGAATCGTAGAGCGCGCCCGCATCGCCCCCCGGAAAGTCAGCCCGCGCTGAGCCACCATCTGGCATAAATAACGTATCGCCCGCAAAGGTGGCATCGCCCAGAATATGCACCATGCACGCGGGTGTATGCCCCGGTGTGTGCAACGCCACACAGTCCAACGTGCCTACTGTATAGCGATCACCATCCTTGAACAGCGCGTCGAACTGCGACCCATCGCGTTGAAATTCAGTGCCCTCGTTGAAGATCTTGCCAAAGGTGTCCTGAACCGTCTGGATATGTTCGCCAATGCCGATTTTGCCGCCCAATGTCTGCTGGATATACGGCGCGCCCGAGAGGTGATCGGCGTGCACGTGGGTTTCGATGATCCATTCCAGTTGCAGCCCTTGGGCGCGGACATAGGCGATGATCTCATCGGCGCAATCATAGCTCAGTCGCCCCGCCGCATAGTCGAAATTCATCACCGCATCGATCACCGCGCAAGCGGTGCTGTCGGGGTCTTTGACCACATAACTGATGGTGTTTGACTGCGGGTCAAAAAACGATTGCACCTGCGGGTGCTTGTCCATGTGAACGTGGGGCAAACTCATCTGGGCCTCTCTCGTTTTGCACCGTTGCATACCACATGCAGGCCGGTTTGTCTGCGGTTGCGCGCCGGGCGGTCAGTCCGGTTTTTGGGCCGGGTCGACGGGGCCGCCCTGTTCAACCCACGTCGAAAACCCTTCGCGCAGGTGTGCGGCGTCAAACCCCATGTCTTGCAAGGTGGCGACTGTCAGCGCCGAACGCCAGCCCGATGCACAGTGGAACACGTATTTTTTATCCTGCTGGCCAAAGACCTCTTTGAAGTAGGGGCTGTCTGGATCCACCCAAAATTCGATCATGCCGCGCGGCGCGTGCACCGATCCGGGGATCGCCCCTGTGCGTTGGCGTTCGCGAATATCGCGGATATCAACGATAACCACATTTGGGTCATCCACCAGTTTGATCAGATCTGGTGTTTCTACTTCTTCGATCCGCGCGCGCGCAGATTGCACCATCTGGGCGGCGGATGTTTTCAGCTGTGTCATAACATTAAGGTCCCGATTTTGGATGCGCTTACATCCATAGTGGGAGCAACATCTGTCAGGTTCAACCCGTTTGAGGCAGGCACAACCGCTCAGATGAAAGGCGGCTGCATCATGTGGCCGCGATACGTGTCGGGTGCAGTGCCCTTTCAGGCGGGCGGTACGGCTATGGCGGGTGCATGATTCGTAGGTGTTAACGAGCGCATAAAATGTCAATCTCCTCAAATCTGGGGGTTGGATTTACAACACTATGTGAAGCATCCGTATTTAAATATTCACACTTCAATGCAATTTTGTTACCCGAATACAGCCGAATATTTGTAGTGGGTTCATAGGATGTCATCAGGTTTGCAGCGCATTTGCATCATTCCGTGGTCTCAAACGGAGCTAGACGGGCTGGATGCAACGGCAATCGATACTCTTGAAGTCGGTACAGCTTGGTCTTGGCGTGGCGATGCAACACAAATCGGTGACCCTTCGGATATCGCCGCCATATTAGGGCGTATGGGGCAAGAAAAAACCTGCGCGATGTCACCGAGCCCCTGCCCAAGCTGTGGCGCATCCGCCCCAGATATTGACCCGTCGGGCGGCTATTTTATCGTCAGCAACGGCGCAAAGAGCTACCGTATCGGGGTGGTTTTTGGCACCACCGACCAACAGCCAATGGTGATGTT
The DNA here is from genome assembly GCF_039970775.1 of Roseobacter sp. GTDB lineage: Bacteria > Pseudomonadota > Alphaproteobacteria > Rhodobacterales > Rhodobacteraceae > Roseobacter. Next base: position 90,220 of record NZ_JBDVLG010000051.1, read on the forward strand.
CGACGGAGAAACCCCGCCGCGCAACACCGATTTGTGGGTGGTCGAATACGCCTTGCCAACGGTTGCGTCCTCCAAAGACGGCGATGTCGTGTGCCTGAAAACACGCCGTGTTGCGATGGTCCCGTGGGATACGCCGACTGCGCAGACGGTTTAGTCAACCGCCTGCCGATCTTGCGTTAGGCCGTCAATCGTCTGCCCCAATCGCTGCGGCGATCACCGCTTTGGCGCTGTCGCTTGACCAGTCCGCATCGCCGCGCAAACGGGCGATTTCGCGGCCTTCGGGGTCAATCAACACCGTGATGGGCAGGCCGAATATGCCCATTTGACTGGCCAATGCTTGTTTTGGATCCTGATGACGCGGCAGATTGTCGACGCCGATCTCGGTAAAGAATTTCTGGATGCCGGTGGGCGAATTGCGCCCTGTCGCAATGGTGACGACCTCAAACGCGTCGCCGCCAAATTCGGACTGCAACGCTGACAGTTGCGGCATTTCTTTGCGGCAAGGCGCGCACCACGTGGCCCAAAAATTCAACAACACATATTTGCCGCGATAAGCGTCAAGGGATTGATCCCCCGCCCCATCGGCCAGTTGATAGGCGGCGTTTGATGTGGCCTCGGGGACCTCATGGATCACCAGCTTTTTCATATCGCCCTCACGCAGCAGCGCGGCGGCGGCCAGATCGGCCTGTGCGGCGACGGGGGCCATGATTGCGCCCGCGCCAAGGGCCGTATACACGAGCGCAACAATTGTTCTTTTCATATCCCCTCCGAAGGGTCCAAACCGATGACAGACACGTCCGCTTCCTCAAAAACCACCGCCTCCAACCAAATGTGGGGAGGCCGCTTTGCTGCCGGTCCCGATGCCATAATGGAGGCGATCAACGCGTCCATTGGGTTCGACAAACGGATGGCCGCGCAGGATATTGCAGGGTCGCGTGCGCACGCCGCGATGCTAGGGGCAACCGGCATTTTGCAATCTAGCGATGTCGACGCGATACGTGAAGGCCTGCTCACGGTGTTGTCAGAAATCGAAGGCGGTACGTTCGAATTTTCCGCAGCCCTCGAAGACATCCACATGAACGTGGAGGCGCGCCTCAAAGAGATCATCGGCGAACCTGCGGGGCGTTTGCACACCGGACGCAGCCGCAATGACCAAGTCGCCACCGATTTCAAACTATGGGTGCGCGACCAACTGGATGCCACCGAAAGCGGGCTGATTGCCTTGATCCGTGCGCTACTGGATCAGGCCAACGCCGGGGCCGATTGGGTCATGCCGGGGTTCACCCATCTGCAAACCGCTCAGCCGGTCACTTGGGGCCACCACATGATGGCCTATGTCGAAATGTTTGGCCGCGACCTGAGCCGGGTGCGCGATGCGCGGGCGCGGATGAACACGTCGCCCTTGGGCGCTGCCGCCCTTGCAGGCACGTCGTTCCCGATTGACCGGGACATGACGGCGCAGGCCTTGGGGTTTGACGCGCCCGCGGCCAATTCGCTCGATGCGGTCAGCGACCGTGATTTTGCCTTGGAATTTCTAGGCATGGCCAGCATTTGCGCCATGCACCTAAGCCGTTTTGCCGAAGAACTGGTGATCTGGTCGTCTGCGCAGTTCAGATTTGTCAGCCTGTCTGACCGGTTTTCCACCGGCTCATCGATCATGCCGCAAAAGAAAAACCCGGACGCGGCAGAATTGATCCGCGCCAAGGTGGGGCGCATTTTTGGGGCCAATACCGCCTTGATGATGGTGATGAAAGGCCTGCCGCTGACCTATTCCAAGGACATGCAGGAAGACAAAGAACAAGTCTTTGATGCGGCTGACAACCTGATGCTGGCCTTGGCCGCCATGACCGGCATGGTGGCCGATATGACCGCAAACCGCGATAGCCTCGCGGCGGCGGCGGGGTCGGGGTTTTCCACGGCGACCGATCTGGCGGATTGGTTGGTGCGGGTGCTGGGCCTGCCGTTCCGGGACGCGCATCACATCACCGGCAGCCTTGTGGCCTTGGCTGAACAAAAGGGCTGTGACCTGCCAGACCTTGCCCTAGAGGACATGACAGCGCATCATTCGGGCATCACCGCAGACGTCTTCGACGTGCTTGGGGTGGAAAATTCGGTCAACAGCCGTATTTCATACGGTGGGACGGCGCCTGCGCAGGTGCGTGCGCAAATCATTCGGTGGAAGGACTTGCTGTCATGAAGAACATCATTGCGATGGCACTGTGCGGTTTGCTCGCTGCATGTGGCGCCGATGGAGAACCCGTCGCGCCGCAGTTCAACGGGGGCGTGACGATCACCCCAAATGGGATCTCTCCAAGTGCGTCTGTTGGCTTTGGAAAAGGGCCATTGTCGGTCTGGTTAGGCCTGTGATCAGGTTAGGCGTCTGGGTTGTTTTGGGGCTGGGCCTTTGCGCGTGCACGGGGCCGGATTTGTCCAAGCCAGCACATGAAGATGCCGCAGGATCAACTGGGATCGCGATCTCGGGGCATGCGATCATTGGCCTAGAGAAAGGCTAACGACATGGTGTCTCTTAGGGCGGTATGGCTTGTGTTGGCCGTTTGGGGCGCTATCCACCCGATGTGGTATTTTGTAAAGTGGTTCCGCCAGAACGGGTATGACCTGATGGTAATGGTTGACGCTTGGCATGCCAATGCAGCCTCCAGCGGGCTGGTCTGGGATCTGACAATCGCAGCGATTGCGCTGACGATCTGGGTGATCGCCGAGAGCATTCAGGCACGTCGATGGTTGGGATTACTCGCGATTCCCGCGACGTTTTGCATCGGCGTAAGCTGTGGATTGCCCTTGTATCTCTACCTTAGATTGAGGGTTGTTCAAATTTGAGCCGCACCAAATAAAAAAATATTCTGGTTTTGGCCCGGGTTAACATTTTATTGCGGGTCGCGCCGATACCGGCCCTATTTTTCTGATACAAAATGTGGCAACACAGCGGTGTGGTGAGCAAGACTCTGTCAGTTCGCACACTGATTGAATTGTCGCGGTTGGGGATAGATGCGGGCGAAACGTCCTATAAGGACAAGTGCAAGGCACATAACCTGTATCCAAATGCGGCTTGATAACACAAGAACGGGAGATAATCTTGTGACTAATTTTGTTAAAACGACCGTAGCTGCGGTCGCATTGATGGCCGCGCCATTGGTTGCATCCGCCAGCACATTTGATTTTGAAGATTTCGCAAGCGGCGATTTCGTGACAGACGTCACCTCGAGCGACGGCCTCGTGACGGCGTCGGTTTCTGCGATTGACCGCGATCCACGCCGTGACCCGGTGTTTGCTGTTGGCGCAGCGCGCGCCTTTGATACAGAAGCAACAGGGACCGCCGACCCGGACCTCGAAATCGATTTCATCGACGACACAACCGGCTTGGTTGATACGTCTTTCCGGCCTGGCAATGTTTTGATCGTCCAAAACCCGAGATCAGGGGATACACTGGACGACAGCGGCACCGGCGGTAGCCTGTCGTTTGATTTCACATCCGGCCCTGTCGGCTTCACCGGCTTTACCATTGTGGATGACGCAACAATCACCGTGACAGCGTCCTTGCTGGGTGGTGGGTTGTTTGACGTTGGCACGTTCGATGTTGCGGCAGACCGTGGCTTTGAAACTTTCAGCTTTGGCGAAGTGTCCGACGTTATCGGGCTGACGTTCGATTTTGGCAGCGCGTCTGGTGCCATTGATGATCTGACATTTGCGGATATTGCTGCTGTGCCGGTGCCTGCGGCGCTGCCACTGCTGCTGGCTGGTTTGGGCGGCTTGGGCTTGATCGCACGCCGCCGCAAGGCCGCAAGCTAACCCTAGCTTTGCAATTTTATCGGGAAGGGCGGCTTTTGCCGCCCTTTTTCGTTTGTGCCCGTCTTTTTACGACGGGTGATTGCCTTACCCAACCGGTCTGATAAGACGCACAAGGCTTTCAGTAAAAGGTTGGATATGGACCATTTTCTTTACCGCAACGGCGCTTTGTACGCCGAAGATGTCCCCATTGCAGATATCGCTGCCGCCGTTGGCACGCCGTTTTATGTCTATTCGACGGCCACGTTGCTGCGTCATTTCAAACTGTTCGACGACGCGTTGGACGGGATGGACCATCTGGTGTGCTACGCAATGAAGGCCGCCAGCAATCAGGCGATCCTGACCACATTGGCACGGGCCGGCGCGGGTATGGATGTGGTGTCGGGCGGCGAATATATGCGCGCCAAAGCCGCAGGCGTTTCTGGCGATAAAATCGTGTTCTCTGGGGTGGGCAAAACCGTTGCCGAAATCCGGTTGGCGCTAGAAGGCGGGATCCGGCAGTTCAACGTCGAATCAGAACCCGAGATGGAGGTCCTGAACGCCACGGCCTTGGCCATGGGCACCCGCGCGCCGATCACCATTCGCGTGAACCCGGACGTGGATGCGAAAACCCACGCTAAAATCGCCACCGGGAAATCTGAGAATAAATTTGGCATTCCGATTTCGCGCGCGCGCGAGGTTTACGCACATGCGGCGGCCTTGCCCGGGTTGGAGGTCATCGGCATCGATGTGCATATCGGCAGCCAACTGACGGACCTTACCCCGTTCGAACTGGCGTACCAAAAGGTCGCTGAACTGACAGACACACTGCGCGCGGACGGTCACACGATCCGGCGGCTGGATCTGGGCGGCGGCCTTGGCATCCCTTATGTGCGCGATAATCAAGCCCCCCCGTTGCCTGTGGATTACGGCGCCTTGGTCAAACGTACCTTGGGGCATCTGGGCTGCGAGATCGAGATCGAGCCGGGCCGTTTGATCGCCGGCAATGCGGGGGTCATGGTGTCCGAAGTGATCTATGTGAAATCGGGTGAAGACCGCGAATTTCTGATCATCGACGGGGCGATGAATGACCTGATTCGCCCTGCGATGTACGACGCCCATCATGATATTATCCCGGTGGTCGAACCCGCGCCGGGCACGGAACAGGCGACATATGATATCGTCGGCCCCATCTGCGAAAGCGGTGATACCTTTGCCAAGGGGCGGCAGATGCCACCCGTCGGGGCGGGCGATCTTGTCGCGTTCAGGTCGGCTGGGGCCTACGGCGCGGTGATGAGCAGCGAATACAATTCGCGCCCCCTGATTCCGGAGGTTTTGGTGCATGGGGATCAATTTGCGGTTATTCGCCGACGTCCGACCTTTGACGAAATGATAAATCGCGATACCATCCCCGAATGGCTCTGATCCCGCGTCGCGGGATTTTGCACAAACGGAGACAGATGATGACGTCATTTTCCCGGACCGATGCGCAGCGCAAACTGAACATTGTGCGCTGGCCCCTGCGGTTGACATGGCTGGGTATGTGCGCCGAAGCACTGGTGCAAAGCCTATGGCCGTTGATGTCTGTGTGCCTCTTCGCGCTTGCGGCGCTTATGTTGGGGCTGCAGGATCACGTCGCGATCGAAGCGGTGTGGGCCATGACGGTGGCCTTCGGGCTTGGGATGTTGGGCACGTTTGGCTATGCGCTTATGCGGTTTCGGTTGCCCACGCGGGCGCAGGCCATCGCGCGGTTGGATGCCAGCCTCGCGGGGCGGCCGTTGCAGGCGTTGTTGGATACGCAAACCATCGGCGCAACAGATGCCGCATCAATGGCCGTTTGGCGGGCGCATCAGGCCCGAATGGCCGACCGTGCAGCGGATGCCTCGGCAGTCCCTGCCGATCTACGGGTGTCATCGCGGGACCCTTACGCCTTGCGCTACCTTGCGGTGCTGGTCTTCGGGATCGCGCTGCTTTTTGGGTCGATCTGGCGGGTTGGGTCGGTGGGCGACATGGCACCGGGCGGGGCGGCGCTTGCCACGGGCCCCGTTTGGGAAGGTTGGGCTGAAAGCCCGCGCTACACCGGGCGGCCGACCATTTACTTGAATGACATCCCCGAAGGACCGCTGAACGTGCCGGTGGGCAGCCTGATCACGGTGCGGCTTTATGGTGAAATCGGCGCGCTGACCCTGTCCGAAACCGTATCGGGGCGCACAGATGTGCCGCCTGCGTCTGACCCCGCGCAGGATTTCAGTGTCATTCATGACGGCACGATCAGCATCGGCGGTGCGGGTGGGCGCAGTTGGCAGGTGATGGTCATCGCAGACACGCCCCCCCAGATCGCCGTTTTGGACGACCCCACCGCCAGCGCATTTGGCGAGATGACGCTGCCGTTTGAGGCGCAAGATGACTACGGTGTCGAAGCGGGTGAGGCGCGGTTTGTGCTGGACCTGGCTGCCGTGCCTCGGCGCCATGGGTTGATGATAGACCCCGAGACGCGCCCCGATTTGATCGTGCCCTTGCCGACACCGATTGCGGGCAACCGGCAAGCATTCGAAGAGAACTTGATCGAGGATTTCTCAGAGCACCCTTGGGCCAATCTACCGGTGTTGGTGCGGTTATCGGCGTTGGATGCGGCAGAGCAAGAGGCTCAGACCGCGCCACGTGCGATGGTTTTGCCGGGTCGTCGGTTTTTTGACCCGGTGGCGGCTGCGGTGATCGAACAACGGCGCGATCTGCTGTGGGCGCGGGCAAACGGGGGCCGCATCGGCGAAATTTTGCGGGCCATTTCCTATTTGCCCCAAGAGATCTTTCGCAAAGAGACCGACGCATTGCGCCTTCGCAAGCTGATCCAGCAGCTCGAGACCTTTGCCAAATACGGGCTCAGCGACGAGATGCAGGAAGATTTGGCGCAAGAGATGTGGGAGCTTGCGCTGATCCTCGAAGAAGGTGATTTGGCCGATGCCGCCGAACGGTTACGCCGCGCGCAAGACCGGCTAAACGAGGCGATGGAAAACGGGGCCTCTGACGAGGAAATCGCTGAATTGATGCGCGAGTTGCGCCGCGCGACCGAGGACTACATGCAACAAATGGCCCGTCAGGCCGAACGTCAACGTCAGGAAAACGATGACAATTTTGGTGCGCAAAACGAAAATTCGATGATCCTGTCGCAAGACGATCTGCAGCGCATGATGGACCGGATCCAAGAGCTGATGGAACAGGGGCGCATGGCCGAAGCGCAACAGGCGCTGCAAGAACTGCAAGAGTTGATGGAAAACATGCAGATGGCGCAGGGCCAGCAGGGGCAGGGCAGCCAAAGTCCGGGCCAACAGGCCATGGAAGGGTTGTCAGAGACTCTGCGCGACCAACAGGGGCTGTCGGATCAGGCATTTCGTGATTTGCAGGACCAGTTCAACCCCAATGGGCAGCCCGGCGAGGGGCAGAATGGGCAAGACCCCGGTCAAGGGCAAAGCGGCCAAAACGGTGACACGCCGCAACCGGGTGGCGAAGGATCGATCGCAGATCGCCAGCAGGCCTTGCGCGATGAATTAGGCCGCCAACAGGGCAACCTGCCCGGTGCCGGAACGCCGGAGGGCGACGCGGCGCGGGATGCGCTTGACCGGGCTGGGCGGGCGATGGATGGGGCCGAAGATGCCTTGCGCAATGATGATTTGGCCGGGGCCATCGATGAGCAATCTCAGGCGATGGAGGCATTGCGTGAAGGCATGCGTGCCTTGGGCGAAATGATGGCTGAACAGCAGCAAAACCAACAGCCGGGGCAGGGGGCGCAACCCTCGGAGGGGCGCGCGACCAATCGTGATCCGCTGGGGCGTGAGCAGGGCGACTCTGGGCAAGACGGGGACACCGGGCCATTGGCCCTGAACGATGACGCCTATGGGCGCGCCCGCGAGTTGCTGGATGAGATCCGCCGCAGGTCTGGCGAAACCGTTCGGCCTGAACAAGAACGCAACTACCTGAAACGTTTGCTAGACCGGTTTTAACGCAGGCTATGTAGGGTTCGATGCCGTTACGCTGTCGAGCCAGCGCAACGCCGCCGTGATCTGACCGTCAAGCCAGACGCGGCCATCATCGACGATGCCGACATATGCGCTCAGCCAAGGGTCCGTTTCCGGCACAGCCTGCGCCAATTCGGGTGCGAACGCATAGGCAAGCACACAGATAAGCGTCACGGCCACCACCGCCATGAACCCGCGCCCAAAGCTGCGCTTTTCGCGGATCTCTACTTGCGCGGTTTGGCCCGGGTCATCGTTGGCCGAACGGTTGTTGTTTGACCGTAAGGTCGAATTGATCTGCGCGATGTCAGGCAACAAATCACGTGACCCGCCCGTAACGGCAGTGGGCGTTGGCGCCATTTCCGTCGGGGGGGGCGGTGGTGCGTCATGGGTGGGAGCCGCGATGTCGAGCCCCAGATCAGGTTGGCTTTCAACGGCTGCGGTGGTTTCGGTTTGCCGGGCGCGTGTCTCTAGGGCGGCTTCTTGGCGAAGAACATCGGCGATATTGGGGTCCAGCGACCGGCGTGTCGGTTTGCTTGGCGCGTCTGGCGGCGCGGGTTGAGGGTCGGCGCGCGCAGGCTCAGGCGCGGAGGCGTCATCAACAGGCCCGGCAGTATCCGGGCCGGCCCCATCGGGATGGACCTGAAACCACGTGTGATCGCAGTTGGAACATTGCACATCCCGCCCCTGAGGCGGCATGACATCGTCAGGCACTTCGTATTGCGCATCGCAGTTGGGACAGATCAGTCGCATGTGATATTTTGCTTCATGGAGACCCCGGTTCGTACGTCTTTTGATGCACCTTATTGACATCAGGGTCGTGCGAAAAGCGTTAACTGCGTATAAGGTCGCGCGAGGCGCATTGAAACTGGCCCACCGTTGGGGCAAAACAACGTAAAAAAGGGGGCCGCGTGATCGAGCTGGAAAATGTCGCCTATAGTTATGGCGGTGATGCGTTGCTGTCGAATATTTCGTTAAAGCTGGCGCCAGGGTCGTTTCATTTTTTAACTGGGCCGTCTGGGGCGGGGAAAACCACGCTGCTCAAACTGTGCTACGGGGCTTTGCTGCCGACCTCCGGCGGGATCACCTTTCGGGGCGAGGATCTGGCGGGGTTGCAACGAGACGACATCGCCGAACTGCGCCGACGTATGGGCGTGGTGCACCAAGATTGCCGGTTTCTGGATCACCTGTCTGTCGCAGAAAATATCGCATTGCCAGTGCAGGTGTCGGGGCGGCGGTCTGATGGTGTGCAGGATGATCTGGCCGAACTGATGGCTTGGGTCGGCTTGACCGACCGAGCGGCTGCCCTGCCGCCAGAACTGTCGGGGGGCGAACGTCAACGTGCGGCGTTGGCCCGTGCGGTGATCATGTCGCCGGATGTGGTTTTGGCAGATGAACCAACTGGCAACGTGGATTGGGAAATGTCGCAACGGCTGCTGCGTTTGCTGGTGGAACTGAACAAAATGGGCAAAACCGTCTTGATCGCCACCCATGATCTCAGCCTGATCCGGGCGGCCAAAACACAGGTGCAGGCCCGTGTTCTCAGGATCGCCAACCGGGGCGTGCAACTGGCCGGGGCTGATCTATGAGCGTGCTAAAGCTGGATTTCAAACGGGCGTTGATGGGCGACCGTCAGGCCGACCGGGTGGTGCCGCCCTCTGGGTTCACGGCCCAACTGACCATATTTGCAGCGGCCGCGATGGCCTTTTTGGCGGTGTTTGCAATGGCGTTGTCTCTGGCGGCAGGGCGGTTGGCGACCCGTTGGGGCGATGAACTGGCGCAATCTTCCACAATCCGGATCGTGGCACCCCGTGAACAGCGCAGCGCGCAAACCCAAGCGGCACTTGGCATATTAGAAACCACCGCCGGGGTCGCGTTTGCCCGCGCGCTGGACGACGCCGAACAACAGGCGTTGCTGGCGCCATGGTTCGGCCCTGATCTGGATGTGCAGGCGCTGCCTGTCCCGCAGTTGATCGAAATCTTGGAAGAAGACAGCGGGTTTGACGCCGCAGGGCTGCGCCTGCGGTTGGCCGCCGAAGTGCCGGGCGCGGTGCTGGATGATCACAGCCGTTGGCGCGCCCCGCTGGTGGACGCCGCACACCGGTTGCGCGCATTGGGGTGGCTGTCGGCGGTGCTCTTGGCGGGGAGCGTTGCAGCCATGGTGACCTTGGCCGCGCATGCCGCGTTGGCGGCAAATGCACAGGTTATCGCCGTGCTGCGTCTGGTGGGCGCGACGGATCAATACATCGCACAGGCCTTCATCCGGCGGTTCACGTGGCGCGCGTTCAGTGGCGCGATGGCAGGGGCCGTCATGGGGCTGATCGCCGTCGCGTTCTTGCCTGATATCTCCCAAGCCTCCGGATTTTTGACAGGCTTGAGGCTTCAGGGATGGCATTGGACATTGCCCTTCGCGATCCCGTTTCTTTGCGCTTTGGTGGCGTTTCTTTCAACAGGGGCTGCGGCTGGGCGCGCGCTGAAAAGGTTGGCTTGATGATCCAATACATCCGTTCTGTTATTTTCATTGTGCAAATGTATCTGGCGATGCCGATCTTCGGACTGGTGTTCGCACCATGGGCGCTGTTCAGCAGACGCGGGGCCTATGCGGCCTGCAAAGGGTATTCGCGCTATGTGTTCTGGACCGCCCGCTGGATGGTTGGCATGCGCTGTGAAGTGCGCGGCACTCCTCCACAGGGCGAGGCGCTGATTGCCGCAAAACACCAGTCCTTTCTGGATATCATGATGATTTTCACGGCGTTGCCCGCGGGAAAATTTATCATGAAAAAGGAAATCCTGATCACGCCGATTATTGGCCAATACGCACGTCGGCTTAATTGTGTCGCCGTTGATCGTGGCAAACGCGGCGCCGCTATCGAAAAGATGGTCGCGGACGTCAAAGCAGGCCGCACAGAGCCCGGACAGCTGATTATTTATTCGCAAGGCACGCGTGTGGCGCCGGGTGCCAAGGTCCCCTACAAGGTGGGCACGGGCGTGTTGTATGAACAAGTCAGCCAGCCCTGTGTGCCGGTGGCCACCAATGTTGGCGTGCTGTGGCCCAAGCGGGGGATGTTGCGCAAGCCGGGGGTGGCCGTGGTGGAGTTTTTGCCGGCGATTGAACCGGGTATGGCACGCGGGGCGTTTATGAAACATCTCGAGAGCACAGTAGAAGACCGATCCGATGCACTGATGAAAGAGGCAGGGTTTCACGATGACGGACAAAGCACAGGCGATTGATAACATCGACGCGCTTAGGGCGCATTATGGCACGCCGGGTGCGGCCTCGCTGCGCAAAGTGGCGCACAGCCTGACGCCGCTATACCGCAAATGGATCCTATCCGCGCAGTTTTGCGTCCTAAGCACCGTTGGCCCGGAAGGCACCGATGGTAGCCCCCGTGGTGACGCGTGCCCCGTTGTGCAAGAGATCGGTCCGGGCACCTTGGCGATGCCCGATTGGCGCGGGAATAGTCGGTTGGATTCGCTTGAAAACATCGTACGTGACCCGCGGGTGTCATTGATGTTTTTCGTCAGCGGGTCAAATACGGTTGTGCGGGTGAATGGACGCGCCTGGGTCACGGCGGATGCGCCTATGCGCGCGCGTTTTGCCAAAGACACGCGGAGGCCCGCAACTGTGATCGTGATCGAGATTGCCGAGATCTATACCCAATGTGCGCGGGCTTTAACGCGCGCAGATCTTTGGACGACCAGCCCGGTTGCACAAGACCTGCCGACGGTTGGTGAGATCCTCGCAGAGGTGTCGGATGGCGAAGAGGGCGGCGCGCCTTATGATGCCGCATGGGGCGCACGCGCGGCCAAAACGATGTGGTAACATCGGGGGCAGGGTGGCCTTTCAGCCACCCCGGTCCGGTCACATATGGATCGCACCATCGCCACAGGCCAATGCGGCCTCGCGGACGGCTTCGGAGTAGGTGGGATGCGCGTGGCATGTCATGGCCAGATCTTCTGCAGAGGCGCCGAATTCCATGGCGACGCAGATTTCGTGGATCAAATCACCCGCTGCGGGGCCAATGATATGCGCACCCAAAATTCGGTCGGTTTCTCTGTCCACGATGATTTTCACAAACCCATCGCCCGCGAAATTCGCCTTGGCGCGGCCGTTCCCCATAAAGCTGAACTTGCCAACCTTATAGGCACGTCCCTGCGCTTTTAGGTCTTCTTCGGTGGCGCCCACATTGGCGACCTCTGGGTGGGTGTAGATGACGCCGGGGATCACACCGTAGTTGACGTGCCCATGTTTGCCCGCGACCTGTTCGGCGGCTGCCATGCCTTCGTCCTCGGCCTTATGCGCCAACATAGGGCCCTCGATGACATCCCCGATGGCAAAAATGCCCGGTACGCTGGTTTCCCAAGTGTCGTTGACAGCGATCTGCCCACGGTCTGTCATTTTCACGCCCAGATCAGCCAGCCCCAGCCCGTCAGTGTAGGGTTTGCGCCCTGTCGCGACCAAAACAACATCGGCGTCGATCACGTGTTCGCTGTCATCCTTGCGCAGCTTGTAGTGCACTTTGGCCTTTGTTTTGCTGGCTTCGGTTTTTTGCACAGCGGCGCCCATAATAAAGGTCAGCCCTTGCTTTTTTAGCGTGCGCTGGAATGTTTTCTGGATTTCGGCATCCATACCCGGCGTGACCACGTCCAAGAATTCTACGACCGTAACCTCGGCGCCCAACCGCGCATAAACCGACCCAAGTTCGAGCCCGATGACCCCGGCGCCGATCACGACCATCTTTTTGGGGATCTTGCCCAATTCCAACGCGCCGGTTGATGTTACCACGACCTTTTCATCGACCTCGACACCCGGCAGCGAGGCAGGTTCTGAACCCGACGCCACGATGATGTTCTTGGCCTCATGCACCTCGTCACCGACTTTGACTTTGCCCGCCTCGGGGATGGACCCCCAGCCTTTGAGCCAATCTACCTTGTTCTTTTTGAACAAAAATTCGATGCCCTTGGTGTTTTGCCCAATCGTGTCGTCTTTGTAGGACAACATCTGTTTCCAATCGACCGACGGGCTTTTGCCCTTGAGCCCCATGGTCGCGAAATTATGTTCAGCCTCATGTAACATATGGCTGGCATGCAGCAACGCTTTGGACGGGATACAACCGACGTTCAAACAGGTGCCACCCAACGTATCGCGCCCCTCTACGCAGGCCACTTTAAGCCCCAGTTGCGCGCAGCGGATGGCGCAAACATAGCCGCCGGGGCCAGAACCAATGATGATCACGTCGTAATTTGCCATGGGGAAGTTCCTTTAGTTTATGCGCCTGTGACGCGTCGTTGGTGTGTCAGCATCGGGTGCCTGTGACACAATGTGGGTATGGGGAGGGTGCCATTAAATGCGCGCCCCGATCAACAAAATGAGTGTCACGCCAAACCGCGCTATCCTGATCATCAATTGCCAGAGCACAAAGCCATGTGCCGGATTGACGGGTGTTGTCAGAACGCGGTCGGCCCGTTTGGTGGCTATGGAGAGGGCAGGCATGATCAGAGCGCCGCGAGGTAAAGATAAGCCGTCGAGAGAAACCCAGCTATCCACACCAGCGTCCGCAAAAACGGGATCGGAAGCCCTAGAATATACACCGGCAAAAACGCCACACGCGCCACAAGGAAAACCTGCGCGGCCAATAGGGTGTCCGCGGTCGAGATATCCTGCTGGGCCAACATCAAGACTGCAGGGGCAAACAGCACCATAGCCACCACGGAATTGTCCAACGTACGCGCCGTGCGCCCGGCCACACCCGTCAACGGGGGCATGCCATCCCGCGGACCGGCCAGCGTTTTCACGCCAACCTGTGCCATCGCCGTGAGGACATTGAGCAGGATCGTCACGATAATCAGTAGCCCATAGAGGGCCAGAATGGTCAGTTCAGTCATGTCTCATCTTTCCCGTTGGTTGGTTTGTCCGCGGTGGCCGGGTTAGGCACGGTATAGAAAGAAGCCCTCACTAGTCAGAAACTTGTCTTTTTCCAGCTGTTTAACTGTGAAACACGTCTCGTCTCCGCTCAAAAAGAGCTCGAACTGGGCGCAGATGGTGTTTCCGGTCAGGCGCCATGTGCCAGCGTCATGGAGGCCACTGTCTGTTGCAAACGTGATGTTGCCATTGGGCAAGATCTGCAGGTGCCCGGTAAATAGGACCCCTGACGCATTGCCGAAACCCGAATACCGGAAACCACCGCCGACCAGCTCCGAGCGGACTTCAGGCCCGCTCAGAACACGGGGCTGTTGGGTCGCGCAGGCGACGACCGACAACAAAGCCCCGACAAGAAGAATACCGCGTATCATGCCGCGCCTCTGATCACAGATCCATCAACAAACGGCGCGGATCTTCGAGCGCTTCTTTCACGCGTACAAGGAAGGTCACAGCCCCTTTGCCATCCACGATCCGGTGGTCATAAGACAGCGCCAGATACATCATCGGACGGATCACAACCTGCCCCTTGATCGCCATCGGACGGTCCTGGATCTTGTGCATGCCCAAAATACCAGACTGCGGTGGGTTCAGGATCGGCGACGACATCAGCGACCCATAAACGCCGCCATTAGAAATGGTGAACGTCCCGCCTTGCATTTCAGCCATCGACAGCTTGCCGTCCCGCGCGCGGGCGCCTTTTTCGGCGATGGCCTTTTCAATCGCGGCAAATGACATCGCGTCAGTGTCGCGAATGACCGGTACCACCAGACCCGTCGGCGTACCCGCGGCGATGCCCATATGTACGAAGTTTTTATACACGATATCGGTGCCATCAATCTCGGCGTTGACCTCGGGCACTTCGCGCAGCGCATGCACACAGGCCTTGGTGAAAAACGACATAAAGCCCAGTTTCACACCGTGTTTTTTCAAGAACAGATCTTTGTATTCATTGCGCAGAGCCATCACCTCGGTCATGTCGACCTCGTTATAGGTGGTGAGCATGGCCGCAGTGTTTTGGCTGTCTTTCAAACGCTTAGCGATGGTTTGGCGCAGGCGCGTCATCTTGACCCGCTCTTCGCGGGCCGCGTCATTGGCGGCAACAGGTGCGCGCGGGGCTGCAGCCGTTGTTGGCGCGGTGCTTGCGGCTGCGACGGCCTTTGTCACGTCGTCTTTCATAACGCGGCCATCACGGCCCGAACCGTTGACCTGATCGCGGCTTAGCCCTGCTGCAGCCATGGCTTTCTTGGCGGATGGCGCATCCTCGATGTCCTTCCCGCTGCCCGAAACCTCCGAAGAGGCGGCTGGGCTGGCGGCGGCGGTTGGTGCAGCAGCGCCTGCGCCTTGGCTCATCACGGCCAATTTGGCGGCTGCATCTACGGTCGCACCTTCGGGGGCGAGTATCTCCGTCAACGTTCCAGCCGCCGGGGCCGGAACCTCGACGCTCACCTTATCCGTTTCCAACTCGCACAGCATTTCGTCGGCGGCAACGGTGTCGCCCACGGCTTTGAACCACGTGCTAACTGTCGCCTCTGTTACGCTCTCACCTAGCGTCGGAACCATAACGTCGATGGTGCCGCCCGTTGCTGCTGGCGCGGCGGGTGCTGTGGTTGGCGCAGCGGCGGGAGCATCGCTCCCGGCACCTGCGCCCTCCGAAATCGATGCCAAAAGCGCGTCCGCACCAACGGTTTCGCCTTCTGCGGCCACGATTTCAGATAATGTACCGGCCACGGGGCTGGGTACTTCGACAGTAACCTTGTCAGTTTCCAACTCGCACAGCATTTCATCCACAGCGACGGTATCGCCGGGCTTTTTGAACCACGTGGCAACAGTTGCTTCGGTGACGGATTCGCCCAGCGTGGGGACGCGAACTTCGGTGGTCATATTATATTCCCTTCGGCGCTTATGTCGTGATCGTCAGCGCATCGTCGACGAGCGCTGCTTGTTGTGATTTGTGCTGGCTGGCAAGACCCGTGGCAGGTGACGCAGATGTCGCGCGACCTGCATAAATTGGGCGTTGGTGCTTGGCTTTGATACGGCCCAAGACCCATTCGATATTGGGTTCGATGAACGTCCAAGCCCCTTGATTTTTCGGCTCTTCTTGGCACCAAACGACTTGCGCCTGTTTGAAACGCTCCAGCTCCTTGACCGCGGATTGCGCGGGGAAGGGATAGAACTGTTCAACCCGCAACAGATAAACATCATCAATTCCACGGGCATCACGCTCTTCGAGCAGGTCATAATAAACCTTACCCGAACACATCACCACGCGTTTGATTTTGTCGTCAGCGACCAATTTGGTATCAGAATTACCTTGCTGTGCATCGTCCCACATCAACCGGTGGAAGCTGGATCCAGTGGTGAATTCTTCGGTTTTGCTGACGGCCATCTTGTGACGCAGCAATGACTTGGGTGTCATCAAAATCAACGGTTTACGGAACGACCGATGGATCTGGCGGCGCAGGATGTGGAAATAGTTGGCGGGTGTCGTGCAATTGGCCACGATCCAGTTGTCCTGCCCACACATCTGCAAAAACCGTTCCAATCGCGCAGACGAATGTTCTGGGCCCTGACCTTCAAACCCGTGGGGCAGCAGGCACACCAAACCAGACATCCGCAACCATTTTGATTCACCAGAGCTGATGAATTGGTCAAACATGATCTGCGCGCCGTTGGCAAAATCACCAAACTGCGCTTCCCATAATGTTAGCGCGTTGGGTTCAGCCATCGAATACCCGTATTCAAAACCCAGCACCGCGTATTCCGACAACATCGAATCGATGACTTCGTAATGAGCCTGCCCCGGTTTGATATTGTTCAGCGGGAAATACCGTTCCTCGGTGTCTTGGTTCACCAGGCCGGAATGGCGTTGCGAGAACGTGCCGCGGGTACTGTCCTGACCGGACAACCGCACTGGGTAGCCTTCGGCCAGCAACGACCCAAACGCCAGCGCCTCGGCGGTGGCCCAATCGACGCCTTCACCGCTCGCAAACATCTGCTTTTTGGTGTCGAGCAACCGCCCCACAGTTTTGTGCAGCGGGTAGCCGTCGGGCACTGTGGTCAGCGCCTTGCCCACTTCGGCGAGTGTGCCTTTGGCGACGGCCGTTTTGCCGCGTTGGTATTTGTTTTTCTTCTTGTCCAGATGTGACCACTTGCCATCCAGCCAATCGGCTTTGTTGGGGCGGTATTCTTTGCCCGCCTCGAATTCCTCGCTCAGGTGCGCTTGGAATACGGCCTTCATGTCTTCGACTTCGCCCTCGGGCAGCAAGCCGTCTTTGACCAACCGTTCGGTATAGAGGCTCAGCGTGGTTTTGTGGCCCTTGATCTTTTTGTACATCACCGGGTTGGTGAACATCGGTTCGTCGCCTTCGTTGTGCCCGAACCGGCGGTAGCAAATGATGTCCAATACCACGTCTTTATGGAACTTCTGGCGGAATTCGGTGGCGACCTTGGCCGCATGCACAACGGCCTCTGGATCGTCGCCATTCACGTGGAAAATCGGCGATTCAACAACCAGCGCGTTGTCGGTCGGGTAGGGCGACGAGCGCGAGAAATGCGGCGCGGTGGTAAAGCCGATTTGGTTGTTCACCACCAGATGCATCGTGCCACCGGTTTTGTGCCCGCGCAGACCGGATAGCGCGAAACATTCGGCCACGACCCCTTGCCCCGCAAAGGCCGCATCGCCGTGCAGCAAAATCGGCATGCAAGACGTGCGATCAGGGTCGTTGTTCTGGTCTTGTTTGGCGCGCGCTTTGCCCAAGACAACCGGGTTCACCGCTTCGAGGTGGCTGGGGTTGGCCGTCAGGCTAAGGTGTACGGAGTTGCCGTCAAATTCACGGTCGCTGGAGGCGCCAAGGTGGTATTTTACATCGCCCGAACCATCGACGTCTTCGGGTTTGTAGCTGCCGCCCTGAAATTCGTTGAAAATCGCGCGGTAGGGTTTGGCCATCACGTTGGCCAACACCGAAAGCCGCCCGCGGTGGGGCATACCAATGACGATGTCGCGCACACCTAGGGCGCCGCCACGTTTGATGATCTGTTCCATCGCGGGCACGAGGCTTTCGCCGCCATCAAGGCCAAACCGTTTGGTGCCCATGTATTTCACATGCAGGAATTTCTCGAACCCTTCGGCCTCGACCAGCTTGGAAAGGATCGCCTTGCGGCCCTCACGGGTAAAAGACACCTCTTTGCCAAAGCCCTCGATGCGTTCTTTGAGCCAACCGGCCTCTTCGGGGTTGGAAATATGCATGTACTGTAGGGCAAAGGTGCCGCAGTAGGTGCGCTGCACAATACTGAGGATCTCGCGCATTGACGCGGTTTCCAGCCCCAGCACGTTGTCGATAAAAATAGGCCGGTCCATATCGGCTTCGGTGAAGCCGTATGATTTTGGGTCTAGTTCGGGGTGGGGCGTTTGCTCTCGCATGCCCAGCGGATCAAGGTCTGCCACCAGATGGCCCCGGATGCGGTACGCGCGGATGATCATTAGCGCACGGATGCTGTCCAGCACGGCGCGCTTGACCTGATCGTCGGTGACCTCAACACCGCTGGAAGCCGCCTTGGCTTTGATCTTGTTGCCGGCACCTTTGACTTCGGCCTCGGGCGCCCATTCGCCCGTCAACGCTTGCGTCATTTCATCCCCGGGTTGGGGCGGCCAGTCGGAGCGTGCCCAGCTTGGCCCGGCGGCCTCGTGCTTTACGCTGACCTCATCATCGCCCATAGCCTTGAAAAACGCCTGCCATGCGTCATCGACCGCATTTGGGTCACTGGCATAGCGCGCATACATCTGTTCGAGGTATTCTGCGTTGTGCCCTTGCATGAAGCTTGAGGCGTGGAATTGATCGTTAGCTGGGTGGTCGGTCATGGGGTTACCTCATGTGGGTTGGGACCGTATCGGTTGGGGCCGGGTTGGGACGGAAGAGCGGCGAAGATGCCCAAGAACTCTAAAATGGCGTGATAAAGACAAAGGAAGAAAAGGCCGGAAAACATGTAACGAAGCGCGACAAACACGCAAATTGACAGGTAAACTGCAGTTCTAAAGCTTGATTTATCGGTTCGTCCTTTGAAGCCAAATAGCCTGAGCCTTGGAAACACTAATTTTTCCTTTGAATGTTCACCGTCAGATACGAGAGAGCCTGACATACTCCAAGACAAGCATGCGAGGCTTCTTAAACCGTACTTATTTGCTCCCATGGCGATCATTGACGGTGCAATCTAGCTTGAAGCCAACGTAGAGCCGTCTTTGCCCGGATGGGCTTCAAAGGCGCCATTGACGCCTTTGAGTTGCTTATGATTGGGGCGTAGCTCACCCCTTCGCAATCGCTTCCTGCACGGCTTCGCCCAAGGTCGCGGGGCTGTCGGCTACTACGATGCCAGCTTCGCGCATGGCGTCGATTTTATCTTCGGCGCCACCTTTGCCGCCGGCGACAATCGCGCCCGCGTGACCCATGCGGCGGCCGGGAGGGGCCGTGCGGCCAGCGATGAAACCAGCAGTGGGCTTCCAGCGGCCCTTTTTCTTTTCATCTGCCAAGAACTGCGCCGCTTCTTCTTCGGCGGATCCGCCGATTTCACCAATCATGATAATGCTTTGTGTCTCTGGATCGGCCAAAAACATTTCCAAAACGTCAATATGCTCGGTGCCTTTGATCGGATCGCCGCCGATGCCTACGGCTGACGACTGTCCCAGCCCCAGATCAGACGTTTGCTTGACCGCCTCATAGGTCAGCGTCCCGGAGCGTGACACCACGCCGCAAGAGCCGCGTTTGTGGATGTGGCCGGGCATGATGCCGATTTTGCAGGCGTCGGGTGTGATCACGCCGGGGCAGTTGGGGCCGATCAGGCGCGATTTGGAGCCTTCGAGTGCGCGTTGCACTTTCATCATGTCCAGAACCGGGATGCCTTCGGTGATGCAGACGATCAGTTCCATTTCGGCATCGATCGCTTCAAGGATCGAATCCGCGGCGAAGGGGGGCGGCACGTAGATCACGCTCGCGTTGGCTTCGGTGACGTGTTTGGCTTCGTGCACGGAATTAAACACCGGCAGGTCAAGATGCGTCTGGCCGCCTTTGCCGGGCGTCACACCGCCGACCATTTTCGTCCCATAAGCGATGGCCTGTTCAGTGTGGAACGTGCCCTGGCTGCCGGTCAAACCCTGACAGATGACTTTGGTGTTTTCGTCGATGAGTACGGCCATAGTGTTTCCTTTGACTTAGAAATTAAAGAGGATGGCATGTGGGCCACCCCATAGAGAGATGCCGCTGAGATCAGCGGGTTGTGTGGGCAAATGCGCGGGTGTGTTTGGGCTCATGTTTTATCCCCCGACGGGGCAGAGCGTGCCAGAAACGTGATCTGATGCAGCCGCGCGCGTCCGGTGAGGGCACGCAACAGTGTGGGCAGGGGATAGGCAATTTCGTAATAACCGCGTTTCAATTTTTGGCGGATCCGTGCCCAGCCCGTTGGGCGCAGCCGCTGAGGCGTTTGTGCAACCGCGTCATCAGGCTCATTGCCCTGTTCGACGAGCGCAGGGTGCACCTGATAAACGGTCATGCGCCGGGCGGCCGGGGATGCGTTGAAGTTAAACAACAGGTTGTCGACAGTGATATTGAAGGGGCGTTGGGCCAAAAAACGTTCGGCGGTTTGGCGCGTCATGATATAGCCCGCAGCGCCCACATGGCGCGATAACAACCGGGCAACCCGGCGACCGTGATGAGAGGTGCCGCGTGCCGACAACAAGACCTTGAGGCTGCGCCCCCGCCACCGTTCCAGTTTGACCATATCGGCATCCGCAGGCCACCAGCTCAGATCATCCAGCCATTGGCGCAGGTCGGGCGCGATAAAGACGTCATCCTCCATGACCAGGCACAAGTCTGCATCGCTGGCCAAGAACCGTTCCCACACACGGGCATGGCTAATTGTTATGGCCATATTGGCTGTGTGAAACAGCCCCCACGGGCCCTCAGGCTGGCATTGACGGTGCATTTCGGCGAGGGCTTCGGTGCTGCTGTCGAACGCTGGGAAAAATTGAGCGTCAATCCCGGCTTGCGCCAGTTCTGCGTGCATATGCACCCGGCGCTCATCGGCGCGCGCAAGGTTGATCATCTCGGTATAAAGACGCGGGGCCATTTAGGTGCGCCCCCCGTTTATAGGCAAACCGATGACGGCCAAGCGCACAGCGGGGTTGTCTATGGCAGCACAGCGGGTCATGCGGCCTCCGGGCGGAACAAGATCAACGCATAGCGGTACCAGCCAAGGCTTTCGGTGCGTTCTGTTGCGATAATGGCGGGTGGATCCGATGGGATCGACCACGCCTGTTCGATGTCATCGCCCAAGGTGGCGGGGTCAAGGGTGCGCGCATTGGGGTAGGTTTCGGCCACATAGGTCTGGAACCGCGTTGTTTGACCGGTGCGCGCGTCTGCCTGCACGAGACACATGCTATCGGATACGGCGACGGCGGGTTTTTTGGTATCAACAACAAAAGCTTTCACTCCCGCTGTGCGTTTGGGCAAGGGGACATAGCCCGCAGCGCGCAGTGATGTTTCGACGCCTGCGGCCGTCCGGGGGCCATTGGTACAGAACGTATCGAAAGCGTTCACAATCTGGGACGGTTTGCTTTTTGGAACGAGGTTGGACCATTTTGTATTGCGCAACTCAGCGGTGTCCGACGAGACGCCTTGCGACGTGCAGGCAGCAAGACAACCAGATAGAAGGGCCCAGGCCAGTCGCGGTATCATTCCATGATCTCCGCTGTGTGGTGCCCGACGTGTTCGGCGTTGAACAGGCGAATAAACGCGTACGCCGCGATCAGAAAGCTGAGCGCCATGCCCAATTCGCCGATTTCCTCGTAGGTCAGGGCTGCAAGGTCGACGCCTTCGGTGATGATAATCCCAAACTCTGCCAGTTTGCGTCCGAACCCATCCGCCAATTTGGACGTGAACGCCAGCGCGCTGCCCAAAAGGACACATAAAAGCACGCCGTCGCCTTCCCGCAATCGGCGCGGCAACCCACGCAAACCGCGCGCTAGCACGAAAACGATTGAGACAACAATCACCAGCAGGATGGCCAAAGAAACCACCCGTTCGCTTATTGGCACGGTGTCACCGACGAACTGTCGGCTTTTAAACAGCCCTTCGGTGAAAAGCTGTTTGTCGAGGTCAAATTCGCGCATGGAAAACACAGCCAACAACGTCACGAAAGGCCACACCGCCCTAAAGGCGGGCAGCAAAACGGCGATGGCAACCACATACAGCAGCGCCGATATGGTCTCTATGACGCCGCCTTCCTGTAGCAGACTGCGTTGCAGCACGTCTTCGAGTAGGCTCAGGCCACCAAACAGCGCCACCGTGACCGCAAGGCACGGGACGATGTAGGAGGCTGCGGCACTTTTACGTGCCGCAAGCAGGCTGTGGCCCGCGATCATGATCTTAGCCCTTCACAGCCGTCACGATTTTCTGCGCGCCGTCCTTGAGGTCATCAGCGGCGATCACGTCGACATCGGAATTGTTGATGATGTCTTTGCCTTGCTGCACGTTTGTGCCTTCCAGACGCACGACCAATGGGACCTGAAGACCGACTTCTTTTACAGCCGCAACAACGCCCTCTGCGATTACATCACAGCGCATGATGCCGCCGAAAATGTTCACCAGAATTCCTTTGACTTGTGGATCAGAGGTGATGATTTTGAATGCTTCGGTCACCTTTTCCTTGGTGGCGCCGCCGCCAACGTCAAGAAAGTTTGCAGGCTCGGCGCCATACAGTTTGATGATGTCCATCGTCGCCATCGCCAACCCAGCCCCGTTGACCATGCAGCCAATTTCACCATCCAGCGCGATGTAGTTCAGGTCGTATTTGGAGGCTTCGAGCTCTTTACTGTCTTCTTCGGTGGTGTCGCGCAGCTCGGCGATGTCGGCATGACGGTAGATCGCATTGCCGTCAAAGCTGACCTTGGCGTCGAGCACCTTGAGGTCACCGCTGTCGGTCACGATCAACGGGTTGATTTCAAGCATTTCCATGTCTTTTTCCATGAACGCTTTGTAGAGCAGACCCATCAGCGCCACGCATTGCTTGACCTGCTTGCCTTCCAGACCCAACGAAAACGCGATACGGCGACCATGAAACGCTTGGTAGCCCGACGCCGGGTCAACGCTGAACGACAGGATCTTTTCAGGGGTGCTGGCGGCAACCTCTTCGATGTCCATGCCACCCTCGGTGGAGCAGACAAACGACACGCGGCTGGTTTGGCGATCTACCAACAATGCCAGATAAAGTTCAGTTTCGATGCCAGAGCCGTCTTCGATATAGATGCGGTTCACTTGCTTGCCCGCAGGCCCGGTTTGATGGGTGACCAACGTGCGGCCCAACATCTTTTTGGCTTCTTCGGCGGCTTCTTCCACCGACTTGGTCAGGCGGACACCGCCCTTTTCGCCGGCATCCGCTTCTTTAAAGTTGCCTTTGCCGCGGCCGCCCGCATGGATCTGCGCCTTGACCACCCACAGCGGTCCATCCAAGGCACCAGCGGCTGTTTTAGCTTCTTCGGCCCGCAACACGACCCGACCGTCCGAGACCGGCGCGCCGTAGCTGCGCAACAATGCTTTTGCCTGATATTCGTGGATGTTCATGGATAAAGTCCCGTTTTGATGGATCGGATCGTTGGCGCCGATATAAAACGTGATTTTTCCCCGATGAAACCTATTTTCGCCTTTCACGGCCTGTGATCTGGTGAAAACGACATTTTGTGATCACACGTTGAAATCCTGTGATCACAAAACCCTTTTGCTTAACAAATCGTATATAAAGCAAGGGATTCGCAGCATACCTGCCGCAAGATGCAAAAAGAGCCCGACACTGCGGGCTCTCTTCATCGCTTTGGTTTGGCCACGTCTTAGGTCAGGCTGCTGTCGATGCCTTTGCAAGCTTCGACCAGACCTTTGACCGCATTGACGGAGTTGTCGAACATGCTTTGCTCTTCTTTGTCCATCGAAATCTCGACGACGCGTTCGATACCGCCCGCGCCGATCACTGTTGGCACACCAACGTAAAAGCCGTTCAGGCCGTAGGCGCCGTCAACATATGCCGCACAAGGCAGCACGCGTTTTTGGTCTTTGAGGTAGCTTTCGGCCATCTCGATCCCGGCTGTGGCAGGCGCGTAAAAGGCGGAACCTGTCTTGAGCAGGCCAACGATTTCGGCACCACCGTCGCGTGTGCGCTGCACAATCGCGTCGAGTTTCTCTTGTGTGGTCCAGCCCATCTTGACCAGATCCGGCAGTGGGATGCCAGCAACCGTGGAATACCGAACTAGCGGCACCATTGTATCGCCGTGACCGCCTAAAACAAAGGCGGTGACGTCTTTCATCGAGACGTTGAATTCGTCAGCCAGGAAATGGCGGAACCGCGCGCTGTCCAGCACACCGGCCATGCCGCAGACTTTTTCATGTGGCAGGCCAGAGAATTCGCGCAGCGCCCAAACCATCGCATCCAAGGGGTTGGTGATGCAGATCACAAAGGCGTCTGGCGCGTGGTCACGGATGCCTTCGCCGACAGATTTCATGACCTTGAGGTTGATGCCCAAAAGATCATCGCGGCTCATGCCAGGCTTACGGGCCACACCGGCCGTCACGATGCACACGTCAGCGCCTGCGATGTCCTCATAGGACTGGGTGCCTGACATGGTGGCGTCGAATTTCGCGGATGGGCCGCTTTCAGCAATATCGAGCGCTTTGCCCTCGGGGGTGCCTTCGGAAATGTCAAAAAGGACAACGTCGCCCAGTTCTTTCAGCGCTGCCAGATGGGCGAGTGTGCCGCCGATTTGACCGGCGCCGATCAGCGCGATTTTGGGTCTTGCCATGGAAATATGCTCCGCATTGGATTGAGGTTGCGCCCTCTGCTACCCATTAAAGGCCCGTTGCGCAAGATCGGTGGTGCGGTTGTGTTCCCGTGCGAGGTGTCGTGTGGTGTGCTATTCGAATCAAGGCGCTCTCGTCGTGGTCTTGTGCGGACCCCATCAGGAAAGACGGCAACATGCTTACTCTCGATTGGATGTTTTTTCTTGTGGCAGGCCCGGCGGTGGTCTTTGCGGGGATTTCAAAGGGGGGATTTGGCTCAGGCGCAGCTTTTGCAGCGTCCAGTGTCTTGGCGCTGGTGGTGGCACCTGGGCTGGCGCTTGGCGTTATGTTGCCGCTTTTGATGCTGATCGATGTCGTCAGTTTGCGCCCCTATTGGGGTGGTTGGGACAAAGACGCGGCGATCTTGATGATCGCGGGGGCGGCCCCGGGGGTTGCGGTGGGCGCGGGCCTCTACACGCTGGCGCAGCCTGACGTGCTGCGGGTCCTGATTGGCGGGGTCTCGGTAGGTTTTGTGTTGTGGCAACTGGTGTTTGCCAAAGCGGTGGCGGACCGGTCGACGCGGGATCTACCGCGGTTTGTCGGGGTGTTGGCCGGGTTCGTCGCGGGGTTCACGAGCTTTGTGAGCCATGCAGGTGGACCCCCGGCTGCTGTTTATTTGTTGTCCAAGAAAATGAGCAAAACCCAATATCAAGCGACCACCGTCTTGGTGTTCTTCGTGGTGAATGCAGCGAAATTCGTCCCGTATGCATTTCTTGGTATGTTCACATACCAAACTGGTGTGGCCAATCTACTGCTGGCACCATGCGCTTTGTTGGGCGCCTGGTTGGGTGTTCGGGCGCACCGTTTAATACCGGAACGCATATTTTTTGGTATAACCTACGTCTTGCTAAGCTTGACGGGGGCTAAATTGATCTGGGATGGCCTGACCTGAAGGGGTGCCATGTCGAGCCAATGGTGCGGCATTACGAGGAGGACCACCGGCCCACCTTTGTACTAGTTAGGCATCGTTGCCTTTGGCTGGTAATGCTTCGGCGAGGGGTTCGTAGGACTGGCCGGACGCGACAAGGCAAGTGAGGCCATTGGGTGTCGTGACTGTGATTGTCCATGTGCCGGTTTCATCAGAGGCAAAGACCTCGACGACAGCGTTGTTTGCACCCAACCCGATGGATTGGCGCGATTCCCCATAGCCGTCGGCCAATCTGTCAACCACTGCGGCACGTGGTGCGCAATTACGTGTGTTTTGTGCGGCGGCATCGGTGGTGGATGCGATGTATAGTGCGGCTGCCGCGCTCAATGCGCCCAAATGCAGCATCTTGGATATGCGTGTCATACTCGTGTCTGCCTTCAATTCAAAGGCGGCACCCGCTGTCATCTGGCCCACCGGTTTTACCGGCGATGACCGGGCGGCCCCGGTTCAGTTTACTGCCGATCCTATCGTGGTGGTCCATGTGCATGGCGGCCAAGCCGGGGCAGTAGACACTGTGATATTCGACATGAGCAACATCCATTATAGGGTTGAAATATTGGTTAATCTGGCGAACGGGGATAGCGAAAATTCGATATTTGCTGCATTGCGGCGCAATTTCCCTTGATGTTTCTTTCAAAAAATGGCCCATTTCGCGCAACTTTATGATTCACTTGGTGGCATTGGATACGCGCCCATGACAGCATTGCAACGCCCGCTCCGTTCGGTTCTTTATATCCCTGCATCGCGCGCACGGGCGTTGGAGAAAGCACGTAACCTCAACACGGACGCTATTATTTTCGACCTCGAGGATGCGGTCTCCCCCGACGAAAAACACACGGCACGGCAGGTGTTGGCACGCGCGCTGGACGGCGGGACATATGGGGAACGTCTAAAAATTGTGCGGATCAATGACATGGCCTCGCAGTGGGGGCATGCGGATGCAATAGCGGTTAAAAATATGCAGACCGACGCGATTTTGCTGCCAAAAGTCGACAGCCCCGATGCCTTGGACGCGATATCTGAGGTCACGGGGGACACCCCGCTATGGGCGATGATGGAAACACCAAGGGGTATTTTGAACGCTGCTCAGATCGCGGCACACCCGCTGTGCCAGGGCATGGTGATGGGCACAAATGACCTGTCCAAGGAGCTTGGTGCGCGGTTCCGGGGTGATCGTGCGCCCTTGATGGCGGGTCTCGGTCTGTGCGTTTTGGCGGCCAAGGCGAACGGAGTGGCAATCGTTGATGGCGTGTACAACGCCTTTCAGGACGCGGAAGGGCTGGCCGTGGAATGCGCGCAAGGCCGTGATATGGGGTTTGACGGCAAAACACTGATCCACCCGGCGCAGCTTGATGTGGCCAACGCCGCGTTTTCACCGACGGATGCAGAGATCGATCTGG
Source organism: Roseobacter sp. (assembly GCF_039970775.1). Classification (GTDB taxonomy): domain Bacteria; phylum Pseudomonadota; class Alphaproteobacteria; order Rhodobacterales; family Rhodobacteraceae; genus Roseobacter. The sequence continues at coordinate 117,135 of NZ_JBDVLG010000051.1, forward strand.
CGCACCGGCAGATCGCGGCCTACGATGCGGCCCTTGCAGGCGGGCAGGCAGTGGCGGTGGTTGATGGGCGCATCGTGGAAAATCTGCATGTTGCAACCGCCCATGAAACACTGGCAAAGGTGGCAGCAATAGCAGCTCTTAGCGCGGAGTAAGCCAATGGCCCTTCTGATCGCCGGACTGATCCTTTGGATCGCGGTTCATTATTTCAAACGATTGGCGCCGGTTCGCCGCGCCGCACTGGGCCCTCGTGGCAAGGGTATCATTGCTGTGGGTCTTGTCGCAGCGGTGGTGCTGATGATCATCGGCTACCGTGCGGCGGATTTCATCGCCATCTGGCAGCCGCCCGGTTTTATGGTGCATGCGAACAACACGTTGATGCTGCTGGCGCTGTGGGTCTTCGGATCGAGCGCCGCCAAAGGGGCCAAGGCGTGGCCTGCGTATAAAATCCGCCACCCGCAACTGACCGGTTTCAAAATCTGGGCGACGGCGCACCTGCTGGTGAATGGTGATCTGGCGTCGGTGGTGCTTTTTGGCGGGCTGCTGGCTTGGGCCGTGGGGCAGGCGGTCTTGATCAACCGCGCCGAGCCCGATTGGACACCGCCGGACCGCGCGGGCCGTGCCACATATATCCGCCTTGCTGTGATCAGCGCTGTGCTCTTTAGCCTTGTGGCTGCCATTCACATTGGGCTTGGCGTCTGGCCCTTTCCCGTCTGATACGTAGGAGATCTGAATGAAATTGTATCGTTTTCTGTCCGAAGAGGACACATCGGCGTTTTGCCACAAGGTGACAGAGGCCCTGAACAACGGCTGGGCGCTGCACGGCAGCCCGACCCAAACATGGGACCACGCCGCAGGTCTGATGCGATGCGGCCAAGCGGTGGTCAAAGAGGCCGATGGCACCTACACGCCCGATACCAAACTCGGCGCGCAATAATGGGGGCAAAGACCAACACGGGGCGGTTCTTTGAGGACTACGCCGTGGGGCAAACGCTGCATCACGCAGTGCCGCGCACGATCAAGATGGGCGAACGTGCGCTCTATCATATGTTATATCCGGCGCGGCATGCGCTCTATTCATCGGACCAATTCGCGCAAAGCTGTGGCCTGCCGTTTAGCCCGCTGGATGATCTGATCGGCTTTCACGTGGTCTTTGGCAAAACGGTGCCTGACGTGTCGTTGAACGCTGTGGCCAATCTGGGGTATGCGCAGGGCCGCTGGAGCACACCCGTCTGGCCCGGCGATACGCTGCGGGCGGTGTCGCAGGTGATCGGGGTCAAGCAAAATTCCAACGGCAAAACGGGTGTGATCTGGGTGCGCACCACCGGGTTCAACCAACATGACGAAACCGTGCTGGAATATGTGCGCTGGGTGATGGTGCGCAAAGGCAACCTAGACGCGCCCGCGCCTGAAACCGTCGTGCCCGACCTGCCAAAGGCCGTCGCCGCGCAGGATTTGGTGATCCCACGCGGGCTCGATTTTACCTCTTATGATTTCACCCTCGCCGGGGAGCCGCACCGGTTCGGCGACTACGAGATCGGCGAGCAGATCGACCATGTAGATGGTGTCACTGTCGAAGACGCCGAACATATGATGGCCACGCGTCTGTGGCAAAACACCGCCAAAGTGCATTTTGACACGACCGCGCGGCCCGACGGGACACGCCTGATTTACGGCGGGCATGTGATTTCGATGGCGCGCGCGTTGTCGTTTAATGGGTTGGCCAATGCGCAGATGATTGTCGGGCTGAACGGCGGCGCGCACGCCAACCCCTGTTTGGCGGGGGATACGATCCGGGCGTGGTCCGAAGTGTTGGACAAGGCAGAGACGTCCGCGCCCGGCGTGGGTGCGCTGCGGCTGCGGTTGGTGGCGACCAAAGGGGGCGCGCCGTTTGTGTTGCGGGACGAGGACGGAAAATACCGGCCTGAGGTGCTGTTAGATCTCGATTATTGGGCGCTGGTGCCGACCTAAAGACCCGCGTGATGGGCATCGGGGGGGCACCCGCGACGGGCTCAATTCCGGCGTCTGCGGCAAAAACCTGTAGAACGCTCGCCCGTATTGCGCCAGATTGGCGCCATGACGCGGTTTTTCTTCTGTCTGGCGGCACTGATGTGTGGGGCCGGGTCGGCGCTGGCCTGCCAATTGGCGCTGGTGTTGGCTGTGGATGTGTCGGGGTCAGTTGACCGCCGTGAATATGACATTCAAATGCAAGGGCTGGCGGCGGCGTTGCGCGATGGGCAGGTGGTGGACGCATTGATCGCCCAAGACGCAATGGTCACGGTGATCCAATGGACGGGAGCCGGCCGCCAACGGCAGACCCTTCCTTGGACGCGGATGCGCACCGACGGTGACGTAATGGCCTTTGCAGAGGCCGTGGCGCAAAATCGCCGGGTCTGGCGGAACTTTTCAACCGCGATCGGAGAGGCGCTGATTGCCGCCGAAATCGCACTAGAACACGTTAAGTTTTGCACGCGCAAGGTCATCGATATATCCGGGGATGGCGTGTCCAACGAAGGGGTGCCGCCACTTGCACGCCACACGGCGTTGGCGGCCGTGGATGCGACCGTGAATGCGGTGGTCATCGAAACCGATGACGCAGACCTGACAGGTTGGTTTTACGAAAACGTGATCCGCGGGGATGGGGCTTTTGTGATGACCGCCAATGGGTTCGAGGACTATCCGATGCAGATCAAACGTAAGCTGCGCAGGGAAACGACGCGTCAGCTTAGCGAAATGCGGTAATGTGATCACACACATTCAGGCTGTGATCACAAATCGGGAAAGGTTAACGGATTTCGGACAAACCGCGCCAAATAACCGCGTTTTAGGGCCGCCGGAACACGTGACATTAGGAGAATAAACAGTAAAAGAATACTAGGGAACCAGAAGGAATCTACTATGGCCGATGTAAATCGGGGCAACCGCCCTTTGTCGCCACATCTGACGATTTATCGTCCGCAGCTGACATCGATGACCTCCATCCTCACGCGCATCACGGGCAATGCCCTGCTGATTTCATCGCTGTTGGTGGTCTGGTGGTTTCTGGCGGCGGCAACATCGGCTGAATATTTCGCCTATGCAGACGGGGTCCTGACCAGTTGGTTTGGTGATCTGGTGATGACATTGTCCCTGTGGGGGCTGTGGTATCACACATTGGCTGGCGTGCGGCACCTGATCTGGGATCAGGGCAAGGCGCTCGACCTCGAGACCGCATATAAACTTGGTTATGCGGTGATTGGCGGCTCGGTGCTGCTGACCCTGCTGACCATCGTCGTGATATAAGGAGGCCGTCATGAGCTATTTGACAGACCGCAAGCGCGCGTCAGGCATGGGGTCGGCGAAAACCGGTACCGCGCACCACTGGGCCATGACCGTCAGCTCGGGTGCGCTTTTGTTGCTGATCCCGCTGTTCGTCTTTACCTTTGGCCCCCTGTTGGGCGCGCCCTACGAAGAGGTGACAGCCACGTTCAACCGTCCGTTCCCGGCGGTTATCGCAGCGTTGACCATCATCGTGACGTTCAAACATTTCGCCGGGGGTGTGCAGGCCTTGATCGAGGACTATGTACATGGTCTGGCGCAGAAAATCGCCATTGTGGCCATGACCTGTGTGTCTTACGCGGCGATGGCCGTGGGCCTTTACGCAATCGTGCGCCTCGCACTGTGACCCCAATGACGTGCAGGCGCGCGCTCTGCACAGATCCAGGAGACTGATCCATGGCTTCTTACGAATACGAAACGCACGAATATGACGTCGTCGTGGTTGGCGCTGGCGGGGCCGGTTTGCGGGCCACGCTGGGCATGGCCGAACAAGGGCTGCGTACCGCATGCGTCACCAAGGTTTTCCCGACCCGGTCGCACACAGTGGCTGCACAAGGCGGCATCGCGGCGAGCCTTAGCAACATGGGCCCCGACAACTGGCAGTGGCATATGTATGACACGGTCAAGGGTTCAGACTGGTTGGGCGACACCGATGCGATGGAATATCTGGCCCGCGAAGCCCCCAAAGCGGTCTACGAGCTGGAACATTACGGTGTGCCGTTCTCGCGCACAGAAGAAGGCAAGATCTACCAGCGCCCGTTTGGCGGCCACACCACTGAATTTGGTGAAGGCCCCGCCGTACAGCGGACTTGCGCCGCGGCGGACCGGACAGGCCACGCGATTTTGCACACGCTTTACGGCCAATCGCTCAAGAACAACGCGGAATTCTATATCGAATATTTCGCCATCGACCTGATCATGTCCGAGGACGGGGTCTGTCAGGGTGTAATGTGTTGGAAGCTGGATGACGGCACCTTGCATTTGTTCAGCGCCAAGATGGTGGTGCTGGCGACAGGCGGCTACGGGCGCGCGTATTTCTCGGCAACTTCCGCGCATACCTGCACCGGTGACGGCGGTGGTATGACAGCACGGGCCGGGTTGCCCCTGCAGGATATGGAATTTGTGCAATTCCACCCCACCGGCATCTATGGGGCAGGGTGTCTGATCACCGAAGGCGCGCGCGGCGAAGGCGGCTATCTGACCAACTCCGAGGGTGAGCGGTTCATGGAGCGCTATGCGCCTCAGTACAAAGACCTCGCGCCGCGCGACTATGTCAGCCGCTGCATGACGATGGAGATCCGCGAAGGGCGCGGTGTGGGTAAAAACGGGGATCACATCCACCTGAACCTCAACCACCTACCGCCAGAGACATTGAAGCTGCGCCTGCCGGGCATTTCTGAGAGCGCACGTATCTTTGCGGGTGTGAACCTCAACAAAGAGCCTATCCCGGTGCTGCCAACGGTACACTATAATATGGGCGGCATTCCGACGAACTATTGGGGCGAAGTGCTGGCCCCCACCACCGACGAACCTGATCGCATATCCCCCGGCTTGATGGCCGTCGGTGAAGCGGGCTGTGCGTCGGTGCATGGGGCCAACCGCCTTGGGTCAAATTCACTGATCGATCTGGTTGTGTTTGGCCGGGCTGCCGCGATCCGGGCCGGGAAAATCGTTGATCCGGACAGTGCTGTACCAACGCCCAACCCGGCGTCTGTGCAAGCCGCGCTCGACCGGTTTGACAACACACGGTATGCCAAAGGGCACACGCCAACCGCCGATCTGCGGCTTGAAATGCAGCAATGCATGCAAAAGGACGCGGCCGTTTTCCGGGCCAACGAAACCTTGGCCGAGGGCAAACAGGCTATGGATGAGGTCGCGAGCAAGTGGTCTGATGTTGGCGTGAGCGACCGCAGCCTAGTCTGGAATTCCGATTTGATGGAAACACTGGAATTGGCGAACCTCATCCCCAACGCGGTAGCCACCATCACCGGCGCCGAAGCGCGCAAGGAAAGCCGTGGCGCACATGCGCACGAAGATTTCCCCGACCGCGATGACGCAAACTGGCGCAAACACTCGTTGATTTGGTTCAAAGGGAATGCCGCATCTCTGGGGTATCGTGGGGTGCACGAGCAGCCGCTTACCAGCCACAATGAAGGCGGTATTGATCCTAAAAAGATCGCACCCAAGAAGCGGACGTTTTAATATGGCACGGATTTCTTTGGTTGCAGGCGTCGTGGCGCTGGTGACACTGGCCGCCTGCGCCGAAGTGCAACAGGCGACAGATCGCGCGGGGCGGGACACTGCCAAAACCATCCTGCCCGAAGCTTTGGCTGTTTATTTTCCGCAGGTGCCCAAGGCGCTGTTCACCCCATTCACGAATTGCGTCGTGGACAATGCCGATGCCAGCGAGGTTCAGTCATTGGCCGCGGATGCGATCACCGGGGTCGATCAGAACACGGCCGACACCATTCGGGCGGTTCTGACGCGCCCGGAAACGCAAAATTGCCTCCGGGCTGCGGGTCCCGCCGCGCTCGCATCGCTATAGTTTACACAGGAGAACACAGACATGGTTCAACTGACATTGCCAAAAAATTCCCGCATGACCAAGGGCAAGACCTGGCCCAAGCCTGGAGGTGTGAAGAACCTCAGAAAATTCTCGATCTATCGGTGGAACCCCGATGACGGGAAAAACCCGCGAGTTGATACCTATTTCGTTGATCTCGACAGCTGCGGACCGATGATTTTGGACGCGCTGATCAAGATCAAAAACGAGATTGACCCAACGTTGACCTTCCGGCGGTCGTGTCGCGAAGGGATCTGCGGATCCTGCGCGATGAACATCGATGGCATCAATACACTCGCCTGCATTTATGGCATGGATGAGGTAAAGGGCGATGTGAAAATCTACCCGTTGCCGCACATGCCAGTGGTCAAAGACCTGATCCCGGACTTGACGCATTTTTATGCGCAGCACGCCTCGATCATGCCGTGGTTGGAGACCAAGACCAACCGCCCGGCCAAAGAATGGAAGCAATCCATTGACGACCGCAAAAAACTGGATGGTCTGTATGAATGTGTGATGTGCGCGTCATGCTCGACGTCTTGCCCAAGCTACTGGTGGAACGGCGACCGTTACCTCGGGCCCGCAGCGTTGTTGCATGCTTATCGCTGGATCATCGATAGCCGTGATGAGGCCACGGGCGAACGTTTGGACGAACTGGAAGACCCGTTCAAACTGTATCGCTGCCATACGATCATGAACTGCGCCAAGACCTGCCCCAAAGGGCTCAACCCCGCTGAGGCCATCGCCAATATCAAAAAGATGATGGTCGAACGCCGGGTCTAAACCGTGGAGGTCGCTCCTTTTTGGGCCGCGTTGGGGTTGGCGACTTTGGCGGGGCTTTCGATCCCATTGGGGGCGTGGTTGGCGTTGGTGCGAACGGATCGGTTCCCCAATGGCTTGGGGAGCGAACTGCGCCACGGGGTCGTTGCCTTTGGCGCGGGGGCTTTGTTGGCGGCTGTGGCGTTGGTGTTGCTGCCTGAGGGCAGCGCGCGTCTGGCGCCCGGCCCTGCGCTTGGTTGGTTTCTGGCTGGCGGCGTCGGGTTTGCCTACGTTGATAAATTGCTCGCGACCAGTGGCGGCAAAGTGGCGCAATTTCTCGCCATGATGATGGACTATCTGCCCGAAGCTTTGGCGTTGGGTGCGTTGATCACGGGCGACATGTCCACCGCGTTGCTGGTGGCGGCGTTGATTGCGCTGCAAAATTTGCCCGAAGGCTACAATGCCATGCGCGAGATGACAGATGCAGGGGGCGGCCGGCTTTGGGTGTTCTTTTTGATGGTCCCCTTGGGCCCGTTGGCGGCCTACATTGGCCTGACATTACCCATTCACTTCGAGCCCTTCATAGGTGCTGTGATGATGGTGGCGTCGGGGGGGATCCTTTATCTGATGTTTCAGGATATCGCGCCGCAGGTGCCTGTGGAAAACACGATGATGCCGCCTTTGGGCGCTATATTAGGCTTTGGCCTGGGTCTCGCGGGCCATTTGTTGATCTGAGGCGTTTATGCATATTGTTATCGGCCTGATCATCGCGTTCATATTTGTGGCCATCTTCGCGCGCCGCAACCGTGCGACGCGTCAGTGTCGGTGGCGCGAAGACCGCACCGGTGACCGTGGTGTGTTGCGCAAATATATCTGTATGGCATGTGGCGCCGACGCATTTACCGCTTCCAAAGGGCCACCGCGCGATTGCAAAGCCGACCTGCCAAAACAATGATGTGGGCTCCGCCCCGAAAGGACATGACAATGCTACCCCCCTCTGATGCCGATGCGCGCCGCGCGGTCAAACCGGTTGTCTGCTACCCGGTCGAAACCCTGCCTATGCCTGATATGGCGCTGTACGACCGGGCGCGCGACGGGATGCACCTGACCGAAACGGTCATGGTGCCTGCCCGCGATGCACGTTGTTTTTCGGTTCCTGCCGGGCACTTCTTCCGGATCACCAGCGTCGAGGGGCCGCAGGTCGGAGATCTGAATTTGCACAGCGCCCATGACCTCAGCGAACGGTTTTATTCTGGGAAAACCCGCGCATTGCACAGCACCCATATCACCCGTGGCCAACAGATGTGGTCGTCGTTTCCGCATTTGCGGCCCATGGCGACGATCACACACGATACGTTGGGCTGGTACGGGATCGATGAATTTGGCGGGTCGGTGCACGATGTGATTGGCACGCGATGCGACCCTTACACCCACGCGCTTTTGTCAGATGGGGGGCAGTATCACTACTGTTGTCATTCCAATCTCACGCGGGCGTTGGCCGCCTATATGGGCACCACGGTGCAGGTGGCCGAGCCGTTGGTCCATGACGTGCTGAACGTGTTTATGTGCACCGGGTTCACGCGCGACACAGGCCAGTATTTCATGAAGGCCAGCCCCGTACGACCGGGCGATTACCTCGAATTTTTCGCCGAAATTGATCTGGTCGGCAATCTGTCGGCCTGTCCGGGGGGCGATTGTTCTGCCGAACATTCCAGCGATGCGGCGGCCTGCTATCCGCTGCAGGTGGACATATATGCCCCTGCAACGGATGCCTTAAAAGGGTGGGTCGGGCCGGGCAAAAACGTCTATGATGGGACGCACGGCTTGTGATGGGCTTCGATGTTGGCCTTGCCTTTAGGCAAAGGCCGCATCGAGTGCGATTTCCACCATGTCACCAAAGGTGCGCTCGCGGTCTTCGGCTGGCAGGGCCTCGCCAGTTTGCAGATGGTCACTGACGGTCAGCAACGCCAATGCGCGCCGCCCATGCCGGGCCGCTAGCGTATAGAGTTCTGCGGCCTCCATCTCGACCCCCAGAATGCCGTGGCGCACCATTTGTTCGTCCAGATCAGGGCGTTCTGCGTAAAACACATCGGATGAATAGATGCCGCCCACGTGGGGTGTGGTGCCCCGCGCCTGTGCTGCCGCAACAGCCGCCGCCAGCAACGTATAATCCGCCGTTGGTGCAAAATTCACATCGCGGAAAATCGCAGATGATGGGGACGTGATTGTGGTGGCCGACATGGCGATGATCACGTCGCGCACGGCCACTTGCGGTTGCATCCCGCCGCAAGATCCGATGCGGATCAGCGTTTGTGCGTTGTAGTCGGTGATCAGTTCATTGGCGTAAATCGACAGCGACGGCATACCCATGCCGGACCCTTGGATTGTCACGCGGTTGCCTTTGTAGGTGCCGGTAAACCCCAGCATGCCGCGCACTTCATTCACCAGTTTGGCACCCTCTAGGAATGTTTCGGCGGCCCAGCGTGCGCGGTATGGGTCCCCCGGCATCAAGACGGTTTCGGCAATGTCTCCGGGGGCGGCGCCAATGTGGATGGTCATGGTGTGGGGTCCTTTCAAAGTCGGGCGCAATTTGCCCGGCCTTTGCCGCAGGAACAAGGGCAAACCGCCTATTCCGCAGCGACAGCCTGCGGGTCTGCCAGCGTCACAATATCCATCATGATGGTGTTCAGCTCAAAGTCTTTGGGCGTGTAGACCCGTGCCACCCCCATGGCGCGCAGCCGTCCGGCATCATCATCGGGGATGATCCCACCGACAATGACAGGGATATGTGCCAACCCGGCCGCGCGCATCTGGACCATCAGGTCTTCGACCAGTGGGATGTGGCTGCCTGACAGAATGGACAACCCGACAACATGCGCGGCATCGGTTTGCGCGGCGGTTACGATATCTGCGGGGGTCAGCCGGATGCCTTCATAGGCGATGTTCATGCCGCAATCGCGGGCGCGTACGGCGATCTGTTCGGCCCCGTTGGAATGCCCGTCGAGCCCCGGTTTGCCCACTAGAAACGTCAACCGGCGGCCCAATTTGTCGCTGACCGCATCCACCGCGTTGCGCAAATCATCCAGACCTTCGGTTTTGTTGGACCGGCTGCCCGATACCCCGGTGGGGCCGCGGTATTCCCCATGCACGGCGCGCATCTGTGCGGCCCATTCCCCCGTGGTGGCCCCCGCTTTGGCGGCGATAATCGACGGCGGCATTATGTTGCGCCCTTCGGCGGCAGCGGCGCGCAGATCAACCAGCGCTTGTTGCACGGCCGCGTCATCGCGGGTGGCACGCCAGGCGTCCAGGCGCCCGATTTGATCGGCTTGGGCGGTGGGGTCCACGACCATGATACCCCCATCCCCCGTCATCAGGGGCGATGGTTCACCACGTTGCCATTTGTTCACGCCCACAACAATAGTTTCACCGGCCTCAATGCGGCCAAGACGGTCGGCATTGCTGTCCACCAGCCGCCCCTTCATATAGCCGATCGCCTCGATCGCGCCGCCCATACCGTCGAGATTGGCCAGCTCGCGGCGCGCGCCGTCTTTCAGCGCGTCCACTTTGGCATCTACGGCGGGGTTGCCATCAAACAGGTCATCGAATTCCAGCAGATCCGTTTCATAGGCCATGATTTGCTGCATGCGCATTGACCACTGCTGATCCCACGGGCGCGGCAGACCCAGCGCTTCGTTCCATGCGGGCAATTGCACTGCACGGGCGCGGGCCTTTTTGCTTAGGGTTACGGCCAGCATTTCGATCAAAATGCGGTAGACGTTGTTTTCGGGCTGCTGCTCCGTCAGCCCCAACGAATTGACCTGCACCCCATAGCGAAACCGGCGAAAGCTGGGGTCCGTGACGCCGTATCGGTCGCGGCAAATCTCATCCCACAGGTCAACAAAGGCGCGCATCTTGCACATTTCGGTGACAAACCGGATGCCTGCGTTCACAAAAAACGAAATGCGGCCCACGAGGGCAGGGAAATCTGCCGCCGGGACGCGCGGTTTCAACGCATCCAAAACGGCGGTGGCAGTGGCCAAGGCAAAGGCTAGTTCTTGCTCGGGCGTCGCACCGGCCTCTTGCAGGTGGTACGAACACACGTTCATGGGGTTCCATTTGGGCACGTTAGAATAGCAGTATTCGGCCACATCTGCGATCATTTTAAGGCTGGGCGCAGGCGGGCAAATGTAGGTGCCGCGGCTGAGATATTCTTTGACCAGATCATTTTGCACCGTGCCTTGCAGGGCTGCGATATCGGCGCCTTGTTCTTCGGCCACGGCGATATAAAGCGACAATAACCAAGGCGCGGTTGCGTTGATCGTCATGGATGTGTTCATCCGGTCCAACGGGATCTGGTCAAATAACGCGCGCATATCGCCCAAATGGCTGACCGGCACGCCGACCTTTCCGACCTCGCCGCGCGCCAGAATATGGTCGCTGTCATACCCCGTTTGTGTTGGCAGATCGAAGGCAACCGACAGCCCCGTTTGCCCTTTTTCCAGATTGTCCCGATAGAGCGCGTTCGACGCCTGAGCGGTCGAGTGGCCGGCATATGTACGGATCAACCACGGACGGTCTTTTTTGGTGTCAGACATAAGGCCCTCGTGAATCGGTTGAGTAATTATATTGCACTGTAGATACAGTAAGTGAAAGTTTATGACTTTGTCAATTCGCTGCGATGCAGCGCGGTCGGGTGACAACGACAAATAAGGGCCGCAATCGGGCACAAGACCCGCGCATGGGGCCCGTGACACTGTGCCTTTCATATTATTCGAAACCGGTGGTAAAGGTGGGGGCCATGACCTTTTTGACGTTCCTAATCGCCCGCTCCCACAGGGCCCATCCATGACGCAAGCCATCGAAATACCGCTGTGGCTGTTCGTGCTAATACTGCTGTTTGCGGCCGTGACCTTTGCGTCGCATTTCCTGTTTCCGTCGGTGCGTTGGTTTTTTCGCCGTCGGTTAGAACGGGCGGTGAAGCGGTTGAACCAGCGGCTGACCCGCCCGATCGAACCGTTCAAGCTGGCGCGGCGCTATGACATGATCCAGCGGTTGATCTATGACCCGGCTGTAACGCGCGAAATCGTCACACATGCCCAGTCACACAACATGCCCGAAAACGTGGCGTTCGAACGGGCGCGGTCTTACGCGCGTGAAATCGTGCCCAGCTTTAGCGCCTTCACGTATTTTGGGTTTGGCACGCGATTGGCACGGTTGCTGGTACGGTCGGTCTATGTGGTTTGGACGGGGCCGCGCAACGACGCGATCATCCAATCTATCCCCAAAGACGCGACGGTGGTGTTTATCATGAACCACCGGTCCAACATGGATTACGTGTTGGTGACCTATTTGGCGGCGCAGACCTCGGCGCTGTCTTATGCGGTGGGCGAATGGGCGCGGATTTGGCCGTTGAGCCGCCTGATCCGGATGATGGGGGCGTATTTCATCCGCCGCAGATCGCGCGGGGCGCTCTATCGCAAGGTGCTTGCGCGTTATGTGCAAATGGCGATTTCGGGTGGTGTGGCACAGGGGATCTTTCCCGAAGGCGGGTTGAGCCTGAATGGCCGGCTGATGCGCCCCCGTCTAGGATTGCTCAGCTACGTTTTGGATGACCGCGACCCAAAGGGCCGGGATGTGGTGTTTGTGCCAGTCGCGATCAATTATGACCGGGTGCTAGAAGACCGGGTGCTGATTGCGGCCGCCGCGCGGGGGGACCGCCGGTTTGGGGCGCGCATCTCGGTTGTAGTGCGGTTTATTCTGCGGAAGTTCTGGCAAGGATTGCGCGGGCGCGTCACCCGGTTTGGGACGGCGGCCGTGGTGTTCGGTGAGCCGTTGTCTTTGCGTGAATTCGGGCCGGATCGATCTGTCGAAGACCTGGCGGGCCGGTTGATGACGCGGATCGAAACCGCGATGCCGGTGCTGGTTGTTCCGTTGATCTGCCATGTGATGGTGCAACACGCAGGGCCTATCAACCAAGCCACATTGACTGACGCTGTGCGTGCAGCGGCGCAGCAACACGCAGACAATGTGCCCCCTGATAGCTTGAGCAATATCGATGGTGCGGTGCGCAAATCTCTGGCGCAGCTGCGCAAACACCGGGTCATTGAAGAGACCGCGCAGGGTTGGCAGGTGCTAGCAGGGCAACAAGAAACTGTGGCCTATTATGCAAACTCTATCGCCCATCACTACGATACGGGGGCGCCCACGGCCTAAGGACACGCGCACTCAAGACGACATAAAATTACAAAATATATACGGATTGTGTTGCAATATTTCGCGGTGGTGAATATCCCAAAGTGAGATGGCCGCGATTCTGCAGTGCGGCATCGTTCAATTTTGACCGTCGCAGGGTAGGAGGCTCGCATGGCACTGGACACAACACTCGCGCAGTATGAAGCGCCCGAAAAAGATCTTTATGAGGTGGGGGAGATGCCCCCCATCGGGTACGTGCCCAAACAGATGTATGCATGGGCGATCCGCCGCGAGCGCCACGGCGACCCCGATACGGCCATGCTGCAAGAGGTCGTCGATGTCCCCACGCTCGACAGTCAGGATGTGCTGGTGCTCGTTATGGCGGCGGGCGTGAACTACAACGGTGTGTGGGCGGCACTGGGCGTCCCCATCAGCCCGTTTGATGGGCACAACCAACCGTATCATATTGCAGGGTCCGACGCGTCCGGCATCGTGTGGGCGGTGGGCGACAAGGTCACGCGGTGGAACGTGGGCGACGAGGTCGTTATTCACTGTAATCAGGATGATGGTGACGATGAGGAATGCAATGGGGGCGACCCGATGTATTCCCCAAGCCAACGGATCTGGGGCTACGAGACACCCGACGGGTCGTTCAGCCAGTTCACCCGCGTGCAAAGCCAACAGTTGATGCCGCGGCCAAAGCATCTGACCTGGGAAGAGGCGGCCTGCTATACACTTACGCTGGCCACGGCATACCGGATGCTGTTTGGCCATGAACCACATGATCTGAAACCAGGGCAAAACGTGCTGGTTTGGGGGGCATCCGGTGGGTTGGGGTCGTATGCCATACAGCTGATCAACACCGCGGGGGCCAACGCCATCGGTGTGATCTCAGACGAAAGCAAGCGTGATTTCGTGATGGGGCTAGGGGCCAAGGGTGTGTTGAACCGCAAAGATTTCAAGTGTTGGGGGCAGCTGCCCACGGTTAACACCCCTGAATATGCCGCCTGGTTCACCGAAGCCCGCAAGTTTGGTAAAGCGATCTGGGAGATCACGGGCAAAGGCAAAAACGTCGACATGGTGTTTGAACACCCCGGCGAGGCGACGTTCCCTGTGTCTACCTTTGTCGTCAAAAAAGGTGGAATGGTTGTGATTTGTGCCGGTACGACCGGATTTAACTTAACATTTGATGTGCGCTATATGTGGATGCACCAAAAGCGCCTGCAGGGCAGCCATTTCGCACATCTCAAGCAAGCATCCGCCGCCAACAACCTCATGCTGGAGCGGCGGCTTGACCCGTGCATGTCCGAAGTGTTTGGGTGGGCCGACGTGCCGCAGGCGCATATGAAGATGCTGCGCAATGCGCATAAACCGGGAAACATGTCGGTGTTGGTGCAGGCGCCGCGCACGGGGTTGCGTACATTTGAAGACGCGCTGGAGGCGAGGTGTTAATCTAACATGATCGCAATTTACCAGAGACGAACGGCCCCGAATCATCTATGTGTTGCCAAGTGCATTCTCGCCATGGTTGTGACGCGCTTTAGTATCAATAGGTTGCATTTTGAGCCCTCGCTATTTCTGGGGAGTACAAAGATGCGAATTTTCAACCAACGTTCATACATGTTAGAGTTGTGTTAATGCTTCATTAACCTTTAGAAGGCGAGTCTACTATGCGAAGTGATTGGATTTTGGACGTTCTCACAGATTTGAAAACATTTGCGACTGCAAACGACTTGCCGGTGTTAGCCGAGCAGTTGGATGACACCGCAATTGTTGCGCTGGCTGAGATCGCGGCCCTTCACGAAAGGACGCAAGGCGCGATACATGGAAGCGAACACGACAGTGGAGAAAGTTTTGGCGGAGCTGGAGCAGGCGGACACGCTTGAATCCATCCATCACGCCATTCTTGAACTGAAAGACTATTTTGACGTTCAGAACATGGTCTACCATTGGGTCGACAGTGCGGGGGAGCAATATGGGTACGGCACATATCCTCTGGACTGGGCGGCCCGGTACCAAGAACAAAACTACATTCGTATCGATCCGGTCATCGCGGGGTGTTACAAACGGTTTCACCCCGTTGATTGGAAGAAGCTAGATTGGTCGGGCAAGGCTGTCCGGGTCTTTCAGGCGGAGGCCATCAAATACGGCATTGGAACACAGGGATATTCGATTCCGATTCGCGGACCGAACGGACAGTTCGCTCTTTTTACCGTGAATCATACCTGCACCGACGACGAGTGGAAAAAGTTTACAGAAACTAACCGGCGCGAACTTATCTTAATCGCACACTATTTTAACCAAAAGGCGCTCGAGTTCGAACCGAACCGCGCGCCCGAAGAAGCCCAACCCCTCTCGCCGCGCGAGATTGACGCAATGACCTTGCTTGCGATCGGCTACAACCGGGCGCAAGTGGCTGATACGCTTTCGATTTCGGAGCACACGCTCCGGGTTTATATCGAGAGTGCGCGCTTTAAATTGGGCGCTTCAAATACCACCCACGCCGTGGCGCGCGCCCTTAGTCGCGGGCTCATCGTTGTCTGATTTGTTCCCGTTTGGCCCGCCAAATGGTTAATATCACGCGCGATTTGGTTGGGTGACGTTAAGCATCATCAAGCAATCCTTTGATCACGTTCTGCTTTGACCAAAGGAAATCACATGCTTCGTTACATCTACGCTGATCAGCTCGCCAACCACCCGAAACTCGCAAAATCCATGTTTGAGGATCGCGCAGATCAGTTCAAGGCGCGCCTTGGTTGGGAAGTTTCAGTTGATGCAACTGGCGCGGAACGCGATGAATACGACGCGATGAACCCCCTATATGTGATCTGGGAATTGCCAGATGGCACTCACGGTGGATCGATGCGGTTCTTGCCCACAACCGAACAAACGATGGTGAACGACCACTTCACGCATCTGATTGGCGGCGGCACGATCACCAGCCCGTTTATCTGGGAATGCACCCGGTTTTGCCTCAATCGCAATGCGCCCAGCCGGGTTGCCGCCGCGTTGATGTTGGCGGGTGGTGAAGTGATGAACGGCTTTGGGGTTAAACACTTCGTTGGTGTTTTTGATGCGCGGATGGTGCGGATTTACCGTATGATCGGGTCGTCTCCGGACGTTTTGGGGACCGAAGGCGAAGGCCGGGATGCCATCAGCGTCGGTCTGTGGGAATTCACCCCCGAAGCGCAGGCCAAGATTGCCGCACGGGCCGGTGTGTCGTTGGAACTGTCGCGGTTGTGGTTTGAACGGTCCTTTGGGCGCGAGACCACACAAGAATTGGCCCGGGCTGGCTAAATCGGTGCCGGTCACGTCTGGTCCCTGTGCCATGACCCCTGTAGGGTCGCGCAATGACCAGCCTCGCCGTTACGTTTTCCGATGATCAGGCCGCCGCCTACGACCAAGTGACCGAAGTGTTGCGGGGGGCGGGCATTCATCTGGACGACCAATTACTGACCCCGCCCCAAAGCACCGCAACGGCCGTTCTGGCGGTGACGGGCAAGGCGGGGTCCGGCAAAACGCTGCTGTTGGCGGAATTGTACAAGGCGCTGCAAGGCGCCGGGGTCGAGATTGTCTCGGGGGACTACGAATCGCGCAAGCGGCGCGACAAACGTACGCTGGCGATTTTGGCACCGACCAACAAGGCCGCCAGTGTGTTGCGGTTGCGTGGGGTGCCAGCCACCACCATTCACCGCATCCTGTATACGCCGGTCTATGACCCCGAATACGAACGAATCGCAGAATGGCTGGCGGCAAACGGCGAACGCCCCGAGGTTGATGGGCTGACAGATGTGGCGCTGGACCGTGCTGCTGCGTTTTATGCCACGAACAAGTCTATTCCGGGCGCTCTGGCGGCGGCAGGCTTGCGGGGGTCGGATTTCATAACCGGCTGGAAACGGCGCGAAGAGCCACTAGACATCGGGTTTGTCGACGAATCCTCGATGTTGGACGACCGCCAATTCGATGACCTGCGCGAGATTTTCCCAACGCTGTTGTTGTTTGGGGACCCCGCGCAGTTGGCGCCCGTCAATCAATCGGGCGCGATGGTGTTTGAAAAACTGCCCCAACAGCAGGTTTTGGCGTTAAGTCGCGTTCACCGGCAAGAGGCCGACAACCCAATTTTGGATCTGGCCCATGCGTTGGCGGACCCGGACTTGGGGTTTGAAGATTTCGAACGCATGATTGAGCAGGCCGCAGCACGGGATGAACGTGTCGTTTGGGGTCAGCGGGTCGAGGTGGACCTTATGGCGCGCAGCCCCGTTTTGGTCTGGCGCAATGCGACGCGCATCCGGTTGATCAACGCATTTCGCCGAGTGCATGGTGCGCCCGAAGACGCGCTTTTGGCGGGGGAACCGTTGATATGTGACGGGCTGGAATTGCCTTTGAAACACCGCAAAAAACGCCTGGATCTAGAGGCCCGCGGCCTGATCAAGGGCGCGCAAGTGGTGTATCTAGGCGAGGGGCGTCGCCCCGGATTTAGCCGGTTGCATGTGATTGGTGCGGAAGACCCACAGCTGTCGGCGGCCTCGATTGTAAAAATCGAAAAGCCGGACGAAGAAGAACCGTTCATACCTTTTGCCGCCCGCATGGGGGCCACGTTCTTGCATGGGGCGGCGGTGACTATTCACAAGGCGCAGGGCAGCCAATGGGATACGGTTCAGGTCTTTGCGCCTGACCTATATGCCGCCGCGCGAATGGGCCGTTCTGAGGCCGGCCAGCCCTTGTGGAAACGGCTGGCCTATGTGGCCATTACCCGCGCCCAAGAGCGGCTGATTTGGGTGGTGCGCAATAGGCTGTCGGTGCCAACCGGCCCGCTTGCGGTGGATGATCTAAAGGCGCTGCCTGCGGCACCTTTGTCGCTGGCTGAACCCCCATCCGAGGATCTGTTATGAAATCGATAGTCATCACTGGTGCCAGTTCTGGCATTGGCCATGCCACGGCAGAGGTGTTCTTGGATGCAGGGTGGCGCGTTGGCCTGATCGCACGCCGCGCTGACCGTCTGGACGCGTTGGCAGATCGCTATGACACCGCCGTGCCATTGCCGGCGGATGTCACCGACCCCACCGCGATGGCGGCCGCGTTTGATGCTTTTGGTCAGCTGGATGTGTTGTTCAACAACGCGGGGCTGTTTGGCCCCACGGCGACAATCGACGCGGTCGATCTGGACGATTGGGCGCAGGTGATGCAGGTCAATATAGGGGGCATGTTTATTGCCGCGCGGCTGGCGTTTGCAAAGATGCGCGCCCAAGATCCGCAAGGCGGTCGGATCATCAACAACGGGTCGCTATCGGCGCATGTGCCGCGCCCAAATTCGGTGTGTTACACCACCACAAAACACGCGGTGACCGGCCTGACTAAAACGCTGTCGTTGGACGGGCGTCCCTTTGGCATCGCCTGCGGCCAGATCGATATTGGCAATGCCGAAACGGATCTGCTGGCGCAATTAAAGAAAACCCAACCGGGGACCGAAACCATGGATGTGCAAAATGTGGCCCGGTCCGTGCTGCATATGGCGCAGCTGCCTGCAGGCGCGAATATTCAGTTTATGACCGTGATGGCGACCAACATGCCTTATATTGGTCGGGGTTAGGCGCGGAAAATCCGGAACACCGCAGATGCAGCCCAACCCGCCGCGATTGCGATCGCGATAGACAAAACACCGTAGGCCAATGGTTGCGCCCGCGACAGTTCGAATAACCACCGTTCCATGCCGACTTTTTGTACGTTGATGATCGTTTCGTACTGAGAGACGACAGTGCCCCCGCGGGTCAGGAAAATCCGGGTGACGTAGCCCCCTTCGGTCAGGGCGGCGGGCAGGCTGACGGCGGTGCGAAACAGGGTCTGTTGGCTCACCTCGACGGCGTCTTCGCGCAGTTGGTACAAATTTGCGCCACTGCGAATGCGGATCAGTGCTTCGGTGAAGTTCTCGGAATCGTTGATATTGGATGGCGCGCCGACGGATCTGATCGCGCGGGGCACAGAGATCTTGTGGCGCAGGTCTTCGACATCCTTGAGCACCTCTCTGAGGGGGGCGCTGGTTTGCACCGCGTAAAAGCTTGGGGCTTGGTCAACTTCAACCGCGTCGGTGTTCACCCAGATCCCAAAACGCTTTTCTTTGCGCCGCACGGTCAGCGGGGTAGATGGCCCGGCCACGGCGACGATCACCTCGACGGGGGGGCCTTCGGGAATGGCCTCTTCGCGCTTGATGGCCCCAAAAATCAAGATCTCCGAGCCGTCAAAGTTGGTGGTGATCGAAACCCTATCTTGGCTGAGCCCCAAGACGACCTCTTCGGCCTGTGCGACCGTCGCGAGATAGGTCGAAACCCCTAAAATTATGGACACCATGCGCATGATCAATGGCCCGATGCCCCGCCGATAGAGTAAAGTTCGGTGGGCATAATCAGCAGTTCAAGCGCCAGTTTCCCGCAGACCACCAGTACCATAATGGCCAATAGAATGCGCAACTGCTCGGCCTTCATTTTGACGCCGATGCGTGTGCCGATCTGGGCACCGATAACGCCCCCAACCAACAAAAGAACGGCCAACACGATATCGACAGTAAAGTTGGTTGTCGCGTGCAGCAGGGTGGTGAACCCGGTGACAAAGATGATCTGAAACAGGGACGTGCCGACAACGACCTTTGTGGGCATGCCTAGCAAATAAATCATCGCCGGGACCATGATAAACCCACCGCCGACACCCATGATCGCGGCCAAAATACCAACGGCGACGCCGACCAAAAGCGGCGGGATGACCGAGATATACAAACCCGACACCCGGAACCGCATTTTGAAGGGCAGGCCGTGGATCCAGTTGTGCTTTTTGCGGGCGGGTGGTTTGCCGGATTTGGTTTTGCGGATGGCGTTCAGGCTTTCGACGAACATCAGCCCGCCGATCACACCCAGGAAGACAACATAGCACAGTTTGACCAGCAGATCGACCTGACCCTGCGCCTTGAGGTAGTTGAAGACCACAACCCCCAAGGCCGCGCCCGCCAACCCGCCGATCAACAAAACCGTGCCCATCCTGAGGTCAACGGTTTTGCGTTTCAGATGCGCCAGCACGCCCGAGAAAGACGAGGCCACGATTTGGTTTGCTTCGGTGGCCACGGCCACAGCGGGGGGGATGCCGATCATGAACAACAGTGGCGTCATCAAAAAGCCGCCGCCGACGCCAAACATGCCCGATAAAACGCCCACAATTCCGCCAAGGCCAAGGAGCAAAAAGGCGTTGACCGACACTTCGGCGATGGGAAGGTAGATTTGCATAAGGTTTGTTAGACCACAGGTGGCTGGAAAATCAATGGCTCTTGCTGCTGTGCAGCAATCAGGACTGACATAATGGGTGAACTGGCCTTATAGGGTTAACGCTCTTTGACATAGGGCGCGCCGCCTGCGCGTGGGGGGATGGCTTTGCCGACGAACCCGGCCAGGATGATAACGGTCATCACATAGGGCAACGCCCCAAGCAACGCGCCCTGAACCTTGACGCCCAAGACTGCTTCGATCACGTCAGGGCGGGTTTCCAGCGCGCCGAACAGACCGAAAAGCAAGGTCGCATAAAGCGCATACCACGGGCGCCATTTTGCAAAGATCAACGCCGCTAGCGCGATGAACCCGCGCCCCGCTGACATGTCTTTGACAAATCCGGCCTGCAGCGCGGTCGACAGATACGCCCCCGCGATCCCGCAGAGCACGCCGCAGATCATCACGGCCGCATACCGCAGGCCGATCACCGATACACCTGCGGTGTCTACGGCCGCCGGGTTTTCGCCCACCGCGCGCAGGCGCAGGCCAAAACGGGTGCGGTAGAGGATGCACCACGTCAGCGGGACCATGGCAAAGGCCAGATAGACCAAAACGGAATGCCCCGAGATGAGCTCCGCGTAGATCGGGCCCAAAAACGGCATGGGTTCTAGGGCGTCGGCAAAGGGCAGGGTGATCGGTTCAAACCGCGCGCCGCCCATAAGAGACGGGGTGCGGCCACCCTGGCTAAACCAATCTTGGGCGATCAAAACTGTCAGTCCCGCCGCCAGAAAGTTGATCGCAACGCCCGAAATCAGCTGGTTTCCGCGAAAGGTGATCGAGGCGAGCCCATGCAACAGGCTAAACGCCATAGAGGCCGCGATGCCCGCCAACAACCCGACCCAGACAGAGCCCGTGACCGCCGCAACGGCTGCCGAAAAGAACGCAGCCGCCAGCATTTTGCCTTCGAGGCCAATGTCAAAGATGCCTGCGCGTTCGGAAAACAACCCGGCAAGGCAGGCCAGCAACAAAGGCGTGGCCAAACGCACGGTGCTGTCGAGCAGTTGGATCAGCGTTAGGAAATCCATTATGCATCCCCCCGGCGCAGCATTGAAAACACACGTTCCAGCGGCATGCGCACCATATTATCCAACGCGCCGGTAAAGAGGATCACCAGTGCCTGAATGACCACAATTAATTCGCGTGGGATCGATGTCCACAAGGCAAGTTCGGCACCACCCTGATACAAAAAGCCAAACAAAATAGCCGCCAGAAATACGCCCAACGGGTGGCTGCGCCCCATCAACGCCACGGCGATGCCGATGAAACCAGCCCCTTCGACGGCGTTTAACACCAAACGTTCTGCCTCGCCCATCACGTTGTTGATCGCCATCAATCCGGCCAGCGCACCAGAAATCAGCATCGCGATCATGGTGATGGTCGTTGGCGAAATGCCACCGTATTTTGCTGCCGGTTCTGATTTTCCATAGCTGCGGATTTCATACCCCAACCACGTGCGCCATAGCAAAAACCACACAAGCACGCAGGCCAGCAAGGCAATCAAAAAGGTGACATTCGCAGGGGCCGATTTGGAAAATTCGATCCCGAAAAGGGCGAGAATATCGTGCAGTGTCGGCAGGTGAACCGTTTCAGGAAACCGCGCGGTGGCTGGGTCCATCTGGCCTGCCGGGCGCATCAGATTGACCAGTACATAATTCAAAACGGCCGCCCCGATGAAGTTAAACATAATCGTGGTGATCACGATATGGCTGCCGCGTTTTGCCTGCAAAAACGCAGGGATAGCCGCCCACGCAGCCCCAAAGAGCGCCGCTGCCCCCGCCGCACCCAGCAATGCCAAAGTCCAATGAGGCCAAGGGATCAACAGACAGGCCAGCGCGACGCCTAAGCCCCCCAACATCGCCTGACCTTCGCCGCCGATGTTGAACAACCCTGCATGAAACGCGACCGATACGGCCAACCCAGTAAACAGGAAATTCGTCGCATAATAAAGAGTGTAGCCCCAGCCGTACGTGCTGCCTAAGGCCCCGGTCACCATTAGGTTGACGGCCGCAACCGGGTCCTCCCCGATGGCCAGAATAACCAGCGCGGACAGTATTGCCGCCAATACCAGCGAAATCAGCGGCACGAGAACGACCTCGGCCCATTTTGGCATTACGTCCATCCGTTAGGTCCCCACACCGGCCATCAACAGCCCTAGTTCTTTTTCGTCGGTTTCGGCAGACAGCCGTTCGCCCATTATGTGCCCGTCAAACATCACGGCCACACGGTCTGACAGTGCGAGAATTTCTTCAAGTTCGACCGAGACCAACAATACCGCTTTGCCCTTGTCGCGCAGGGCCACGATTTGTTCGTGGATAAATTCGATTGCGCCAATATCGACCCCGCGTGTCGGCTGCCCCACCAACAGCAAATCCGGGTTGCGTTCGATTTCGCGCGCCAGCACGATTTTCTGTTGGTTCCCGCCCGAGAAATTCTTGGCGGCCAGCGATGGGTTGGGTGGGCGCACGTCAAACCGGCCCATCTTGGCCTCGGTATCGGCGCGAATGGCTGCGTTGTTCAGCAACATGCCCGATTGGTAATTGGGGTCGCGATGGTACCCAAAGGCGGTGTTTTCCCACGCCGAAAAATCCATGATCAGCCCTTCGCGCTGACGATCTTCGGGGACATGCGCAATGCCGCGCGCCCGGCGGGCCCGCCCATCCGATAGCTTTCCGGTCAGATCTAGAGGTTGACCGTTCACAAGCACCGCGCCCGTCGCTTCGGCGTACCCGCCCAGAACCTCCAACAGCTCCGATTGACCATTGCCCGCGACGCCCGCAATCCCCACGATTTCACCGGCGCGCACCGTCAGGTCAATACCCTTGAGCCGGGCCACGCCCTTGTCGTCAACCACCTGCAAGCCCTTGATGTCCAGAACAACATCACCCGGCGTGGCGGGCTTTTTGTCGACCCGCAACAGGACCTTGCGGCCCACCATCAGTTCGGCCAATTCCGCCGGAGAGGTATCAGATGTCTTGACCGTCGCGGTCATTTCGCCGCGCCGCATGACGCTGACCGTATCGGTGGCCTCCATGATCTCGCGCAGCTTGTGGGTGATCAGGATAATGGTTTTGCCTTCGGCGCGCAGCCGGTCGAGAATGCGAAACAACTGGTCGGCTTCGGCAGGGGTCAGCACGCCGGTGGGTTCATCCAAAATCAGGATATCTGCCTGACGGTACAGCGCTTTTAGGATTTCGACGCGCTGTTGCATCCCGACGCCCAGATCTTCGATGATAGCGTCAGGGTCCACGTTCAGGCCGTATTCTTTTTCGAGCTTTACCAATGTCTTGCGGGCCTTGGCCAGCGATGGACGTAGCAGCTTGCCATCTTCGGCGCCCAGAATGATATTTTCCAGGACCGTGAAATTTTCAACCAGCTTAAAGTGCTGAAACACCATGCCGATGCCCGCAGCAATCGCCGCTTGGCTGTCGGGGATGTCGGTTTTTTGCCCGGCGATGAAAATCTCGCCTTTGTCGGCTTTGTAAAAGCCATAGAGGATCGACATCAGGGTGGATTTACCCGCGCCGTTCTCGCCGATGATCCCGTGGATCGTGCCGGGCATGACCCGGATAGAGATGTCTTTATTGGCTTGAACGGGTCCAAAGGCCTTTGAAATGCCTTTGAGTTCAATCGCTGGTGCTTGTTCGCCCATGCGCCGCCCCCCTTTTTTGTGTGCAGAGGCCGCGCCCCACCCGGAACGCGGCCCATGCAGTTTGCTATCTTAGAAGTCCAGTGCGGGGCAGCTGTCTTCGGCGTAGTATGAGGCCACTTTCAGATCACCGTCGATGATCTTTTGACGGGCGTCTTCCACGGTGGTGCGCATCTCGTCGGTGATCAGCGGCGCGTTGTTTTCATCCAGCGCATAGCCCACGCCTTCTTCGGCCAGACCCATCACAAAGACACCTGTTTCCACGTCAACACCGGCGGTCAGCGCGTCATAGACGGCCACGTCCACACGTTTGAGCATAGATGTCAAAACCTTGCCCGGATGCAGGTGGTTTTGGTTGCTGTCCACGCCGATCGACAACACGCCTTCGTCGGCCGCTGTCTGCAAGACGCCAACGCCCGTGCCGCCCGCCGCGGCATAGACCACGTCTGCGCCTTGGCTGATTTGTGCTTTGGTCAGCTCGGACCCTTTGACGGGGTCATTCCATGCGGCAGGTGTTGTGCCGGTCATGTTGGCGATGACTGTTGCGTCAGGCTTGACCGCCTTGACGCCTTGGGCGTAGCCGCAGCCAAAGTGACGGATCAGGGGGATATCCATACCGCCGATAAACCCAACAGTATCGCTCTTCGAGGCCAAACCGGCCAACATGCCAACAAGGTATGATCCCTCATGTTCGGCAAATCCGATCTGGCGAATGTTGGGCGTGTCGAGCCACGTGACGTCAACCGCGACAAATTTCGTGTCCGGAAAATCAGGGGCCACGGTGCTCAGGGGGTCGGCCATGCCAAAGCCCATCGCGATGATAGGGTTCGCGCCGGAATCTGCAAAACGACGCAGAGCTTGTTCGCGCTGTGCCTCAGATTGCAGTTCGATTTCGCGGTAGGACCCACCGGTGTCTTCGGCCCAACGAGAGGCGCCATTGTGGGCGGCTTCGTTAAAGGATTTGTCGAACTTCCCACCCAGATCGAAAATCAGCGCAGGTTCGGCCATTGCGGCACCAGCCGACAGCGCCAAAGCGGCCGTCGCGCCGAGAAATTTTTGCATAGATGTCATACACGTGTCTCCCAGTTTTTCATTTTGGGGCGTGTTTCAGGCCCGATCTGGCCGCGCACCACCCAATATGCGCAAATTAGGACCCAGCGTGCAGGCCGGGTCAACCCGTTTTTCATGGGTTGACCGGGGATTCGGGGGGCTGACGCGGGGGCAGTGTCATTTGCATTAGCACTGCGTCCACCGATGCTACCCCGTCACGCCGATAATAGGCCCGCCGTCGGCCATTTTCTGCGAATCCATGCTTGCGGTACAGCGCCAGCGCGGCGGTGTTATCCGCGGCCACCTCAAGGAACGCGCGGGTGGCGGGGGTTGTGCGGACCCAATCGGTCATCAACCCGTCGGCGACCCCTGTGCGGTGTTGGTCTGGATGCACAGCAAGCGTGAGCAATTCGCTTTCGTCCAGCACGGTGCGGGTCATCGCAAACCCCTGTGTGCGGCACAGCACGGCAACATGGGGGCTGGTCAGCAAATCTGCGATCTCGCGTTCGGACCAAGGCCTGTCGAGGGTAAAGGCCGCCCCGTGCAGACAGGCGAGCTGGGCGGGGGTCATGGCAAAATGCGCGGGGGGGCGTCGCGGGCAGGCGCGGCATCCGCAGGGCGCATGTACAACGGCGCAGGCCGGGGCTGTGGGGTCTGATATCGTTGGGCCGTCAATCGGGCGATCCCTTCTGCGATAGGGTAGGCGGCCTTCTGACCGGTCGCGCCAATCAATGGGCCGTCGTGTGGCGGCACAGATGTGGCGGGCACCATCACCGGCGTGTCCGTGCTCGATACGTCGAACTGTTGCACATAAAGCTGATCCCGGCGCGCATCGATGGCAACGGCGCAGGGGCCGGTTTGGCCAAACCGCAACGCATCGAAACTGGACACACCGATCGCAGGCACAGCCAGACCAAGGGCAAGCCCCCGCGCGGCTGACACTGAAATGCGGATACCCGTGAAATTCCCCGGCCCGATCCCCACACCGACCGCCGCCAAATCGCCGAATGCCAGGCCCGCATCGGCCATCAGGTCGGCGCACAGCCCCATCAAACGTTCCGCCTGACCTTTTTGCATCGGCTCTTGGGCTTGGCACAGGATGGTGTCGCCCACCAAAACCGCTGCGGCGCAATGGGCCGATGCCGTGTCAAACGCCAAAATCGCGGGTGGGGTCGTCATAAGGAAGGCTCGTGTGGTTTGGCAGCCCGCCGTCCGCTGACAGATCCGCGGGGCAGGTGATCAAATAGCATCGGCAACGGGGGACGCGCGCGCGGCAAAGGCCACACGCTGCTTGGGTCAGGTTGCGACGGGGCGCACCTCTGTGACCTCGGGAATATAGTGGCGCAGCAGGTTTTCGATGCCCATTTTCAACGTGAGCGTTGAGGACGGGCACCCCGCACAGGCGCCCTGCATGTGCAGATACACAACACCGCGGTCAAACCCGTGAAAGGTGATATCGCCGCCATCTTGGGCCACGGCCGGGCGCACGCGGCTGTCCAGCAGTTCTTTGATCTGATCGACGATGGGGCCATCTTCGCCGTCGTGGTCTGCATGGCCGGATGCGGGGGCGTGATCGCCCGCCATCACCGGCTGACCCGATTGGAAATGTTCCATGATCGCGCCCAGCAACGCGGGCTTTACGTGGTCCCATTCGACCGCATCCGCCTTGGTTACGGTCACAAAATCGGTGCCGAAAAACACGCCCGTCACACCGTCAACCGCAAAGATCCGCGTGGCCAGCGGAGATTTATCTGCGGTATCCGCGGTTGGAAAATCAGCGGTGCCCATTTCCAGCACGGTCTGGCCGGGCAAGAATTTTAGCGTCGCGGGGTTTGGGGTCGATTCTGTTTGGATGAACATGGATGTACTCCTTGGGTTAACCCAGATATGCGGATCGCCCCCGGTGAAGTCAAGGTTTGGAACGATTCTAATCTAGGGGCTGCCCTGCTAAGTGATCGCCTCTAGTTTTTCTTTGCTCAGGTCGCCGGGCACGATTGTGATCGGGATGGGCAGGTTACCTGCGTTTTTGGTCAGTTGGGTCACCAGCGGGCCGGGCCCCTTCTTATCCGTGCCGGCACCCAATACCAAAACGCCGATTTCGGGGTCATCATGGATTTGCGCCATGATTTCATCGACGGGCGGGCCTTCGCGGATGACCAGTTTGGGGTCGATGTTTTGGCGGTCGCGCATCCATTTGGCAAAGACCTCGAAATGGACCTCAATGCGTTCGCGGGCCTCTTCGCGCATCATCGCGCTGACGCCGATCCAGTGGTTGAATTCATCAGGCGGGATCACGGAAAGGATCTCGACGCCGCCTCCGGTATGTGCTGCGCGCATCGCCGCAAAGCGCATGGCGTTCAAGCATTCGCGGCTGTCATCCAGTACAACGAGAAACTTACGCATGGTATCATGCCCCCCTTTTGGGTAGATCATGACGGGTGATCACGGATGGTGCAATCGCAAACTCCCGTCAAAGGGGAGCAGGGCGATTGCCGGGGCGCGATGCCGCAGCCGGTCGGGAGGTTCGATTTATGATGCACCAATTGATATACGCGTCGCGTCCTTTTGGGTACGACCTGAACGGGCTGACCAACATCTTGGCGACATCGCGCATACGCAATGCCCAAGACGATATCACCGGCGCATTGATTTGCCGCCCTGATGTGTTTTTGCAGCTGCTCGAAGGCCCCAAAGACAAGGTCGTGGCGACATTTGCGCGTATCTGCAACGATGACCGACATGTTGAGGTCCGCCAGTTGGTGGCGGGGTCGGTCGCTGACCGGTTGTTCCCCGATTGGGCGATGAAACACGACCCTGCTGCGTCTTGGATGTGGTCGCCCCAGGATCTAAACGGGGGTGTCCTACAGACGGCGTCACCGCGCGAAATCCGGGGTATTTTTGTCAGATCGACGATGGAATAACGCGTATGTGGCCGCGCTATTTTTGGGGTGGGTCGCTTCGGTAGACGCCTTCGGGGAGGTTCAAGGCCGCCGTCAGGTCGCGCCACTGTTCCGGCGACAGGCTGACGGTCACAACGCTGTCGGTGCGGGGGTCATATTGATTTAGCAAAATCACGCTTTCGGTCGCGTGAACGGTCACGTCTTCCTGAAGCGGGGCGCGCCCCTCGTCGACCAATGTGACCACTGTCGTGTCAAATTCGTGCTCAATCGTAAACATAAGGGCACTTTACGGGGTAGGCTCCGCGATGCAATAGGACAAAGCTGCGTGATCAGGCTGGCTGCGCGCACAGGAGATGCTAAGCTAACCCCAGCCTGACCAACAAGGACCATACCCTATGCGATGGAAACCCGCTGCGATCATCGTTGCCGCCTGTGCGTTGGCGGGGTGTGATGCCACGTCTTTGACGAACCCCGTGTCAGGGGGCGCGCCGCAGGGGGCCGTGCCGCAAGCGAGGGCTGCCAATTTCGCGCAGGTTGTGCAGATCTTGGAACCCGTGGCCGAACGTGAATGCCGGGCGCGCACGTCGCAGGTGGATTGCGATTTCAAGATCCGGGTCGACAGCCGCCCCAATCAACCGGCCAACGCCTTTCAAACGTTGGATGACAACGGGCGCCCGCTGATCGTCTTTACGCAGGCGTTGATTGATGACGCGCGCAACGCAGACGAGCTGGCCTTTGTGTTGGGGCACGAAGCCGCCCACCATATCCAAGGGCACATCCCACGTCAGCAGCAAAATGCGGTCGCCGGTGCGGTTATCGCGGGCAGTCTGACGGTTTTGTTGGGCGGTTCCGCCGAAGCCGTGGAGGCCGCGCAACGGTCAGGCGCGCAATTTGGCGCGCGGTCATATTCCAAAAACTTTGAGCTGGAAGCCGATGCTTTGGGCACGGTCATTACCAGCCGGGCGGGGTTTGACCCTGTGCGCGGGGCGGAATTTTTCACCCGTATCCCTGATCCGGGGGATCGGTTTTTGGGCACGCACCCGCCCAACGCGCAGCGCATTAATATTGTGCGCCGGACGGCATCACAGCTTTAGCGCGCCCGTCGTTTGAGGTGGCGTTTGAGGTGGCGTTTGTAGAAAAACGGCGCAATCACAGTGTCATACCCCCAATTTGCGAGCTGATATACCCCCGGCACACGCACCACGCGCGCCAGCCACCGATAGCGCGGCAGGGTTTGCCACAGCACGATAAACGCGGGGATGCCGCCGTAGATTACGTCGCCTTGCCGCACATGCAAGCGTCTGGCGGCTTGGTCCTGCGTGACGCCCCAGCTTTGCAGCGCGTCGAGGTCATTGAGATCGTTCAGGCGCAGGGGCGTGACGTCGGTCTCGCTGAGCCGGGCGTAGTGGTGGATCTCGCGGCGACATACGGTGCAATCGCCGTTATATAAGACTTCGGTTTTTTTCATGACCTAATTATAGACGCAGATTTGCCGTGGCCCAATGGCGTAATGTCGCAGGCCTGCGCGGGGCGCGTTGTTTTAGCGCGCGGCCCCCGCAAGGCGGCGTTCACGGATGATCACCAGCACGATGGAGACAACCGCCGCCGATGAGGTCGCGAACATCAGATACAACAACGGGCGTGCGCCCGAAACGGGCGTTAACAATGCCCCCGCCAGCATGCTAAGTGCCGCGCCGCCCCCGATCATAATCGCGCCGCCAAGGCCTGACGCAGATCCGGCCAATCGCGGGCGCACCGACAGCATGCCCGCGGTTGCATTTGGAATGACCAGCCCGTTGCCGAGGCCGACCAAAGTCATGAACCCAAAAAAGCTGATTGCTGTGCCGTAACCTGCGACGAAAATGAGCAAAGATGTCAGGACGCCGACCGCATTGATCAGGCTGCCAATCAGGACCAACGTGTTGATGCCCATCCGTTGGGCCATCACCCCGGTGAACCAGTTGCCGAAGAAATAGCCGACCGCCGGTGCACCAAAATAGACGCCGACCCAGAAGGTGGACAGGCCAAACACGACTTCGCCAACAAAGGTGCCGCCGCCCAGATACGCAAAAAACGCGCCCGAACAAAACGCCGCCGCCAGTGAGTACCCCCAAAAGCGCGGTGAGGTTAGCAATTCAGGGTATTCGCCGAACTGCTGCCTGAGGGTCTTGCCGCTTTTGGTGGCGGTTTCGCCTTGGTCCGCCCAGGCCAGCCACAGTGTGAACGCGCCCATGCCAAACAGCGCCCAAAGGCTGGCACGCCAGCCAAAGAGTTCGTCGAGAATGCCGCCGAACATGGGGCTGATCATCGGGACAATGGCCATGCCCATGGTGACGTAGCCGATCATGGACGCGGCCTCGGCTTGGTCAAACATGTCGCGCACGGCCGCGCGGCTGAGCACCATGGCCACTGCCACCGTCGCCTGACACATGCGAAATGCCAAAAACACGGTGGCGTTTGGCGCGTATAGGCAGCCCAAAGTTGCGACCAAAAAACAAGCGATGCCCCATAGGATCACAGGTCTGCGGCCGACTTTGTCGGATATCGGGCCGATCATGACCTGAAAAACCGCGCTGGTGCCGAGGTATAGCCCGACCGACAATGACATGACGCTGTAGTCGACCTGATAGTGGTCTGACATATTTTGTAAACTTGGCAGGAACATATTCATAACGGTCGCTGACATCCCAGCGAGCAGGATAAGCGTTATGATATGTGGAGGCGTGGAGCGGTCCAAAAAGCGGACGACTGGTCTGTTTTGCATAGACAATACGCTACTGGGCTGCGGCGTTGTTGTCCATGCATAGCTGCTATGCGTTTGGTGATTATTTGCAGATTTGCGATTTGCAAATAGTGACCTGAATACTGTTTGCAAATTTGCGAGAAAGCGCTTCGATCCCCCTGTAATTTGTCTATAATAACCGAAACACTCCAGTGAGGTCGCTATGAAAGACATTCTGCATCAACTCGAAGAACGCCGCGAGACGGCGCGTCTTGGCGGTGGTCAGCGCCGGATTGATGCGCAGCATGGGCGTGGCAAGCTCACCGCGCGCGAACGTGTGGATCTGGTGCTGGATGAGGGCAGCTTCGAGGAATTCGATATGTTCGTTGCTCATCGATGTACCGATTTCGGCATGGAGGCAGAAAAGCCAGCGGGCGATGGGGTCGTGACAGGGTGGGGCACCATCAACGGGCGCCTCGTCTATGTGTTTAGCCAAGATTTCACGGTGCTTGGGGGGTCGGTCTCCGAGACGCATTCCAAGAAGATTTGCAAAATCATGGATATGGCGATGCAAAATGGCGCGCCGATCATTGGGATCAACGATTCAGGCGGCGCGCGTATCCAGGAAGGTGTCGATTCACTCGCGGGATACGGTGAGATTTTCCAACGCAACATCATGGCCTCGGGTGTAGTGCCTCAGATCAGCGTGATCATGGGGCCCTGCGCGGGCGGCGCGGTTTATTCGCCTGCGATGACCGATTTCATCTTTATGGTGAAAGACAGCTCTTACATGTTTGTGACGGGCCCGGACGTTGTGAAAACGGTGACAAACGAACAGGTCACAGCCGAAGATCTTGGGGGTGCTGACACCCACACCAAGAAATCATCAGTTGCCGATGCGGCTTTCGAAAACGATGTTGAGGCCCTCGCCGAGGTGCGGCGGCTGGTGGATTTTCTGCCGTCTCACAATCGTGAAAAACCACCTGTGCGCCCATTCTTTGACGACCCAAACAGGGTCGAGACGTCGCTCGATACGTTGGTGCCCGAAAACCCAAATACGCCCTATGATATGAAAGAGCTCATCCTCAAGCTGGGGGATGAGGGCGACTTTTACGAAATCCAAGCCGAGTTTGCAAAGAACATCATCACGGGTTTCATGCGTCTTGAAGGGCGCACGGTTGGGGTGGTCGCCAACCAACCCATGGTTTTGGCCGGGTGCCTGGACATTGACAGCGCCCGCAAAGCGGCGCGGTTTGTGCGGTTTTGTGATGCGTTCGATATTCCGCTGCTGACGCTGATCGACGTGCCAGGATTTTTGCCCGGCACCAGCCAAGAATACGGCGGGGTGATCAAACATGGGGCCAAACTGCTTTATGCATACGGGGAGGCAACGGTGCCCATGGTGACAGTGATCACGCGCAAGGCCTATGGCGGTGCCTATGTGGTGATGTCGTCCAAACATCTGCGGTCGGATTTTAATTATGCGTGGCCCACCGCCGAGATCGCGGTGATGGGGGCCAAGGGCGCGACAGAGATTATTCACCGGGGCGATTTGGCCAGTCCTGAAAAGATTGCAAAGCATACTGCAGATTACGAAGATCGATTTGCAAACCCTTTTGTCGCCGCCGAACGGGGGTTCGTGGACGAGGTGATTATGCCACGTAACACGCGCAAACGGATCGCGCGGGCCTTTGCATCGTTGCGCAACAAGAAAGCAACGATGCCATGGAAAAAACACGATAATATTCCGCTTTGAAGGCCGTCCAGATGCCACTATTTCATAATATCGCTGCGGCGCCCGCGCATGTTGCCCCGTTTTCCCATGCTGTGGAATCGGGGGGGTGGGTCATGCTGACGGGGCAAATGCCAACGGTGCCGGGCGCACCGGATGCGCCGCTGGCCGAAGGGATCGAAGCGCAAACCCGGCAGGTTATGCAAAATTTGCAAACCGTATTGGCGGGGGTTGAACTGGGGTTGGATGACGTGATGCAGTGCCGCTGCTACCTGACCGAATTTGAACGCGACTACGCGCTGTTCAATACTACGTACAAGAGCTTTTTCCCGGCTGACCGGCTGCCTGCGCGCACCACTATCGGTGTGACAGCTTTGGCGGTTGGGGCCTTGGTTGAAATTGACTGCCTTGCGCGGCGCGGCGATCCCACATGAGCCTGCTGCCGGTTGTCGCGTTTGCCACCCTGACGGCCCTCCCGGTGCAGGGTGCTCCAATGCAGGCGGTCCCATCGGGCCAACCTATCGAATTGATCGAGGTCTTGTTGGATGAGGTCGGGGCTGAGCAATGGGTCAGGTTCCGGTTTTTGACGCCACAGATCGGGCGCAGTACAGGCACCATCAGCTTTGCACAAGCTGAGTTGGATTTTGAATATCTGTGCCGCCATATCGCGTTGCCTTACCTGACAGACTATAATTTGACCCCGGATATCGTCGCGGTGACATTGTTGGATCGTCCCGTTGCCTTTGGGGTGTCCGACCAAAGCGCCACGCAGTTTGTTGACCTTTTCCGCGTGACCTCGGGCGCTTGCGTGTGGGAGGGGGCGTGATGGCGGCTAAAAACCCCTTGTTTTGCGAGGGGATTCGGCGGAATTTCGCGATTTTTCAGCTTCAAAAGAGGAGGTCGGCTATGCGTGCATTTCTTTTGCTGCGGTCCTTGCCTAAGATGCCACAGGGGGGCCGGATTGGCGCACCCATCAACATGACGGCACGGTCCGGGACATCCCCCGTGCGCGTCAGACATTGTGACAGGAGAGACAGGTGTCAAAGAACATCAAACTATTGGCGGCAGTGGGTTTTGTTGCCCTCGTGGCCGCTTGCGCAGCCGAGCAAGAAGAATTCGTTGTGGTCGACCCAGAGCCGATCTCGAGCGAGCCGGTCCAGACTGGCAAATACAAATAACCCAATGGTAGGGCGCGCGGATTGGCGCGCCCTGTCTGTGGCATTCTCGATCAAGGGGGGGATGTCATGATCAAACATCGCGGATTTCCGGGGCGCCTGTCGGGCACTGATTTTCATTTTACACTGCGCAGGTTCAACCCACGCGGCGTCACCCCTCTTACCGAACGCGCGCGTTTCAAAGACCGCCGACCCGCCGACCGCCGTGCAGATGCCGCGTTTTTCGAGGCGTTGTGGCAGCATTTTGGGGCCGAGCCCTTTGTGCGGGGCAATCTGGATGCGGGGCGTTTGTCGTGGTTTTTTGGCCGCGAAGTGATCCCGGCAACAGACCCCTTTGATGTGGCCGACTATGATGCACTGCTGGTCATCGACGAGCGCGCGGCACGTCAGGCGTTTCCCGAGATTTTCGGCGAATGACCGGCGTGATGTTGCCGATAGCAACGCCAAAGCGGCGGGTGATGGCTCATAATGCACGTTTGGGTATGAAAGTACTGGATAATTCAACCAGTACGGGTATTGTAGCAGTTGCAGGTGCAAGCGTATATCCCCGCTCGGTACCTGTGTACACTATTCGTACCCCTTCCCCTGGCGGACAATCTCGCGCGGTCGCGTGGAGATTGTTCGCCTTTTTCTATGGTGGCGCAGAATTTCGGGAACAAACCCGGGCGACAGGCGTTTGTCCTGTGTCGTCAGAAAACCCAAAAGGACATGACCAATGCCAATCAAAAATCTCGTTCTCATGCTTGTTGCCTGTGCAGGCCTCGCGGCGTGCGGTGATACTTTGGGCGAACAAGCCGCCGGTGGCGCCGCGATCGGGGCAGGTACGGCCGTCATTACGGGCAATGGCGCGCTTAAGGGTGCAGCTATCGGTGCGGCGGGCAATGTGGCCTACTGCCAACTCAACCCCGGCCGGTGTAACTGACCAGGCCACACACCCTTTCACGATCACATCAAACGCCGCGCGTGCCCGTCATGCGCGGCGTTTTGCGTGCCTTGCACATTCCACTTCTTGCACCGCCAAAAGGACAGACAATGTTCACTAAGATCCTGATCGCCAATCGTGGCGAAATCGCCTGCCGCGTTATCAAGACCGCCCGCAAGATGGGTATTCAGACCGTCGCGATCTATTCGGATGCGGACAAGCAGGCGCTGCATGTGCAAATGGCGGATGAAGCAGTGCACATTGGCCCTGCGCCCGCCAACCAATCCTATATCGTGATCGATAACGTGATGCAGGCCGTTGCTGCGTCGGGCGCACAGGCGGTGCATCCGGGGTATGGGTTTTTGTCAGAAAACGCCAAATTTGCCGAAGCTTTGGCCGGTGCGGGGGTCGCATTTGTCGGCCCGCCCAAGGGTGCCATTGAAAAGATGGGCGACAAGATCACCTCAAAGAAAATCGCGCAAGAGGCCGGTGTCAGCACCGTGCCCGGCTATATGGGCGTGATTGAGGACGCCGATGAAGCGGTGAAAATATCCAATGAGATCGGCTATCCGGTGATGCTCAAGGCGTCGGCGGGCGGCGGCGGCAAGGGCATGCGCATCGCCTGGTCAGATGACGAGGCGCGCGAGGGGTTTCAGTCGTCGAAGAACGAGGCGGCCAATTCCTTTGGTGACGACCGTATTTTCATCGAGAAATTTGTCACGCAACCCCGTCATATCGAAATTCAGGTGCTGTGTGACACCCATGGCAACGGGATTTATCTGGGCGAACGCGAATGTTCGATCCAGCGGCGCAACCAAAAGGTTGTCGAAGAAGCACCCAGCCCGTTTTTGGACGAAGCTACCCGCAAGGCAATGGGCGAACAGGCCGTCGCACTGGCGTTGGCGGTTGGGTACGCCAGTGCCGGCACGGTGGAATTTATCGTGGACGGCGACAAGAATTTCTATTTCCTTGAAATGAACACCCGACTGCAGGTGGAACATCCGGTGACCGAACTGATCACCGGGGTTGATCTGGTCGAACAGATGATCCGCGTGGCGGGCGGCGAGGCCCTGACGATCACCCAAGATGACGTGACACTGACGGGCTGGGCCATCGAAAACCGCCTATACGCCGAAGACCCGTACCGCGGGTTTTTGCCATCCATCGGGCGGTTAACGCGCTACCGCCCGCCCGCCGAAGTGGCCGCAGGCCCGATGCTGGACAATGGCAAATGGCAGGGCGAAGCCGCACCGGGGGCGGCGGCTGTGCGCAATGACACCGGTGTCTATGAAGGCGGCGAGATCAGCATGTATTACGACCCGATGATCGCCAAATTATGCACCTGGGCGCCGACCCGTGATGCCGCGATAGAGGCGATGCGCGTGGCGCTAGACAGTTTTGAGGTCGAAGGGATTGGGCACAACCTGCCATTTCTGTCGGCGGTGATGGACCACCCCAAATTCATGTCGGGCGACATGACAACGGCGTTTATCGCCGAAGAATACCCCGACGGGTTTGACGGGGTCGTGCTGCCACAGGGCGAATTGCACCGCATCGCTGCGGCCTGTTCGGCGATGCACCGGGTTGCCGAAATCCGGCGCGCGCGGGTGTCGGGCCGGATGGACAACCACGAACGCAAAGTGGGCGCGCTGTGGAACGTACGCCTGCAAGGGCTGTCGTTGGATGTCGAGATTGACGCAGATCAGGACGGCTCGACCGTGCGGTTCGAAGACGGGACATCCCTGCGCGTCAACGGTGCGTGGACGCCGGGCGACCAACTGGCCGAGATGACAGTGGCCGATGCGCCCTTGGTGCTGAAGGTCGGCAAGATCAGCGGTGGGTTCCGCATTCGCACCCGTGGCGCCGATATCAAGGTGCATGTGCGCACCCCGCGTCAGGCCGAATTGGCACGCAAAATGCCCGAAAAATTGCCCCCCGATACGTCCAAGATGTTGCTGTGCCCGATGCCGGGTTTGGTGGTCAAACTTGATGTGGCCGTGGGCGACGAGGTTCAGGACGGTCAGGCATTGTGCACCATTGAGGCCATGAAAATGGAAAACATCTTGCGCGCCGAACGCAAGGGCGTGGTGTCAAAGGTCAATGCGGCCGCGGGCGACAGTCTGGCCGTCGATGACGTGATCATGGAGTTCGAATAGCCCCGATGCGCCTGACAGACCGTGATATAGTGACAGGTCACTGCCCGATGGCGCGGTCTTTTTGTTCGCGGATTTCGCGCTGGCGCATGGGCATTTTGTCGATGCTACGGCTGATTTCGCGCACGTCCCACGGGAAGGGTTTGCGCAGTTTCACGCCGCCATCCTTGCCTATTATGACCAACATAAACCCGCGCGGACGCAGCTTTTTGCGCAAATCGGACGCCGCAGCCGGATCAGTATCAGTGATCACGACCACGTCGCGGTCGGTCAATTCGGCGGGGCGTTGGGTCAGCAGACGCATCTGTTCGGTAAACGCGGGGTTGTCGGCACTGTCCGAAAACACCACAACGGGGCGGTTTTTCCACTTAAATTGGTTCAAATCCGCGTTTTCCATCGTGATAAACAGCTCTGCCTCGGCCGCGGTATCAACCGTCTGGGCCATGGCGACATCGGTGAAAAAGCAAGCTATAACAAAGGGTAGTATCAGTTTCATCGCGGCTCCTGTTGGGGGTAATATAAGCCGCTCTTGCAGATATGCGATGGGTAATCGGTGGTTATTTATCATTAAATCCCCGGCAACGGATTGTGTGTAATGGAGATCTTATCCCCAACAGTTCGGCCGATCGGGGCGGCCGCTTGGTATCGGATCCCTTAGGCCATGGACGTCATTCTGCATATTGGTGCGCATCGCACGGGCACAAAGACCTTTCAGGACTACCTGCGCAGGCATGCGGCGCAGCTGGCGGGCGAACAAGTCGAATATTGGGGGCCAGGGCGCACCCGTCGCGGGTTGTTTTCTGCGGCCCAAGATGCGGGTGCCGAACGGGTGCAGCTGCAATTGGCTGCTGCCCGTGCGCGCGGTGTCAAAACGTTGCTGATCAGTGATGAAAACATGATGGGATCGTTGCGCGATACGTTGCGCGACGGGTGTCTTTATGCATCGGCTGGGGCCTCTTTGGCGCATGTCGCGCGGGCGTTTGATGGCCAGTTGACTGCGGTGGTGCTGAGCCCGCGCAGCTTGGACTATTATTGGGGGTCTGCACTGGCGCATGGTATTGCGTGCGGGGCTGGGATGCCGGGCCGGGATCGTTTGAATGCGATTGTTCGGTCTGCGCGCAGTTGGCGTGATGTAATTGCCGATGTGGCGCAGGCCATCCCGGATGTGGATCTGCGTGTGACCCCGTTTGAACGATTTGCCGGGCGCCCCGAGGCGTTGCTGGCGGCGGCCACAGGCATCACCGCGCCGTGTGACCGCGACCGCGGGTGGCTGAACCCGGCGCCAACCTTGCCGGAATTGCGCCGCGTATTGCCCGCGCGTGGCGCGCCGGGCAGCGCGTTGCCCTTTGGCATGGACCGTTGGAACCCATTCACGCCCGAAGAAACCGCAGCCTTGCGCGAGGCCTATGCGGACGACACGATGTGGCTGGTCGCTGGCGCGGATGGGCTGGCCACCCTGACAGAGGATAACGCCCGAACAAGAGCAGGACAAACACTGCCAGTCGGTGCGCGGACAAAAGGACATGGCGATGAGCACGAAAAAAGACAGATGGCGCGACCTGGCTAACGCAGAACTGCGCGGCCGTCCTTTGGACGATCTGACGTGGAATACGCTGGAAGGTATTGCGGTCAAAGCGTTGTATACGCAGGATGATATTGCCGATCTTGACCACCTTGGCACGATCCCCGGCGAGGCCCCTTATACCCGTGGCGTGAAGGCAACGATGTACGCAGGCCGCCCGTGGACGATCCGCCAATATGCGGGGTTTTCCACCGCCGAAGAAAGCAACGCCTTTTACCGCCGTGCGTTGGACGCAGGCCAGCAGGGGGTGTCTGTGGCCTTTGATTTGGCCACGCACCGGGGCTACGACAGTGACCACCCGCGCGTCGAAGGGGACGTGGGCAAGGCGGGCGTGGCCATCGATAGCGTGGAGGATATGAAAATCCTATTTGATGGTATCCCGCTGGATAAGGTGTCGGTGTCGATGACGATGAACGGCGCGGTGATCCCGATTTTGGCGAACTTCATCGTCGCAGGCGAGGAACAAGGGCACGATAAATCGCAGCTGTCGGGCACGATTCAGAACGATATCCTCAAGGAATTCATGGTCCGCAACACCTATGTCTACCCGCCGCAGCCGTCGATGCGGATCATTGCGGATATCATTGAATATACGTCTGATCACATGCCCAAATTCAATTCGATCTCGATCTCGGGCTATCATATGCAAGAGGCGGGCGCGACGCTGGTGCAGGAACTAGCGTTTACCCTCGCGGATGGGCGCGAATACGTGCGCGCGGCGATTGAACGTGGCATGGATGTGGATAAATTCGCCGGTCGGTTGAGCTTTTTCTTTGCCATTGGCATGAATTTCTTCATGGAGGCCGCCAAACTGCGGGCCGCGCGGCTGCTGTGGTCTCGGATTATGGCGGAATTTGAGCCTAAAAACCCCAAATCATCGATGTTGCGCACCCATTGCCAGACCTCGGGCGTCAGCTTGCAAGAACAAGACCCCTATAACAACGTCGTTCGCACCGCCTATGAAGCCATGAGCGCCGTATTGGGTGGCACGCAATCGCTGCACACCAACGCGTTGGATGAGGCTATTGCATTGCCCACCGAAAATTCCAGCCGCATCGCGCGCAATACGCAGCTGATTTTGCAGGAAGAAACCGGCGTGACTAATGTCGTGGATCCATTGGCCGGGTCGTATTACGTCGAAAAACTAACCGCAGATCTGGCCGATGCAGCTTGGGCGTTGATCGAAGAGGTCGAAGAGATGGGCGGCATGACCAAGGCGGTCGCATCCGGCATGCCCAAATTGCGGATCGAAGAGGCCGCAGCACAACGTCAGGCGGGGATTGACCGGGGCACTGAGGTGATCGTCGGCGTCAACAAATACCGGCGTGACAGCGAAGACTCGATTGATATCCTTGATATTGACAACGCTGCCGTGCGCGACAGCCAGATCGCGAGATTGGCGCGCATTCGGGCCAGCCGTGATGAGGCGGCCTGCGTGGCGGCGTTGGATGAGCTGAGCCGCCGGGCGCAAGAGGGCGGGAACCTTCTGGATGCGGCGGTCACGGCCGCCCGCGCGCGCGCCACGGTAGGAGAGATCAGTATGGCCATGGAGAAAACATTTGGCCGTCACCGGGCAGAGGTCAAGACATTGGCGGGCGTTTATGGTGCGGCCTACGAAGGCGACGCGGGCTTTGCCGCGATCCAGAAATCGGTCGAAGAATTCGCCACCGCCGAGGGCCGCCGTCCCCGGATGTTGGTCGTCAAGATGGGCCAAGACGGGCACGACCGCGGGGCCAAGGTGATCGCCACGGCCTTTGCCGATATCGGGTTTGACGTTGACGTTGGTCCGCTGTTTCAAACCCCCGCTGAGGCTGCCCAAGATGCGGTGGACAACGACGTGCATGTGATCGGTATCAGCAGTCAGGCGGCGGGGCACAAAACACTTGCGCCACAGCTTGTTGCCGCGCTTAAGGACAAAGACGCCGATGATATTTTGGTGATCTGTGGCGGCGTGATCCCACAGCAGGACTATCAGTTTTTGTATGATGCGGGCGTCAAAGCGATCTTTGGACCGGGCACCAATATTCCGAAGGCCGCGCAGGACATTCTGACCTTGATCCGTAACGCCAGAAGCTGACACAATATCCATGCGTGTTGAATGGAGGGCGCGGGAATGTTGCTAGATCATGTTGCGATTGCTGGCGAAACTCTGCCAGAGGCTGTGGCCTGTGTTGAAGACGCTTTGGGTGTGTCGCTTCAGGCGGGCGGGCAACACGATGTGTTCCATACCCATAATGCGCTGCTTGGGCTAGAGGACGGTGTATATCTTGAGGCGATCGCGATCAATCCTGATGCCCCAGACCCACAACGCCCCCGGTGGTTTGACCTTGACCGATTTGCGGGGCCTGCACGGCTGACCAACTGGATCTGCCAAACCGATGATATCACCGCCTCGCTGGCCGATCTGCCCGCGAGCATGGGCGCCCCTGTCGCGTTGCAGCGGGGGGATTTGCGGTGGCGCATGGCGGTACCAGACAGCGGGATATTGCCCTTTGACGGCTGCGCGCCTGCGTTGATCCAGTGGGATACGCCCATTCATCCGGCCAATTTACTGGCCAGATCAGGCGTCAGGCTGCGGCGAATAACCGTGCGGCACCCGCAATGCGAGGCGTTGTGGCACATGTTGGCGTCGCATTTGACCGATGACAGGGTGGCCTTTGAAACCGGCCGGGTGGGGATGTCGACGGTGTTTGACACGCCTCATGGGCCGCGCGAATTGACCGGCTGATCGCGCACGCCACCGATCCGGTGCGGGCAACCACATCAGCCCACGCGATCAGGTGCGGCGTCCTTGAAATGACCGCGCAGAATGACGCAGATCAGGGGCTTGATCTTGTTGTTGTGCAGAAAATCCTGTAGCGCGGCGCTTCGTCACCTGACTTCCTGCGTCCCACAGGGTAAGCTTTTGCCATGTCGATTTGGTCCCGAATATCTGATGCCCTGTCTGCGCTTGCCGCAGGAGAGAGCTTATCGGCGGTCTTTGACCGCCTGCGCAGCCCCCCCGAACAATCCGTGGGCTTTACCATTGCGGTGCTCGCGTTAGGGGCGAAAATGGCCAAGGCAGACGGCCACGTCACCCGCGATGAAGTCACCGCCTTTAAAGAAGTGTTCCATATTACCGCGCAGGACGAACAGGGTGCCGCAAAGGTGTTCAACTTGGCCCGGCAGGATGTCGCCGGATACGAGGAATACGCCCGCCGTATTTATGGCATGTTTTCGACCCAACCCGATACATTGCGCGACCTGCTCGAAGGGCTGTTTCATATCGCGATGGCCGACGGGTTTTACCACCCCAACGAAGACGCATTCCTTGAACGCGTGACCGCGATTTTTGGGTTGCCCCACCGCGAATTTGATCTGCTGCGCATGCGGTTTGTACCAGACGCAGGGGGGGATCCTTATAGTATTTTGGGCGTGACGCCGGGCACCCCGATAGAAGACATTCGCCGTGCGTGGCGACGTTTGGTGCGCGAAAACCACCCCGATGCAATGATCGCGCGGGGCGTGCCCGAAGAGGCGCTGCAACTGGCGCAAAGACGTATGGCCGATATCAACCGCGCGTGGGATCAAATTCAAAGTGCGGCGGCTTGAT
Organism: Roseobacter sp.; assembly: GCF_039970775.1. Lineage (GTDB taxonomy): Bacteria > Pseudomonadota > Alphaproteobacteria > Rhodobacterales > Rhodobacteraceae > Roseobacter. The sequence continues at coordinate 158,745 of NZ_JBDVLG010000051.1, forward strand.
GCGGCTTGCGACGTATAACGTCGAATGGTTCACCACCCTGTTTGATGATCAAAACCGTCTGCAAATGGATGATGCGTGGTCGCAGCGCTACAATGTGACCCGCGCCCAGCAGGGGGCGGCGTTGGGCTGTGTGTTTCAACGTCTGGATGCGGATGCGGTGTTGGTCGTCGAAGCCCCCGACACCAATAAAAAGCGCGATACCGTCGCCGCGCTAGAAGGGTTTGCTGCGCATTTTGGCCTTCGGGCACGTGCGGCCGTGATGGGGTTTGTGAACGAGACGCAGCAGGAGATTGCGCTGCTTTATGACCCGGACGCGCTGACGGCGCGCCATGCGCCCCGCGACGGCACAAAAACCGTGCCCCGGTTTGATGGGGTGTTTGACGTTGACCTTGATGTCGATGCCACACGCGACCACGTGCGGTTTTCTAAACCCCCGCTGGAGCTTGACGTAGAAACCGTTGCAGGCACCGCGTTTCATATTATCGGGGCGCATCTGAAATCCAAGGCCCCGCATGGCGCGCGTACGGCCGCAGATGTGGCAAAGCTGGCGGTTGCCAACAGGCGCAAACAATTGGCGCAGGCGGTGTGGGTGCGTGCGCGCATTGATCAGCTTTTGGCAGAAAAGCGCGGGGTCATGGTGATGGGCGATCTCAATGATGGCCCGGGGCTGGATGAATTCGAAGGGCGGTTTGGGCGCTCGTCGGTTGAGGTTGTGATGGACGGTGCGGCGGGTGCGCTGTTTGATCCGCACGCCCGCCGCGCGTTGACCGCACGTTTGGGGGCCGCGCCCACGTCAGCGCGGTTTTGGATGAAAGACGACAAACGGTACCTGCAGGCGTTGTTGGACTACATCATGGTGACGCCAGATTTGCAGGCGCGCGCGGCGGTTTGGCGTATTTGGCATCCTTTGGATGACCCAGAGTGTTGGTCTGACGCCCAATTGCGCGCCGCGTTGGTGACCGCGTCTGACCATTTCCCGGTGTCGATTGATCTCGATATCTGATCTCGAAGAATCGGGCGCAAACGTCTATAGTCGCCACATGAAACGCGTAATGGGTATGTTCACGGCGGGGGTTTTGATGCTGGGGCCGGTGGCCGCAGAAGACGCGCCGCCGTCAGTGATGGAACGGGGCGTGCAGCAGTTCCTAGAGGGGTTGTTGCTAGACATGGAACCCGCCTTTGACAGCATGCGCGGGTTCATAGAACAGATGGGCCCGGCGCTGGCGGATCTGATGCATGAGGTGCAGGATTGGTCCGTCTATGAGGCGCCTGAGATTTTGCCCAATGGCGATATCATCATCCGCCGCAAACCCGAACCCGCACAAGACCAACCTGACGCGCCGCCGCAGATCGAACTTTAGGGTGTTTTGCGCATCTTTTTGATCTGCACCTCGGCCCCTAGTGAATTGGCCAGTGACAGCAGGCGCGCTTCTGCGACCTCTCCAAACAGGGGGATCATGTCGGGGGTCAACCGCAGGTGCAGCTCTTTTTTCTTTGGAAACCAACGCAGTGCGCCGCGTTCGGCGTCTTGGGTCATCCACAACATCGCCCCAAATCGCATGGCTTTGCCCAGGATCTCGGCCTCTTTTTGCATTTTCTCGTCGATCAGGCCGTAGAGATCTTCGAACCGGGTGCTTTCGCGTTTGTTGGAATATCGGTGCAGCAAGGCCAACCCAAGAAACACCCGTTCTGAATGTTTGAGCCCGCCCAGATTGGCGCGGGTCGCATTGTCAAAACAGGTCTCGGCCCGGTAGTCGGGGTGGGCGCGCCAGCTGACATCATGCAACAGGCACGCGGCCTTGATCAGCCGTCGCTGCGCGGGGGCAGCCGACCGAAAGATGGGGTGGATGAACGCATAGAGCACTTTGCCAAAACCGGGCATACGCGCGTCTTTGGCTTCGGCAAAACGGCACGATTCGATCAACGGATCACGGTCGCGCAGGCGTTGCGGCATTTGTTCATACAGCATCCCCTCGCGGATCCCGTAGCTGGATACGGCGATATCCTTGGGCCGGAAGGTTTTTACCAACCGGCTCAGGACTTCGGCGGCCAGTGGGACCAGGCTCATCCGGGCAGAGGATATCCCGCAGGCGGTGCGCAAAACGTCCAGATCTGCCTCTTGGATATAGCGCGCGGTGGCGGTGACGTGGCGTGCTGTCATCCGGTATTCGTGTAGCACATGCAGGGGGTAGCCCCTGCGATGCATGTCAATCCGCGCGATGGCACGCCACGACCCGCCCACCAAAAACAGGCGGTCTGGTTGTGGTCCCATGGTTTCTTGCAGCTGCAACATGGTCTCTTTGATTAGTGTTTTGCGGGCTTTTTTGCCGCCCTTGACCTCTTGCAGTTTCAGCGGCCCCATTGACGATGTCACCCGCCGACCCACACGCCCGTCGGAGATCTCGGCCAGTTCCATCGATGATCCGCCGATGTCGCACACCAACCCATATGCGCCGGGCCAGCCCAACAACACACCTTGGGCCGAAAGCCGGGCTTCTTCTTCGCCGTCGATGACCCAGATGCGCAGCCCCGTTTCGCGCAGCACGTCGTCGCAGAACGCAGGCCCATCGCTGGCGTCGCGCACGGCGGCAGTGGCCACCACCGTTAACGTTGGCAACCCCATGCCTTGTGCCAAATGCTGGAACCGGCGCAGCGCGCTCAGCGCCCGCACGCGGCCTTTGGGGTTTAGAACGCCGCTTTTGGATAGGCCCGCCCCCAAGGCACACATGATTTTTTCGTTGTAGAAATAGGCAGGCGACCGCGCCGCGCCATCAAACACCACCAGCCGTACCGAATTGGAGCCTACATCAACCACCCCCACCCGCGACAACGCCCGCGCGCCGGGGTCTTCAAACAAGGGTTGCTCAAACAGGCCAGCGTCAGGGTGGTTATCCTGCACCGCGGTATCTGGGGTGGTCTTTGGCATAGTGTTGTCCCGCGTTTGGTGGGGGCACCCTGTTCAAAAACGGGGCATGGGTCAACATCTGCCGATGCGCAAAACCCGCGTTGACCCTTGTATGCAACAGGCTGGCGCGGCGTCAGTCTTTGGTGTGGGTTAATTTGGGCACGTCTGAAGCCCCCGCCGACCCGCGCCCCGACAGTGACGGGTTTTCCATGAAAAACCGGTGGCAATTGAACGCAAACGTGCCTTCGGGGATGGGGGGGCGTTCGAAGGTGCCGTCTGGCCCCATGATCCAGCTTTGCGCCACATCTGCGAGGTTGGCGGCCATGATCTGGCTGACGATCTGCGCTTTGACGGTGGCGTTTTCGATCTCTACCAAGGTTTCAACACGGCGGTTCAGGTTGCGGCCCATCCAGTCCGCTGACGAAATGAACACCCGCGCCTTTTTATGTGGTAGGCCGACCCCGTTGCCAAAACACACGATGCGGGAATGTTCCAAAAACCGCCCAACAATGGATTTGACGCGGATATTTTCGCTCAGACCTTTGATGCCGGGGCGCAAGCCGCAGATGCCGCGGATCACGAGGCTGATTTTTACGCCCGCCTGCGACGCGGCATACAGCGCGTCGATCACTTCGCTGTCGATCAGCGAGTTCATCTTGGCCCAAATCACGGCTTGTTTGCCCGCGCGCGCATGATCTGCCTCTGCTGCGATCAGTTCCAACAGGCGCGGTTTCAGTGTGGTGGGCGAGATCGCAAGATTATCGAGCGTGTCAGGCAGTGCGTATCCAGACAGGTAGTTGAACACTTTGGTCGCATCCCGGCCCAGCCGTTGATCGCAGGTAAACAGCGACAGATCGGTGTAAATACGCGCCGTAATCGGGTGGTAGTTGCCGGTGCCGTAATGGGTATAGGTGACCAGTTGGTTGCCCTCGCGCCGCACCACGGTCGAGATTTTGGCATGGGTTTTGAGATCTAGAAACCCGTAGACGACATGCGCGCCCGCCCGTTCCAGCCGCCGCGATTGGCGGATGTTGGCGGCCTCGTCAAAGCGGGCCTTGAGTTCTACCAGCGCGGTCACCGATTTGCCGTCTTCTGCGGCCTCGCACAGCGCCTCTACGATGGGGCTGTCGCGCGACGTGCGGTACAGCGTCTGTTTGATCGCCACGACCTTTGGGTCACGCGCGGCCTGCTGCAAGAACCGCACCACCATGTCGAAGGTCTCGTAGGGGTGGTGCAGCAACATATCCTTGGTGCGGATCGCGGCCATAATATTGCCTTCGTGATCCATCACCCGTTCGGGGACGCGGGGCGTGAACATCGGCCATAACAGATCGGGGCGGGTGTCTAACACCAGTTCTTTGAGGTCCGCGGCACCAATCATCCCGTTGATTTCAATCACGCTTTCTTGGCTGACGCCAAGCTCTTCCATGATCACGGATTTTAACTCTTTGGGCGCGCCCGCAGAATGGGTGAGGCGCACAACCTCGCCCCGGCGACGGCGTTTGAGCGCCACTTCAAATTCGCGCACCAGGTCTTCTGCTTCTTCTTCGACCTCTAGATCGCTGTCGCGCAAAACCCGAAATTCGAAATGCGCCTTGAGCTTATACCCCGGAAACAGACCCGAAATATTCAGCACCAATAGCTCTTCGAGCGGCAAAAACCTGTGGTGGCCATCGTCTGCGGGCAAGGCCACAAACCGGTCGATCTGGGCGGGGATCGGCAGCAACGCCTGCAGGCTGCGTTTGTCCGACAGCCGTTCCAATTGCAGCGCCAACGCATAGCCGGTGTTGGGAATAAACGGAAACGGGTGCGCGGGGTCGATGGCCAGGGGCGACAAGACCGCAAACACCTGCGTTAGAAAGACATCCTTGAGGTATGCGCGGTCTGCTTTGGTCAGATCATCGCACCGCAACAATGAAATATTCGCGGTTTCCATCTGCCCGAGCAATTCCACCAACACGCGCTGTTGGGTGTCCATCAACAGGCGCGCGTTTTCGTCGATCAGGCGCAACTGTTCGGCGGGGGTCAGCCCGTCGGCGGCGGGGGTGGTGTTGCCCGCATGGGCCAGTTCGCGCAGGCCAGCCACCCGCACGGTGTAAAATTCATCGAGGTTGGCAGCTGATATCGATAGAAACCGCAGCCGTTCTAGCAAGGGCACGCGGGGGTTTTCGGCCTCTTGCACCACGCGCCAGTTGAACGCCAGCCAGCTTAGCTCGCGGTTGAAAAACCGTTCGGGCCCGTTGATGTCGACATCGGGCATGTCAGTGGCGGTGGGGAAGTCAGCGGCGAGGAAATCGGCTTGGGTCATGAAGGCTTTCTGCACGTCACGGGTAAGGGATTTGTGACAGTTATCGCGCGCGCGGTGGTTCTTTGTCCAGCAGCCTGCCTGCAAGGGGGCGCGATACGGGGCGCTTTTGCGCCAATGATGCGGCGTCCAGCCTGTCGACCATTTCTTGGGCCGCGGCAAATGACCGGTCCATACGGGCGATCAAATACGGGATCAGGTCAGGTTTTGGGGTGACTTGGCGGTCTGCAAACAGCTTGGCCAGCACCGCCGCCAACAGGGTGTCATCTGGCAGATCCAACGCGGCGGCGGGGGCGGCGGCGATGCGGCTGGCCAGATCGGGCAGGGTGATGCCCCAGTCACGCACGACGCCACGCCCGGTGAACAGCAGCCGATGCCCTTCGGCCAGTACCAGATTGTGCAGGTGAAACAGCGCCGTTTGTGCATCTGGGTCGGTGGCGATTTGCGGCACGTCCTCAATGGCCACGGGGCCCCGCGCCAGTTTCGGAATATCGTTTTCTATCAGGCTATTGGCATCTATGATGGTCGCATTCAACCGTGTGGCCCAGACATGCGCAAGGTGGGTTTTTCCGGCGCCAGACGGGCCTGTCAGCACTAGTTTGTCAGCCGCAGGCCCTTCGACCATCGCGGTGGCGACGGCATTGGAGGGGGCCACCAGAAAATCGGCACGCCCCAGTGCGGGTACGCTGGGCAGGGCAAGGCCCAGTTGTTCGGGGATGCTAGTCATCGGAACGGCCCGAATACCCACGATAAAGCAGCGATATCTTGTATTGCCCCACAGCAAAGCGCGTGATCACCCCAATGGCCGCAGCCATGGGCACAGCGACCAGCATACCGACAAACCCAAATGCCGCGCCAAAGACCGACAACGCCAGAATAAGCCACACAGGGTGCAACCCCACCGACCCGCCGACAAGCTTGGGCGTCAGGATGTTGCCTTCGACGACTTGACCCACCGCAAAGATCCCCGCGACCAACCCAATAGATACCCAGTCGCCCCAAAACTGGAACAACGCCAGCCCGATGGCCAGCACCCCCCCAATGAGCGCGCCCAGATAGGGAATAAACGTCACCAACCCAGCGATGAACCCGACCACAAGCCCAAATTGCAGCCCGACGATCATCAACGCGATGGCGTAATACGCGCCCAAAAACAGGCACACCGTGCCCATGCCGCGAATGAACGAGGCCAGCGTCGCGTCGATATCGCGCGCCAGCTCGCGGATTGTGCCGGCATGATCACGCGGCAGCAATTCATCGATGCGCGCAACCATTCTATCCCAGTCAAGCAGCAGATACACCGCCACCACGGGCACGATGACCATCAACACAACCACATTCAGCAGCGATGCGACCGACCCAAGCGCGGTGTTCAGCAGTTCTGCGCCACGGCTTTGGATTGTTTCGCCCAACGTGCTGATCGATTGCCGCAACGTAGAGCTTTCGTCCAGCAATGAGGGGAAGCGATCTGTCAGAAAGGCGATGATGCTTTTGGCATAATCAGGGGCGACGTTGAACAATTGCAACGCCTGACTGGTCAGGGTCGGGATCACCAGCAGCGCCATCAGCACAAAGATCAGCAGCCCCACAATGGTGATCAACCCGGTCGCGGCGATGCGGCTAAACCCCATCCGTTCCAGCCGGTCCGCGACGGGGTCCAGAAAATACGCAATCGCACCGCCCAAGATAAACGGCATCAGCACATGCCCAAGCGACCACAGGACCACGCAAAAGACCACTGCGGTGATCCCCCAGTAGGTAAGTTGTTTTTGGACAGGCAGGGCCATGCTGTGCTCCGGTCTGGTGGGTTTCACGTGACATCGCGCATGCCGCCATGTCATTCAAGATGTCATTCGGGGTAGTATCGGCCAACTCGCCCGGCGGACGCAAGCACCCGGTCACATCCATCCCGCAATGGCCCGTTTCACGATTGCGGGGCTGGGGTGTTTGCCCTAATCAGGGCCAACCTGTGACTTGAGAGGACACCCCATGCGCCTGACCCGTTATTTTCTGCCCGTGTTGCGCGAAAACCCTGCCGAGGCGCAGATCGTCAGCCACCGTCTGATGTTGCGCGCGGGGATGATCAAACAGAACGCCGCGGGCATCTATTCGTGGTTGCCGCTGGGGTTCAAGGTGCTGCGCAAGCTCGAAAACATCGTGCATGAAGAACAGGCGCGCGCTGGGCACGTCGCAATGTTGATGCCTACGCTGCAATCGGCGGATCTTTGGCGCGAAAGCGGGCGTTATGACGCCTACGGCCCTGAAATGTTGCGTCTGCGCGACCGGCAGGACCGTGATATGCTGTACGGTCCCACCAACGAGGAAATGATCACCGATATTTTCCGCAGCCATGTGGGCAGCTACAAAGACCTGCCCATGACGTTGTACCACATCCAATGGAAATTCCGCGACGAGATGCGCCCCCGGTTTGGCGTCATGCGGGGTCGCGAATTTTTCATGAAGGACGGGTATAATTTCGACCTGACCAAAGAAGACGCGCTGCACGCCTACAACCGCCATTTGGTCAGCTATCTGCGCACCTACGAACGCATGGGGCTACAAGCGATCCCGATGCGCGCAGACAGTGGCCCCATTGGTGGCGACGACACGCATGAATTCTTGGTACTGGCCGAAACCGGCGAATCCGAGGTGTTTTACGATAGCGCCGTCACAGACCTGAGCTTTGGGGACCGCGACATCGACTATGATAGCGTCGACCAATGCGCCGCGATCATGGAAGAATTCACCACAAAATACGCCCGCACTGATGAAACGCATGATGCGGATGTGTTCGCGCAGGTGCCAGCCGACCGCCAGCGCACCGCGCGCGGCATCGAAGTGGGCCAGATCTTTTATTTCGGCACCAAATATTCCGAGGCGATGGGCGCCACAGTGCAGGGCCCAGACGGCAAACCGACACCTGTGCATATGGGCAGCCACGGCATCGGCGTCAGCCGCCTTGTCGGCGCGATCATCGAGGCCAGCCACGACGACAAGGGCATCATTTGGCCCGAAGGCGTCACGCCGTTTCACTGCGGTATCGTAAACCTAAAACAGGGCGACGAGGCCGCTGATGCTGCCTGCGAAAGCCTCTATGCTGGGTTGCAAGCCTTGGGGTTGGAGCCGCTTTACGACGACCGCAAAGAACGCGCAGGCGGCAAGTTCGCCACGATGGATCTGATCGGGTTGCCATGGCGGATCACGGTCGGCCCACGCGGGTTGAAAAACGGTGTGGTCGAAGTGACCAGCCGCCGCACTGGCGACAGCGAAGAGATGCCGCCAGAACAGGCCATCGCCAAGATCGCTGAAATTTACGGTGCGATTGCCCGCTGATGCGCCATTGCGCGTTGACTGCGGTGTGCTAGGCTAGATCCTGCGCCGCTGGGGGGCGAGCAGGAGCACACAGCATGATCCTTCGCGCGATCACCTTGGCCGCGGGGCTGATGGGGGCCTTTGGGGCGGCGCAATTCCCTGCGTTTTCACAACAATATCTGCAACGCCTTGGCGGTGCGGTTGATGCGCTGGGGCAGGTCGTGTCTGATTTTGACGCGTCAGCACAGGCCGAAGGGCTGGACCGGGCGCAGGCCTTGGCGCAGATGCGTGGCAGTGATTTCGCCCTGCGCCGCCGGGCCGATATGATCGTGACGTTCGACCGCCACGCGCAGTTGCAGGCAGATCTGGCGGTGTTGCAGGGGCAGGGGCCGTTCATGCGCGCCTACCACGTCGCCCATTTGACCGATACGCAGGTGGCGGGCCGGGCGTGGCAGGTGTTTCAACCTGCGGTGCCGTTGTCGCTTGCGGCGGCGATATTTGCGGGCGTTGGGTTCGTGGCGGGGGCGTTGGGCTGTGGCGCGATCTTTGCGGTCTTGCGCTGGCCGTTGCGACGCCGCGCATTGCCCGCTTGACCCCCTGCGGTCAAAGCCTCAGGTTGCGCGCACACACGGATCAGGGATTTTTATGGCCGCTTCGACACCTCCTTTTGCACCCTTTGAATGGATGATCGCGTGGCGATATCTGCGCGCGCGCCGGGCCGAAGGCGGCGTCAGCACGATGACGTGGATCAGCCTTATCGGCATCACGCTGGCGGTGTTCGCGTTGATTGCGACATTGGCGGTGCGGTCGGGGTTTCGGGCCGAATTTGTTGATACGATTCTAGGCGCCAATGCCCATGCGACGGTCTATTCACTGGGACAGGTCAGCGCCTCGGGCCAGGTCGACCGGACGATTGGCGATTATGACGCGCTGGCCGCGCGCCTCGCGGCGGTCCCCGGTGTGACCCGCGCAGCCCCGCTGATCAAGGGGCAGGTCATGGCCGCCAATCAAGGGCGCAATGCGGGGGTCGAGATCTACGGGATCGCGCCCGAGGATCTTAACACACTACCGCGGATCGCAGACCCAACCACCGCGCGTGGTGACATCGCCAACTTCGTCAATGGGATCGCATTGGGGTCGGGCGTCGCGCGTGAATTGGGTGTTGGCTTGGGCGACACGGTGCGGCTGATTTCGCCTGATGGCGTCAAAACGGCCTTTGGCACGTCCCCGCGCGTCAATGCCTACGAGGTCACATATATCTTTACCGCAGGCCGCTATGACATCGACCGGACGCGCGCGTACCTGCCGTTTGAGGATGCGCAGATATTCTTTAACCGCGAGAGCTTGGCCGACGAAGTTGAAGTGATGGTTGAACACCCAGAACGCATAGATGCAGTCACCTCGCAACTGTTCGTGGCGTCAGGCGGCACGTTCCAGATCTGGACATGGCGCGATGCGTCTGGTGGGTTCTTACGCGCGCTTGAAGTCGAAGACAATGTGATGTTTGTGATCCTATCAATTTTAGTGTTGATCGCGGCGATGAACATCGTGTCTGGCCTGATCATGTTGGTGAAAAATAAGGGGCGGGACATCGGTATTTTGCGCACCATGGGCCTGAGCCAAGGATCCATCATGCGGGTGTTTTTCATCTGTGGCGCGTTTACGGGCATTCTGGGGACGCTGTTTGGCGTGATCCTTGGGTCGCTCTTTGCGCTCTATATTAACCCGATCTTTTCGTTTGTGAATGTGGCGATGGGCGGTGGCGTCTGGGATCCGGCGATCCGTGGGATATACGCGTTGCCGGCGGAATTGCACCTGCGAGACGTGCTTTCGGCGGTGTCCTTATCGCTTGGTTTGTCATTCGTGGTGACGATTTTCCCCGCGCGCCGCGCCGCGCGTATGAACCCCGTCGAGGCGTTGCGGTATGAATGAGCCGGTCCTATCCCTGAACGGGATTGAAAAATCCTATAACCGTGGCGCACCGGGTGAAGTCACTGTGTTGCGCAGCATTGATTTGGAGGTGCAGCGCGGCGAGGTGGTTGCATTGGTGGCGCCGTCTGGCGCGGGCAAATCGACGCTGCTGCATATCGCGGGCCTGCTTGATGTCGCAGACCGTGGGCAGGTTGTGATGGCTGGCCAAGACATGACCGATTTGTCCGATAATAGGCGGACAGCGGCGCGCCGGGCGGACGTCGGGTTTGTGTATCAATTTCACCACCTTTTACCTGAATTTACCGCATTGGAAAACATCGTGTTGCCGCAACTGGCCAATGGCACCCCGCGTGCGGCGGCACAGGACCGTGCGCACAGCTTGTTGGCCCGCGTCGGCATCGCGCCACGTGCGGGTCACCGCCCCGCTGCGTTGTCCGGGGGCGAACAACAGCGGGTGGCCTTTTGTCGGGCGTTGGCAAACGCGCCAAAACTGTTGCTGGCGGATGAACCCACCGGGAATTTGGACCCGGGATCATCGGATCAGGTGTTTGACGCGTTGATGGAATTAGTGCGTGGCACGGGGATGTCGGCGGTGATTGCCACCCATAATATGGCGTTGGCTGCGCGGATGGACCGGCAGGTGCGGCTCGAAGCGGGGCAGCTTTTGGGGGTTTAATAGGGGGGGGCGCAAACGGCCCGGTTACGGCGGGTTTAACCCTTTTGGGTGATCAACACACCGGCCGCCATGAACGCAATGCCCAAGGCGCGGGTGCCGTCTATTGGTGTTACGCGCGCCCCAAACAGCCCAAAGTGGTCAATCAGCGCGGTGCTGATCAATTGCCCCAACAACACAAAAAACACCGCATTTCCGACACCAAAGTGAGGCGCGACGAAGGTGATTGATAAGACGTAATAAGCGACCAGAAAGCCCGCCAATAGTTGGTATCGCGGGGCCTGCGCGATCTTTGCCGCCGCTTGCGGCCCAGTCGCTATCATCACCGCGGCAGATGCCGCAAGCGCGACCGCAAACAGCACCGTTGCCGCCGCCGCAGGGGACCCGATCCGAACGCCAAGGGCCGAATTTAAGGCTGCCAGGACCGGCACGCCGATGCCAGCCAACAACATGATCAACGCGTAAGGTGCCATTCATTAATTTCCTCTAGGCTGCCAATGCGCCCGCTGCGATCATGGCGGTGTGGCGCGGGTTCAGCAAGGCCGATCGTCCGGCCTGGCCCATGGAATCACGCACGCAGGAGTGCACGGTAATGCGTCTATTGGCGATGATGATAGTAACACTGACCGTGGTTTCGGCATGCGGGCGGGACCAACCCAAAACAGGTGCGGCGCTTTTTGCCGATAATTGTGCAGTGTGCCATGGCGCTGATGGGCGCGGCGGCGGTGGTGCAGGTGTCGAAGGTCTAAGCAAAACGCCCCCTGATTTGACCCAACTGGCGGTGCAGAACGGGGGCGTGTTTCCGGCCCGCGCGATATCAATTTCTCTTGAGAGCTACGCGGTTGATGGGCACCGGGTGCCGCGCTTGGCCGGCATGGCCGATTTGCAAAGCGACGAAACCCAAAGAGTGCGATTCGATGGTGACCGGCTGAGGACAACGCCCCCCATGGCGGCATTATTGGTGTATTTGGATCAAATACAGGCCCAATAATCAGCTGCAAATCCCGTCGAGGACGACGCCGTCCCACGGCAGGCCAACCGCATATGGCCGCGACGCAGGCAGTTGAGAAACTGGCATGGCTTGCGATATCAAAGCATGTAGGCGGGCTGTGCGTGGGGCCGTCGGATCAAGGGCACGGCAACACACGAACTCTTCCATGATTGCGCCCTGTTGTTCGTATCCAAAATCGTTGAACTGTGGTTCTGCATTCAGATCAAACAGATACGGATCGCGCGCGCCTCGGTGTTCAAAGGCCGCACGCAAAGGCGAATAGCCGGTGTCGCGCCGGTTTTGCCATTGCCAGACGTGCACCATTTCATGGGCAAAGAGCATCGCGGCCACCAGCCCGATTTGGTCAGGATACTCTGGCAGGTAGTCGTCGAGATACCAGTCTTTGTCGAATAGCACATGGTTCCACACTGCGACGGCTGCGGGCTTGGATGTTACAACTTCATTCGTTTGTGGTGGTATAATCCGTTCGCGGCAGGTGGTGCGCGGGCGCGGCGCGCGTTGAAAGGTAACCGCGCGTGTTGGCGCACCATCCACCAAACGAACACGGGTCACATCAAGAGTGTCGCCGTGGATCGCGCGTGCAAAGGCGGCTTCGGTTGGGGTGAGGGGGCGCCCACAGGCCGTGAGGGCTAGGAGCAGGACAAGAGCAAATCGCATACCTTAGCAGGGCCTCAAACTAGCTTTTAATCAAGCCCCCATGTCGTGTTTGCAAATAATTTGCACCCAAAGGAGCCAGTTTGCAATGTTACAAGACGATCCCGTCAGGGTGATGAGACGTGACAGCGATAGGGGTTTTTGTGTCAAGATGTCGCACCCATCTTGGATGTAGATCGCAGGGATAGAAGGTCTCTGCGGCACGCACCGCACCCGGATTAGGGTGCCAGGAAAGGAACGCCAAAATGGCCAAAGTTATTATTCCGACCGTTCTCGCTTATGTCTCTTTGATGGGTGTTTGGGTTGTGTATCAATCCGTACATACCCTGGTGGTGTAGCCGCGATACACCCGTGAAATATGCGGGGCCTCATTGGGGCCCCGTCCGGGCCCGGATCACCCCGGCCTAAACAGAGGCCGCAGTTGCAATAGCCGGCGCTATACGTCCAACTCTTCTACAAACTTCGCGTTTTCTTGGATGTATTGATACCGCAATTCCGGTTTTTTCCCCATCAGACGTTCGACCAAATCACCGGTTTCGCCGGGCATGTCTTCGTCAATCGACACACGGATAAGCTTGCGGGTGGTTGGGTCCATAGTGGTTTCCTTAAGGTCTTTGGCGTCCATTTCCCCCAAGCCCTTAAACCGCGAGACGTCGATTTTGCCTTTTCCGCCCAAACCCTTCTCAAGCCAAACGTCCTTTTCGGGCTCGTCCAGACAATAGACCCGTTTGGCGCCTTGGGTCAGGCGGAACAGCGGTGGGCAGGCCAGATACAGATGCCCTGCATCGATCAACGGGCGCATTTGCGTAAAGAAAAACGTCATCAGCAGGGCGGCGATGTGCGCGCCATCCACGTCGGCGTCGGTCATGATGATGATTTTTTCGTACCGCAGATCGTCGATGTTGAATTTGGTGCCCATGCCACAGCCCAACGCCTCGCACAGATCCGAGATTTCGGCGTTGCTGCCCAATTTCGATGACGCAGCCCCCAAAACATTGAGGATCTTACCCTTAAGCGGCAACAGCGCTTGAGTTTTGCGATCACGCGCGCCCTTGCCAGAGCCCCCCGCAGAATCGCCCTCCACGATGAACAACTCCGTGCCCGCCCGGTCTTTGGATGTGCAGTCGGTCAATTTACCCGGCAGACGCAGCTTTTTGGTAGCCGATTTGCGCGCGGTTTCCTTTTCCTGACGGCGGCGCAGGCGTTCTTCGGCGCGCAGCACCAGAAAATCAAGAATCGCGCCTGCAGATTTCGTATCCGCCGCAAGCCAGTTGTCGAAATGGTCGCGCACCGCGCCTTCGGTCATTTTTTGCGCGGTTTCGGTGGATAACCTGTCTTTGGTTTGGCCGACAAAAGCCGGGTCCGCGATGAAACACGACACCAACGCGCAGCCCCCCGATGTCAGATCATCGCGGGTGATTTGTGCGGCTTTACGGTTGTTGGCCAATTCGCCGTAGGCTTTGATACCCTTCAATATTGCGGCCCAAAAACCTGCCACATGGGTGCCGCCTTCGGGGGTTGGCACGGTGTTGCAATAAGATTGGATGTAGCCGTCGCGCGATGGGGTCCAGTTGATGGCCCATTCGACCTTGCCGGCCTCACCGAATTTTTCGCGAAAATCGACGGTGCCAGCAAAAGGTTTTTCGGCGTAGGTCGTCGCCTTGCCCAATGTTTCGCGCAGGTAATCTGACAGGCCACCGGGAAAGTGGAACGTGGCCTCTTGCGGGGTATCACCATCCGATATGGCGGATTTCCAGCGGATCTCAACGCCCGAAAAAAGATAGGCCTTGGACCGGATCGATGCGAACAGCCGTGCAGGTTTGAACCGGTGTGCGCCAAAAATCTCGGGGTCCGCGTGGAACGTGACGGTGGTGCCGCGCCGGTTGGGCGCCGCGCCGATTTTTTCAACCGGGCCTTGGGGCAAACCGCGCGAAAACCGTTGTTCAAACAGCTCTTTGTTGCGCGCGACCTGCACCACCATGCTGTCGCTGAGTGCGTTGACCACCGATGCGCCAACGCCGTGCAACCCGCCTGAGGTTTCATAGGCTTTGCCCGAAAACTTGCCGCCTGCGTGCAGCGTACACAAGATCACCTCAAGCGCGGATTTATCGGGGAATTTGGGGTGCGGGTCGATGGGAATGCCGCGCCCGTTGTCGCGGATGGTGACGGAATAGTCGTCGTGCAATTCGACTTCGATGCGATTGGCGTGGCCTGCGACGGCTTCGTCCATCGAGTTATCCAGCACTTCTGCCACCAGATGGTGCAGGGCGCGTTCATCGGTGCCGCCGATATACATGCCCGGCCGTTTCCGCACGGGTTCCAACCCTTCGAGAACTTCGATGGATGAGGCGTCGTAGACGGGGGCGTCGGTGTTTGACAGAAGATCGTTGGGCATGGGCTCGGACCTCATTCTTATGGTTGGTGTCGTTTATGCCAGAGCCACGGGGACGGGGAAAGAGCGGGTTGGGGAATTGCCGTTATTCGCCCTTCAACAGGGTTTCAAATCGCAATCCCTTGGCGGTGCGTGGCGCAAAACCCACCCATTGGCTGTGATCTTCGGTTGGGGTTTCGGTCTCGTCCAGGGCGATGATTCCATCGTTCGCATTGGGGATAAGATCAAGGTACGCGCGTTTGTCGCCGTCGTTTTTAAGGTGCAAATCAAAGAAGGCGGTCGCAAAATGCTGGGCGATGTTATTCATGCGCGTGGTGTCCCAGACGGGGTCTGAATAATGCTCAAACGGGACAAAATCGAGCTCCTCTACGGGGTGCCAAGCCTCCATTGGCGCAGGGATCGGGGCGGCGGCGTTGTGGTTTGCATGATCGAATGTTAGTAAATGCCGCTCGGTGCCGGATGCCTCTTCAAACAACGTGCGAATGGCGGCGTAAATCGATACGTCGTCGGCGCCGCCCGCCATCAACAAGGTTGGCACCCGCAATCCGGCCATGCCGTTTGTGTCCCAAAACCCCGCGTTACGCCCCCATGGGCCGATGGCAATGATGGCCTTGATGCGCGGATCGACCAAGGCTTCGTGGCTGTCTGACCCGGCCAGGTGGCGTCCCAGCAACCCGTTTGGCGTGCCCCAGTTCAATTCAGTTGCGGCCTGTGTGACCCCCGCGCCGCCAAAAATCAGAGCGCCGTAGCCGCCCATGGAATAGCCGATAACGCCCACAGTGCTGGTGTCGATGATCGCGCCCAACGGGCCTTCCATTGCTGCCATTTGGTCGACCACGAACCGTTGATCAATGGGGCGGTGATACAGCGTGGACCCAAAGGCCGCCTGATCAGAATATGTGCTGTCGGTGTGGTCAATCGACACGGTCACGAACCCCTTGGAGGCAAGGTTTTCACCCAAATGCGACATCAAAAACCGATTGCCCGGATACCCGTGGCTGATCACGATCAGCGGGTATTGCGCGCCAACTGCGGGGTCTGCGTCACGGGCGGCACGGCCGGTCAGGGTCACTTGGGTTTCGCCGTCGCGCAGGGTGGCGTTGTAGCTGCCGCCTTGCGGGGTGCCATCTGCTGCGGGGTACCAGATTTCTAAGGTCAGTGGGCGATCATAGATCGGCTGGTCATCGCCTTCGATCGCGATGATATCGATTTGCCCCGGATGCACCAGATTGACAGTCCTGACACCGATGGGTTGCGGGCCATAGGCGGCCAGTTCCGGGGCATCAGGCCGGACCAGATCAATAGAATTTGCCAGAGCGGGCATCGCAGCCAAAGCCGCAACCGCCGCGAGCGGTCGTTTGGTCGTCATCTTATTGCTCCTCGCCGCGTGCGTAATACCCGCATAGGTAAAGTGACAGGTTCTTACCATAAATCAAGAACTTGGAACGGCATTCTGCAAATTTCGCAGGTTTTTCTGACCAAACCAAAGGGATGGGCCATGCATGGGGTGCAATTTTGGCGGGCGCCGCCGATATTGCTTTCACCGGAGCGACGAGAGGCGTATGCGGGATTTATGCGCAAGTTTATGACATACCCGGAACATGGCCGGGCCATTTTGGGTTTGGGGCTGCCGTTGGTCGGCGGGCACCTGGCGCAGATCGCTATTGGTATCACGGATACGGTGATGTTGGGGTGGTACGGCGTCGAGGCGCTGGCGGCGGTGACGTTGGGGTCCACCTTCTTTTTCGTGTTCTTTATTTTCGGGTCGGGGTTCGCTTGGGCGGTCATGCCTATGGTTGCGTCGCTCGAGGCAGAGGGCGATGAGGTCGGATTGCGCCGCGCCGCGCGCATGGGGCTGTGGCTGAGCCTAGGGTTCGCGATGTTGGCGTTGCCGGTGATGGTCTGGTCAGATGATATCTTGCGCGCGCTGGGGCAGGGGGATGACTTGGCGCGGGACGCGGGCACCTATCTGCGCATCGCGGGCTTCGGAATCGTGCCTGCGTTGTTGGTGATGGTGATCAAATCATATCTCGCCGCGTTGGAACGCACGCAGGTTGTCTTGTGGATCACCGTGCTGAGCGCAGTGGTGAATGGCTTCATGAATTACGCGTTCATCTTTGGCAATTGGGGCGCGCCCGAACTGGGCATCACCGGGGCCGCTTTGGCGTCTGTGGTGACCCATACAGTGGCCTTGATTGGCATCTGCGTCTACGCCCGCAGTGCCTTGCCACACCATGCGCTGTTCCAACGGCTTTGGCGCCCCGATTGGCAGATGTTAGGGCAGGTGTTTCGGTTGGGTTGGCCGATTGGCCTGACCAACCTCAGCGAAGTGGGGCTCTTTGCAGGGTCGGCCATGATGATGGGTTGGTTGGGGGCGGTGCCATTGGCGGCGCATGGTATTGCGCTGCAACTGTCGGCGGTCACGTTTATGATGCATTTGGGGCTAAGTAACGCGGCGACGATCCGGGCGGGCAACGCCTATGGTCGACAAGATCCCCCGCACATGAGAAAAGGCGCGCTGGTCGTGACCTTGCTGTCTGTGGTGATCGCGCTTGTGACGATTGTGCTGTTTGTGACCCTGTCCGAGACGCTGATTTCGTTGTTTATACAGCCCGACGACCCGCAACGCGCCGAGATCATGGCAATCGGCGGCGTGTTGGTCGCGCTGGCGGCTCTGTTTCAGCTGGTCGACGGGGCGCAGGTGATCGCGTTGGGGTTGCTGCGCGGGGTGCAAGATACACGGGTGCCCATGATCTGCGCCGCGCTTAGCTATTGGGGCGTGGGGCTCCCGTGTTCGTACTTGTTTGGGTTCGTATGGGATCTGGGCGGGGCCGGTATTTGGATGGGCCTTGTTGTCGGGTTGGGGGTCGCGAGCGTGCTGCTGTCGGCGCGGTTTTGGGGCGTGGTCCTGCGCCGGCTTGATCGGGAAGACGCAGCCGCCTCGTGACGGGCCTGTTGCTCATGTGATAGATTAAGATCGTCTCACAGAACATTGACCTAGAATTATATTCTATAAATCAAACGGGCGCTTTAGAAGGGTGATCATCTTGCCAAGGTGGGCGCGCAATGCGCCGCCCCGTTTGGCATTATAGGTCCCTGTTCTCGCTTCATCTGTCAGATAGGTGGAAAACGCAAGCTCTAGCTGCACCGCATCAACATTTTGCGCGGGGCGATCGTAATGGCCCACTGTCCAGTTTGCCTGCGATGTGTCGTCTATCTCGGTCCTGTAGGCGGGTGTGTGGGCCATAATGTTGGGCAGATGCGGCGCCCGTTTCGGGGCCCGCGCACCAAACGGGGCAGGCCATCTGTGGCCGCGTCTGAGTTTAACCGCTGGGTGCGTTAAATCTGGGTGTTTGACCCGCCCGGTGGCCACGTGCGCCTACCAAAACCGAGAGGTATTATCGTTCTGTTTCGCCGTTAAATAACGGCTCTTTCGAGGAATTTTTCGCCCCGCAAAACTCTGTCCGCCGCAAAGGGTGACAGGTCAAGGCTGCGGTAGTGCCCGTATGCGATATATTCGGCGATGCCCCGCCCCAAGGCCGGCGATTGTTGCAATCCATGGCCGGAAAATCCGTTTAAGAACATAAAATTACTGATCTCTGGGTGCGGGCCGACAATGGCGTTTTGATCCAGTGTATTATAATCGTAGTGGCCGACCCACATGTTGATCAGCTTGATCTTCTCAAACTGCGGAATGCGGGTGGCGATGATGGGCCAGAATTTATCTTCCCACAGGCTGTGATCGGCGGCGAAATCATCCAAGGCGACGGCTGGATCGTCATCAGGGGCGCCGCCCGCCAGATAATAACGCCCGTCGGTGCGCACATGCACCCCCGACGGGTCAATCGTTAGCGGCAGGTCACGGTCCAACGGATGCGCTGCGTCAAAGATGTAGGTATAGCGGCGGCGCGGTTCTATCGGCAGGTCGAGCCCGGCCATCTGCGCGACCTGACGCCCCCGCGTCCCGGCGGCGTTGACCAGCGTGCCGCAGGCAATGGTCGCGCCCGATTTCAGCGTCACACCCGTGATTTTGGCGCCCGTACGGGTCAGGCCCGTGACCTCATCGGTGACGTATTCGGCGCCATTTTTGCGGGCCATGCGTTTGAACCAGTCAAACATCGTGCCACCGTCAAAATACCCTTCGTCGACCAGATTGTGGTTGGCTCCGAGGATGTCATCAAGTTGATAGAACGGGTAATCGGCGGCGATTTCGCCGCGGGTCATGAATTTGGTGTGCGCGCCAAGCTCGGCCTGCACCGCTTGGCTTTGGCGTAATGTGTCGGCGAACGCGGGCGTGTCGGCGAGATACATATAACCATAGCTTTGCAGTACCAAGTCGGGCACATCCGGATCGCCCCCCATAAACTGTTTGAAATTTTTGACAAATTCCGCGCCAAACTGCGACACGCCTATGTTGATTTTGTTGGAAAATTGCTGGCGGATGCAGCTGTTGGTGTGGCTGGTTGCCGCAAATTCATAGCTGGGGTCTTTCTCCACAACCAAAACCCGCCCCTGAAACCCCGGCATCTGGCTGAGCCACCAGGCCACGCTGGAGCCATAGATCGCGCCGCCCACGATCACCACGTCATAACTGTTGTATCGAAGTGTCATCCGCACCCCCCGCATTGGTCTTCAAAATCTGGATCACGGCGTGGCGGGGCAGGTCAAGCGTTGTCGTTTGATTGCGCGGATAAAACGTATCATCGACGTCGGATCGGCCTTCTACGGGGCGCCAACACCACGTGTACGCCGCATTGTTTTGCGGTCAGATGCGCGTATTTTGGCGGGTCCGGGATCTGGTGAGTGCGACGAACATTCGGAACCATATGGCGGGTGCCTGCGTTCAGCCCCTGACCAACCCGATTGACGATATTCAACCGGGTTGGGTGTAGCGAGTGCTTGGGGAACCAAGGTAACGAGTGCCCGGTGGGTTAGGTCTGCGGCCTGATTCACCGCGGCGGTCTCGCGGCGGGGGCAATATCGCCCTGAGTGGTGGGGGTTGGCCGCAAATGTTCGAAATTGAAAAGTAACGCCCAAATTATGCCTTAAGGCATGACCAAAAAGTTGGAATACTACAGGCGCTGCTCGGATAAATTGGTCGGATACCCTATTAAAACCGCACTCTGGGTGCTCCACAGCAGACCGACGTGGGGGTGTTTCCCCAAGGGCGCGCGCGCGGGTCTGCGGATGCGGCGATTGTACTAAATCAACTATTTCACTTGCCGCGCATACCGTGCCCGGCAGCGTCAAACCACGGGCTGTGCCGCAAAGGGATCGTTAGGATAACAGACCCGCGCCAAATACAGCCCTTGCGGCGGGCACACCGGGCCGCAAGCCGCCCGCGCCCGCGCATCCCGTGCCTTGGCAACATCAGCCGGTGTCCATGAGCCCGCGCCCACGCGTTCTAACGTGCCGACAAAACTGCGCACTTGGTTGTGCAGAAACGACCGGGCGCGCACATCAAAGTGGATCTCGGTACCGTGGGTCGTTTCGACCTGCGTCACATCCAACTGGTCGAGCGTTTTGACAGGGCTGTCCGCCTGACAGATGGTCGACCGGAAGGTGGTAAAATCATGCCGCCCGGTCAAATGTGCAGCGGCGGCCTGCATTGCGTCTACGTCCAGCGGGTTTTTCACCTGCCACACCAGCCCGTCTTGATGGGTCGCAGGGGCGCGGCGCACCAATATCCGAAACAGATATTGCCGTTGCTGGGCCGAAAACCGCGCGTGCCAGTCTTGGGGCACGGCGTCGCAGGCGACAATCGCCACCGGATTGGGTTTGAGGTGATAGTTCAACGCCTCAGACAGGCGAAACGGGTCCCACTCGGCGGTCATATCGCAATGGGCCACCTGGCCCAACCCATGCACGCCCGCATCGGTGCGCCCGGCGGCGGCGATCGTATGGTCGCGCGGTTCCAGCCGGGCGAGGGCGGTTTCAATCGCACCTTGCACTGTCGCCTGATCTTTTTGGCGTTGCCAGCCCGCAAACGGGGCCCCGTGATATTCGACTTTTAAAGCATAACGTGGCATGGTCTGGGCGTAGCCTGCGGCGCGGTGGGCGTCAAATGGCTTTCGGGCCTCTGGTGCCTGCGGGTTCCAACGCATATGTAGGGACCAACACGAACAGCAGGGACGGCCCGATTTTGGGACTGACATCACTCGCCGATACGGTGTTGCGCCAAATCGAGACCGTACAGGATACGGTCAACGAGACCTTGTTTGAACCGGTGATCCGCATTGGCGTCACCGGGTTGGCGCGGTCCGGTAAGACCGTCTTTATTACGTCACTCATCGCGAATTTGCTGGATCGCGGGCGTATGCCGCATCTGATGGCCGCCACCGAAGGCCGGATAGAGGCCGCGTTCCTGCAGCCTCAACCCGATGACACCGTGCCCCGGTTTGATTTTGAACATCACCTGTCGCAACTGACGGCGCCCACGCCGGTGTGGCCCGACAGCACGCGCGCCATTTCAGAATTGCGGTTGTCGTTGCGGGTGCGGCGTGCAGGGATGTTGGCGGGGGTGCAGGGGCCGCGCACGATCCACCTGGATATCGTCGATTATCCGGGCGAATGGCTGTTGGATCTAGCGCTGCTGGACAAGGACTATGCGACGTGGTCGGCGCAGGTGTTAGCGCGTCTGCATGACCGCCCCGAGGCCGCTGCATTTCGCGCGCTTGTGGCGCAAACCGACCCGACGGCGGCGTTGGACGAACCCGTTGCCAAGGGGCTGGCAGCTGGGTTCACCGCGTATTTAAATACGGCGCGCGACGCGGGGTTTTATGACTGCACGCCGGGGCGGTTTTTGTTGCCGGGTGATCTGGCGGGGTCGCCGGTGCTGACATTTGCGCCCTTGCCGGGGGACGGGGTGGGCCCGCGCAAATCGCTGCTACGCGAGATGGCCCGCCGCTATGAGGCTTATAAACGCGACGTTGTGCGCCCGTTTTTTCGCGATCATTTCGCCCGGATCGACAGACAGGTTGTACTGGTCGATGCCTTAGGGGCGATCCACAAAGGGCCACAGGCGGTGGAAGACATGCGTGGGGCGATGACCGATATTTTATCGACCTTCCGCCCCGGTCGGAACGCGTTTTTGACCCAACTGTTTCAGGGCAAACGCGTCGAAAAGATCTTGTTCGCCGCCACCAAGGCCGACCACTTGCACCACCGTCAACACGCGCGGTTGACCGCGATCATAGAGGCGTTGGTGCGCGGCGCGGTGGATCGCGCGCAATTTGCCGGGGCGCAGACGGCGGCGATGTCTATTGCGTCACTGCGCGCCACCACCGAAGACACCATGACCCACGACGGCCAAGACCTGGATGTAGTGCGGGGCCGGTTGCTGGACACCGGCAAACAGGCCGCGTTCTACCCCGGTGCCTTGCCCCAAGACCCCGGCCATGTGTTGCAGCCCGCCCGCGATGGGGCGAAAAACTGGCTGGATCAGGATTATCGTGTGATGAATTTCGCACCCTCGCCGCTTAGTTTGCGTCCGGGCGACGGTCCACCGCATATCCGGCTTGATAACGCGGCCCAATTCCTTTTAGGGGATAGGTTATGAGCGAAATAACCATCACCACGGCGCGCATTCTGGATGCGGGCGCTGTGGGCAACATACTTTCTATGTCCAACGACGCCATGCCTTGGTTGCCGCGACTGCATTCTGCAGCCGAGGAAATCATGTATGCGGGCGACATGATCGAGGCCGGCTGGGTGCGTGTCGCCAAGCGTGACGGCAAAGTCGTCGGGTTTATTGCGCGCTGGGAAGGCGAAGTGCACGCGCTTTATGTTTTGCCCGACATGCAAGACAGCGGCATCGGCACGGCCTTGATCGAAGACGCCAAGGCCGACAGCGATACATTGGCGTTGTGGAGCTATCAGATCAACGGCACCGCCACCCGGTTTTACGGGTTGCGCGGTTTCATCGAGACCGCGCGCACGGACGGCAAAGACAACGATGTGGGGCTGCCCGATATCCGCTTTGAATGGTCCAAAGGCGGCTGATGGTTCGCGGTCCGGTTCTTATTGAAATCGACGACACTGCCGCACCTGCGGTGGCCGATGCGCCGCCCATTCCCGAAGATACCGTGGCGCCCCCCAAAGGTCAGGCGATGCAACTGGCGGCCCAAATCACTGCGCGCAAACCCGCGCGGTTGGTGCAGTGGGTTTGGTCATTGGGGGTGGCGCTGCTGGGGGCGGTCGTGTCCATCAAGGCGTGGGGCTTTTTGACGGCGCTGGTGGCGCAATCCCCGGTGTTGGGCTGGGCGATGTCGGGGCTTTTGGCGGCGTTTTTGTTGGGGCTGGCGGGGATTGGGGTGCGCGAAATCGTAGCTCTTGGGCGGTTGGGGCGGCTGGATGGGCTGCGCCGTGCTGCCGGTGTGGCCTTGGCCGAAGATGACCTGTCTGCCGCGCGGGTCGTGACGGACCGGTTGGTGACCTTGTACAAAGGGCGCGACGAGACGCGCTGGGGCCGCGACAGGTTGGCCGAATTGCGTGGCGACCAAATGGATGCTGCAGGGCTTTTGGACCTGGCCGAGGCAGAACTTTTAGGCCCGCTTGACCATTCCGCACAGCGCGAGGTCGAGGTCGCAGCCCGGCAGGTGGCCACCGTAACGGCGCTTGTGCCGTTGGCATTGGCGGATGTCGCGGTGGCGTTGATGGCCAATTTGCGGATGATTCGCCGCATCGCTGAAATTTATGGCGGGCGGTCTGGGGTGCTGGGCGGTTGGCGGCTGACGCGCGCCGTGATGGCGCATGTGGTGGCCACGGGGGCCGTTGCGGTGGGCGACGATCTGTTGGAGCCCATATTGGGTGGGTCGATCCTGGGCAAACTGTCGCGGCGGTTTGGCGAGGGGCTGGTCAATGGCGCGTTGACCGCACGGGTTGGTGTGGCCGCGATGGAGGTCTGCCGACCGCTGCCATATGCCATGGGAAGAAAGCCAAAGGTGCGCGGCGTCATCAAAAGCAGCCTTGGCGGCATCTTTGGGTCATCGGGGGGCTAACGCGTGCCGGTTTTCGCCTCTGCGCGGCCCCAGTTGGCGCATCGCGCTTGGGACTTGTTCGCGCCTGCGGGTCTGCTTATAAGGCGCATATGGACCATTTGCGTGCCGTTATTATTCGAATTATATCCCCGGCGCTCTGATCTGATGAGACGCCGGGCCAAGGTGTTTGAGCCGCTCGCACCGACCGCTTCCCCTATTTTGCCAGACATGTGAAGGACGCCCGCGATGTGCGCCGAGACCCCCACCACCGCTGAAAAACCCGACTATAAATCAACGTTGAACCTACCCAAAACGGATTTCCCGATGCGCGCAGGCCTGCCCAAACGCGAGCCCGCGTGGCTGGACCGCTGGGCCAAGATGGGCGTTTATGACCAGCTGCGTGCCCAAACCGGACGCACGCCTTTCGTGCTGCATGACGGGCCGCCCTATGCCAACGGGCATTTGCACATTGGGCATGCGCTAAACAAGACGATCAAGGATATGATCGTGCGCAGCCATCAGATGATGGGGTTTGACGCGCGCTATGTGCCGGGTTGGGACTGCCACGGTTTGCCCATCGAATGGAAGATCGAAGAGCAATATCGCAAGAAGGGCCGCAACAAAGACGAGGTGCCGATCAACGAATTCCGCGCTGAATGCCGCCAGTTTGCCGCCGGGTGGGTCGACGTGCAGCGCGAAGAATTCAAGCGTCTGGGCATCACCGGCAATTGGGCCAACCCGTATCTGACGATGGATTTCCACGCGGAACGTGTGATTGCCGAAGAATTCATGAAGTTCCTGATGAACGGCACGCTCTATCAGGGCTCCAAACCGGTGATGTGGTCACCGATTGAACAGACCGCATTGGCCGAGGCCGAGGTGGAATACCACGACAAGGACAGCTTTACGATCTGGGTGAAATTCAAGGTTGTAGGCACGGGCGATGCGACGCTGGACAGCGCGCAAGTCGTTATCTGGACAACGACACCCTGGACGATGCCGTCGAACAAGGCGGTCGTCTACGGCGAGAACATCTCTTACGGGCTGTATGAAATCACCGGACGCCCGGAGGAATGTTGGGTCAATATTGGCGATCGCTATATCCTCGCTGACAATCTGGCGGCGGATGTGCTTGGACGCGCGCGCCTGGAAGATGGGATGTACCGCCGCCTCTGTGACGTGAGCAACGAAGATTTGGCCAAGATCAAACTGGCCCATCCCCTCGCAGGGTCTGAAGGATCAGACGGCGAATGGGATGATATCCGTGATTTCCGCGCCGCTGAGTTCGTGACGGACACCGAAGGCACCGGCTTTGTGCATTGCGCCCCGTCCCACGGGCTGGAGGAATATGAGCTGTATCGTGATCTGGGCATGTTGCAGCAGATGATCACCTATAACGTCACCGACGAAGGCATGTTCCGGGCGGATCTGCCGTTCTTTGGGGGCAAATACATCCTTAACCGCAAGGGCAAGGAAGGCGATGCTAACGCCGCCGTCATCACCAAACTGGCCGAGGTTGGTGGGCTGTTGGCACGTGGCAAGATCAAGCACAGCTATCCGCATTCGTGGCGGTCCAAGGCACCGGTGATCTACCGCAACACGCCACAGTGGTTCGCCGCGATCGACCAAACGGTGGGCGACGGGCTGGATACGCACGGCACGACCATCCGCGAACGCGCCCTGACCGAGATCGACAACGTCAACTGGACGCCCAAGTCCGGGCGCAACCGGCTGTATTCGATGATGCAGGCGCGGCCCGACTGGGTCCTGAGCCGTCAGCGCGCTTGGGGTGTGCCGCTGACATGTTTCACGCGCAAAGGCGTGCTGCCCACGGACCCTGATTTCTTGCTGCGCAACGCAGATGTAAACGCGCGCATCGCCGAGGCGTTTGAGACCGAAGGCGCGGATGCGTGGTACGAAGACGGCGCCAAGGAACGGTTCTTGGGTGGCCTCGTGAACCCTGATGACTATGATCAGGTGGTCGATATTCTGGACGTGTGGTTCGACAGTGGATCAACCCATGCGTTTACGCTACGCGACCGCGAAGACGGCACCGCCGACGGGATCGCCGACGTTTATATGGAAGGCACCGACCAGCACCGAGGGTGGTTCCATTCGTCCTTGCTGCAATCGGTGGGCACCACTGGTCACGCGCCGTATCGGAATGTCGTGACCCATGGGTTTACGTTGGATGCCAAGGGCATGAAGATGTCCAAATCCATCGGCAACACCATTGTCCCTGAGAAAATCGTGCAGCAGTACGGCGCCGATATTCTGCGCCTTTGGGTGGCTCAAACCGACTACACTGCCGATCAGCGGATCGGGGATGAGATCCTGAAAGGTGTGGCCGACAGCTACCGCCGGCTGCGCAATACCATGCGCTATATGCTGGGGTCGCTGAATGATTTCACCGATGCCGACCGGGTCGAGCCCGCAGATATGCCCGAACTGGAACGTTGGGTGCTGCACCGCTTGGCAGAACTGGATATCCAAGTGCGCGACGGCTATGCGCGGTTCGATTTCCAAGGGGTATTTCAGGCGGTGTTCACATTCGCCACGCTGGATCTATCAGCATTTTACTTCGATATCCGCAAAGATGCGTTGTATTGTGATGGTGACACGGCGGAACGCCGCGCGGCGCGCACCGTGCTGGATATCTTGTTCCACCGGTTGACCACATGGCTGGCGCCGATCTTGGTGTTCACCATGGAAGAGGTCTGGCTGGAGCGGTTCCCCGAACAGGACAGCTCGGTGCATTTGCGCGACTTCCCCGAGACGCCGGCGGCGTGGTTGGCACCGGATTTGGCCGAAAAATGGGCGTCGGTGCGGGCGGCACGGCGTGTGGTCACCGCCGCGCTTGAAGTGGAGCGCACCAACAAGGTCATCGGTGCGTCGCTAGAGGCAGCACCGGTTGTGCATGTCGCAGATGAGACCCTGCGCAATGCCTTGGAAACCTTGCCCTTTGAAGACATCTGCATCACGTCGCAGATCACGGTGACGGGTGCCGCGGCCTCGGAGGCGGCATTTGTGTTGCCTGACGCACCGGGCGTGGCTGTGGTTTTTGCCAAAGCCGAAGGTCAGAAATGCGCGCGCTGCTGGAAAGTCTTGCCGGATGTGGGCCAACACACCCATGCGGGCGTCTGCGGGCGGTGCGACCAAGCGATCAGCTAAAGACCGTTACAACGGCGAAAATGGGGCACTGCATCGGGGATGCGGTGCCTTTTTTCGCACGTATATAGGGTTGCGGGGGGCTGCCAGCTGCGGCATCCATGGGTCATGGCATGTCTTAGCGTTGATACCCGATTTGGTCGTCTTACTCTGCACGAAGAGGACGGCGCGATTGTGTCGTTGTGTTGGAACGGCACCGATGAAGGCACACCGACACCGCTGCTTTTAGAGGCGGTGCGTCAGGTCAAGGCCTACGATGACGGAACGCTTGAACAATTCGACCTGCCGATGCGGGTGCGTGGGTCTGCGTTTCAACAGGCGGTTTGCGATGTCATGCGGGCCATTCCGTTTGGCGACACCCTGACCTACGGCGATATTGCGAAAAAGCTGGGGGCGATGCCACAGGCCGTGGGGCAAGCCTGCGGGGGCAACCCGATCCCCGTTATAATACCGTGCCACCGGGTGATGGGCGCCAAAGGGCTGACCGGGTTTTCAGGTGCGGGGGGTGTCGAAACGAAAGTGGCGCTTTTGCGCCACGAGAAAGCCGCGGGCCTGCTGATCTGACGAGGGACCACAGGCCCCATGCGGCAATTTTCGTTAGGTCTTTGCGGCCGACCGGGGGGGGAACACCTGCTGTAGGATCCCTGCAAACACGAGATAAACGGACGTGACCACCAGCCCCCAATGCGCCCAGCTTTGCGGGTGAAAATCGACCCATGCGGCCCAACCTGCAAAGAACGTCCAGGCCAGTGCCATCGGCAATGTCACCGGGCGCCACCGTTGTGTGCGGACGGGATGTACGAATTTTAGCGGCAAGAACATCGCGATGGCCAGTGCCGTGACCAGCGCCAGCGACGTCCAAAAATTAGGTTGCAGCGCGAAGATCACCAGCACCAGCATATTCCAGCATCCGGGAAAGCCCGAAAATGAATTGTCTTTTGTTTTCATGCGTGTGTCAGCAAAATAAAGCGCCGATGTAAAGGTGATTACGATAATCGCGAACCATCCTGTCCATCCATCCATGTACCCCGATTGAAACAAGGCAAAGGCGGGGATGAACACATAGGTCAGGTAATCGATGATTAGATCCAGCAGGACACCATCAAATTCGGCCGCGTTGGTTTTCACGTCGTAATGACGCGCCAGGGGTCCGTCGATCCCATCTACGAAAAACGCCACAACAAGCCACAGGAACATCAGATCCCAATGCTCATTGGTGGCGGCCAGCATGGCCAGCATGGCAAATACCGCGCCTGTGGCGGTCAACAGATGCACGCCAAGCGCGCGAAACCTCAAAGTCATAACACTGTCATGCCGCAACATGCTGCGGGATGCAAAAGGAAACGCGTGGGTCTGTCATGTGATTTTTCTGGGTCCCTAAATCATGGGCATGTTGGGGTTATGCCTTGGGGTGGGCGCGGGCGTAGACTTCCATCAACCGGGCGGTGTCGACGGCGGTGTAGGCTTGCGTGGTCGACAGGGACGCGTGGCCCAGCAGTTCTTGAATGGCGCGCAAATCACCGCCCGCATCCAGTAGATGCGTGGCAAAGCTATGGCGCAGGGCGTGGGGGGTGGCGCTTGCGGGCAGACCCAGTTGCATACGCGCGCGCGCCATGACCTTTTGGATGGCACCCGGCCCCAACGCCCCCCCGCGCACGCCGCGAAACAAAGGTGTGGTCTTGGAGTGCAGAAACGGACAAACCTTGAGGTAATCCTCAACGGCGATCTGGGCCGCAGGCAACACGGGCACTACGCGTTCCTTGCCGCCTTTGCCCACAATCCGCAGTGTCGCGGGCAGGGGCGCGTCGCCGCCCGTAAGTTCCAGCGCTTCGGAAATGCGCAGCCCGCACCCCCACAGCAATGTCACCACCGCCACATCGCGCGCGCCGACCCATGCCGCATTGGATTGCATCTCGATGGTGTCGATCAAGGTGCGCGCGGCGTCTGCGGCAATTGGGCGGGGCAGTTTTTTCTGAAACTTCGGTGAGCGCACGGTCAAAACAGCCGTGGGCTCAAAGCCTTCACGATCTGCGAGCCACCGGTAAAAGACTTTGACCGCCGACAGTTTGCGCGCCAAGGATCGCGCGCCAATCCCTTGGTCGCGCGTATGTGCCATCCAGGCGCGCATGTCGGTGATGCTGATCTTGGACAGCGCGCCTAGGCCTTGGCTGTCGCCCTTGTGCCGCGTGATAAAGGCCAGAAATTCAACCACATCGCCCTGATAGGCCGTGATCGTGTTGTCAGCGGCGCCTTTTAGGGCGCGCTGGTGGGTCAACCAGATTTCCAACGCGTCACGTGCGGCGGGGCTGATCAGGGTCATGGCATCCAGCGACGTATGACCCGTTCACAAACCCCGGCAAAAACCGCCAGAAGGTCAGTGCCTTGCTGTGGGCCAAACATCTTTTCGTCTTCGGACCCCAAAACCAACATCGCCTGTAGATGTTGAGGCCCGGTCTCCAGCAACAAACACGCCTCGGATTTGATCCATGCGGCGCGGTTGCCAAACAGTTGGTCTGACCCGCGCTCGACATGGCGCAATGTCACTTGCCGGGCACTGCCTTGGCGGTTGTGATTAAGGTAGCCGTCGATAAAACCGGGCTCGGCTATGGCCAGCGTATCGTCCATCCCGTCTAAGGGCGGCGCGTCTTGCGGCCGTTCCAACACCAGCTTGACCGCGTTGATGCGCAAGATATCCGCGATGTCGCCGGGCAGGTCCGTCAGCAGGGTGGCCAAATCGGTCGGATCCAGCACCCGCAAGATGGCGCGGTGGATCTGGTTTGTCCCGGCGAGGTTGTCATAGGCGGCTGCAATCACCGACCGGTGCGTGTCTTCGAGCTGATCCAGCCGCTGTTCCATCCGCTCCATCGCGATGCCGCGCATGTCGACGACATTGTCGCCCATGGCGCGGTCATTGGCACCAACCAAGGCGTTCATGACGTCTTTATCATCAAGGATTACATCGGGCTGGGATAGGATCACGGCACGCAGGGCGTCATCCATTTTAGGGGTACTGCTCATGGTTTTCTCATTCATTTTTCCGCAATCTAGCACATGGCCAGCCGGAGATTTGAGAGAAAATTAATATTTGGGCACCATCCGCTGGCAGGTGTTGCGAATGGGTGCCAGCGCCGGTGGGGGCGCTGGCCGTTAGTGGGCGATCAGATGATGTTTTGGCCGGTTTTGGCCCAATCCGACATGAACTGTTCCAGCCCTTTGTCGGTCAACGGGTGTGTGGCCAGTTTCTTGATCACCTCCGGCGGCGCGGTGATGACGTCGGCACCGATCAGGGCGGCTTCTTGCACGTGGTTCACCGACCGGATCGACGCGGCCAGAATTTCGGTTTCAAAGGCAAAGTTATCGTAGATGGTGCGGATGTCTTGGATCAGCTCCATACCGTCGAGGTTGATATCGTCCAGTCGCCCAATGAAGGGGCTGATAAAGCTGGCACCGGCTTTGGCCGCCAACAGCGCCTGATTGGCCGAGAAACACAAGGTCACGTTGACCATTTTTCCCTCTCCCGACAGGACTTTACATGCCTTCAGGCCGTCCCATGTCAGGGGCAGTTTCACGGTGATATTGGGCGCGATCTCGGCCAGTTTGCGGCCCTCGGCGATCATCGCTTCGGCCTCTAGGGCGACAACCTCGGCGCTGACGGGGCCTTCGACAATGTCGCAGATTTCTTTGGTCACTTCGAGAATATCGCGCCCGGATTTCAGGATCAGCGATGGGTTCGTGGTGACGCCATCTACCATCCCAAGATCGTTCAGTTCGCTGATCGCTTGCGTGTCTGCGGTGTCGACAAAGAATTTCATCAGTCAGGTCCTTTTGAGGTACATGTGAACGCCAAAATTGAATGGCTCTTGCGCTTGGCATTACCGCATGATCTGCGATGCTTAAACCCTCAAGCGCTAATTTTCGAGGACCCACCCCGTGAGCTTGCCGCAATTCTACGACCCTGGGGCACTGATCGGGGTGCTGACAACGCAGCCATTGGGCCGCGTGTTGGACTACCGCGCGCCCGAAGGCGGTTGCCATCTGGGCGCCTTTGTCGAGGTGCCGCTGGGCCCGCGCAAGGTGGTGGGCGTGGTTTGGGGACCGGGGCAGGGCGATTACGACCGCTCTAAGATCCGCGCGGTGCTGCGGGTGCTGGATGTGGCGCCGATGCGCGCCGAAATGCGCAGTTTTCTGGAACGCGCCGCTGATTATACCCTGACGCCACTGCCCGCGATGTTGCGGTTGGCCACGCGCGCGCCGGGGTTGGGGGATCCGCCCTCAATGCGCAAAATCTACCGGCGCGGCTCGTCCGAGCCCGACAAGATGACCGCCGCGCGGCGCAAGGTACTGGATGCCCTGCACGATTACGGCGATCTGTCGTTCACGTTGAAAGAACTGGCCGAAATGGCGGGTGTGGGCACGTCTGTCGTCAAGGGGTTGGTGGCGCAGGGGGCGGTGGCCGAAGAAACCAGCCCACGTGATCTGCCGTTCCCCCGGTTGGACCCTGCGCGCGACGGCAAAGCGCTAACGGCGGATCAGGCGGCGGGGGCCTGTGATCTGGCCGATGCGGTGCGGTCTGAACGCTATGGCACGACCTTGCTGCGCGGGGTGACGGGGTCTGGCAAGACCGAAGTCTACCTAGAGGCCGTTGCGGCGGCCTTGTCGGCGGGGCGGCAGGCGTTGGTTTTATTGCCCGAAATCGCGCTAACGGCAGAATTTTTGACCCGCGTGCAGGCCCGATTTGGTGCCAAACCCGCCGAATGGCACTCGGGGGCCACCATGACAGAACGGCGCCGGATTTGGCGCATGGTGGGGCAGGGTGACGCGCAATTGGTGATTGGTGCGCGGTCGGCGCTGTTTTTGCCCTACCAAAACCTTGGGCTGATCGTTGTCGATGAGGAACACGATACCTCCTATAAACAAGAGGAAGGCGTGCTTTATAATGCGCGCGATATGGCGGTGCTGCGGGCGTCGATCTGTGGGGCGCAGGTGGTTCTGGCCTCGGCGACGCCATCGTTGGAAAGCTGGGTCAATGCGACGGCGGGCAAATATCGACGGTTGGAATTAACATCGCGGTATGGCCCCGCAGTGATGCCTGAGATGCGCGCGATTGATATGCGCGCCGAAAACCTGCCGTCCAATCGTTGGATTTCTGGGGTGCTGCAACGCGAGGTGCAGGCGCGGTTGGAACGGGGCGAACAATCGCTGCTGTTTATCAACCGTCGGGGCTATGCGCCGATCACACTGTGTCGGGCGTGTGGGCATCAGATCGGCTGTGATCACTGTGATGCGCGCATGGTTGAGCACCGGTTTCTCAAACGGTTGGTGTGCCATCAATGCGGTGAAACCAAACCGATGCCGCAGGTCTGCCCGTCGTGCAATGTCGAAGGTAAATTGGCCGCCGTGGGCCCCGGTGTCGAACGATTGGGCGAAGAGGCCACAGAGCTGTTTCCCGATGCGCGCATCGCCACGCTCAGTTCCGATATGTACGGGTCTGCCCGCGCGCTCAAGGCGGAAATCGAAGGTATTGCAGAGGGCACCGCAGACGTGATCATTGGCACGCAGCTGGTGGCAAAGGGGCACAATTTCCCCAAACTCACGTTGGTCGGCGTGATCGATGCTGATCTGGGGCTGCAAGGGTCCGACCTGCGCGCGGCGGAACGCACGTTTCAATTGATGCGTCAGGTGGCGGGCCGAGCGGGGCGCGCGGAAAAACCCGGTACGGCCTTGATGCAGACCTACCAGCCTGAACACCCAGTGATCCGCGCCATTCTGGCCGGTGACGAAGACAAATTCTGGGCCGCGGAGGCAGGCGAACGCGAGGCCGCAGGTGTGCCGCCCTATGGCCGCATGGCAGGGATTATTCTCAGCGGTCCAGACGTGGCGCGAGTGTTTGATGCGGGCAATCTGCTGGCGCGCCAAGACGGGCCGCTGCGGGCCATTGGCGCGCAGGTCTTCGGCCCCGCGCCTGCGCCTATCGCGCGTGTGCGGGGGCGGCACCGGGTGCGCCTGTTGGTCAAGGCGGAAAAAACCGCACCGTTGCAGGCCGCACTGGCCAAATGGGTGGCGCAGGTGCCGCTGCGGGGGGATCTGCGTTTGGCCGTCGATATCGACCCGCAGAGCTTTTATTGACCCCTCGCCAAGGGGCCACAAAAGGCGTAGGGGGGATGGTATGGCCCAATACATAAAACTCGAAGACGCGCGGCATCTGCCGTTTTGGCGACGGCCCATCACGCTGTTGTTTTTGATGGCGTTCGCCCTGCCGATCGCGTTTTTCACGTGGTACGCGCTGCTGAATAATTTCACCAAAGAGGTCGCAGGCTTTGATGGCGCCGACATCGGTCTGCTGCATACGGTCCGCGAAATACCGGGGTTTCTGGCCGTTGGTGTTATCTTGGTGATCATGGTCATGCGCGAACAGGTGTTGGGGTTGGTGTCGCTGGTTGTATTGGGGGCTGCCACGTCGATGACCGCGCAATTTCCGCAACTGACAGGGATCTTGCTGCTGACTTTTATTAGTTCCGTGGGGTTTCACTATTACGAAACGGTCAACCAATCGCTGCAATTGCAATGGCTACCCAAAGACCGTGCCCCGCAAATTTTGGGCTGGATCATGGCAACAGGATCTGCCGCGACGTTCATCGTGTATTGCGTGATCATGTTGCTCTGGGAGCCGCTGGGCCTGAGCTATAACATCGTCTTTATGGCGGGCGGCGGCGTCACGGTGGCCATCGCGATCTTTGCATTGCTGGCTTATCCGCAATTCGAAGCACCGCACCCGCAGATCAAGAAAATGGTGCTGCGCAAACGCTATTGGCTGTATTACGCGCTGCAATTTATGTCGGGTGCGCGGCGGCAGATATTTATGGTGTTTGCGGGCTTTATGATGGTCGAAAAATTCGGCTTTGAGGTGCACGAAGTCGTTGGGCTCTATCTGATCAATCTGGTGATCAACATGTGCGTGGCGCCGTTTTTGGGCCATGTTGTCGCGCGGTTTGGCGAACGCAACGCGCTGGTGTTCGAATACACGGGGCTGGTGTGCGTGTTTCTGGCCTATGGCGGCGTGTATTTCTTTGACTGGGGCTTCGCGGTTGCGGCCACACTCTACGTGATCGACCACATGTTTTTCGGGCTGGCGCTGGCGTTGAAAACGTATTTCCAAAAGATCGGCGACCCCGCAGATATCGCACCCACGGCGGCGGTGGCCTTTACCATCAACCACATCGCGGCAGTGTTTTTGCCGGTGGTGTTGGGGTTGATGTGGCTGGTGTCGCCGGCGGCGGTGTTCTTTATGGCGTCGGGCATGGCCGGGGTGTCATTGATCTTGGCAACGTTGATCCCGCGCCACCCCGAAAAGGGCAATGAAACCATCTTTGCGCAGGCCCACGCGGCCCCTGCCGAATAACCGCGCCGCTTGACCTTCTGGCGTGGCGGCCCTACCCGGATCCGAACCTGTGTAGGAGAGACCGATGCCGACGTTCACCGCCCTGACCACCCTGCCCGGAAAGGCCCCCGCCGAAAAACTGGGCGCCGCGATGGAACAGCTTGATCCCGAACCCACAGGTGTGGGCGTTTTTGAGGTCGAAGACGGGTCGGGCCTGTGGGAGGTCGGCGGTTATTTCACAGCCCCGCCTGATGATACGGCGCTGACGTTGCTGGCCACGGCGCTGGGGGCGAACCCCTTTGTGGTGTCAGAACTGCCCGAAACTGACTGGGTCGCCCACGTGCGGCGCGAATTGGCCCCGGTGCAGGCGGGCCGGTTCTTCGTCTATGGCAGCCATGACGCAGATCAGGTGCCAGATGGTGCCGAGCCGCTGTTGATAGAGGCCGCGATGGCCTTTGGCACGGGCCACCACGGCACGACTTTGGGCTGCTTGCGTGCGTTGGACCGGTTGGCCAACGCCGGTGTTGTCGGGCAATCGGTGGCGGATGTGGGCTGTGGCACCGCCGTTTTGGCGATGGCTGCCGCGCGCATTTGGCCCAACCCGGTGCTGGCCAGCGATATCGACGAGGTCGCGGTTGAGGTCGCCCATAGCAATGTGGTGGCCAACAATCTTGACGGGCGCGTAACCTGCCTGGAGGCCGCCGGTTTTGACCACCCTGATCTGTTGGCCGCAGGGCCGTTTGATCTGGTGTTTGCCAATATCCTCAAGGGCCCGCTGATCGCGCTGGCTCCTGATATGGCGCAACATCTGCAACCCGGCGGGCACGCTATTTTGTCAGGCATCCTGAACGAACAGGCCGATGACGTGATTGCGGTTTATGCGCAAAACGGCATCAATCTGGCCCACCGCGAAGAGATTGTTGACTGGACGACCCTGACGTTAACGAAGAACCTGCCTTAATTGGCTAGTTTGGCGTAAATCCATTGAATTTGAACGATTTTTGAGACATATTGTCCGCGATCTGGTGGGGGCCTGATTGTCAGGAGAATGGGGTGTCTGATTACGCTCAATTCGAAAAACGTGCCGCAGAAACCGTCGCAAACCGCGGCGCTGCGGCCCGACTCAAACGCCAAGAACGCCGGATTACACCGCGCATGATTTTGGTGGGCGTGGCGGGCTTTTTGGTGTTCAAATCGCTGATCATGGTGGTGGTTGGCATCGGCACCTACGACGGGCGCGTGGCTGATCTGCAGGCTGGACGTGGTTGGGAACAACTGGTGGCGTGGATCATGCAACCGGGTGTCGTTTCAGGCGCATTGGCAGAAACATTCGCGAAATTTACACCCTGAAGGGTCGTTGCGGGCGGTGGTACCTGATAGTGGTGGTCTTGAGATCAATAAAGAAGCCGCGGATCCCTTGGGAAAGCGCGGCTTGTTCGTGGCGATGTGATCGCGCGTGGGGCCCTGCCCGTTGGCAGGGGCGCCGTCAGCGGATGATGTTGCTATCCAAGACTGCGTTGATGTCTGACCGTGTCAAACCGATGTCCAGCAATTCGCGGTCGGTCAGGCCATTCAGCGCCTTGCGTGTCACACGTGCGTCGTTCCACGCCATAACGGTTGCGAGCACTGCGCTGAACAATCCAGGAGTACGGCTAGCAACAGTTGCGGAACCGTAGGTGGTGCGGGAGGTGTCGAAAGTAGCCATTGAAGCCGTCCTTTTGTTTTGAGTGAACCGGATCGACCGGTAAGTTGAATTAAGCAGATAGGGTCTGCCCGAATTTTAGGCAAGATGTGAAAACGCATGATGGATATGCGCAGATTGCATAGGTAAAAATTATGGTTAACCATTGATAAATAAGTAGAAAACGATTGTCTGCAAATGTCGAAAACGACACGTGATCTGACGGTTTTAGACCTGTTTGAGGCCGCAAAGGGACCATGTCGGCGCGGTTGGGGTGGGGCAGGACGAAGCGCTTGGCCAATGTTCGCCTTTCGTGCTAATACGAAAAAAACGATATAAATTGACGAGGCAGGCCATATGACGCGGATTATCGGGATCGATCCGGGGTTGCGAAACCTTGGTTGGGGCGTAATCGAAGCGTCGGGCAGTCGGTTGTCGCATGTGGCCAATGGTGTGTGCCATTCCGAAGGTGCAGATCTGGCGATGCGGTTGTTGTCGCTGTATGATCAGCTCAGCGCGGTTGTTGCGCGGTATCAGCCGACGTTGGCGGCGGTTGAGCAGACCTTTGTAAACAAAGACGGTGCGGGGACGCTAAAGTTGGGGCAGGCGCGCGGGATCGCGATGTTGGTTCCGGCGCAGGCGGGGATTTCAGTGGGGGAATACGCGCCCAATTCGGTGAAGAAGGCGGTTGTCGGGGTTGGGCACGCGGACAAGCGGCAGATCTTGCACATGGTGCAGTTGCAATTGCCGGGGGTTGATGTTGCGGGGCCGGATGCGGCAGATGCGCTGGCGATTGCGATTTGTCACG
The DNA here is from genome assembly GCF_039970775.1 of Roseobacter sp. Classification (GTDB taxonomy): domain Bacteria; phylum Pseudomonadota; class Alphaproteobacteria; order Rhodobacterales; family Rhodobacteraceae; genus Roseobacter. Next base: position 195,943 of record NZ_JBDVLG010000051.1, read on the forward strand.
CGCATCATGCGGGTACCGGCGGGTTGAGCGCGGCCATAGCGAGGGCACAGGCATGATTGGCAAAATCACGGGACGGATTGAGTATCGCGCGGCGGATCATGTTTTGATTGATGTGCGGGGCGTTGGGTATTTGGTCTATTGTTCTGAGCGGACGCTGGCGGCGTTGCCCGGAGTTGGGCAGGCGGTTGCGGTGTTCACGGATTTGGTTGTGCGCGAAGATTTATTGCAGCTGTTTGGGTTTTTGACGCTGGCCGAAAAGGAATGGCACCGGTTGTTGACGTCTGTGCAGGGGGTTGGGGCCAAGGCGTCTTTGGCGATTTTGGGGACCTTGGGGCCGGATGGTGTGAGCCGTGCGATTGCGTTGGGCGACTGGAATGCGGTGAAGGCAGCCAAGGGTGTTGGCCCGAAGATTGCGCAGCGCGTGGTGTTGGATTTGAAAGACAAGGCGCCGGGTGTGATGGCGATGGGCACGACGCTGGCCGCGGCGACCGGAGATGCTGTGGCGGAGGTCATCGAGACCCCCACCACAGCGGCCCCCGCAGCCGCACCGTCATCCTCTGTGCAGGCCGATGCTTTGTCGGCGCTGGCCAATTTGGGATACAGCCCCGGGGACGCGGCGGGGGCTGTGGCGCAAGCGGCGGGCGAGGCGCCGGATGCGCAGATGCCTGCGCTTATTCGGGCGGCGTTGAAATTATTGGCCCCGAAAGAGTAGGACGGATCCATCCTGTGCAGGACATTTTATGAGCGATATCGACCCCACTGTGCGGCCCGACCCATTGCCTGAGGATCAGGACCGCGCCTTGCGTCCGCAGATGTTGGAAGAGTTCGTCGGCCAAGCCGAGGCGCGCGCCAACTTGCGGGTGTTCATTCAGTCGGCTCGGCAGCGCGGCGAGGCGATGGATCATACGTTGTTTCATGGCCCGCCCGGTTTGGGCAAGACCACGCTGGCGCAGATCATGGCACGTGAATTGGGGGTTGGGTTTCGCATGACGTCGGGGCCGGTACTGGCCAAGGCGGGCGATCTGGCGGCTATTTTGACCAACCTTGAGCCGCGCGATGTTTTGTTTATCGACGAAATCCACCGGCTGAACCCGGCCGTAGAAGAGGTGTTGTACCCGGCGCTGGAAGATTTCGAACTGGATCTTGTGATTGGCGAGGGGCCAGCGGCGCGGACGGTTCGGATTGAATTGCAGCCCTTTACGTTGGTGGGGGCGACCACGCGAATGGGGTTGTTGACGACGCCGTTGCGTGACCGCTTTGGCATCCCCACGCGGTTGCAGTTTTATACCGAAGACGAGCTGTTCATCATTGTGGAACGCAATGCGCGCAAACTGGGCGCCCCGGCGGATGAAGGTGGCGCCCGCGAGATTGCGCGCCGCGCACGGGGCACACCGCGTATTGCGGGGCGGTTGCTGCGGCGGGTCGTGGATTTTGCTATTGTTGAGGGGGACGGCACCGTGACGCGGGCCTTGGCGGACAGCGCGCTGACCCGTCTTGGGGTGGATCATCTGGGGTTGGACGGTGCCGACCGGCGCTACCTGAACCTGATGGCCGAGAATTACGCGGGCGGGCCTGTGGGCATTGAAACGATGAGTGCGGCCCTATCCGAAAGCCGGGATTCGCTGGAGGAGGTGATTGAGCCCTTTCTATTGCAGCAGGGCTTGATACAACGCACCCCGCGCGGGCGGATGTTGGCGCAAAAGGGGTGGTCGCATTTGGGGCTGGCGCCGCCTAGATCTCAGACGGATTTGTTTGAATGACACGTGCCGGGGCAAGGCCTGCGTGTCTTGTGGAGAGCTAAAGATGGACGCATCTGAAATACAGGCGCTGTTCACGCGCGACAGCGGTGATTATGCGTTTGCGCGCTGGGGGCGGCCTATTGCGCCGGTAATTTTTGGGGTCACCGAAGAGACGCTGAGCATCGTCAAGGGCGCGCTGGAGGCGGTGATGGTGTTGTCCGGGCACAAGATGGCCGAGACCGACCCAGAGCTGGGCAGCAACCTGATGGTGTTTTTCTTCTCTGATTGGGATGAGCTGCCCGAGGTGCCGGGGTTGGATGGGCTGATCCATGATTTGGGGCCGCTGGTGGGGCGGCTCAAAGACGCCAAAGCCAACCAATACCGGGTGTTTCACTTCGACGAGGCCGGCGCGATTAAGGCCTGTTTTGTGTTCCTACGAATGGATGACCAATTGAACGCCGTGCCCGCAGAAACCTTGGCGCTGAGCCAAATCGTGCAATCGGTGGTCATGTGGGCAGACGGGGCATTCCGCGACAGGTCGCCGTTGGCTGTAGCGGGGGAGAAAACCGTGCTGCGCCCGGATGTTGCGGCGTTGATACGGGCCGCATATGACCCGGTGATGCCTGACGTGGCCAACGACGTCGCCCATGCGCTGCGGCTGTTGGCGCGTATGGGGCAGATCCAATGACCCCGCGGGCTGCGGCCTGTCAGCGCCAAGGCTAGACCATGCATCGTTTTCCCATCCGCGTTTATTACGAAGACACCGATATGGCGGGGATCGTCTATCACGCCAATTACCTGCGCTATATCGAACGGGCGCGCAGCGATTGGGTGCGCAAGATCGGCATTGACCAGCTGGCCATGAAGGCGGATGGCGTGGTGTTTGCCGTACGCCGGATGACAGTGGACTACATGCAACCTGCGGTGTTTGATGATGTGCTCAAGGTCGAGACAGTGCTGAAACAGGTGACGCCTGCGCGCATGATTTTGGACCAAACCGTGCACCGGGGGACGGATGTCTTGTTTGTGGCAGAGGTCACGATTGTGTGCATTGGACGGGGTGGAAAACCCGCGCGATTGCCAGCAGAACTTCGCTCACTGCCCGTGCCGGATGGGTCATGACACCATAGTGATAGCAATCTGCGTTGTTCTTCGGTAATGTTGTGCGCAATGAGGTCGTTCAAACGACCCGTGAGCGGTGAATAAGTAAGAGCAGGCATCATGGAAGCAGAAACGCTAGCATTGGCGCATGAGATTGATTTCTCATTCATAGGGCTGTTTGCCCGCGCGACATTAATCGTGAAATTTGTGATGATCATGTTGATCGTGGCCTCGTTTTGGTCGTGGTCCATTATCGTCATGAAGCTGATCGTCTTCCGGCGCGCGCGCAGCGAGGCTGCCGCGTTTGATCAGGCGTTCTGGTCTGGCGAGCCACTGGATGGGTTGTTTGAAACCGTGGGCCCCGCGCCCTCGGGCAGCGCCGAGAAAATATTTGCCGCCGGTATGACAGAATGGCAGCGGTCGCACCGCGATGATGGTGGGCTGATCGCGGGGGCGACATCGCGCATCGACCGGTCCATGGATGTGGCCATCAACAAAGAGGCCGACTATCTGCGCAGCGGGCTGACGGTGCTGGCCACGGTGGGGTCATCGGCCCCGTTTATCGGGCTTTTTGGTACGGTCGTGGGGATCATGAACGCCTTTATCGAGATCGCGGAACAACAAAACACCAACCTCGCCGTTGTGGCCCCCGGTATTGCCGAGGCGCTTTTGGCGACCGGTCTGGGGCTGTTGGCGGCGATCCCTGCTGTGATATTTTACAACAAACTGAGTGCTGATTGTGATAAGATCCTGTCAGGCTACGAGGCCTTTGCGGATGAATTCGCAACGATCCTCAGCCGCCAGTTGGACGGATAAACCATGGGTGCTGGTGTCGTACAAAACCAAGGCGCAGGGACGCGGCGCAGGCGCCGGGGGCGCGGTAAAACGCAACCCATGGCCGAAATCAACGTCACGCCGTTTGTCGATGTGATGTTGGTGTTGCTGATCATCTTTATGGTCGCGGCCCCCTTGGTGACGGTGGGTGTGCCGGTGGAATTGCCGCAAACCGCCGCGGGCGCGTTGCCCACCGACCAGGAAGAACCCCTGACCATCACCATCACCGCCGAAGGTGCTGTGCAGATCCAAACGACCGAAACCGCGCGCGATGAATTGGTGCCCAAGCTGCGCGCGATTGCCGCCGAACGCACCAGTGACCAGATATTTCTGCGCGCCGACGGGGCCGTGTCTTATGCGCAGGTCATGCAGGTGATGGGCGCGTTGAATGCGGGTGGGTTTGCCAATATCGGGCTGGTCACGGACATCGGCGGGCCCACGCTGGACGGGCAAGGTCAATAGGCAGCCCTGATGCACATCGGACATTATATCTCAGGCGCGGGTCATACAGCATTGATCGGTTGGCTGATGTTTGGCGATGTTTTCGCAGCGGACCCTTTGCCGTTTGAGGCCAGTGCGGTTTCGGTGGTGACGGGGGCGCAATACGCAGCCCTTGTTGCGGCCGGGCAATCGCCGCAATCCACAACCGAGGTGGTGCAGCCGTCCAGCCCCGAGGTGACGCCAGATGCCCCCGAGGTTGCCGCGACCCAAGACGCGGTGAACGACCAATCCACGCCTGCGCCCGCCGAAACCCCCAGCGTCGAAGCCCCCCCCGATGTGTCCCAGATCGCGCCACTGCCCCGTGCCGATGTCAGCGACGAGGCCCCGGTGTTGCCCGAACCCCGC
>NZ_JBDVLG010000052.1:0-210772 GCF_039970775.1 Roseobacter sp.
CCAACCCGACCCCGAAAGTTTGCCCGACCCGGTCGCGCAAGAGGCCGTAGCCCCGGATGCCGCAGGCGACACCCCGCAAGAGCCAGCCGAGGCCACCGCCCCAGAAGCCGCCGCCACCCAGATCGTGACCGAAGCCGACCAACCCAGCGCATTGCCGACCACGTCTGCCCGCCCGCCCGCGCGCCCACCTGCACGGCAGCCAGATACGCCGGTGCAAACGGCCCAACCGGTCGAAGACCCAACCCCCACGCCCCCGGCCGCAGACACACCCGAGCCCGCGACCGATGATGGCGTCAACGCCGCCTTAGCGGAGGCCTTGGGCGGGCAAGACACCCCGTCAAGCGCACCAGCAGCCCCGCAGGGGCCACCGCTGACGTCGGGCGAAAAAGACGCGCTGCGCGTTGCGGTTCAGGCGTGTTGGAATGTTGGGTCGCTGTCGACGGATGCGCTGAACACAACCGTTATAGTCAATGTGGCGATGTCGCAGGATGGCAAGCCGGTGACCGGGTCCATTCGTATGGCGTCCAGTTCTGGTGGGACGGATCAAGCCGCCCGTCAGGCGTTTGAGGCGGCGCGCCGTGCGATCATTCGGTGTGGCGCACGCGGGTTCGATTTGCCCGTCGAAAAATATAGCCAATGGCAAGAAATTGAGATGACGTTCAATCCCGAAAGGATGCGGATCAAATGAGAGTTTTGGGACTTGTAATGGGTGCGGCTGTTGGCCTTGCTACTGTTCTGGCCACGCCCGTTGCGGCGCAAAGCGACGGCCCCTTGCGTATAGAAATCACCGAAGGGGTGATAGAACCGCTGCCCTTTGCCTTGCCGATTTTTGAGGCCGAAACGGCGGATGCAGGCGGGGTGGCGGCCCAGATCAGCCAGGTGGTTGCGGCCGATCTGTCGGGCACGGGGCTGTTTCGCGAGCTTCCTGCCGATGCGTTTATCAGCTCTGTGGCCAGTTTTGCCGCGCCCGTGCAATACGCCGACTGGAAGGCGATCAATGCGCAGGCGTTGATCACCGGTGCGGTGTCGGTGCAAGGCAATCAACTGGCGGTGAAATTCCGCCTCTATGATGTGTTTTCGGGCGCTGAAATGGGGTCGGGCTTGCAGTTCACCAGCACCGTAGACGGGTGGCGGCGCATGGCCCACAAGGTGGCCGACGCCGTGTATAGCCGGATCACCGGCGAAGGCGGGTATTTCGACAGCCGCGTGGTGTATGTGTCCGAAACCGGGGCCAAGGACGCGCGTCAAAAGCGGCTGGGGATCATGGATTACGACGGCGCGAACGTGCAGTTCTTGACGGACAGCAATGCGATTGTGCTGGCGCCACGGTTTTCGCCCACCGGCGACCGAGTGCTGTATACCAGCTATGAAACCGGTTTTCCGCGTATTTATGTGTTGGATGTGGGGTCCGCCCAACGGCGCGCGTTGGAAAATCAAGACGGCACCATGAGCTTTGCGCCCCGCTTTGCGCCGGATGGTCAGACGATTGTGTTTTCATTGAGCCAAGGCGGCAATACGGACATTTGGGCGATGAATGTGTCGGGGGGCGGGGCTGCGCGGCTGACCAGCGCACCGTCCATCGAAACCGCGCCCAGCTTTTCGCCTGACGGCAGCCAGATCGTGTTTGAGAGCGACCGCTCTGGGACGCAACAGTTGTATATCATGGCGGCAACCGGCGGGGAAGCGCGGCGTATTTCGTCGGGTCCGGGCCGGTACGGCACCCCGGTTTGGTCGCCGCGTGGTGATCTGATCGCGTTCACCAAACAAAACAGTGGCCGGTTTCACATTGGTGTCATGCGCACCGATGGATCCGAAGAACGGCTGCTGACGGCCTCGTTTCTGGACGAAGGCCCCACCTGGGCCCCCAACGGCCGTGTGATTATGTTTACCCGCGAAACCCAAGGCGAAGGTGGGCGGTCATCGCTTTATTCGGTGGACATATCGGGCCGCAACCTGCGCCCGGTACGGACCCCGGATGGGGGATCTGATCCGTCTTGGTCGCCGCTTTTGAAATGACCCGCGTTAACCCTTTTCCAAGGGGGCGGGGATGTGCTAAAACGTCAATAAAATAACGATAACACAGATTATACGAGGCAAAGAGCATGACACTCAAAGGTAAAATTATTCTTCTGGTTGCAGGGCTGGCGTTGGCGGCTTGTACCAACCCGGATCGTTTTGGTGCAGATGGCACAGGCGGCGGCATCGGCGGGGCCAATGGTGGGGTCATCGCGGGCAGTGCCAGCGACCCGACCTCTGCGGCCTATTTCAACCAGACGGTCGGTGACCGGGTGCTGTTTGCCGTGAATGTATCAAGCATTTCTGACGCCGGGCGCGTGGTTCTGGATGGGCAGGCGGCATGGTTGCTGTCGAATACCGATTTTACCGCGATCATCGAAGGCCACGCGGATGAACAGGGCACCCGCGAATACAACGTGGCCTTGGGTGCGCGCCGGGCGAATGCGGTGCGTGAGTATTTGGTATCACGCGGGGTGGCGGGCAACCGGTTGCGCACCGTCAGCTACGGCAAGGAACGCCCGTTGGAGATTTGCTCAAACGAGGCGTGCTATGCCCAAAACCGCCGCGCTGTGACCGTGCTGGCGGCTGGTTTGGCGGGCTAAGTTGATGCGCCGCTTTGCCACGCTTGCCGTTGTTGTCGCGTTGTTGCCCTTTGGGGCGGCGGCGCAAGACACACAGACCTTGGCGGATATCCGTCAGGAGATGACTGTGCTGTTCGTCGAAATCCAAAAGCTGCGGCGCGAATTGTCGACCACTGGTGCGCCGGCTGTAAACACCGGCGGCGATACAGCGCTGACGCGGATGACGGCCATCGAGACCGAGATGCAGCGGCTGACCGCACAGACCGAAGCGTTGGAGCTGCGCATTGACCGGATCGTGCAAGACGGCACCAATCGCCTTGGCGATCTGGAATTCCGTCTGGTAGAACTTGAGGGCGGCGATATCGGGGCACTGGGCGATACCAGCACGTTGGGTGGGGATATCCCCGCGACATCCCCCGCAGCGCCTGCAACCACCGTGCCTGACAGCGGCACGCAGCTTGCCGTGGGCGAAGAGGATGATTTCAAGGCGGCGCAGGCGGCCCTGACAAACGGCGAATTCCAGCGCGCAGCGGATCTTTTTGCGGCCTTCACGGCGACCTATCCGGGCGGGCCACTGGCGGCGGGCGCTGATCTGGGGCGGGGCGAAGCCCTCGAAGGGTTGGGCGACACGCGCGAGGCGGCACGCGCCTATCTGAGCAGTTTTAGCGTGGCTCCAACGGGCGCCGTTGCGCCGCAATCACTGTTCCGGCTTGGGCGGTCCTTGGGCAGTTTGGAGCAAGTGCAAGAGGCCTGCGTGACCTTGGGCGAGGTCGGTTTGCGCTTTCCCGATGACCCCGCAGCAGAACAGGCGCGCGCCGAACAGCAACGGTTGGGGTGTGGCTGACGCAACCCCTCACGATTTGGCGGCAGAGATTGCGGCGCAGTTGCGCCCTTTGCCCCCGGTTGATCTGGGTGTCGCGGTGTCGGGCGGCGGAGATTCCGTGGCGCTGTTGCACCTGCTGGATGATTTCGCCCGCACCCATGGCATCGCGTTGCATGTTATCACAATTGATCACGGGCTGCGCCCCGAAGCCGCCACCGAAGCCGTGCAGGTCGCGCAGCTGTGCCAGCATCTTGGGTGGCCCCATACCATAGCGCGGTGGACGGATTGGAACGGTCAGGGCAACCTGCAAAAAGCCGCCCGTGATGCGCGGTATCGCCTGATTGCAGACTGGGCCCGCGACACCGGGCTGAACACCGTCGCACTGGGCCACACGCTGGACGACCAAGCCGAAACTGTCTTGATGCGTCTGGGCCGTGGTGCGGGCGTGGATGGGTTGTCGGCCATGGCGCCTCGGCGGTTGTCGCAGGGGGTCACCTGGATACGGCCGTTGCTGTCTGTGTCACGAGATGCGCTGCGCCACGATCTGCAACGCCGCGGCGCCACATGGATCGACGACCCCAGCAACGAAGACACAAAATTTGACCGTGTGAAAATGCGCAAGGCGCTGGAATTGCTAGAACCTTTGGGTATCGACAAAACCGCGCTGGGGCAGGTGGCGTTTAACATGGCGCGTGCCCGAGACGCGCTTGGCTGGCAGGCGTTTCTGGATGCGCGACGGATTGCAACGACCCACGCCGGTGCCGTGCAGATCGACTGGCGCATCTACCGGACTTTACCTGACGAAACCGCGCGCCGCATTTTGATCAGTGCGATTCTGTGGATCAGCGGGTCGACCTACGGGCCGCGCCGGCGACCCGTGCTCAACCTGATCGAGGGGCTAAAGCACGGGACCGGCGGCACCGTTGATGGCTGTCAGGCATGGCGCAACAGGGACGCGCTGTGGATCGTTCGCGAACATCGGCCTGTGCGTGATCTGACCGGCCCTGCTGATGCGCTTTGGGACGGGCGCTGGCGTTTGTGGGGCGGTCCGTTACCAGCCGAGGCCGACGCAGATCTGCATGTGGCAGCTGTGGGGCCTGAAGGCATCACGTCTGTCCCAGATTGGCGCGCGACGGGTCTCCCACGGGAGGTTTTGATCTCTACGCCGGGGGTATGGCGGGGGGCGGAATTGGTCGCGGCCCCGTTGGCGGGATGGTCCAACGGATGGCAGGCTGAAATAATAGGCAACGAAGAAGGTTTCTTTGCCGCACTTTTAACGCATTGAACATACGTCACCAGTGTCTATCTTAGGCACGTGGTGTTATCATGTTGATCCGCACCACGCGCATATTTAGGAGAATTTCGTTGGGTAACGCACGCAACATCGCCTTTTGGGTCGTTCTGTTTCTTTTGATCCTGGCTCTGTTCAATCTGTTCAGCGGGCCGGGCAGCACGCTGCAAAGCCGTGAAATCAGCTATTCCGAGTTCGTCAACGCCGTTGAATCCGGTGACATCAGCAACGTAACGCTCGATGGAGAGCAAGTGCGTTTTCGTCAGGCAGACGGGACAGACTATGTCGCGATCAAGCCAGAAGACGCTGAAATCACAAGTCTTTTGATTGAAAACAACATTGCAGTGCGCGCCGAGCAACAACAGCAATCGGGGTTCCAGACCTTCTTGATGTCGCTGTTGCCCTTCTTGCTGCTGATCGGTGTCTGGATCTATTTCATGAACCGGATGCAGGGCGGCGGCAAAGGTGGCGCGATGGGGTTTGGCAAGTCCAAGGCCAAGATGCTGACCGAAAAGCATGGCCGCGTCACATTCGACGATGTTGCGGGAATCGATGAGGCCAAGGAAGAGCTGGAAGAGATCGTGGAGTTCCTGCGCAACCCACAGAAATTTAGCCGTTTGGGCGGTAAGATCCCCAAAGGCGCGCTGCTTGAGGGCCCTCCCGGTACCGGTAAAACACTGCTGGCGCGCGCAATTGCGGGCGAGGCGGGTGTGCCTTTCTTCACAATTTCGGGATCTGACTTTGTGGAAATGTTCGTTGGGGTGGGTGCATCTCGTGTCCGCGACATGTTCGAGCAAGCCAAGAAAAACGCACCCTGCATTGTGTTCATCGATGAAATCGACGCCGTCGGTCGCCACCGTGGCGCGGGCTATGGCGGGGGCAATGACGAACGCGAACAAACGCTCAACCAACTGCTGGTCGAGATGGACGGGTTTGAGGCCAACGAAGGCGTGATCATCATCGCTGCCACCAACCGCAAAGACGTGTTGGACCCGGCGCTGCTGCGCCCCGGCCGGTTTGACCGTCAGGTCACCGTGGGCAACCCTGACATCAAGGGCCGCGAGAAAATTCTTGGGGTGCATGCTCGTAAAACGCCGCTGGGCCCTGACGTTGATCTGCGCATTATCGCGCGCGGGACGCCTGGGTTTTCGGGTGCTGATCTGGCCAACCTCGTGAACGAAGCCGCATTGGGTGCCGCACGTGTGGGCCGCCGTTTCGTCACCATGATCGATTTTGAAAGTGCCAAAGACAAAATCATGATGGGCGCTGAGCGGCGTTCGATGGTGATGACGACCGAGCAAAAAGAGATGACCGCCTACCACGAGGCGGGGCACGCGTTGGTTGGTATCAAACTGCCCAAATGTGATCCGGTGTATAAGGCCACGATCATTCCGCGCGGCGGTGCTTTGGGTATGGTGATGAGCTTGCCCGAAATGGACCGGTTGAACATGTTCAAGGACGAATGCCACCAACGTCTGGCCATGACCATGGCCGGCAAGGCGGCAGAGATCCACAAATACGGGCCTGATGCGGTGTCCAACGGCCCTGCGGGCGATATTATGCAGGCGTCTGGTTTGGCGCGGGCGATGGTCTTGCGGTGGGGCATGTCGGACAAGGTCGGCAACATCGACTATTCCGAAGCCGCCGAAGGGTATCAGGGCAACACGGCGGGCTTCTCTGTGTCGGCCAACACCAAAGAACTGATCGAAGAAGAAGTGCACCGCTTTATCCAAGACGGGTATGAGTGGGCGTTGAAGATCATCACCGAACAAGAAGTTGAATTCGAACGACTGGCCCAAGGTTTGTTGGAATACGAAACACTGACCGGCGATGAAATCAAACGCGTCATGAACGGCGAGCCCCCTGTGCCGCCTGCGGGCGAGGATGACACATCTGACAACGGGTCTGCACCCAGCGTTGTTGGCATCCCCAAAGCCAAGGCAAAGGCCAAGAAAACCCCACCGGCGGATGGTGGGTTGGAGCCTGAACCGTCTGCGTGATCACGACCTTCGATATGACGATCACAAAACATCATGGGCCTCGCATCACGCGGGGCCTTTTCTTTTGTCGGTGGCTTTGGTTTCAATGCCCCTGCAACCCCTGAAAGGATCAGACCATGCCCGCACTTTTGCCGACACCCTTTACCGGCACCGTCACATGGCTGGGCCGTGTGACCGACAGCACTGCAACCTTGCGGGCCGAAACGTTGACCGCCACGCAGCTGGCGTTTGGGGGCATTGATGGCGACTGCCACGGCGGGCTGACGCGCCCGGCCTGTGTGCGCACCAAGGCGCAATACCCCCAAGGCACGGAAATCCGCAATGTGCGCCAGCTGTCGGTGCTGTCAGCCGAAGACCTGGATGCAATCGCGGCCGACATGGGGCTAGATGCGATTGATCCGGCGTGGCTGGGCGCGTCGATGGTCATTCAGGGTATCCCTGATTTTACCCACGTGCCGCCATCCTCGCGGTTGCAAATGCCCAGCGGCGCAAGCATCACCATTGATATGGAAAACCGGCCCTGCGTCTATCCGGGGCGTGAAATTGAAAAAGACCGCGCGGGGTTTGGCCCCAAGTTCAAACCCGCCGCCCAAGACCGGCGTGGCGTCACGGCGTGGGTCGAACGGGAGGGCCCCGTTGCCGTGGGCGACACCGTGACGTTGCACATCCCCGATCAACCGATCTGGGCGCATCTACCCGACGCCTGAACGTAGCATTCGTTTCCGAAAAGAAACGATCTGCGCGTGTCTCGCCGTTCCCGGCGGTGGAAATGTCGGAAACGTCCTTTTGCCTTTGGCGGGTCGCTCGTATGCAGGATATAGCAACACTGCCGTGCGCGGCGATCACAGGGGAACTTTCTATGGGCTATAAAACAGACATCGAAATCGCGCGCGCGGCGTCGAAATTGCCGATCCAGGATGTGGGTGCGAAACTGGGCATTTCCAGCGATGATCTGCTGCCCTACGGTCACGACAAGGCAAAGGTGTCGCAGTCGTTTATCAATTCGGTGCAGGACCGCCCGGATGGCAAGTTGATCCTTGTGACGGCGATCAACCCCACGCCTGCGGGCGAAGGCAAGACCACCACAACCGTTGGTCTGGGCGATGGTTTGAACCACATCGGCAAAAAGGCCGCGGTGTGTATCCGCGAGGCGTCGTTGGGGCCGAACTTTGGCATGAAGGGCGGTGCTGCGGGGGGTGGCTATGCGCAGGTCATCCCGATGGAAGACATGAACCTGCATTTCACCGGTGATTTCCACGCGATCACATCGGCGCATTCGTTGCTGTCTGCGATGATCGACAACCATATCTATTGGGGCAATGACCTCGAAATTGACACCCGCCGCGTTGTGTGGCGCCGGGTGGTCGATATGAACGACCGGGCGCTGCGCCAGATCACGGCGTCATTGGGTGGGGTCGCCAATGGCTTCCCGCGTGAGGCAGGGTTTGACATCACCGTGGCGTCTGAGGTGATGGCGATCTTGTGTTTGGCCAAGGATCTGACCGACCTTCAAAGCCGTTTGGGTGACATGATCGTCGCCTACCGCCGCGACCGGTCACCGGTGTTTGCGCGCGACATCAAGGCGGATGGCGCGATGACTGTGTTGCTGAAAGACGCGATGCAGCCCAACATTGTGCAAACCCTCGAAAACAACCCCGCCTTTGTGCACGGCGGCCCGTTTGCCAACATCGCGCACGGGTGCAATTCGGTGATCGCGACAACCACAGCGTTGAAATTGGCCGATTACGTAGTGACCGAAGCAGGCTTTGGCGCCGATTTGGGGGCCGAGAAATTCCTCAATATCAAGTGTCGCAAGGCGGGGCTTGCGCCGTCATGTGTGGTTGTGGTGGCCACCGTGCGCGCGATGAAGATGAACGGCGGCGTGGCCAAGGCCGATTTGGGCGCGGAAAACGTTGATGCGGTGAACAACGGCTGCGCCAACCTTGGGCGTCACATCGAAAACGTGAAATCCTTTGGGGTGCCGGTGGTGGTGGCGATCAACCATTTCGTCACGGATACCGATGCCGAGGTACAAGCCGTCAGGGACTATGTCGCCAGTCAGGGCGCCGAGGCGGTTTTGTCGCGCCACTGGGAGCTGGGTTCCGAAGGGTCGGCCGATCTAGCGCGCAAAGTGGTCGAGACCATCGAAAAAGGCACCGCCGATTTTGCACCGATCTACCCCGATGACATGGCGCTTGCCGACAAAATCAACACCATCGCGACCAAGATCTACCGGGCCGACGCGGCGGTGATGGATCAGAAGATCCTGACCCAGTTGAAGGACTGGGAAGATCAAGGATACGGCAACTTGCCGGTGTGTATGGCGAAAACGCAATATAGTTTTACCACTGATCCCAACGAACGGGGCGCACCCACCGGGTTTGATATCCCCGTGCGCGAGGTCCGGCTGAGCGCCGGTGCCGGGTTCGTGGTGGCCATTTGCGGCGAAATCATGACCATGCCCGGCCTGCCACGCGTGCCTTCGGCAGAAAACATCAAGCTGAACGCCGACGGGGATGTCGAAGGGCTGTTTTAATCGCTATTAAAAGACTGCGCGCAGCGGGATTGTGATTTGCCCGCTGCTTGCGCGCGCCCCAAGCTGGACGTAGAGCTAAATCAGGAGAGAAACCATGAAGATATTCGTTGCTGCATTTTTCGCACTGTTGATTGCCGGAAGCGTCGCGGCCCAAGAACGTTACGTGGGCTACTATTACCCCGAGATCACGTCGGAAGAGGTCTTCGACCGCATCGTACGTGAAAGCCCCGGCGCCAGCAAAGCCACGCGCGTAGACTTCATCAACGTTATGACATCGGCGCAGTTGGCAACGCCTGAAAGCCCGCGGTTTGTTTTCTTTTCCAAGGGTGCAGAGTCCAAAACGCTTATCTTGACGGCGCTGGATGACGATGTTTTTTCGACAATTTACCGCGCCCGCGCCATTCTCGCACAGCTGACTGTCAGCGTCCGCAAGGGTGGTTTCTTCCGGCAGGAAGATCTGCAATACGTCGCCACCTTCTATGATCTTTTGCATCTTTTGCAATTTGACGAACTGTTGATCACGGATGGCGAGAGCTGGACCCATAGGGTCGAATTTGTAAGGTAAGGAACGACCAAACATGTCTGCCAAAATCATCGATGGAAAAGCCTTTGCCGCCACTGTGCGCGGCAAAGTTGCACAGCATGTCGCGTCTCTCAAAGACGCGCATGGGATCACGCCGGGGCTGGCGGTTGTGTTGGTCGGCGAAGACCCAGCCAGCCAGGTTTACGTACGATCCAAGGGCAAGCTGACCGTCGAGGTGGGCATGAAATCGGTCGAACACAAGCTGGATGCGGATACGACGCAGGCTGATTTGTTGGCGATCATTGATCAGCTCAACACGGACCCGGCCATTCACGGCATTTTGGTGCAACTGCCCTTGCCCGATCATTTGAACGAAGATTTGGTCATCAACGCCATTGCGCCCGAAAAGGACGTGGATGGGTTTCATATTTCGAACGTGGGCCTGTTGGGCACGGGGCAAAAATCAATGGTGCCGTGCACGCCACTGGGGTGTTTGATGATGCTACGGGACTACCACGGCAGCCTGTCGGGGATGAACGCCGTTGTCATCGGGCGGTCAAATATTGTCGGCAAACCTATGGCGCAGTTGTTGTTGGGTGACAGCTGCACGGTGACGATTGCGCACAGCCGCACCAAGGACCTGCCGGACGTGGTGCGTGGTGCTGATATCGTTGTGGCCGCAGTGGGCCGGCCGCAGATGGTGCCGGGCGACTGGATCAAACCCGGCGCCACGGTGATTGACGTGGGCATCAACCGGCTAGATGCACCTGAACGTGGTCCGGGCAAGACACGTTTAGTTGGTGACGTTGATTACGACAGTTGCGCGGCCGTTGCCGGGGCGATTACGCCTGTGCCAGGCGGTGTGGGGCCAATGACGATTGCGTGCCTGTTGGCCAATACCGTCACCGCGTGTTGCCGCGCCAATGGTTTGCCAGAACCCGAAGGGCTGACGGCGTAACGCGTTAACTCGGCATGGGGATACAGACAGGCGCGGGCCCGGTGAGAATGGCGCGCGCGTTTGTACCCATCAACCCCGCCAGCGCGTCATTGGTGCTGCGCAGCCCGCCGGTGTAGGTGCCATAGGCGGGCAAAATCAGCCGGTGATCATCCACCAAAAACGCAGGCCGGGTGATGCGTCGCCCGCGCGTGTGCACCGTTGCCTTGGGGTGGTAATGACCCGAAACCTCGCCGGTCGGTGTGTGGCTGGCGATATGGCGAAAGGTCAGTGGGCCGACGGTTATATCATGCAGATGCGTGCCGCCAAGATCCATCGGGCCTGGGTCGTGGTTGCCTTCGATCCAAACCCAATGCCGCCCGGCTTGTAGTTTTACGATCTCTAGCCGTTCGGGGGTGGGCAGGGATGCCGCCGCCGCCCCATCATCAAAACTATCGCCCAGGCAAATCACCTGGCGCGCATCGGTCTGCGCCAGATCAGCGGCCAACCGGTAGAGCGTATCGCGCGTTTCATAGGGGGGCAGGGCCTGCCCGCCACGGCGCGCGACCCGTTCAGATTTGCCCAGATGCAGGTCGGACACGCACAACAGCCCGTGGTCCGGCCACCACAACGCCCCGGACCCCAGTGCCCGCAACGTGGCCCCTGCAAAGGTAAAATCATAGTGGTTCATGAAATTGACATCGCGCATGTCAGGGCGATGCGCAACGGGGTGCGGGGTCAAAGGCCTGCGTCTTGCATTAGGCGGGCGGCCTCTTGCGCCAATAGTTTTTCTTCGGCGGCACCTTTGACGGGCACGCGCCCGGCTTCCAGCAACATCGGCGCCGCCAGCGGGCTGACGCGCTTCAACGTCACGTGGTCTATGCGCCCGTTGATCCGCCGCGCCATTTCTTCGATGCGGCCAAAATCGACCAACCCGCGCAGGGCCTCTTGGCGGGTGATGTCCAACAGCAAATGATCAGGGTCGTATTTGTGCAGCGTGTCATACAAGATATCTGAACTGAAGGTGGCCTGCCGCCCGTTTTTGCGCGCCGAAGGCGTGTTGCGCTGGATCAGCCCGGCAATCGTGGCGCTGGCGCGAAAGGTGCGTTTCATCACCGCATTGCCCGCCAGCCAAGTGTCGAGCCCGTCTTGCAGGGTGGCCAGATCAAACAGCGGGCCGGGGGCCTCTAGCCGGTCCAGACCCCAGATCAATGTGGCGTAGTCAGTGGCCACAAACCCCATGGGGTTCAGGCCCATTTCTTCCATCCGTTTGGTCAGCAAAAGCCCCAATGTCTGCTGACCGTTGCGCCCTGCAAACCCATACACTACCGTTTGTTCGCGCCCATCGTGCGCGAAGCTTTCGATCAACAGGCGGCCCGGTTTGGGCAGCTGGCTGACCTCGCGTTGCAAGGTCAACCACTGGGCGGTGTGGGCGGGCAATTCGGGCCAGCTGTCGCGTTGAAATATGTCGATCACCCGCGCGCAAAGCTGCGTGGAGGTGGCGAATTTTGTCCCCATAAAGGTCGCGATCTTGGGTTTTTTGGCGGCATTGCGGCTGACCTCGACGGTCATCTCGCGCAGCCCTTCGTACCGCACGATCTGCCCACCAATCAGAAACGTATCGCCGGGGGTCAGCGTCGCGGCAAAGCTCTCTTCGATCTCGCCCAATGGTTTGCCGCCACGGTTGCGTTTTAGGCGCACCTTTAATGTGTCGGTGTCTTGGATGGTGCCGATGTTCATCCGAATAACGCGGGCGCTGCGCGGATCGCGCAAATGCCATTGGCCATCGGGGCGCTGGTGCAGGCGTTGCCATTGATCATAGGCGCGCAGGGCATAGCCGCCGGTGGCGCAAAATTCGAGGCAGGCGTTAAATTCGGCGCGGGTCAGGGTGGCGTAGGCGCCCACCGATGTGATTTCTTGAAACAAGGCATCGGCGTCAAACGGGCCTGCGGCGGCGGTGATCAGGATGTGTTGGCACACCACATCGCGGGGGCCGGGGCCGCGCGCCTCGCCGTCTAACGTACCCATGCGTACGGCATCAAGGGCCGCCATGCATTCCACCACCTCAAATTGATTGGCAGGGACCAAAAGCGCCTTGGACGGGGCGTTGTAGCGGTGATTGGCCCGCCCAATACGTTGCACCAACCGTTTGACGTTTTTGGGCGCGCCGATCTGGATCACCAGATCTACACTGCCCCAATCGATCCCCAGATCGAGACTGCCGGTGCATACAATCGCCCGCAGGTCACCGCGCACCATCGCGGCCTCTACCCGGTCGCGTTGCAGCCGGTCCAGCGACCCGTGGTGGATGCCAACGGGCAGGCTGTCTTCATTGGCAAGCCACAGGTTGTGAAAGAAAATTTCGGCCTGCGCGCGGGTGTTGTGAAAGATCAACGTGGTGGTGTGTTGGCGGATTTGGTCCAGCACGGCAGGGATCGCATAGGCGGCCCCCCCACCAGACCAAGGCGGCGGTGTGTCGGTTGTCAGCATCGCAATATCGGGCGGCGGGCCGGGGTTGGCCATCAGGATCTCGCAGGGGTCGGGGTGGCGCGCAAGGCCATGCGCGATGGCGTCTGGGTCTTCGACTGTAGCCGACAACCCCACCCGGCGCAGGTCGGGGCACAACTGTTGCAACCGGCTTAGGGCCAACATCAGCTGATCGCCGCGTTTGCTTTCGGCCAGCGCATGGATTTCATCGACCACCACCCGTTTGAGCCCTTTGAACATGCGCGGCGCGTCACTGTAGGAAGTCAGCAACGCAAGGCTTTCGGGGGTGGTTAGCAGAATATGAGGCGGGTCGGCGCGCTGGCGCTTTTTGCGGCTGGCGGGGGTGTCACCGGTGCGGTCTTCGATGCGAATGGGCAGGCCCATTTCGGTGACAGGGGTTGTCAGGTTGCGTTTGATATCAGCCGCCAACGCCTTGAGCGGCGAAATATACAGCGTGTGCAACCCATCATGTGGCGCTTGCGCCAGATCCACCAAGGTGGGCAAAAACCCGGCAAGCGTTTTGCCCCCACCCGTGGGCGCGATCAACAACAGCGCAGGCGCCTCAGCACGGTCCAACATCTGTTGCTGGTGGGGGTGGATGGTCCAGCCTTTGGCGGCGAACCAATCGCGAAAATGTTGCGGCAGGCAAGGCATATATCGCAAGATAGCGGGCATGATTTTAAGGACCAGCCCATATGACGCGGTATTTCGACATTTGCGCCCCACGCGGTGCATTTTAGTCAGACGACGCGGGGCGACTACATCACAGGTTGTGCTGCGGGCCGAACCGGGGGATGTTGCCCTAGCTTTGGCGGGGTTTAGCGGCCTTTGTGGTGAACTCAGACAGAAAGGTCGGCCCTGACCATGTTGATCGCTCATATCTCGGACATGCACGTGTTTGCTGATGCACCCGAAAGCGCGTTGGTGCGTCTTGATGCGGCGCAGGCCGCGCGCAAAATCGTTGCAGATGTGGCCGCGCATGAGCCTGCCTTTGATGCGGTGGTGTTGACCGGCGATTTGGCCGATGGTGGGTCGGCGGCAGATTACGCATTGATCCGCGATATCCTTGCACCGTTGCAGATGCCGGTGTTCGCCGTCCCGGGAAACCACGACACCCGCGCGGGGTTGCGCGCGGCGTTTGCTGGCACCATGCCGTTTGGGCCGGGGCCCACGTTGGACTACGAGGCGCAGGTTGGGGGCATGCGTCTTCTGGCGCTTGATACCTTGGTCGAAGGCCATGTGCATGGGGCCTTGACCCCCGCGCAGATCGATTGGCTTGCAGGCCGGTTGGCCGTTCAGGTCCCGACGATCATTGCGATGCACCACCCGCCGTTCCCCTCCGGGGTGCCGACGTTTGATACTATGGCGTTGGTCGACGGGCGCGCCGAAATGGGGCGGCTGGTCGCGGATTTCCATGCGCCGCTGGTCATTTTGACGGGGCATATTCACCGCCCGTTTCATGCGCTCTGGCAGGGTGCGTTGTGCCAAGTGGGTGGTGGCCCGGCCTTTCAACAAGCGCTGGATCTGCGGCCAGATGCCCCCGAGCCCGCCCGCGTGGATGAACCCTACGCCTATTTCATCGTGCACCAAGACCCGCAAACCGCCATGGTTATTCATAAAAGATATGTTGCTTTGTAATGGCCACCCTAGGCGCCGATCCCGTCAAGACAGGTGTCTGCAGGGCGGCATGCACAAGCGAATGACATGATATAACATTATGATATTGATGTAATATTTTCTTGTACCCCTGCCGCGCATGCGTGCCAAAATCCACAACGATGGCATTTTTTGCCTAAAAAATGCGCACTTTCCCTGCGGTATCTTGTGGCTAACCCGATGCGTCGTGTCAGAGGTATTGACAGGTGCCCTGATCCGCGTGCAGCCTAGTCTTAACATTTGGTCAAACGCCAAGCTGGCATTCACGCCCCGTACCCCGATCTCCTGCAAGAGGTCGGTGCGGGGCTTTTTTTATTTCGAGGGCATGTGAAAAAACGCGAAATTCAGATTGGGCTGCTGTTGTCGCGTTCGGGGACGTATGCGTTGATCTCTGAGGCGTGCCGCGCGGGGGCGTTGGCCGCGATCGCCCAGATCAATGCCGATCCAGATCTGGATTTCACGTTGCAGACGGTAGAACGCGACCCCGAAGGCAACATTGACCGCTACGACCCGCTGTGCCGCGAAATCTTGGCCGAAACAGGCGCCCGTCATGTTGTGGGCTGTGTCACCTCCTGGAGCCGCAAAGAGATCATCCCCACGCTGGAACGCGCAGGTGCGACGCTGTGGTATTCGGTGCCCTATGAAGGGTTCGAGGCGTCGGATCATGTGGTGTATACTCATGCCTGCCCCAATCAACATCTGCTGCCGCTATTGGGTTGGGCGCTCCCAACCTACGGCAAACGGGCCTATTTGGTCGGGTCGAATTATATCTGGGGTTGGGAAATGAACCGCCTTGCGCGGGCAGAGGTCATGCGCCACGGCGGCGAGATTTTGGGCGAACGGTATCTGCCCATGGGGTCTTCCGACGTCGAGATGATGATCCGTGAAATCGCCCAGACACGCCCTGATTTCATCCTCAATTCGTTGATCGGCCCGTCGCAATACGCCTTTGTCGCCGCCTATCGTGAATTGGGTCAATCCGACCCGCATTTCCTGCCACAAAACTGTCCGGTAATGTCGTGTAACCTGACGGAATGTGAATTGCCCGCAATGGGGGATGCCGCCGAAGGATTGGTGTCGGCGGGGCCGTATTTTCAGGGCGCGCAAGGGTGGCCCAGAGGGGCGGGGTTTAAAACCTCGCTTGAGGCGGCGACCTACACGGGGGTGTGCGAATTGGCGCGGTTATTGAGCTTGGCGCCGCATGCCGAAACGCTCAGCCTGGCAGATCTGTTGCAACTGGACGGCGCGGGGCAGGGGATCATTGACCCCCAAACCCACCACACCCGGCTGCCCGTTTTAATCGGCCAGGTCGAAAACGGCGGCTTTGCGTTGCGCCGGCAATTCGCGCCGATCATGGGTGACCCGTACTTGTCGCGTGGGCATGACGTGCCGCCCAGCCTGCGTGTGGTGTCATGACGCGGCGCGTGTCCTTTCAGGAATTAGGCGGGGCGCATGCGTTTGTGTTGCACCGCGATCACGCAATGCTGCGCAATTTGTCGCGGCAACTTGGAGCGATTGGGCTGCGTGTATCGACCTGTTGGCCAGTGCTGGATGCAGGCGCGCTGGGGGCGGATTTCGTGTTTTTCGATGCGGACATGGGCCATGATGAGCAATTCCCTTGGCCGCCCGGACGGGCACCCATGCCGATGATAGCCTTGATCGGCAGCGAGGCGCCGGGCCGTATTGATTGGGCGCTGTCGGCGGGTGCGGATGCGCAGCTTCTCAAACCGATTGGTGACAGCGGTGTTTATAGCGCGCTGTTGATCGCACGGGCGGCGAATGATGCGCGCAAGGCGTTGCTCGATGACAATGCAGCGCTGCGCCACCGGCTCAACGAACGCCAAACCGTCGTGCGCGCGGTGAATTTTCTAATGGTGGGCGGTGTCGACGAAGATGCGGCTTACGACCGGCTGCGGCGCATCGCGATGGACGCACGCATCAGCTTTGAGGACGCCGCCCAACAGGTGGTGGCCCGACATTTGCACAAAGGGGATCTGCATGGCCAATTTGACCGTCGAGGCTGATACTTTCCCATCTGAACCGGGCCCGTGGCGGCGGTTACTGCGCCGCAAACTGGCGGTGTTTGGCCTGTTGCTGATCGTGGTGGTGGTGGGGGGCGCGCTGCTGGCTCCGGTGGTTGCGCCCTACGCGCCCAACGATCAGCACTTTGAAGGTTTGACGTTGCAGGGCGCGCCCCTGCCGCCGGGGGCGGATTTCCCGTTGGGGACGGATCTGTTGGGCCGCGATTTGCTGTCCCGTATCCTTTATGGCGCGCGAACGTCGTTGATCATTGGTGTCGTAGCGAACGGTTTGGCGTTGATCATCGGTACCGTCATTGGCGTCACCGCAGGGTACATGCGGGGTTGGGTGGGCACGATCCTGATGCGGTTCACCGACCTGATGATGGCGTTTCCCGCCCTGTTGCTGGCGATCTGTCTGGCCGCGATTTTTCAGCCATCCCTGTGGATTGTCGCGATGGTGATTGCCTTGGTCAATTGGGTGCAAACCGCGCGGGTGATCTATACGGAAACGACCTCGCTGGCCGAACGTGATTTCATCGCCGCCGAAAAGACACTGGGGGCCGGTACGGGCCGCATTTTGCTAACTCATATCCTGCCGCATCTGGTGCCCACGTTGATCGTATGGGGGACGTTGGGCATTTCCACGACCGTATTGCTTGAAGCAACGCTTAGCTTTTTGGGCGTTGGCGTGCAGCCACCCACCCCGTCGTGGGGCAATATTATATTCGAAAACCAGACCTATTTTCAGGCGGCCCCGTGGTTGGTATTTTTCCCCGGTTTGGCGATCTTGACGTTGGCGTTGGCGTTTAATCTGGTGGGGGATGCCTTGCGCGATGTGCTCGACCCAACACAAAGGGGGCGCGGCTGATGTTGGCGTATCTCGCGCGCCGTTTGGTGCAGGCGGTGCTGATCTTGTTGGGGGTGTCGTTCATCACCTTTGTGTTGCTGTATGTGCTGCCCGCAGATCCGGTGCGCCAGATCGCAGGCCGGTCGGCCACGCCGCAAACGGTCGAAAACATCCGCGCGCAACTGGGGTTGGATCAGCCGTTTTTCGTGCAATACCTGCGCTATCTGTCGGGGCTGGTGCAGGGCGACATGGGGCGTAGCTACCTGCAAAAAACCCAAGTGAGCGAATTGATCGCGGCGCGTCTGCCGGCCACTTTGTTGCTGATGGGCGCCGGGATCGCGTGCGAGTTGGTGATCGGGCTTAGCATGGGCGTGGCGGCGGCGCTCAAACGCGAACGGCCTTTGGATCAGACGTTGATGATCACGTCGTTTGTCGCGGTTTCGGCCCCACAATTCGTGGTGTCCTTGCTGTTGTTGTATGTCTTTGCGGTGCAGTTGGGCTGGTTCCCTATAGGCGGGTACGGCACGGCGGCGCATGTGGTGTTGCCAGCGGTGGCATTGGGGATCATGGGGTCGGGCTGGTACAGCCGGATGATGCGGTCTTCGATGATCGACGTGCTGCGGCAGGATTTCATCCGCACCGCCCGCGCCAAGGGCCTAAGCCGCAGCCGGATCATTTTACGCCATGCTTTGCCCAACGCCATCCTGCCGGTGATCGCCATGATCGGTATCGATATTGGTATCTTTATGGGCGGTTTGGTCGTGGTCGAAAGCGTCTTTGGCTGGCCCGGCATTGGCCAACTGGCGTGGCAGGCGATCCAACGTGTCGACATCCCGATTATCATGGGCGTCACACTGGTGACGGCCTGCGCCATCGTGCTGGGCAATCTGATCGCTGATCTGGTGACCCCCCTGATTGATCCGCGCATCAAGCTGCGGTGACGTGACTTTAAAATTCAACAAGGAGACGTAACAATGAAAAAACTACTGTGTACATCTGCAATGGTGCTGGGCCTTGGGCTGCCAGCGCTGGCCGACGGATACCAACCCGACCCCAACGCGACGCCGGGCGGCAATATCGTTGTGACTTACAAAGACGACGTGGCCACGTTGGACCCGGCCATTGGGTATGATTGGCAAAACTGGTCGATGATCAAATCGATCTTTGATGGCCTGATGGATTACGAACCGGGCACGACAACGCTGCGCGCAGGCTTGGCCGACAGCTATGCGGTGTCAGACGACGGCATGGTGTTTACCTTCACGCTGCGCAGCGGTGTGACGTTCCACAATGGTCGTGAAATGACGGCAGAAGATGTGAAATATTCGCTCGACCGTGTGACCAACCCCACGACGCAATCGCCCGGTGCGGGGTTCTTTGGTGCCATCATGGGCTATGATGACATTGCGGCGGGCACGACCGACAGCCTGTCAGGTGTTAAGGTGTTGGATGCCAGCACCGTCGAAATTACGCTGACCCGGCCAGATGCGACGTTTTTGCATGTGATGGCGCTGAACTTTGCGTCGATTGTGCCAAAAGAAGCCGTAGATGCGGCGGGCGATGATTTTGGCAAACATCCCGTGGGGACGGGGGCCTTTAAACTGGCTGAATGGACATTAGGCCAGCGGTTGGTTCTGGAAAAGAACGCGACGTATTGGCGCGATGGGGTGCCCTATCTGGACGCGGTGACCTTTGAGGTCGGCCAAGAGCCCGTCGTGGCGTTGTTGCGTTTGCAAAACGGCGAGGTCGACGTGCCCGGCGATGGCATTCCGCCCGCGAAATTCCAAGAGGTCATGGCAGACCCCGAACAGGCCGCGCGCGTGGTCGAAGGGGGGCAGTTGCACACCGGTTATATCACGTTGAACGTGAACACACCGCCCATGGATGACGTGCGGGTGCGCCAGGCCATCAACATGGCGATCAACAAAGAGCGGATCGTTCAGATCATCAATGGGCGCGCCGTGCCCGCCACGCAGCCCTTGCCCCCGACCATGCCGGGTTACACCGATGGCTACGACGGCTATGCGTTTGACGCTGACGCCGCCAAGGCACTTTTGGCAGAAGCAGGCCACCCCGACGGCTTTGAGACAGAGCTGTTTGTGATGAACACCGACCCGAACCCACGTATCGCGCAGGCGATCCAGCGGGATCTGGACAGTATCGGCGTGAAGGCCGCGATCAAATCGCTGGCGCAGGCCAATGTGATCGAAGCAGGGGGTGCGGGCACCGCTCCGATGATCTGGTCGGGCGGCATGGCATGGATCGCGGATTTCCCCGATCCGTCAAACTTTTATGGTCCGATCTTGGGCTGTGACGGTGCGGTCGAAGGCGGTTGGAACTGGTCATGGTACTGCAACGCGGATCTTGACGCGATGGCCACCAAAGCCGACAGCCTGACAGGCACCGATAAGATCGACGAACGCATGCAAATGTGGTCGGACGTTTATATGGGCGTGATGGCGGATGCCCCTTGGGTGCCCGTCTTCAACGAGCAGCGCTATACGATGAAATCGCCACGCATGGGCGGTGATGACGCGCTTTATGTTGATCCGGTGTCGATCCCGGTCAACTATGACTACGTTTATGTGACCGAGTAAGCACATGTGTCAGGCTTGTAATTACACGATCCACCATGCGCAGCACCACTTTGGCTGGGACAATTCCATTGCCCCGGCCGAACGTGTGACGCCCGGTTCGACCGTTCTGTTCCACTGCCACGACAGTTCGGCAGGTCAACTTGACCTGTCGTCCACCGTGCAGGATGTCGTCGATCTGGATTTCGGCAAGATCAACCCGGTGTCCGGGCCGATCTACATCGAAGGCGCCGAACCAGGCGATAGCGTCAAGGTCACCATCGACAGTTTTGCACCCTCGGGTTGGGGCTGGACGGCCAATATTCCGGGCTTTGGCCTGTTGGCCGATCAGTTCACCGATGCGGCGTTGACCTTGTGGAAATACGACCCGAACACATTGGCCCCGGCGCTGTGGGGTGATCAGGGGCGGGTGCCGTTGAAGCCGTTCTGCGGGACCATTGGCAACGCCATGGCAGAACGCGGCTTGCAATCTATCGTGCCGCCGCGGCGGGTGGGCGGCAACATGGATATCCGTGATTTAGCAGCCGGGACAACGCTTTATCTGCCGGTCGAGGTCGCGGGCGCATTGTTTAGTGTGGGCGACACCCACGCAGCCCAAGGCGACGGCGAGGTCTGCGGCACGGCCATCGAAAGCCCGATGGACGTGGTTTTGACGTTTGATCTGGTCAAGGGTGAAAACCTCAAGATGCCGCGCTTTACCACGCCCGGTCCGGTGACCAACCACCTAGATAGCAAAGGCTACGAGGTGACCACCGGCATCGGCGATGACCTGATGCAAGCGGCCCGCGATGCGGTCTCGGGAATGGTCGATCTGCTGTGCAAACAGCGCGGTATGTCTGCGGTAGACGCCTATATGTTGGTGTCGACCTGCGGTGATCTGCGCATATCCGAAATCGTGGATATGCCCAATTGGATCGTCAGTTTCTACTTTCCACGTTGTGTTTTTGAATGAAACGCGTGTTGGATACCACGTCCAAGGCGGCTGAGGTGGCCGCCTTGGACCGCCCTGTGTTGTCGGTTGAGGGCCTTACCGTGTCTGTCAATGGGCCGCGCGGTCTGACGCCGTTGGTGCACGACACCAGCTTTGCCTTGGGGGGTGGCGAAACCTTGGCCATCGCGGGCGAAAGCGGATCGGGTAAGTCGATCACATCGCTGGCTATTATGGGGCTGTTGCCGCCGCCTGCTGTGCAGGTGACAGGCGGGGCGATCCGCTTGGGCGGGCAAGATCTGACCGACCTGTCGGACACCCAGATGCGCGATATTCGCGGCAACCGCATCGCCATGATTTTCCAAGAACCGATGACCTCGCTTAATCCGGTTCTGACCATCGGCACCCAGATCGCCGAAGCCATCCGTGCCCACGCCCCTATTGGCCGCAGGGTGGCCCGCGCCCGTGCATTAGAAGCCCTGCGCGCGGTGCGGATCAGCCAACCCGAACAGCGGCTGGACCAGTTCCCCCATGAAATGTCGGGGGGCATGCGGCAACGTGTTATGATCGCCATGGCATTGGCGTTGGAACCCGAAGTCTTGATTGCGGATGAGCCCACCACCGCGTTGGATGTCACTGTGCAACGCGAGGTATTGGACCTGCTGCGCGATCTTCAGGCCGAACACGGCACGGGTATTTTGCTCATCACGCATGACATGGGGGTCGTTGCCGAAATGGCCGACCGGGTGATCGTGATGAAAGACGGCATGATCGAAGAGGTCAACGAGGTGGGCGCGCTTTTTAGCGCGCCAACACGACCCTACACACAACAGCTGTTGAATGCGGTGCCGCGTATGGGCGATGGGTCGGGCAAGCCCGAAGCGCCGCCGCACCAAGATACACCGGTGCTAAAGCTGGACAATCTGGCGGTGCGCTTTGACCTGCATGGCGGGTTTTTAGGGCGGATCACCCACCGGGTGCATGCGGTCGAACAGGTTAGCTTTGATATCGCGCGTGCGGAGACCTTTGCGTTGGTCGGTGAAAGCGGGTGCGGCAAATCCACCATTGCCAAGGCCGTGGTCGGATTGGTGCCTTATAGCGGGGGCATTGCCGTCAAGGGGCAGCAGGTGTCCGGCATGGATAAGACCGCGCGCAAAGCCCTGTGCCGCAGCGTGCAAATGGTGTTTCAGGACCCGATGGCGGCGCTTGATCCGCGCATGAAGGTGGGGCATCTAATCGCGGAACCGTTGGTGATCCACGGGATCGGAACGCCCACAGAACGCGCGGCAACGGTGCGCGATTTGCTCGACCGGGTTGGGCTGCCTGCCAGTGCGGCGGACCGGCATCCGCATCAGTTTTCGGGAGGCCAACGCCAGCGGATCTGCATCGCGCGGGCGTTGGCGTTGCGCCCGGATTTGATTATCGCGGACGAATCCGTATCGGCGTTGGATGTGTCAGTGCAGGCGCAGGTGTTGGATCTGCTGGACGAGCTGAAGCGCGATCTTGGTTTGGCGTATTTGTTCATTTCCCATGATATGGCGGTGGTCGAAAATGTAGCGGATCGGGTTGGTGTGATGTACCTGGGGCAGATCGTGGAAATGGGCAGTTGTCGGCAAGTGTTTGGAAACCCTCAACATGCCTATACAAAGCGGTTGATCGAGGCGGTCCCCGTGCCCGACCCTGCCCATATCCGCACCGCTGGTCTACGTCTGACCGGCGATGTCCCCAGCGCGGTTTATGCGCCAAATCAAGGGCCCGAACGGTTGCATTTGACAGATATTGGCGGTGGGCATCATGTGGCGCTGGCGCGCGCTATGTGACCGGGCGTTTCCAACGCGAAAACAAATGCTTGCTTTGTGTGTATATATGGGGGGATTGGGCGCGTAAAATTTACATAAAAACCAGTATTTTACCGCGATTTAATGTTCGTTACTGATACCCAATAAAGGGACCTCTTTGGGAAAGGTTGAACATGCTAAATCGGGTTGGTTTGCGGCGTCCAAGCGTGCCTTCATACATCTTTGCCAGCCTCGTTGTAGCGGGTTTGGTTACCGTCAGCTTTGTGTTGACCTTGGCGTTTTGGATGGCATCAGAGGCAAACCGCCAGTCCGCGCAACAGGTGCGAAATCTGGTCACTAGTGCGACGGACGCCATATCCCAACGGGTGTCACTGAACAACCTCGACTACAGTCATTGGGAAGAGGCGCATAACGCGGTCACCACAGGAGATGTTGCGTGGATCAACAATAATATTGGTACAGGTGTATCGGAAGCGGGTGTTTTCCAGCTCACACAAATTGTGGATAGCAAGAGCCACCCTAGCTATGGCTATTCACGCAAAGGCGCCAAAAACGAAGGGCGTGTGATGCCGCAATCGATCATCGATGAATTCACCACATCGCTGCGCACCATGCCGATTGGTCCTGGCGTGGTTGTGAGCGGGTTGGCGATGATTGATGGGCAATATTACTGCCTTGCTGCCAGCCACATATTGCCATCTGATCCGAACACGCTGGATACCGACGCGCCCTATGTGCTCATTTCCGGGGTTCGGTTTTCCCCCGAACGGATGACCGAGATTTCCAAAGAATATCTGGTAAGTGGCTTGATGTTAATGGCGGCGGATGGGGCGGCGCCAGCCGGCTACGACGAACAGATCTTGTTCAGCGTGGGGGGGCTGCCGGTGTCGAACCTAGTTTGGCACCGCCCGCGCCCCGGAAATGGGCTTTTGGCCAAGGCCTTGCCTGCCATAGGGGTGATGTCGTGCATTTTGTTGGCGTCGTTTTGGTGCGTGGCGCATAGGTCGTCGGGCATGGCCGAGGTGATCGTCACCGAACGCGAGCATGCGCAGACCTCGGCGCGCACCGATAGCCTGACGGGATTGCTCAACCGCACCGGTCTCAAGGAAAAGGTCAAACAACGCGAGATCAACGCGGCGATCCAACGTGGCGACGCGGCGGTTGTGTATTTTGACCTGAATGCGTTCAAGGAGATCAACGATACCGAAGGGCATGATGCAGGCGACAAAGCGTTGCGCGTCACGGCCGAACGGCTGGTGTCGTGTGTGCGGCCGGGCGATCATGTGGCCCGATTGGGGGGGGATGAGTTCGTGTGTCTGTTGCTGGGGCAGAACCCAGAGGCCGCTGCGCGCGGGTTTTGCCAACGGTTAAGACACGCGATGGCAACACCGGTGGATCTGAACGGCAAGGCGCTCAACGTAGGTGTTGCGGTGGGCGTTTCGGTTGGCAGCGTGGGTGCAAAATGGGAAGATCAGCTGATCCAATCTGATGTGGCGATGTACCATGCCAAACGTGCGGGCGGCGACACACCGGTGTTTTTCTCTGAAGATCTGCAAGTGGCCCGCGATTGGGAAAAATCTGTAGCAGAGCGTTTGAGGTCGGGCGTAGAGGATGCGTCGCAGGGACGGTCCCCGTTTCGGTTGGAATTTCAACCGGTCGTCGCGGGGTCATCTGGGGTGTTGGTCTACGCCGAGGCGTTGTTGCGGTGGAATGACCCATCGCTGGGCCGGGTGTCGCCGGATGCGTTTATCCCGGTGGCCGAGACCAAGGGGCTATTGCCGGACCTTGGCGCCTATGTGTTGACGGAATGTTGCCGCCTGATGCAGGGAATGTCCGATCTGACCGTCAGCGTGAACGTATCGCCATTGCAGTTGATCGAAACTGACTTTGCCGACCGGGTTCTGCGCATCACCAAAGACGCCGGCATTGACCCGCAACGATTGATCTTTGAAGTGACCGAAAATGCACTGATCGAAGTGCCTGAGCGGGCGTGTGTGGGGATCAATGCGCTTCGCGATCGCGGGTTTCGTTTTGCTTTGGATGATTTCGGGACGGGGTACGCGTCTATCAATTATCTCAAACACTTCCCCTTCGATACGCTTAAGATTGATCGCAGCTACCTTGCGGAGGTTGAAACATCGGCGCAGGCGCAGGCGGTGTTTGCCACGTTAGCCCAGCTTGGTCAGACACTTGGGATGGAGGTTGTCGCAGAAGGGGTTGAGACACGCGTGCAATCCGAGGCGGTCCTTCAGGCGGGATGTTATCTGCATCAGGGGTATTTCCATGCCCGACCGATGTCTTTTGACGCGTTGAGAGAATACATCGAATGGGCGCGCCAAAAACCCACATCTGTGGCATAAACCTTTAGAGAGCCCCAATGGGCCGACAGCAATATGTGTCAGGCTACAAGGCCCCAAATACCTGCGGGCCCCGTCTATCTGGCCCCACGGGAGCGATAGCCGTGGAACCGCCGCCCCGTTAAATAGTGGGGGATCGCGAGACCCAATCGGTTGCGGATTCGTATTCCCGACCCAGTCCCAGAATATCACCATCCATCCCTCGGTGGCCGATAAGTTGCACCCCCATAGGCGTACCTGCAGCGCCAAACCCGGCTGGCACGCACAGCGCCGGTAACCCGGTTATAGACGCCGGGACAACGACTTCCATCCAGCGGTGATATGTGTCCATTGATATGCCTGCGATGGCTTTGGGCCAGGTTAGTTCGGCATCAAAGGCAAACATTTGCGCCGATGGCAAGGCCAAGACGTCAACGTCCATCTGGGCCGTTTGGCGAAACCAGTCTGACCGGACAGCGCTGGCCCGTTGGATCGCAGCGGGGGTGAGGGCGCGGCCCTGTTCGATTTCCCAGCGCAGTTCAGGCTTTAGCATGTCAGGGGATTGGTCGAGCAGCCCACCGTATTTGCCCGCGATGGACCAGCTGCGTAACACGCACCATGCATGCCATAAGGCCGGGGCAGAGAAGGGCGCAGGTATGTTCTCGACACTGTGACCAAAGACCTCAAAGACCCCAAGCGCGTCTTGGCACAGGGCTTGCACGCCCGGTTCCATTGGGTAGGCACCGTCCCAGTCCCCCAACCATCCGATCCGCAGGGGGCGGTTGGCAAGGTTGGCGCGGTAGGGCCCGTTTGAATGGGGGTGGTCGGGATCATGCTCCGATTGGATGCTCAACAACAGCTCTAGGTCGCGAATGGATCGCGCCATGGGGCCGTCGGTCGACAGTTGCGACAAGAACGTATCGCCCGCGCCACCGCCCGCGACCAAACCATAACTGGGCCGAAACCCAAACACGTTGTTCCACCCTGCCGGGTTGCGCAGCGACCCCATCATATCGGACCCATCTGCCAAGGCGACCATGCGTGTGGCCAAGGCTGCCGCGGCACCACCGCTTGATCCGCCGGCGGATTTTTTGGGGTCATATGGGTTGCGGGTGATGCCGTAGACCGGGTTGTAACTATGGGATCCCAGCCCAAATTCGGGGGTATTAGTCTTGCCGATGATCACAGCACCGGCGTCGCGCAACCGGGCCACCATGGGGGCGTCGGTGGTGGGCACATGGGTGCGAAAAAGCGGCGAGCCGTAGCTGGTGGTGATCCCCGCGGTCTCTGCCAGATCTTTGATCGCAATGGGCAATCCTTGTAGGGGGCCGGCAGGCGCGTGCTCGGCTTCGTGCAACAAAACATCGCGAGGGCGCAACGCAACGATGGCGTTTGTCGTGCCATTCGCGGCTTCGATACGGTCAAGCGTTTCGGCCATAAGTTCAGCCGCGCTGATGGTCCCCACCCGCAGCACGGCGAGCTGTTGTGTGGCGTCTTGGTTGATCATCTTGCCGTCTCCCTTGGATCATGGGCCGCGCACCAAGGTCGCGCACCGGGAAAATATATCCATAAGGGCCGGGGGTGTCACGTGGGTCAACGCTATCTGGCGCGATTTTTAGACGTAAGAAAAGACGTCGATGTCGTCGGTGGTCAGTGTTGCGAGATCGATACCTACAAGCGTGGCACGGTCGCCGCTTGCGTCAAGATCAATGACGACATTCTGACCGACCTGACTGGAGGCACCAAGAATGCTCTGAGCGGTCCAGTCTTCAAAGGCGTCATTGTGGAAGATAAACACCAGTTGGTCATCTTGGTCGGCGTTGAAATCCAGTACGGTATCGTGGCCCAAGTCGCCCTCGAAGACAAAGACGTCGGCACCGGTGCCACCCTCGAGACTGTCATCCCCGCGCCACCGTTGAGCGCATCGTCGCCGCGCCCATCCGTTCGACACTGCGGATGTTAGGTTGATCCGGCCCCTTACATCCCAAGACGTCGCAGACTTAATGCAACAGAGTCGTTTGAAATTCCCTGCTGCTTACATCTCAAGACACAATCGGTTACGTCCTGCGTAGAGCACACAATTTTGTGTTCATGGGCTGAAAATATCAATTAGACTAGAGCAAACCGTTCGAAGGTCAGGGAAGAGAAATACAGCAGATGTTGATCAAGGATATTTTTCTATCTGTGCTGGGCCGCAGCACCCAAAGACGGGCCATTGCTTTTCAAGAACGTCAGCGCAATCGCCTTTCGCCCTCTCCCATGGGCGTGGAATTTCCGACAAGTTTGGACACTACGCGCCTCATCGTTCTGACTGATGCTAAAGATTTGAAAGGACGCGCAGCATTTTTGGAAGGGCTGGGAGGGGAAATCCTGTTCGATCTGCCCAACGTCGAGCAGGAGACTGATTATGTAGTTTGTTTCGGGTACTCTGACTTTTTGCGCAATGTTGGAACGCTGGAAAAAAGCGGGTGGAAAAAGGTTCTTTTGTTAGAAGCCGGTTTCCTGAGAAGTGTCCTTATGGATGGAAGCGCATCCCGATACGACCAAGCTATTTGCTTTTTCGTCGACAACTACGGCTTTCACTATGACCCGACCTTTCCGTCTCAGTTAGAGGATATGGCCAATCACCCTGATTTGGAAATCTTACCTCACGAACTGGAGAGAGCAGCAAAACTACGCGACAAGATCATTTATGAAAAGCTCACGAAATATAACGACCAAAGCATGGACAACGTGTTGCCCGATGATGGGCGTGCGCGCGTTTTGGTTGTTGAACAAGCGCGCAATGATTGGGCGATCCGTAAGAGCCGGGGGGGGCGAAAATCATTTGAAAGAATGGTCGATTGCGCACTGTCAGAGAACCCTGACGCAGAAATTGTGTTGAAGGTTCATCCCGATTCCCTGAATGGAAAACGCGGTGGGTTGGAAAAATCCTATTTTGGACGGCACAGAGACGAAGGACGGATCCGCGTGGTGCGCGAGAAGATTAACCCGCTTGTCTTGATGGAACGCACCAGCAAAGTATACGTATTTTCTTCGATGCTTGGTTTTGAGGCCGCATTGATGAACAATGAAGTACATCTGTTTGGTCAGCCCAGTTATGGCGGGTGGGGTTTCACCGTTGATCGGTCAAAATTTGCGCGGCGAACTCGAAACCTAAGCCTCCTTGAGTACTTCTATTTGGTATACTTCAGATATCAAAAGTACATTGGCACCGATGGCAAACCGTGTGAGCCGGAAGACGCGGTTGAGGCTCTTATCGCGCTAAGAGACGAGTATCATGCTGAAACACAATCACATATTTCAACCGGAGCAGGCATGTCTGTCGCGCAACGATGAAGCCTAGAATCGCATTATTCAACGACACATCTTCGGATCAAGGCCATTACGGGTGCGCGCTTGTCATGGAGGCGATCGAGAGACTGCTTGCCGATCTGGAATTGGCCCCCGTTTTTCGATGGCCCGTTGGAAGGGATTGGCGCGCGCACTCAAACGAAATGCCTGAACGCGGTCAGATTGATGCTGTCGTGGTCAACGGTGAAGGCACAATGCATGGAGCGCCCCACAATGAACGTGCCGTTGCGCTGGCCAAGCTTGGGGCTTTTGCGCGTGACGCGCTTAACGTGCCCAGTGTCCTCATCAATGCCTCCCTTTTTGGGAATGATGCCGCGTTTTACGAAGACTTAAGGGCATTTGACCTTGTCGTGGCGCGAGACAGAGCAAGCCAACAGGCATGTACTGCGCATGATATCCCAGCGTTGCATTGTCCTGATTTGACCTTTGCGATCAGTGCAGCAAGAAAAAACAACGCGAGACAGAAGGATGATCTTGATGTCGGCTTTACAGGTAGCGTGATCCCGCGGACTGACTTTGCCATTCGGCAGATGGCAAAGTCGCTCAATGCGGACTTCCGACCTATGGTCGACATTGCCAGCCGCGATTTGTCTCGGCCGTCACGTTTAAGCGTATCTCGACTGCGGAAAGCCTTGCGGGCACGAAAACGCGTGCGCCTGTTTGGTGAAGATGTGCGCTTTGCTTCGGCACATGATTTCGTGGATTGGATCTCGAACCGTGATCTCATTGTGACTGGCCGCTACCACACGGTGACGCTTGCGATCCTGACGCATACGCCATTTTTGTACTTGGACAGCAACTCCCCCAAGATCCAAAAGTTAATTGAAGATGTCGGGCTGATTCAAAACAGAAAACTGGCATCAATCGAAGATCTGGACCAGACAGCATTACGCGCTGCTTGTGTGTTTACGTCACAGGATGACGCGGCCATTGAGGAATTTTTGAAGGTGTCATCTGCACAGTACCAAGAGGTATGCGCCGCGATGGGAAAGGCGATATTTAAGGTATGACCGACGTTAAAGCCTACATCATCCATCTGCAGAGCGCGACGCAACGCAAAGAGAATATCGACCTGATGCGCACCAAACTGCCGCGTGCGTCGGTGGTCGAGGCCATTGATGCGACGACCCTCGATGCCTCGACACAAAGGCTTCATTACAAGAGGTTTGCGTCATGGCCCCCGTACCCGTTTGCCATGCGTACGTCAGAAATTGCTTGTTTTCTCAGTCATCGCAAGTGTTGGCAGATCATAGCTGATGGTGACGCGCCATATGCGTTGGTGTTAGAGGACGATGTCGCGTTTGTTCCGTCTGTTTTTGACCGCGCATTGGCAAAAGCCGAAGAAATGGCAGCAGAGACCTGCTTTATCCGGCTTGAACGCTGCAAAAATGACCCGGATGAGACCATCCAACCGCATATTATAAAACCAAAATTTGCAGGCCACGGAATGCAGACGCAATTGGTGGGGCGCGAAACAGCAAAGCACCTCTTGCGCGTCACAGAAGTATTCGATCGCCCGGTGGATACGATCCTGCAGATGCCGTGGCTTAGTAAGCAAACCCTGATGGAGGTCGTTCCCTCGGGGATCAAAGAAATTTCGGACGCTTTGGGGGGGTCCACAATTGCAACTCGGAAATCGCGTTATCCGCGTATTTATAGGGAACTCCTGCGCCCCGCCTACAGAGCGGCCGTGATAGCAACAACCCTCGTTCTAAGATGAAACGCGTGCAGCAGATAAACCACGCAATTGTCGGAAACGGCCCTTTGTCCGACAAGGACAAGCGTTGTATTTCCGAGGCGGCGCATATCACTCGGTTTAATCTGACGCCCAACTTGGCTGACGTTGATGATAGCCGGACATCTTGTCTGGTTATCGTCAACCGCAGCAAACAGATAAATCAATACTTCAGAGACCAAGTTTACTTATCCCATGGCGCGTTCCAAAAAGCCGCGCGCATTGTGATGCCATACGATGAGAGCATCATTCGCGATTTTTTCCCACGGGTGACCTTGCGCGACCGGATCAAACGACGACTAGGAAATTGGGCGCCAATCGTCAAAGATATGGCCGAAAAGTCAGGCAAAAGTTTTGGCGTCTTGTCGCGCGAAGATTACACAGGGGCATGCGAGGCTCTCGGATACGAGCCGAAAAACCGGGCGGGGCCGTTTCCAAGCACAGGGTTTCTCGCGATATATAAATCACTGAGTGATGCCGAAACCCCTAAGCCCATAGATCTTTTTGGATTTGCTTTTTCGGGGTGGAAAAGGCACGCATGGTCTCTGGAGGAAGCTTTTGTCTTGAAAGCAATTGAACGGGGCCAAATTGTCCTGCACCGTTCCGATCGCCCAGTCACAGGCGAAACCTTGGACAGTTCGCTGCCCGTGCCGCAAGGGTCGTGATATTTCCCAAGCATGTTCGCGCGAGCGTAAAACCATGGCCCTACGCCTGAAGTGTCTACCCCCTTTGCGCGGAGCCCCTGAACCACCTTGCCCTTGCCGCGTTGCGGCGGCAGTGTTGCCAAAACGTTAAAGGAGAGCATGCGTGATTCCGGTCAGAGGTTTGCAAGGTCACAGGGTCGCCGTTTTGGGGTTGGGCCGGTCGGGGTTGTCGGCTGCGCGCGCGTTGGCCGCAGGGGGCGCCACGCCGATCTGTTGGGACGACAACCCCGCCGCCAAAGCCCGCGCCGAAGACGAAGGTTTCACCTGCCAGCCGCTCAAAACATCCCGTGATTTCGAAGATATCGCCCGGTTGATCGTCAGTCCCGGCATCCCGCATTTGTACCCAGCGCCCAACCCCGTTGTGGCCGCCGCACTCGCTGCTGGTGTGCCGGTCGACAATGACATTGGGCTTTTCTTTCAATCCTTTGCGACCGAAGACTGGAACAACCTCGATATCCTCCCACGGGTGATCGCCGTCACCGGGTCGAACGGAAAATCAACGACATCCGCGCTGATCCACCATATCCTGACCGATGTGCACCGGCCCTGCCAATTGGCGGGCAATATCGGGCGGGGCGTGTTGGATTTGGACCCGCCTATTGATGGCGAGGTCGTGGTGTTGGAGCTGTCGAGCTACCAAACAGAACTGGCGCGCAGCCTGACGCCCGACATTGCCGTCTTTACCAACCTGTCGCCCGATCATCTGGACCGTCACGGCGGAATGGGGGGGTATTTCGCGGCCAAACGGCGCCTGTTTGCCGAAGGCGGGCCCGACCGTGCGATCATTGGTGTGGATGAACCCGAGGGACAGTTTTTGGCGGGGCAATTGGCCGAAGGGCGGGCAGATGACCGTGTCATTCGGGTGTCTGTGGCTGAAAAACTAACGGGGCCGAGGTGGCAGGTATATGCCCGCAAAGGGTTCCTGTCTGAGTACCGCAAGGGCAAACAAGCGGCCAGCATTGACCTGCGCGCGGTGCCGGGCCTGCCGGGCGCGCATAACCACCAAAACGCATGTGCCGCCTATGCTGCGTGCCGGTCTTTGGGGTTGGCGCCCAAGGTGATTGAGGCGGCGTTTCATAGTTTTGCGGGGCTGCCCCACCGCAGCCAACTGGTGGGTGAAGCCAGGGGCGTGCGGTTCGTCAACGACAGCAAAGCAACCAACGTCGATGCCGCAGCCAAGGCCCTGTCGGCTTTTGACAACGTGCGCTGGATCTGCGGAGGCCTCGAAAAAGAGGGCGGTTTGGCAGAGTTGGGCGACCTAAAAACCGTGCGCAAGGCTTATGTCATCGGGCGCGAGGCGGCAGGGTTTGCGTTGCAATTATCGGTCGACGCGGAGGTCTGCACCACGATGGCTGCAGCGGTGTCACGGGCTGTGGCTGATGCGCAAGCGGGCGATGTCGTTTTGCTGGCCCCTGCGGCGGCGAGCTTTGACCAATACGACAATTTCGAGCAGCGTGGAGACGACTTTATGGCTGAAGTACAAACGTATTTATAGTCACTGTCGCGCGTGGTCAGCCCGATAACGCGCGTGCAGCCGCCATGCCGGATGACCACGCCCATTGGAAATTGTAGCCCCCCAACCACCCTGTCACATCAACGGCTTCTCCGATGAAAAACAGGCCAGGGGCGGCTTTTGCCTCCATGGTCTTGGCCGAGAGCGCATCGGTGTCGACCCCACCCAAGGTGACCTCTGCGGTGCGGTATCCTTCCGTGCCGGTGGGGCTAAGCGCCCATTGGGACAACGATTGGCATAAAGACTGCAAACGTTTGTCGGATTGATCTGCAAGGTTGCCTTGCAGGGCCATGTTCTTGGCCAGGTGGTCAACCAACCGCGCGGGCAGATGCGCGCCAAGCACGGTCGTAAGGTTACGCCGCCCAGAGTGCGCGCGCTGTGTTCTTAACGCCTGAAATAGATCTGTATTTGGGGTCAGGTTCACTTCGATCTGCTGGCCGTCTTTCCAATAGGAGGATGCTTGCAATATGGCGGGGCCCGACAGACCGCGATGGGTGAAAAGCAACGCTTCATCAAAGCTTTGGAGGCCCGCGGTGACGCGTGCAGCGGTGGCAATCCCAGCCAGATCAGTGAATTTACCATCGGCGAATGTGAAAGGCACGAGGCCCGGTCGTGTCGGTGTGACAGACACATCAAATTGGGCGGCTATGTCGTACCCAAACCCCGTTGCCCCCATTTTCGGAATGGATTTCCCGCCGGTCGCAATCACCAGTGTTTTGGCTTGTACCTGTGTTCTTTGCCCCTCTTTTTCCATCGTGAAAACAAAGCCATCAGGTGATTTTGCAAAGTCACGCGCAGTAGTTTGCAAATGTAGTTCGGCGCCATTTTGCTGCATCAAGCCGCGCAACATAGCGACGATGTCTTTGGCCGAGACATCGCAAAACAGTTGGCCCAGCGTTTTTTCATGCCACTGAATGCCATGGCGATCGATAAGGTCAATGAAATCCCACTGGGTATATCGAGCCAGCGCTGATTTTGCGAAATGTGGGTTGCGCGATAAAAACGCTTGTGGCCCGCAATGAAGGTTGGTGAAATTACACCGCCCGCCCCCGGAGATGCGAATTTTCTCGCCCGGTGCACGGGCATGATCCACAATCAAAACCCGCCCCTTGGTGTATGAGGCGCACATCATCCCGGCTGCGCCCGCACCTATAATTGCTGTGTCTACTTGCATGGCAGGCAACTGGCCTGAAAAACGCCAACTGGCAAGTCTTGAGGCTGGCGTTGGGGGCGAAATCGCGCTATCATGGCGCATTAGACCCCGAAAAGGGGCGTTTCGAGGCAGTGTAACGGTTCAAGGCAGATCCGATGACGGAAATGGTCTACGGCGCAGCGCCGGCTCCAGATGGTGAGCCGATTCTCCCGAAGTGGTGGCGAACAATCGACAAATGGGCGATGTCGTGCATCCTTATTCTCTTTGCCGTCGGGCTTTTATTGGGCCTCGCCGCATCCCCGCCCTTGGCCGCGAAAAACGAATATGCGCCGTTCCACTATGTTCAGCGCCAAGCGATATTTGGCAGTGTCGGTTTGATCGCCATGATCATCACGTCGATGATGACGCCGGTGTTGGTGCGACGTTTGGCCGTGCTTGGGTTTTTGGTGGCTTTCGTGGCGCTGGCGCTCTTGCCGTTTTTTGGCACGGATTTTGGCAAAGGGGCGGTGCGGTGGTACGGCCTCGGCTTTGCATCCGTGCAGCCATCCGAATTTTTGAAACCCGGCTTTGTGGTCGTCGCGGCCTGGATGATGGCCGCATCCATGGACCTAAACGGCCCGCCGGGGCGCACCTGGTCCTTTGCGCTATGTCTTGCGATTGTGGCGATGCTGGTGGTGCAACCAGATTTTGGTCAGGCCTGTCTGGTGCTGTTTTCCTGGGGCGTCATGTATTTTGTGGCAGGCGCGCCGATGACCTTGTTGGTGGGCATGGCGTTGCTTGCGGTTTTTGGGGGCACAATTGCCTATTCCAATTCGGAACATTTTGCCCGGCGGATTGATGGGTTTCTTAACCCCGAAATCGATCCGCGAACGCAGTTGGGCTATGCGACCAACGCGATACAAGAGGGCGGGTTTTTTGGCGTAGGTGTGGGCGAAGGCCAGGTGAAATGGTCCCTGCCAGACGCCCATACAGATTTCATTATTGCGGTGGCCGCCGAAGAATACGGGCTGGTCTTGGTGTTGGTGATTATCGCGCTATACGGCGCGATTGTGATCCGGTCGTTGCTGCGGCTGCTGCGGGAACGGGATCCGTTTATCCGGCTGGCGGGCACCGGGCTGGCGTGCACCTTGGGTGTTCAGGCCATGATCAATATGGGCGTTGCGGTGCGGTTGTTGCCCGCCAAAGGCATGACGTTGCCGTTTGTCAGCTATGGCGGGTCTTCGGTGATCGCCAGCGGCATCGCGGTGGGCATGTTGCTGGCGTTTACGCGCACGCGTCCGCAGGGCGAAATTAGCGATATTCTTTCACGTGGGCGGAACCGGTGACGACACAACCTCTTCTTTTGATCGCGGCGGGTGGCACCGGCGGGCATATGTTTCCTGCACAGGCCTTGGCCGAGGCGATGTTGGCGCGCGGTTGGCGGGTCAAACTGTCGACGGACGCGCGCGGCGCGCGCTATACTAAAGGGTTCCCGCATTCGACCGAGATCGAACAGATCAACAGCGCCACATTTGCGCGCGGCGGGCTACTGGCCAAAGCGATGGTCGCCCCGCGCCTTGTGATGGGCACGCTGTCGGCGCTTTGGGGGTTTCAACGAGACCGCCCCACGGCGATTGTCGGGTTTGGCGGGTACCCCACGATCCCGGCATTGGCGGCGGCATACCTAATGAAACTGCCGCGCATGATCCACGAGCAAAACGGCATTTTAGGCCGGGTGAATACGATCTTTGCGACCCGCGTGAATGCGGTGGCATGCGGCACTTGGCCCACAGATTTGCCCGCCGGCGTCGAAGGACACCACACCGGCAACCCGGTGCGCGCGGCGGTGCTGGAACGCTCGGAGGCGGGGTATATCTCGCCGGGCGACTACCCGATGGAGGTTCTGGTGATCGGCGGGTCGCAGGGCGCGCGCATCCTCAGTGATGTGATCCCACCCGCGATTGCGGCCCTGCCCATGGAGATGTTGAAAAACATCCGCGTCAGCCATCAGGCCCGCGACGAAGACCAAGAGCGGGTCGCGGCGTTTTATGCACAACACGGCATCAAGGCGGATGTTCAGCCGTTTTTCCAAGACGTCCCGCGCCGTATCACCGAGGCCCAGCTGGTGATCAGCCGCGCGGGCGCGTCATCTGTGGCCGATCTGTCGGTGATTGGGCGGCCGTCTATCCTGATCCCGTTTGCCGCGGCGACGGGCGATCATCAAACCGCCAACGCACGTGGCCTTGTTGAGGCGGGGGGGGCGATCATGATCCCCGAAAGCCGTCTAGAAGTGAATGCCGTCGCAGAGCAGATTTTATCGGTGCTCGACAACCCCGATGCGGCGATGCGCATGGCGCGCGCTGCTGCGGTTTTCGGCAAGCCGGACGCCACAGATATGTTGGTGGATATGGTCGCGCAATTGGCCGCAAAGGGGCATCAAAAATGAACGCTGCAACCAAATTGCCCGGCGACGTTGGGCCCATACATTTTGTCGGGATCGGCGGCATTGGCATGTCTGGGATCGCAGAGGTTTTGCTCAACCATGGGTACACGGTGCAAGGGTCTGACCTGAAAGCGTCGCCCATCACCCAACGGCTGCAAGATCTGGGGGCGCATGTCTTTGAAGGGCAGCGCGCCGAAAATATCGCCAGCGCCGAGGTGGTGGTGATTTCCAGCGCGATCAAAGCGGGCAACGCCGAACTGGATGCCGCCCGTGCGCAAGGGCTGCCTGTGGTGCGCCGCGCCGAAATGCTGGCCGAATTGATGCGCCTGAAATCCAACATTGCGATTGCGGGCACCCATGGCAAAACCACCACCACCACGATGGTCGCCACCTTGCTGGATGCGGGCGACTTTGACCCTACGGTGATCAACGGCGGGATCATCCACGCCTACGGGTCCAACGCGCGCAAGGGCGAGGGCGAGTGGATGGTTGTCGAGGCCGACGAGAGCGACGGCACGTTCAACCGGTTGCCTGCCACGATCGCGATTGTGACCAACATCGACCCCGAACATATGGAACATTGGGGCGATTTTGACACGCTGCGGCAGGGGTTCTTGGATTTTGTGTCGAACATTCCGTTTTACGGGGTGGCTGTGTGCTGCACCGATCACCCGGAGGTGCAGGCGTTGGTGGGCAAAATCAGCGACCGGCGTGTTGTGACCTATGGGTTTAACGCGCAGGCCGACGTGCGGGCGGTCAATCTGACCTACAAAAGCGGTGTCGCGCATTTTGATGTGGCGCTGCAGGCTGAAGATATCGTGATCGAAGGGTGCACATTGCCGATGCCGGGGGATCACAACGTGTCCAACGCGTTGTCGGCTGTGGCTGTGGCCCGACAGCTGGGCATGAAGGGCGCGCAGATCCGCAAGGCGTTGGCCGCCTTTGGTGGGGTGAACCGGCGCTTTACCCGTGTGGGTGAGGTAAACGGCGTGACAATCATCGATGACTATGGCCACCACCCCGTCGAGATCACAGCCGTGTTGAAAGCCGCGCGGCAGGCCACCGAAGGCCGGGTGATCGCCGTGCATCAGCCGCACCGCTATACCCGGCTGGCCGGTCTGTTCGACGATTTCTGCGCCTGTTTCAATGACGCCGATGTGGTGGGCATCGCGGATGTGTACGCCGCTGGCGAAGACCCGATTGAAGGCGCCGGCCGCGATGATCTGGTGGCGGGGCTTATCCGTCATGGCCACAGGCACGCGCGCGCCGTCATGGGCGAAGACGACCTGGCGCGGTTGGTGCGTGAACAGGCGCGCCCGGGGGACATGGTCGTGTGTTTGGGTGCTGGTACGATCAGCGCATGGGCCAACGCCTTGCCAGACCATCTAAACGCCGCAGCTCCCCACCGGGAGACGGCATCATGAGCGCACCTCTTATACTGGCGGCAATCTGGGCTGTGGCTGCGAATGTATTGGCCATGACGCCCAGCAAAGACCAACATTGGCGCAACGCCTATATCCTCATCGCGTTCGGCATCCCGATTGTGGGGTATGTGACGTGGCTGCACGGGCCGTGGATCGGCATGCTGATCATGGCGGCGGGCATGTCGGTGCTGCGCTGGCCGGTGATTTACCTGGGCCGCTGGATCAAACGCAACACGCTACGGTAGCCTGCATCATGACTGATATGCCCAATGTTCGGGGCCGTTTGACGCCCAATCGCGCCCTAAGCGACCTGACGTGGTTGCGTGTTGGAGGGCCTGCGGATTGGCTGTTTCAGCCTGCGGATATGGATGATTTATGCGATTTTCTGACGGCATTGCCGGATGATGTTGCGGTGTTTCCTATGGGGGTCGGGTCCAACCTGATCGTGCGGGATGGCGGTCTGCGCGCGGTTGTTATCCGGTTGGGGCGTGGGTTCAACGGTATCAACACCGAGGGCCCGCATGTGGTTGCGGGGGCTGCGGCGTTGGATGCGCATGTGGCGCGCAAAGCGGCGGATGCCGGGCGGGACCTGACATTTTTGCGGACCATTCCGGGCAGTATCGGCGGCGCTGTCCGGATGAACGCAGGCTGCTACGGCAGCTACACGGCCGATGTTTTGGTTGAGGCGCAGGCGGTTACACGGGCGGGGCAGGTCATTACATTGACGTCGGATGATCTGCAATTTGGCTACCGGCACAGCGCATTGCCCCAAGGGTGTGTGCTGACAGAGGCCCGATTTGCCGCTCCCTCGGGGGATCCCGCACAGTTGCACGCCCGCATGCAAGACCAATTGGCCAAACGTGATGCGACCCAACCCACCAAAGACCGCAGCGCCGGGTCGACCTTTCGCAATCCGGCGGGGTTTTCATCGACCGGGCAGGCGGATGATGTGCATGACCTTAAGGCGTGGAAGGTCATCGACGATGCGGGTTTGCGCGGCGCGCGCCAAGGTGATGCCCAGATGAGCGAAAAACATCCGAATTTTCTGATCAACACAGGCGCCGCCACCGCGGCCGACCTTGAGGGATTGGGTGAAACCGTGCGAAAAAAGGTTTACGCCCAAAGCGGGATCACGCTAGAATGGGAAATCATGCGTGTGGGCGAGAATTAGCGGTTTTTTAACCTTGATGTCGTCAAACTACGTGTAAGAACAGACAGTGAACCGGCGCAAAAGCCGGAGGCAGACAGAAAAATAATGGGGTCAAAATGACCCCGACATGAGGCACATCGTGGGTCAGTCGAGCAGGACACCCCAACGTGTGGTAGTATTGATGGGCGGCCCTTCGGCTGAGCGCGAAGTGTCATTGTCCAGCGGGTCCGCCTGCGCTGCCGCCCTGCGGGGAGAAGGATTTGAAGTGATCGAGGTCGACGCAGGCCCCGAGCTTTGCGTCGCATTACAAGGGATCAAACCAGACGCGGTTCTCAATTGCCTGCATGGGCGGTGGGGCGAAGATGGATGCGTGCAGGGCATGCTGGAATGGATCGGCATGCCTTACACTCATTCGGGGGTGTTGTCGTCGGCTGTCGCGATGGACAAACAGCGCAGCAAAGACGCGTTTGTGGCTGCCGGATTGCCAGTTGTGCACAGCGTCATGGCCGCCGCCGATGAGGTCCGCCGCCGGCACGTGATGGCGCCACCCTATGTGGTCAAACCCAACAACGAAGGGTCGTCGGTGGGCATTTACCTCGTGCACGAGGCCAGCAACAGCCCGCCGCAATTGTCATCCGATATGCCAGATCAGGTCATGGTCGAAACCTTCGCGCCGGGGCGCGAGTTGACCACCACCGTTGTGGGTGACCGCCCGCTGACGGTCACCGATATCCTGACCGACGGGTGGTATGATTACGACGCCAAATACAAACCCGGCGGGTCGCGCCATGTGGTGCCTGCCGATATCCCGCCGCAGATCTTCGATTTATGTTTGGACTACGCGCTGCGGGCGCATCAGGCGTTGGGGTGCCGGGGTGTCAGCCGCACGGATTTCCGGTGGGATGAAAGCCGCGGCGCAGATGGGCTGATCTTGCTCGAAACCAACACACAACCGGGCATGACGGCGACATCGCTGACACCCGAGCAGGCGCAGGCCTGCGGAATGACCTTTGGGCAGTTGTGCGCTTGGATGGTGGAGGACGCCTCATGCGATCGTTGAAATCCCGCAGGTCAGCGGCGTATGACCCGGCGCCATCCCGGTGGGCTTGGCGGCTACAACGGTTGATGTTGACGCCGGCGTTTTTGCTGACGTTGCGGGTCGGCGTGCCAATCGCATTGGTCGCGGGCGGCGCAACGTGGTGGCTGTCGGATGACGCCAACCGTCAGAGCATTCACGACACGGTTGCCGAGGTTCGCGCCAGCTTTGAAACGCGGCCCGAATTCATGGTCGACCTGATGGCCGTTGACGGCGTTGATGATGCGCTGGCCGCCGATATCCGCGAGGTCGTGCCGCTGG
Source organism: Roseobacter sp. (assembly GCF_039970775.1). Taxonomy (GTDB): domain Bacteria; phylum Pseudomonadota; class Alphaproteobacteria; order Rhodobacterales; family Rhodobacteraceae; genus Roseobacter. The sequence goes on from NZ_JBDVLG010000052.1 coordinate 40,185, forward strand.
ACTTCCCGATCAGCTCGTTTGATCTCAACCTCACCGATATCCGCACGACGGTTGCCGCACTGGCGCCTGTGAAATCGGTTGGCGTGCGTATCCGTCCGGGCGGTGTGTTGCAGATCGATGTGACCCCGCGCATGCCCGTTGCCATTTGGCGCAGCCGTGCGGGGCTGACCTTGATCGACATTACCGGCAAACATCTGGACATGATCGACCGACGCATGGCGCGCCCCGACCTGATGGTGATTGCCGGAGACGCGGCGGAACTTCACGTCAAAGAAGCGCTAGATCTTTACCGGGCTGCGGCCCCGTTGGGCGGACGGTTGCGGGGCATTGTGCGCATGGGTGCCCGGCGCTGGGATGTGGTTTTGGATCGCGGACAGCGCATTATGTTGCCCGAAACGGACCCGGTGCAGGCGCTCGAACGGGTCATCGCGCTGGACGCCGCCCAAGAGGTGTTGGCCCGCGATGTCGTGCGGGTTGATATGCGATTGGGCAACCGGCCCACCGTACAGATGAGCGAACAGGCCGCCACATTATGGTGGGACGTGAAAAGGGTTTCGGGGCAATAGAATGATGGATTTATACGAAAGCCAGCGCCAAATGCGCAACATGCGCAAGGCGGCCATGCAACGGGGCGTGGTGGCGATCTTGGATGTGGGCAGTTCCAAGATTTCGTGCCTTGTGCTGCGGTTCGACGGGATCGGCGATCTGAGCGACGAGGGCGAGATCGGCTCGCTTGCCGGGCAGTCGCAGTTCCGGGTGATCGGCGCATCCACGACCCGGTCACGGGGGGTGCGCTTTGGCGAAATCTGCGCCATGCAAGACACCGAACGCGCCATTCGGACGGCCCTGCAGGGCGCCCAAAAGATGGCGGGCATTCGAGTTGACCACGTGATTGCGTGTTTTTCAGGAGCCGATCCGCGGTCTTACGGGTTGGATGCCGAAATCCCGCTGGAAGGGCAGGCGGTTGACGAACAAGACGTGGCGCGGGTACTGGCCGCCTGTGACGTGCCCGATTACGGCGCAGGCCGCGAGGTGCTGCACGCGCAACCGGTCAATTTCGCGCTGGACCACCGGTCCGGGCTGAGCGATCCGCGCGGTCAGTTGGGCAATGCGCTTTCGGTGGACATGCATATGTTGACGGTGGATGGGGCCGCGATCCAGCATCTGGCGCATTGTATCAAACGGTGTGATCTGGAACTCGCAGGGATCGCATCGTCGGCCTATGTCAGCGGCATCGCGGCACTGGTTGAGGACGAACAAGAGCTGGGTGCCGCGTGCATCGACCTCGGCGGCGGCGCCACTGGGGTGTCTATTTTCATCAAGAAACACATGATTTTTGCGGATTCCGTGCGCATGGGGGGCGATCACGTCACCGGCGATATTTCGATGGGTCTGCAGGTGCCGATGTCGATGGCGGAGCGTATCAAAACCATGCACGGCGGTGTGCATGCCACCGGTATGGACGACCGCGAGATGATCGAGATCGGTGGCGATACCGGTGATTTTGAGCACGATCGCCGCACCGCCAGCCGCGCCGAGGTGATCGGGATCATGCGCCCGCGTGTCGAAGAGATCCTCGAAGAGGTGCGCGCACGGCTGGATGCGGCGGGTTTTGACCATTTGCCCAGCCAGCAAATTGTATTGACCGGCGGGAGCAGCCAAATTCCCGGTCTTGATGGGTTGGCGAGCAAAATTCTGGGTCATCAAGTGCGGTTGGGGCGGCCCCTGCGCGTGCACGGTTTGCCGCAGGTCGCCACGGGGCCGAGCTTTGCGTCGGTTGTTGGGCTGACGTTGTTCGCCGCGCACCCGCAGGATGAATGGTGGGATTTCGACATCCCCGCCGAACGGTATCCAAACCGGTCGCTCAAACGCGCGGTGCGTTGGTTCCGCGACAATTGGTAGGTCCACGATAGGCCACGTTGGCGTCACCCGCAGTCATAGCAATATGTTGTTAAGCTTTTGCAAAAACACGGTGACGGCGTTTCTGTGATGTGGTAGCAAAGGTTAACGGCCCGCAAGAGGCCGTTTGACGGCCGAGCAGTCGTCCCGACACAGCTAAACCACAGCGCGACTCGCGCACCGGATGCTTGCATCCGAAGTGTTTTGCGCGGCTATGGCTTGTGGTGCTGGGGTTCGATTGCGCGACATCTTGCCAATCACCACCGGAAACGGGGGCTGTATGCGTATTCTGGCCCATATTTTGTGCGAGACCTGTGTTTTTTACGTGACGCTCAAGGGCTCAGCGGGTATGATCAGGTAGGAATAGGCACCCAAAAAACCCGCGAACGCGGGACAGCAGCACAGGCGGATTACTTTATGACCCTTACCCTCACGATGCCCGGCCAGACGGATTTAAGACCACGCATCACCGTTTTTGGTGTTGGAGGCGCTGGGGGCAACGCTGTCAATAATATGATCGAAAAAGAGTTGGACGGCGTTGAATTCGTTGTTGCCAACACCGATGCACAAGCGTTGCAGCAGGCGAAATCGGACAACCGGGTGCAGTTGGGCATCAAGGTCACCGAAGGGTTGGGCGCAGGCGCACGGGCCGCAGTTGGCGCGGCGGCTGCCGAAGAAAGCATCGAACAGATCGTTGATCATCTGGCGGGTGCGCACATGTGTTTCATCACGGCTGGTATGGGCGGGGGCACCGGGACAGGTGCCGCGCCGATCATTGCGCAAGCCGCGCGGGAATTGGGTGTTTTGACCGTAGGCGTCGTGACCAAACCGTTCCAGTTTGAGGGCGCAAAGCGGATGCGTCAGGCCGAAGATGGCGTTGAGGCGCTGCAAAAGGTCGTTGATACGCTGATTATCATTCCCAACCAGAACCTGTTCCGGTTGGCCAATGAAAAGACCACCTTCACCGAAGCGTTTTCGTTAGCAGATGATGTTTTGTATCAAGGGGTTAAGGGCGTCACTGACCTGATGGTCCGCCCCGGCTTGATCAATCTCGACTTTGCCGATGTACGGGCCGTGATGGACGAAATGGGCAAGGCGATGATGGGGACAGGCGAGGCCGAAGGCGAGGATCGCGCGATCCAGGCGGCTGAAAAAGCCATTGCCAACCCGCTGCTGGATGAGATCAGCCTGCGGGGGGCGCGTGGCGTGTTGATCAACATCACCGGCGGCCATGATCTGACCTTGTTTGAACTGGACGAGGCCGCCAACCGGATCCGCGAAGAGGTAGATCCAGAGGCGAATATCATCGTCGGGTCCACGCTTGATACTGACATGGGCGGCACCATGCGCGTGAGCGTTGTGGCCACCGGGATCGATGCATCGGACGTGAACCTTGAGATGCCCGTGCCGCGCCGGCCGATGTCGAAACCGCTGACACCGCAAGTTACGGCACAAGACGAACAGCCTGTGGCCGAAGTGCCTGCTCCTGTCGAAACGGTGGCGGTTGAAGCGGCCGAAGAGCCGTCGCTGTTTGGTCACATGGAGGCAGATCCTGTGTATGAAGAGGCTCCAGCAGATCCGCGGTTTGCGCAAGATACAGTTGTGGATGAATACGACGATGTGCCCGCGCCGGCATACCAACCGCAAGTCGCCGCGTTTGAACCGACCCGCGTAGATGCGCCGGCCGAAGTTGAGAGCTTTGTCGCGCCCCGTGCCCCGACGCCGGGCGCCCCGTCGCCAGAAGCGATGGCGCGGTTGCGTGCCGCCGCTCAGAAGGCGGCACCGCGCCCGCCTGTCGCCGGGACTGGTGCTGTAGACGAGCGCCCGCGCTTTGGGATCAATTCGCTGATCAACCGGATGACCGGGCAGGCAGAAGGTGCTGCGCAACCAGCACCGCGCCAGCAACCGCCCGTACAACATCGCTCGGCAGAACCTGCGCCGATCCCTCAAGATCAGGCCGATCCAGAGCAAGATCGGATCGAAATTCCGGCGTTTTTGAGACGCCAAGCGAATTAATATTATCACAAGTTAATACAAATGGGCTGCATTCCTGCAGCCCATTTTTTGTTGTTTTACAGGGGTTTGATGTGGTGCGAGCGCCTTTACGCTCAAATGTAACAGGAGTGTTTCACTCCGTTGCAAAGATTGAGTTGAGCCTGTGGGTGTCTATCCATAGGTAAATTGCCAACGGAGCCGAATGGTTCGTAGATTTCGTGGGGCACCTGTGCAAACAACGATCAAATCACCGATTAGCTTTTCCGGCTGTGGCTTGCACACAGGCGACAGCGCGACAGTCACGATCCGTCCTGCAACAGCAGAGCACGGCATCTGGTTTTGCCGCAGTGACGTGGCTGTCGGAGACCGGCTGATCCCGGCGCGCTGGGATGCTGTGCTGCGTTCGCCGTTGTGCACCAAGATCGAAAACGCGACGGGGCTTCAGGTCTCCACGGTTGAACACATCATGGCGGCGTTGGCTGGCTGTGGCGTGCACAATGCGCTGGTGGAAATTGACGGCCCCGAGGTTCCTATCCTTGATGGGTCTGCGGCGCCTTTTGTGCGTGGGATCATGCAACGCGGGTTGCGGACGCTGGCCGCCCCTGTGCGGGCCTTTGAAGTCCTGAAAACCGTGACAGTGACCGACGGGCAGGCCTCGGCGACACTGTCACCGGCCGCCGCCTTGCAGATCGACTTTGAGATCGATTTCGCAGACGTCGCGATCGGACATCAAAAGAAATCACTGGTTATGAACAACGGCAGCTTTGCCCGCGAACTGTGCGACAGCCGCACGTTCTGCCGTCAGGCGGATGTGGATGCGATGCGCGCCAACGGTTTGGCGCTTGGCGGCGCACCCGGCGAAAACGCGGTGGTCTTCGATGGCGACCGTGTGCTGAGCCCGGGTGGTTTGCGCCACCGCGACGAACCGGTGCGCCACAAGATGTTGGACGCGCTGGGTGATCTGGCCTTGGCGGGTGCGCCATTGATCGGCCATTACACCGGCGTGCGTGCGGGTCACTCGCTGACAAACACGCTGCTGCGCCAGCTGTTTGCCACCCCAGATGCGGTGCGGATGGTGGTCTGTGACAAAAGCCAAGCCAGCCGGTTGCCCGGATATGGTTTGGTGTGGGACGAGATCCCAGCGGTCGCCTGAACCTTGCGTGACCAACTCAGACATCGCGGTGTGACGCAGTGCACAAAATTGTGGGTCAGCCAAAGGCCACAAACCGCGCAATGGGCGTTTTGTATGTCAGATTTCTATGCTAGGACCGGCAACAGTGCGCGTGTTACGTTGCGCGGGGTACGGAACGAAGGTGGCAGAGCATGACGAACCATGCGTCGCGAAAGCGGATAATCACGACACTATTGGCCGCAGCACTGCTGGCGGGATGTGGCGCTCGGGATGGCGGGACAACCCGTAATTTCTTTAACCCACAGGAAATACCGCTCGAAACCTATTCTGCGGAACAGATTTTTGAGCGCGGTGAATTTGAACTCAACCGCAACCGCGCCGAAGATGCCGCGTTTTTCTTTTCCGAAATCGAACGGTTGTACCCCTATTCGGATTGGGCGCGCCGGGCGCTGATTATGCAGGCGTTTTCCTATCATCAAGATCAGGATTACCCCAACAGCCGGTCTGCAGCGCAACGGTTCATTGATTTTTACCCCGAAGATGATGATGCGGCCTATGCGCAATATCTTCTCGCACTGAGCTATTACGATCAGGTTGACGAGGTCGGGCGCGACCAAGGGCTGACGTTTCAATCATTGCAAGCGCTGCGCGAAGTGATTGAACGCTACCCCAACAGTGAATATGCGCGCGCCGCGATCCTAAAGTTTGATCTGGCGTTTGATCATCTGGCGGGCAAAGAGATGGAAATTGGGCGGTATTACCTGCGCCGCAGCCATTATACCGCAGCGATCAACCGGTTCCGCGTTGTTGTCGAAGATTTCCAGACCACCACCCACACCGCCGAGGCGCTGCACCGGTTGGTTGAGGCATATCTGTCCCTTGGCCTGACGGATGAGGCGCAGACAGCGGGGGCGATTTTGGGGTTCAACTACCGGTCGACCGATTGGTATGAGGACAGTTTTGCGTTGCTCTCGGGGCAGGGGCTGACGCTTGATGCCGCCGGCGACGGTTGGTTGCGACAAGTGTATCGCCAAACGGTCAAGGGCGAATGGCTCTGATTTCACAGCCATGACGGGCGGGACCAATGCTGCGCGGGCTTGATATATCCGATATGTTGATCATCGATCGGCTGGAATTGAATTTTCAGCCGGGCCTGAATGTATTGACCGGCGAGACGGGCGCAGGGAAATCTATCCTGTTGGATTCACTGGGGTTTGTCTTGGGCTGGCGCGGGCGGGCTGATCTGGTGCGCCGGGGCGCGGATCAGGGGTCTGTCACGGCATCGTTTGATTTGCCGGACGACCACCCTGCCCACGCGGTTTTGGCAGAGGCCGGGTTACCCGGCGGCGACGAGCTGATCTTGCGGCGGATCAACACCGCTGACGGGCGCAAGACGGCGTGGGTCAATGACCAGCGCTGTTCTGGCGAGGCGCTGCGTAAATTATCAGAGACGTTGGTTGAATTACATGGCCAGCACGACGACCGTGGGTTGCTAAACCCGCGCGGGCATCAGACCATTTTGGATACATTCGCGGGGCTGGATAAGGCGCGCGCGGCGTGCCGGACGGCCTGGACCACACGCGCGCGGGCGGCCAAGGCGCTAACCGCTGCCGAAGCTGTGGTTGCGGCCATTCGCGAGGAAGAAGAATTTCTGCGCCACGCGGTGGGCGAACTGGACGCGTTGGCGCCTGAACCGGGCGAAGAAGCAACGTTGGATGTGCGCCGCCGTGCGATGCAGGGCGCTGAAAAGATCCGCAGTGATGTGATCCGGGCCTATGAAATACTGGGCGGGCAGGGGGCTGAATCGGCGCTCGGAGAGGCGTTGCGTTGGCTTGACGGCGCCGCGGACCAAGCGGATGGCGCGCTGGAGGGGCCGATGGCGGCCCTGTCGCGCGCGATGATGGAGCTCGACGAGGCCACCACCGGCATTGCCACCGCACTCGAAGGGCTGTCGTTTGACCCCACGGACCTCGAAGACACCGAAGAACGGCTGTTTGCGATCCGGGCGATGGCGCGCAAGCACGACATTTTGCCCGATGCGCTGGCGGATTTCGGGACGACATTGCGCAATAAATTGGCAGCGCTCGATGCGGGGGATGCTGATGTCGCTGACCTGCGCAGCGCACTGGCGGCGGCCGAAACGGCCTATAGCGAACGCGCCGCGCGCCTGACCAAGGCACGGGTGGCGGCGGCAAAACGGCTCGACAAAGAGGTCAGCGCCGAGCTGGCGCCTTTGAAAATGGAACGGGCGGTGTTTGAAACCCAAATCACCGCTGACACGCCCGGCCCGGATGGGGTGGATGCGGTCGCCTTTACGGTGGCCACGAACCCCGGCGCGCCGTCAGGCCCGCTGAACAAGATCGCATCAGGCGGTGAACTGAGCCGGTTTTTGCTGGCATTGAAGGTCTGCCTGACCAAAAGCCAGTCGGGCCTGACCATGATATTTGACGAAATCGACCGGGGCGTCGGTGGGGCGACGGCGGATGCTGTTGGGCGCCGGTTGGCGGCGTTGGCATCCGAAGGGCAGGTGTTGGTTGTGACGCATTCGCCGCAGGTCGCAGCATTGGGTGCGCATCACTGGCGGGTTGAAAAACGGGTTGCGGCGGGGATGACGACCTCGACGGTGACAGCCTTGCCTGCGCCTCAACGGGTGGACGAGATCGCGCGGATGTTGTCGGGCGACACCATCACCGAAGAAGCGCGGGGGGCTGCGCGGGCGCTTTTGGCGGGCTAAGCATGGGGCAGGGGGCTTTCCCCCCTGCGCGGCTTGATCTACACAGAGCACAGCCAGAGTACACACCCCATGCCACGCTCATACAGATCCATCCTTTCCAAGCAGCTTGATGCCGCGATGACCGCCGTTCGGAATGGGGTGCGGGTGATCCGCCATAACGGCCCCAACCAGATCCAATTTTGGTTTATCGCCCTTGCGGTCGGCATCGCGGCAGGCTTTGCCGCATTGTTTTTCCGCAAAGGCGTGAACGCGTTACAGACCTATTTATACGGGACAGAAGACGTCCGTTTATTGCATAGTTTCGCCGAAATGTTGCCGTGGTATTTGGTGTTGATCATCCCCATTTGCGGCGGGTTGGTGGTGGGGGTGATCTTGCATAACTTCACCCCAGATGCGCGCGCCCGGTCGGTGGCAGATGTCATCCATGGGGCCGCCATGCAAGATGGCCGGGTGGAAACACGTCCCGGTTTGGCATCGGCGCTGGCCTCGCTGATCACGTTGGGGTCGGGTGGGTCCACGGGCCGCGAAGGGCCGGTGGTGCATTTGGCCGCGGTGATCGCCACGGCCGTCAGCCGCCGCATGCACGCCGATGGGATCACCGGGCGTGACCTGATGGGCTGCGCGGTTGCGGCCGCCGTATCGGCCAGCTTTAACGCCCCGATCGCCGGTGCGCTCTTTGCGCTAGAGGTCGTGCTGCGGCATTTCGCGGTGCACGCCTTTGCGCCCATTGTGATCGCCAGTGCCGCGGGGACGGTGATCAACCGGCTCGAATTTGGCGGTGTGACAGAATTCACCCTGACCACCGTGAATGAGGTGCAGTTTTATCAAGAAATGCCAGCCTACCTGATCCTTGGCTTGGTGTGCGGGCTGGTTGCCGTGTCCCTGATGAAAACGATCTTTTGGGCAGAAGACACCTGGAACACGGTCCAGGATCGCACCGGGCTGCCGCGTTGGTTACGCCCGGCGATTGCGGGGGCGATGTTGGGGCTGATCGCGATCTGGTTCCCGCATATTATCGGTGTTGGCTACGAGACGACATTTCTGGCGATGGACGGCCAACTGCTGCTGCACCAAGCGATCATCTTTGCGATGTTAAAAACCGTCGCCGTGGCCATCACCATGGCCGGGCGCATGGGCGGCGGCGTGTTTGCACCGTCGTTGATGGTGGGCGCCCTAACAGGGCTGAGCTTTGGGTTGATCGCCACCAGTATTTTCCCTGATGTGTCTGGGTCGATCTCGCTTTATGCGCTGGCAGGCACGGGGGCTGTGGCGGCGGCTGTGTTGGGCGCGCCCATTTCCACCACATTGATCGTGTTTGAGCTGACGGGTGACTGGCAGACAGGGCTTGCGGTGATGGTGGCGGTATCAATGTCGACGGCATTGGCGTCGCGTTTGGTTGACCGCAGCTTTTTCCTGACGCAACTGGAACGCCGTGGCATTCACCTTGCTGCGGGCCCGCAGGCCTATCTGTTGGCGATGTTTCGCGTCGGACCGGTGATGCGCCCGATGGACCACGACCGCGCCGCAGGTGAAGACGACTGTTGGGACATGATCAAAAACGGTGTCTATATCGATACCAATGCCACGCTCGAATCCGCGATGCCGATATTCGAAACGGGCGTCCGGTTTATACCTGTGGTGACGCTTAGCACCGAAAACGCGCCCCCCGAACTGCAAGGGGCGCTGTTTCATGTGGATGCGTTAAAAGTGTACAACCGCGCCTTGGCCGCCACCGCCGCCGAAGAACATTCGTAGCTAGATTTCTTCGACCGTTACGTCGCCTGTGGTGTCAAAGGCCAAATACCCTTTGATCCGGGCGACACTGTCGTTGGGGGTCTCGTATGACCACGCCGCATTTGTCAGTGTGGTGCTTTTGGTGACCACGGAAAAATAGCGCGCCTCGCCTTTATGCGGACACTGTGATGACGTGTCGCTGGCGTCCAGAAACGCGGTGGCGATATCGGCGCGGGGGAAATAGATCACCGCAGGGTGGTCGCCTTCGACCAATTCCAACGCATGCGCGCTTTCGCCCAAAACCGCACCGCCTGCGCGGACGCTCCACATTCCTGCGGCTTTGCGGATTGTGATATGATCGACCATGGCTACGTTTCCCCCCAGATGGTGTTATCTGCCGCCCATCGCCCGCATGAATACGCGCATGTGTGGCAGAACAGTCAGATGTGTGATGTGGCGGCATCCAACCATGTTTTGGCACTGGGCGATAGGCGCGGGCCGATTTTTTCTGCAACCTCAGCATGGTAACTGTTAATCCATGCGCGTTCTGAGTGTGTCAGCATATCTGCCACCACAAGGCGCCGGTCAATGGGCGCAAAGGTCAATGTGCGCCAATCAAGCATCTTGCGATGGGTGTCGCCGCCGGGTTTGGGGGCGGCGTCCTGTGCGACAATCAGGTTTTCGATACGGATGCCAAAGGCGCCTTCGCGGTAGTACCCCGGTTCGTTCGATAGGATCATCCCGGCCTCAAGCGGCACTTGGCTGACCCGGCTGAGCCGCTGGGGCCCTTCGTGCACGCTTAGATACGCGCCAACGCCGTGGCCCAGCCCGTGGTCGAAATCTTGACCGGCCAGCCACAGCGGCATCCGCCCTATCGCTTCGATGTCACGCCCGGCAAGGCCCACAGGCCAGCGCAGGCAGCTCATGGCGATCATGCCTTGCAACACGCGGGTGAATGCGGCGCAGGCCTCGTGTGGGGGGGCGCCGATGGCGATTGTGCGGGTGATATCTGTTGTGCCATCAAGGTATTGCCCGCCACTGTCCAGCACGATCAACTGCCCGTCGTGCAGCGTGCTATCGGTGTCTTCGGTGACCCGGTAGTGCATGATTGCGCCGTTAGGCCCGGTCCCTGCGATGGTTTCAAAGCTGATGTCTTGTAGCGCGTTGTCGCTGCGCCGCAGGGTTTCGAGCTTGGTCACCACGTCGGTTTCGCGCAGGCTGCCTATAGGTTGCGCATCGAGCCACGCGAGCAGTTCAACAACCGCGGCACCATCGCGCAAATGCGCGGCGGCTGATCCTGCGATTTCGGCGGGGTTTTTGCGTGCCTTTGGCAGGGCGCAGGGGTCGCCCGCGAAATCGGCGCGATCCCCCAACAAATCCGCAAGGATATAGGGCACGGTACTACGATCTACGCGCACAGATCCACCCAAGGCCTGTAGGGCGGTTTCTAATGTGTCGACGGCATGTACCGTCACATCGGGGCCCAGATGATCGATGACCTGTGACAGTTTGCCCTGTGCCATGAACAGATCGACCTGCCCTGTGTCATGCAAAATCGCAAAGCCTTGGGCCACAGGGTTGCGAGGGATGTCAGACCCACGAATGTTCAACAACCAACAGATCGAATCTGGTAATGTGATCAGCGCCGCGCACTGCCCATCTGTGCGCAACCCTGCTGCCAGTCGCGCGCGTTTTTCCGCATGGGGTTCGCCGGCAAATTCCAAGGGGTGCGCCTTGACGGGGCCCATCGGCGGCGCGGGCTGATCATCCCAGACGCGGTCTACCAAATTGTCGCAGGCCTGCGCTTTGATGCCTGCCGCCGCCAAGGAGGTTTCTAGTGTTTCGATCTGCCCGGCGCTGTGCAACCATGGGTCAAACCCGACAATCGCACCCGCCTGCAGCCGATCTGCCAGCCACGGGCCCAAGGTAATATCGGGCCAAGGCACCGGCGTGTACACATCTGCCACCTGCGCCTTGACCTGTGTGCGGTACCGCCCGTCGATGAACACACCTGCAACATCGGGCAGCACCGCGCAAAACCCCGCCGACCCGGTGAACCCTGTCAGCCATGCCAGCCTGTCGTCGCGCGGGGCGACATATTCCCCCTGATGCGCATCTGCGCGAGGCACCAAGAATGCATCACAGGCCTGCGCGGCCATGACCACGCGCAAGGCTGCCAATCGGGGCGGCCCTTGTTCGGGCCGGGCGGTCACATCAAAGCTCTGAAACATGGGTGCCCTCATTCACTGTTGTGTCAAATCTGCGTTTAACCGGCGCGGTTCATTCCCATCAACCGGGCGCGCGCGCGCGGGTCGCTGTCAAACAACGCGGCCAGCTGTTCGGTCATCGCCCCGGCCAGCTGATCTACATCGGTGATTGTTACGGCGCGGTCGTAATAGCGCGTCACATCATGGCCGATCCCGATGGCCAGCAATTCGACCGCACGGCGTTTTTCCACCATGGCGATCACATCGCGCAGGTGTTTTTCCAGATAATTGGCGGGGTTCACCGATAGGGTGCTGTCATCCACCGGCGCGCCATCAGAAATAACCATCAGGATTTTGCGCGCCTCATGCCGCATCATCATCCGGCGGTGCGCCCATTCCAGTGCCTCGCCGTCGATGTTTTCTTTCAGCAGGCCTTCTTTCATCATCAAGCCCAGATTGGGCCGGGTCCGCCGCCATGGGGCGTCCGCAGATTTATAGATGATATGGCGCAGGTCGTTCAGACGACCGGGTTGTTGTGGGCGGCCATCGTTTAGCCATGCCTCGCGGGCCTGCCCGCCTTTCCACGCGCGGGTGGTAAAGCCGAGGATCTCGACCTTGACGTTGCACCGTTCCAGCGTGCGGGCCAGAACATCGGCGCAAATGGCCGCAATCGAAATGGGCCGCCCGCGCATAGAGCCAGAGTTATCCAGCAGTAGCGTCACCACCGTATCGCGGAATTCGGTGTCTTTTTCGACCTTGAACGACAGCGGCGTCGTGGGGTTCGCCACAACACGCGCCAAACGGCCCGCATCAAGCATACCCTCTTCGAGGTCAAATTCCCAACTGCGGTTTTGTTGCGCCTGCAAGCGTCGCTGCAGCTTGTTGGCCAAACGGCTTACGGCGCCTTTCAGCGGTTCGAGCTGTTGGTCCAGATAGGCGCGCAGGCGTTCTAGCTCGGCCGGTTCGGCCAATTCTTCGGCGCCGATTTCTTCGTCGTGCTCTGCCAGATAGACAAGATAATTAGGGTCGGCATCTGATGTCGGCAGAGGGGCGGGGGGCTCCATCGGGGCGTCGCCCTCGGGCATGTCGGCCTCTTCGCCCAGCTCCTGATCGGCCATGTCGTCCATGGACACCTGCGCCTGGCTGGCGTCTTGTTGTTCTTCTTGGCTTTGCTCGGGCGTGCCTTCTGCGTCTTCTTCGTCCTGATCATCCTGGCCGGTGCTATCGGGTTCTGAATCGTCGTCAGATCCCTCTTCGGCCTCGTCTTCTTGGTCTTCGTCGATCTGGTCAGGGTCGTCGCCCAGCTGATCGCCGTACCCCATGTCAGAAATCATCTGGCGCGCGAATTTGGCAAACGCCGATTGATCGCTCAGCGTCTCGTCCAGATTTTCCAGCGTGCCGCCGCATTGCTCTTCGATGAACCCGCGCCACAATTCCATGACGTTCTGCGCGCCAGACGGCAAATCACGCCCAGTGGCCAAATGCCGGATCAAATAGCCCGCGGCCGTGGCCAATGGCGCATCCGCCGCTTGTGTGACCTGATCATAGCCTTTGCGCATGGCCTCATGCGAAATCTTGGCGTCGATGTTACCGGCGGTGCCGGGCATGTCACGCGCGCCCATTGCCTCGCAGCGCGCGGTTTCCATCGCCTCGTAGAGATCCCGCGCCATATCGCCCTGAGGCTGGTATTTGGCGTGGGTTTGGCCGTTGTGATAGCGACGGTTCAGCGCCAGCGCATCTGCGGTGCCCCGCGCCAACATGACCTCGTCGCGGGTCATGCGCCGTGACACCTGCGGCAACCGCATGGATTCGCCCGACATTCCCGCCGGGTCAACGGAATAAGACACGGTCAATTCGGGGTCGTTTGCCATCACCTTGGTGGCTTCACCAAGCGCCTTTTTAAAGGCGTCGGCGGGGTTGTCAGACGGTTTAGACATGCAAAAAGCTCCTTGCCGGACCGAAGTCGCGCGTCACCCCAGGCTTACACTCGCCGCACTTTCGGGCAGTTCTTCGTCAAACAAACGTTGATAGAACTCCGCGACAATTTGCCGTTCCAGTTCATCACATTTGTTCAGGAAACTCAGCCGGAACGCATACCCCACGTTGCGGAAAATTTCAGCGTTCTGCGCCCATGCGATCACCGTGCGCGGCGACATCACCGTAGACAAATCGCCGTTCATGAACGCGGTGCGCGTCAGATCGGCGACGGTGACCATCTGCTTGACGGTTTTGCGGCCCTTTTCGGTGTTGTAATGCGGGTTCTTGGACAGCACGATTGCGGTCTCTGCATCGATGCTCAGGTAGTTCAGTGTGGCGACCAGCGACCACCGGTCCATCTGACCTTGGTTGATCTGCTGGGTCCCGTGATAAAGACCGGTTGTGTCGCCCAGACCCACGGTGTTGGCCGTCGCAAAGATGCGGAAAAACGGGTGCGGGGTGATCACTTTGTTCTGGTCCAGCAGGGTTAGTTTGCCGTCAACTTCCAGCACGCGCTGGATCACAAACATCACATCCGCGCGGCCCGCGTCATATTCATCAAACACAATCGCAGTTGGGTTACGCAGGGCCCAAGGCAAGATACCTTCTTGGAAATCAGTCACTTGCTTGCCGTCTTTTAGTTTGATCGCATCTTTCCCGATCAGATCGATCCGGCTGATGTGGCTGTCCAGATTGACCCGCACCGCAGGCCAGTTCAACCGGCTGGCGACTTGTTCGATGTGCGTGGATTTGCCCGTGCCGTGATACCCTTGGATCATCACGCGACGATTGTGCGCAAAGCCCGCAAGGATCGCCAGCGTTGTATCGGGGTCAAATTTGTAGGTGCTGTCGACGTCCGGCACCCGGTCGCTGTTTTCAGCAAAGCCCTTGATCACCATGTCCGTATCGATGCCAAACACGTCGCGGACGTTGATTTCTTCGGTTGGCTTCGTGTTGATGTCCAATGCGCCGTCGGCCATGAGGTCTCACCCCTTTACAAAAATGCGAAATACGGCCTGCCATGGCCCGGAACATCTGGTGCAACATATCTCGGCGCTGTGCAAGGGGCACCGCCCCTCAACACGGCGAAAGTGGGTGCGCCCTTAGCCCTTAAAGTTGCGGCTGCCTTTGATTTGATCCCACGCCCAGACGACTTCTTGCAGCTGCTCTTCCTGGCTGCGATCGCCGCCGTTCATATCGGGGTGCAGGACTTTGATCAGCTTTTTATAGGCCTTGCGGACCTCTGGCTTGGTCCAAGTGTCCTTAGCTTCCAAAATCTCTATGGCGCGGCGTTCGGTGGGGGGCAAGCGACGCCCTGCCTGTGCACCACGGCCCGGGTTTTGCGTCGCATTGGCCCCCAGCACCTGATGCGGGTCCTCGATGCCCAAACGGGCCCACGCGCGGGCTTCTGGGTCACCTACCGGCTTGGTTTCGCGTTCCCAGACCTTATCTTTGGTCAGCTGCGCATTCAGTTCAGCTTCGGTGGTGCCGTCAAAGAAATTCCATTTCAGGTTGTATTCACGCACGTGCGCCTGACAGAACCAGAAAAAATCATCCAGCACATCGGGGGCCTTGGGCGCGCGATATTTACCGGGCTCGTTGCAGCCCTCGTGGTCGCATATCCGCGTTGACGTTTCAGACGCGCCCGACAAGCTGCGCCGCCCGCGCGGGTTCTTTTTCTTGGACGACGAAACAGACATGTCGAACCCAAAGGGATCAGGTTTGGTCATTTTAACACCTATACGAGTCGAGGCGGCCTAGTTTAGACTGCACGTCGAAAGAGGGAAGGGGCATCAGCAAAAAAATGTCGAAACGCCAACAGATTGAAGATCGGCTGCGCGAGAAATTTGCGCCGCACACATTAGAGGTGATCGATGACAGCGAGAGCCATCGCGGTCACGCAGGGTATTCGGATGAAGGTGAAAGCCACTTTAACGTGGCGATCCGTGCGGAGGCGTTCAAGGGTATGAACCGGCTGGCCCGGCACCGTGCAATTCACGCAGCCATCGGGCGTACGTTGATCGCAGAAATCCACGCATTGGCGCTTGATGTAGACGTTTAAGAACGCACTTCAAGCGTCTGTTTTTTCTTTATTTCGCGTGGCTGCGAGCTGCGTCAGGGAGTTGGTCATCCCAGCGACATCGCTGGGCTCTTCGACGCCGTTATCGCTCAGCATTCGGCTGGCGCCTGCGCTGTGTGATGCGTCGTCTTCGGGGGTTTGCGGGGTGGTTATCTGTGGTTCCTGACGGGGCTCAGACGGGGCGTGGTTTGCCTGCACGACAGGGGGGGTCACAAGCTTGCGAAACACCAGAACATTGCGCCATTCCGTCTTGGTAGAGCGGAACCCCGCGCGTTCTGTCGCAGGCAGTGTTTCGGCGCGCTGATACTCCCAACCATCGGCGGCCATGTCGTTCATCACGCCTTCGACGGCGTTGGAAAACCGATCTTCAGGGGTCTTGATACCCTTGGCCTTGACGCCGCGCGTGGGTGCGGGGATCACCCGGTACTGGTACTGTGGCATGCGCCGACCTCCAAATATCTAACCTTCGCACCCCGGATGGGGTCTGTTTATCTCACGTCGCGGTCAGGCGGCTGCATCAGCCCTTGAGCTTTTGCGCCACCAGCTGGTTGACCGCCTTGGGGTTGGCCTTGCCGCCTGTGGCTTTCATCACCTGGCCAACGAACCAACCGGCCAGTTTGGGGTTTTCCTGCGCCTTGGCGACTTGATCAGGGTTGGCGGCGATAATCTCATCGACGGCGGCCTCGATGGCACCGGTGTCGGTGACCTGCTTCATGCCGCGTGCCTCGACGATCTGCGCCGGGTCGCCGCCTTCGGTATAGACGATTTCAAACAGATCCTTGGCGATTTTACCCGATATCGCATCCGAGGCGATCAGATCGATCACACTGCCCAGTTGCGCGGGGCTGACGGGGCTGTCTGTGATGTCGCATTCGTCTTTTTTCAGACGCCCGAACAATTCGTTGATCACCCAGTTGGCGGCCGTCTTGCCATCGCGGCCCGCAGCCACGGCCTCAAAATAACCCGCCGAATCAAGATCAGCGGTCAACACCGAGGCGTCGTAATCTGACAGGCCGAAATCAGCCATAAACCGGGTTTTCTTGGCGTCGGGCAATTCGGGCAGGTTTGCACCGATGTCATCCACCCACGCCTGTTCGATCACCAAAGGCAGCAAATCAGGGTCGGGGAAATAGCGGTAGTCATGCGCCTCTTCCTTGGACCGCATAGAGCGCGTTTCGTTTTTGTCGGCGTCATACAGGCGGGTTTCTTGATCAATCGTGCCACCGGCCTCGATGATGCCAATCTGGCGCCGGGCTTCGACGTCGATCGCGGCTTGGATAAACCGCATCGAGTTCATGTTCTTGATCTCGCAGCGCGTGCCGAGATGGCTGAAATCTTGCGTCGCGTGGTATTTTTCGTACTGGCCGGGTCGGCAGACCGATACGTTGACATCCGCGCGCATCGCGCCCGATTGCATGTCGCCGTTGCACGTGCCCAGATACCGCAGGATCTGGCGTAGCTTGGCCAAATACGCGGCGGCCTCTTCGGGGCCTCGGATATCAGGGCGCGAGACGATCTCCATCAGGGCAACACCGGTGCGGTTGAGGTCCACAAACGACATATTCGGGTCCATGTCGTGGATCGATTTGCCCGCGTCTTGTTCCAGGTGAATGCGCTCGACGCGCACCAGACGGGCCTTGCCGTCGCCCATTTCCACCAACACTTCGCCTTCGCCGACGATGGGGTGATACAGCTGCGAGATCTGGTAACCCTGCGGCAAATCAGGATAAAAATAGTTCTTGCGGTCAAAGGCCGACGTCAGGTTGATCGCCGCCTTGAGGCCCAGACCCGTGCGCACGGCCTGTTCAACGCAATATTCGTTGATCGTGGGCAGCATGCCGGGCATCGCCGCATCGACAAAAGATACGTTGTTGTTGGGCTCGGCTCCAAATGTGGTCGAGGCGGCAGAAAACAGCTTGGCGTTCGAGGAGACCTGCGCATGCACCTCCATGCCGATCACGAGTTCCCAGTCATGCTTGGCCCCGGCAATGGTTTTGGGGGTCGGGGTGTCATAGGTCAAATCAAGCATCGCGGTCCCTCGTCAGGCGTGTCTGAGTGTGGGTGCGGTCTTAGGCCAGCGGGCGCGCTGCTGCAAGCCCCGCGATCACCTAGACTAGAGGGCGGTGGGCAGATCCGTCCAACGCATTTCCAACACGGTGTCACTGCTGGGGGGCAATTGTTTGCGCGCGACCATGCGGGCCTCTGAGGTAAAGTTCGTTTTGATGCGCACCACAATCAGGCAGCAAAAAGGCCGCACGAGATTGATGTGAACGATATTATTGGTAGCATATGGGGGCAGGGCGATGACCTGCACACCCTCTGGGGCGTCGGCGGCCAACAGCGGGTCCGTGGCGGGCAGATCCAGCGCGATGGCGGCGTGGACCCGCGCGATTTCGTCATAAATCGGCAGGTGCTGGCCGGTCAGGTCCAGATAGCCGCGCGCGCTGTGCAACAGGCGTGTGTGCAGGGCGTGCAGGCGGGCGATGGGGTCGTCTGAGGGGGCCGTGTAAAACCCCACACGTTGCTCAGAGACAGCGCTGGTGCGATGCCATTCGATCCAGTCTCCGCTGTCCCAGTGGGTGGCGTCTGCGGGGATGTTGCCCATGATCGTCCTTTCGGCGCCCGTGCGCGCAATGCTTGCTCAGACAATCACCTATAGCGGTGCTTTTTGTCTGAAACATGGCAGCAACACGGCAGCGGCGCGATGATATCCCGTGTGCCTGTTTCCTGACGCGCGGCGCATGTCAACGGCTGACGTGTATGTGGGGCCTTGCGCCCGCTATTTCAAAGAAAACACGCGGATGAGCCGTGCGAGGGAGCCGCGATACACGCCAGCCGTGTCGCGCAGGCGCAAATTTCGCCAACCGGGGCCGTGGTAGGCCAAGACAGTTGCGCAAGGTGGGCGTCTCGACGCATAGAAGACGGATGAAATTTACAGCTGTTCTTTTGACCGCCCTGATGTGCCTGCCGGTGTCGCCGATTGCCGCGGACACCGGCACCACCACGCCATTGCCCCCGATGCGGTGGAGCCATATGGACAATCACACCCAATGGAACGCGCGCGCGCTTGAGGCGCTGCGCACCCATGGCCAGCCGTTGGTCAGCATGGTGCCCCGCGATATTTCCGACTGGTGCCCTTATTACGAACAAGCCGGCCAAGCGGGCCGTGAAGCCTTTTGGGTCGGGTTCATGTCGGCCTTGTCGAAACACGAAAGCACCTACAAACCCTGGGCCGTGGGCGGCGGCGGCAAGTGGTATGGGTTGCTGCAAATCTTGCCTGCCACGGCGCGCGGGTACGGCTGTCAGGCGCGCAGTGGGGCTGCGTTAAAAGACGGCGGCGCCAATCTGAGCTGCGCAATCCGCATCATGGCGGTGACTGTGCCGCGCGACGGGGTCGTGGCGGGGCGGGATGCCAAATGGCGCGGTGTGGCCGCAGATTGGGGGCCGATGCGGGTGGCCTCAAAACGCAGTGATATCGCCGATTGGGTCAGCGCCCAGCCCTATTGCGCCGCCCCTCCGGCCCCCGAACCTGTCGTGCGCAAGAAGCCACGGTTTATCAGCGGGTCTGACAGGTAGCCTGCCCAACACCCTGTCGGAATAGCAGGTTAACGGCCCCCCGTGACATCCAGCGTCGACCCGGTCACGTAGCTCGCATCGTCGCTCAGCAACCAGACCGTGGCCCGGGCGACCTCTTCGGCAGTTCCTTTGCGTTTCATAGGCACCATATGGGCCAACCGGTCGGCGCGGCCGGGTTCGCCGCCTTTGGCATGAATTTCGGTCTCAATCAGCCCCGGCCGCACCGCCATCACGCGGATGTTTTGCGCGGCGACCTCATCAGACAAGCCTTTGGTAAAACAGTCAATCGCGGCCTTGGACGCCGCATAATCAAGGTACTGATTGCCAGACCCCAGCCGCGCCGCCGCCGAAGACATATTTACGATTACACCACCTGTGCCCTGCGCCTGCATGCGGATCACGGCTTCTTTGGCGACCAACATCGCGCCAATCACGTTGATGTCGAACATCCGGCGCAAGCGGGCGTGGTCGATATCGGTCAGGCGGGCGGTTTGATCGACCACCCCGGCATTGTTGATCACCGCATTCAATCGGCCAAATTCGGCATCGATTTTGGCGTAGATGTCGGCAATTGCCGCAGGGTCAGACACGTCGCCCTGGCACAATACCACCTTGGATCCGGCGGCGCGGCAATCTGCGGCGATGGCCTCTGCCTCTGTGGCGCTAGATCGGTAATTTAGCGCGATATCATAGCCTTGGGTTGCGGCGATCCGGGCGCAGGCGGCGCCAATGCCGAGCGACCCACCGGTGATCAAAAGAACAGGTTTCATGGTTTAGGATCCTCGGATGCGGGTGAGCATTTCGGTGGTGTCGCGCGACAAATCAGGCAGCGCAAGAATACGGTCCAGCTGTGCCGCGACGCGCGTTTGACGGTCGGTGTCATAGCGCGTCCAGGTCTGGAACACGGCACACATGCGCGCGGTGGTTTGCGGGTTGACCGGGTCAAGCTTGATCAACCAGTCGGCCAGCAGGCGGTAACCTGCACCGCTGGCGTGATGAAACCCTGCGTGATGCGTCGCCAAAGCGCCCATGACCGCCCGGAAACGGTTGGGGTTTTTCCAATTGAAATCATCGTGCTGGGTAAGGTTTTCGGCGATTTTCACCACCGTTTCCGGGGTGGCTTGCATGACTTGCAACCCAAACCATTTGTCCATCACCAGACGGTCATGCGCCCATTGGTTTTCAAAGGCGTGCAGTGCCGCGTCGCCCGCGTTTTGGCGCAACAAAACGGCCAATGCAGCCAGTTGTTGGGTCATGTTATCGGCGCTGTTATATTGCGCCTGCGCCCGGTCGGGGCCTTCGCGGCGCGCCAACAATGACAGGGTGGCATTGGCAAGGCTGCGTTGGCCTGCTTGATCGGCGTCGGGCGCGTAGGACCCTTGGACCTGATGGGCGGTGTAAAGGCCCGGCAGCAGGTCTGCGAAATGGTCCGCCTGTGCGTCGCGCATGGTTTCGGACGCGGTCCAGATCGCATCGGGGTCGGGCGTTACGCCGTCATCGTGCAACGCACGGGCCAGATCGGATTGTGACGGCAGCCCCAACATCAGCGCGCGGTAGGCAGGGTCGAGCGTCTCATCCGCCAAGACAGCACGCAACCCATCGAGGTATTTGGCGTCAGGCGCGGCGCCCTCGCGGATCATGCTGCGCAAACTGGCGCGGGCCAGATCGCGCCCGGCTTCCCAGCGGTTGAACGGATCGGTGTCGTGGGCCAGCAAGAACGCGGTGTGGTCTTCAGCCAGATCGTGCTTTAGCACAACCGGCGCCGAAAACCCGCGCAACACCGACGGGATAGGCCGTTCAGGCAACCCTTCAAAGGTGAAGGACTGGGTGCGGTCGGTTAGCTCTAAAACTTGGCTTGGCAGCAGTTCGTCACCGCTGGGCGACAGCAGGCCCGTGACAATCGGGATCACCTGCGGTTGCGGCGTTGGGGTGGTTGCCGAAGGGGGCAGATCTTGCGTGAAGGTCAAGGTGTAAACCCCTGACGTCCAGCTATCGGTGACAGTGACGGTGGGCGTGCCTGCTTGGCTGTACCAGCGCTTGAATTGGCTTAGGTCGCGGCCGGTGGCGTCTTCGAACACCTGCAACCAGTCTTCGATGGTACAGGCCTGCCCGTCGTGGCGGTCAAAATACAAGGTCAGGGCGGCGTCATAGGCTTGCTTGCCCACCAACCGGCGCAACATGCCGATCACCTCGGCGCCTTTGTCGTAAACCGTCGCGGTGTAAAAGTTGTTGATCTCTTGAAAGCTTTCGGGCCGCACCGGGTGGGACAGGGGGCCTTGGTCTTCGGGGAATTGCCGCCCGCGCAGGTCGATCACGTCCGAAATACGTTTGACAGGCGTAGACCGCATGTCGGATGTGAACTGGCTGTCTCGGTAGACGGTCAACCCTTCCTTGAGGCACAGCTGGAACCAATCGCGGCAGGTGATACGGTTGCCTGTCCAGTTGTGGAAATACTCGTGGGCGATGATCGCTTCGATGCGTTCAAAGTTGCTGTCGGTGGAGGTCTCGGGAGAGGCCAAAACCGCGGAAGAGTTGAAAATGTTCAAGCCCTTGTTTTCCATCGCCCCCATATTGAAGTCATCCACGGCCACAATGTTGAATATGTCCAAGTCATATTCGCGGCCATAGACCTGTTCGTCCCACGTCATACTGTCTTTGAGCGCCTGCATCCCAAAGGCGCATTTGCCTTCGTCGCCGGGCCGGACATAGAGGTTCAGCGCGACCTTGCGCCCGGATTGAGTGGTAAATTCCCCCGGATGCGCGACCAGATCACCGGCCACAAGCGCGAACAAATAGGCGGGTTTGGGCCAGGGGTCGTGCCATTCTGCGTGGCCGTCCGTTGCCGTGACCGGGTTGCCGTTGCTTAGCAACACCGGGTGGGGGCCGTTTACCGTTACGTTAAACGTGCTCATTACGTCGGGGCGGTCCGGGTAATAGGTGATCTTGCGAAACCCTTCGGCCTCGCATTGGGTGCAATACATGCCGCCCGACATATACAGACCCTCCAGCGCGGTGTTGCCTTGCGGGTCGATCTCGACCTCGGTCTCCCAGATAAAGGGCGTGTCTGGCACCGGGCAGGTCAGGCCTTCGGGGGTCACGTCGGGGGTGACGGCCACACCGTCAATATGCGCGGAAATCAGCGTTAGGTTTTCACCGTGCAAAAACATCTCGGGCGCGGCACCGGGTTTGGGGGCAAAGGCAATGCGGCTTGTGACCCGCGTGGCCGTTGGATGCAGGTCAAAGGTCAATGCGACCGAGGTCACATCAAAACCGAAGGGGGTGTAATCTTTGAGATAAATTGTCTGGGGGGCCGCGTCGCGCATCAGGTCACCTGCATCTTTCTTGAAACCGGAGAGAATGAGGCGACGTTAGTTAAGCGCGCTCGGGGTCGCAACCCGGCATTCGCAGGCTATGTCGGTGTAGAGGAACCGGCCCGCGCCCCGCGCAGAGATATCTGCCGCACAAATCCGCGAGGGATGCAGGGGTCAACAGACACGAGGTAAGCCACATGCGGCGCAAGAAAGATCTGCCACAAAAGACCTGTGCTGTGTGTGGCTTGCCCTTCACGTGGCGCAAGAAGTGGGAAAAGGTCTGGACCGAGGTGCGGTATTGTTCGGATCGGTGCCGGCGCAATCGCAACCGCGGCGACACGCAGAAACTGGTCAAATAATCCGACCAGTTTTGTTGCCTATCGGAAACATTCGCCCTACACCTTCCCCCAAATATCGGAAAAATCTGTAAGGAGCGCCCCGAATGGCTGGATATCAGCAGAAAAATGAGTTGCAGGTGGCACAAGCGCTTGCCGAATTTATCGACACGCGCGCGCTGCCCGGCACGGGGATCACACCCGATACGTTCTGGCAGGGGTTCAGCGACCTTGTGGGCCAGACGGCGCAGAAAAACCGCGACCTGCTGACGCAGCGCGAAGACATTCAGGCCAAGATCGATGCATGGCATGTGGGTCGCAAAGGCCAGCCCCATGACCACGACGCCTATTGCGACTTTCTCCGTGAGATCGGGTATTTGGTCAAAGAGGGCGATGCGTTCGAGATCGACACCGCCAACGTGGATGACGAGATCGCGCATGTGCCGGGCCCGCAGCTGGTGGTGCCGATCACCAACGCGCGCTATGCGCTGAATGCGGCGAACGCCCGTTGGGGCAGCCTGTATGATGGGTTTTATGGCACCGATGCGATGGGCAGCGTGCCGCCTGCGGGTGGGTATGACCATGGGCGCGGGGCGCGTGTTGTTGCCCGCGCACGGGTATTCCTGGACGAAGCCTTTCCCGTCACCCGAACCAGTCACGCGGATGCGCAGCGGTATTACGTGCACAAGGGCGCGTTGCTGATTGACGATCAGTTCTTGGTCGAGCCCGAGAAATTCGTGGGCTACACCGGCGACGCCAAGGCGCCCGACACGGTGGTGCTGTGCAACAACGGGTTGCATGTGGTGCTGGTGTTTGACCGCACCCATGCCATCGGCAGCCGCGATCAGGCGGGTTTGGCAGATGTTCTGATGGAAAGCGCGGTATCCGCGATTATGGATTGCGAAGATTCGGTGGCCTGCGTGGATGCCGAAGACAAAATAGGCGCTTATTCCAACTGGCTGGGCCTGATGAAGGGCGATCTGGAAGAGCGGTTTGAAAAGGGCGGCGCGCAGATCACCCGCGCGTTGAACCCCGACCGCATTCTGACGGGCCCTGATGGCACCAAGGTCACGCTGAAGGGACGCGCGCTGATGTTGGTGCGCAACGTGGGCCATCTGATGACCAACCCGGCCATTCTGGACAAGGACGGCAATGAGGTGTTCGAGGGCGTGATGGACGCCATGATCACCACCGTGATCGCCATGCATGACCTAGCGCGCGAGGGTGGCAATTCGTTGACCGGGTCGGTGTATGTGGTCAAACCCAAGATGCACGGCCCCGAAGAGGTCGCATTTGCAGACAGTATATTCACCCGCGTCGAAGAGATTTTGGGCCTGCCGCAGTACACCGTGAAACTGGGGATCATGGATGAGGAACGGCGCACGTCGGTGAACCTAAAGGAATGTATCCGCGCTGCGAAATCGCGTGTGGCGTTCATCAACACCGGGTTTCTGGATCGCACCGGCGACGAGATCCATACGTCGATGGAGGCGGGCCCCTTTAGCCGCAAAGATTTCATCAAGCGTAAAAGCTGGATCGGTGCGTATGAAAACCAAAACGTGGATATCGGGTTAGAATGTGGCCTGTCGGGGCGTGCGCAGATCGGCAAAGGCATGTGGGCCATGCCTGATCTGATGTCGGCGATGTTGGAGCAAAAGCTGGAGCACCCCAAATCGGGGGCCAATTGCGCCTGGGTGCCCAGCCCGACGGCCGCGACATTGCATGCGCTGCATTACCACAAGGTCGATGTGTTTGCGGTGCAAAAATCGCTGCGGGCCGGGGGGCGGCGCGCCTATGTGGATACGGTGTTGAACATCCCGCTGGCGACCTATCAAAAATGGACCGATGCGCAGAAAATCCGTGAAGTTGAAAACAACGCGCAGGGTATTTTGGGCTACGTGGTGCGGTGGGTTGATCAGGGCGTAGGGTGCTCTAAGGTGCCGGACATGCAGGGTGTCGGCCTGATGGAAGACCGCGCGACCTGCCGGATTTCTGCGCAACATATTGCCAACTGGCTGCACCACGACGTGGTCGATGCCCAGCAGGTCATGGCCGCGATGCGCAAGATGGCCGAGGTTGTCGATGGTCAAAACACCGGCGATCCGCTGTACCAGCCGATGGCACCGGGGTTTGACGGGATCGCCTTTCAGGCGGCTTGTGATTTGGTGTTCAAGGGCCGTGTGCAACCGGCAGGCTATACCGAACCGGTGTTGCACGCGCGCCGTCTGGAGCTGAAAGCTGCGACGTAACGCATGAATTGGGGGCCTACACCCCCGCCCGCAGCACAGATCTGCGATAGGACATAAGGAAACAACATGACGATTAACCTAAGAAAAGCCCGCACGATCATCCGCAAGACCTTTGAAAAGGGCCGCGAGATGGGTCTGAAACCACTGTCTGTGATTGTGTTGGACGCAGGCGGCCACCCCCAAGCGTTTGAGCGCGATGATGGCGCGGCACCGGGCCGGTACGAGATCGCGTTTGGCAAGGCATATGGGACGGTGATGTTGGGCATGCCCGGTTCGGCGCAAATGGCGCGCGCCGAAAGCCAGCCCTATTTCATGGGCTGTGTGAACGGCGCCTACGGCGGCAATGTGATCCCTGTTCCCGGCGGGATTTTGCTAAAGGACAAAAAGGGCGTCGTGATTGGTGCGGTCGGCGTGACAGGCGATACATCTGACAATGACGTCGTGGCGGGCTTGGCAGGTATTGAGGCAGCGGGTCTTATTGCTGAAAGCTAAGGCACTTTGCATTTTTGCACATATCTTTGCGCGGTGAGAGCCTATTAACCTTGTCCGTGCAAAGATAGGGTTTGCAGAGATAATCGAAAGGACTTTGTCATGACGCGGCCTGTTGTTGGCGTATTTTGCAACCATTATATGCTGAATGACGAATACCCCGTGCACGCGGGGGGCACCATGAATTCCGACGCGGTATCGGTTGTGTCGGGGTGCATCCCGATGATGGTGCCGACGGACCCCGACTATATCACCGTGGATGAACTGCTCGAGACATGCGACGGGTTCTTGTTCACCGGTGGGCGGCCAAACGTGCATCCCGAGGAATACGGCGAAGCCGCCACAGAGGCGCATGGCGATTTCGACCGGGCGCGGGATGCTTTGGCGTTGCCGCTGATCCGCGCCTGCGTGGAACGGGGTCAGCCGTTTTTGGGCGTTTGCCGCGGGTTTCAAGAGGTGAACGTGGCCATGGGCGGGTCGTTGCATCCCGAAATTCGGGATCTACCGGGCCGTATGAACCACCGTATGCCCCCTGATGGCACGTTGGAGGAAAAGTTTGAGCTGCGTCACACGGTGTCCTTCACCGAAGGGGGTGTGTTCCATGAATTGATGGGCGCCCGCGAGGTGATGACAAACACGCTGCACGGTCAGGGGATCAAAACGGCGGGGTCGCGCGTGGTGATCGATGGTGTCGCGTCCGACGGCACACCGGAGGCGTTGTTTATCAAGGACGCGCCGGGGTTCACGTTGTCGGTTCAGTGGCACCCGGAATATGAAGCAGACCGTGATCCTGTGTCGCGGCCGTTGTTTGCGGCCTTTGGTGAGGCCGTGCGGGCGTGGTCTGACGGGCGCAAGATGAACCCGGCGCAGGTGGCTTAAAGCGCGGGCAGGGTGCTGTGGTATATGTCTGGCGCGCAGCGCTGGGCGTGCCCGGCATAGAACGATGCATCGTTAAAACCGGGGGAGCAGAAAAGTCTGTTCGCTTGGCCGCAGCCCGCGAATGGCCCCACCAAAGGCCGCACTCCAACAGTTGTCGGCCCTGCGGCGGGAACATCGCCAGCGAAACCGTGTGACAGGCCACGGCGATAGGGCATTCCCTAGGCGTCTTTCCCGATCAAAAGTGTCTCGACGCTCTCAATTTCGGGCATAGATCGTCCCGCGATACCCTGCAGATCGCCGTGCATCCCAACCGTTGATGCAATCACCAGGTCGATCTGTTTGGCCCGTAGCGCCCATTGCCTTTCGATAAAGACCCGTTCTTTGCGCAAATTGTCCTGCATGTCCTCAAACCGCTCTACAATGGCGTCGACACGTTGTTTGAACTGCGTGCCCGTCAGGTAATCATAGATCATTTCCATCTTGGTTTCCTGCCCCATCGCGCGGCCTTTGGCACCGGCGACATCAATCAACCCCTGCCGCAACGACGACGCCAGCGGCACCGCATAGCGCGGCGCACACACCCAGATGCCGTCAACCATACCAAAGCTTTCGACCCCATCCGGCAGCGCCTGAGAGGTGATGACCGCGATCTCGCAGCCTGACGTCCTTTGGTCATCACGCAGTTTGGCCAACCAGCCCGCTGTCCAGTTTTTCGTGCGCTTGCTTTCCCACAAAATACTGCCTGCGACCCCGTTTGGCCCCGTCACGTTTTGGCGCACATCCGCGCCGCTAACGCCTTTGGCCACTGGCACAAACGCATCAATCGGAAAGGCCGCAGCCAAGGTTTCTTCCAGAACAATTTCAGCCGCCTCGCCTTGGGTCTGCATCGAGCCTTGTTCTGATTTTTGCTTTAACGCCTCGATCTGGCGCTTCATGCCTTCCATGACCTGCGCCTGTTCGGCCATCTTTAGTGCCGCCTTTTCATCCGCCTCTCGGGCCAGTTTTTCGGCCAAGGCCGGACGTTCCTGAGCGAGCATTTTCTGTAACGTCAGCTCCATCTCGGCCTCTTTGTCTTTTAACTCTTGCTCGCGTTTCAATGCAGCGGCTTGGGCGGCCTGCGCCTCGCGCAACTTTTCATCTTGGGCCTTTACTCGGTCGTGCAACGCGGCCTGTTCGGCGGCTGTTTCTGCCTGTGCGGCTGTTTTGGCCTGCGCGTGTGCCGCCGCCAATGCGTCTGCGGCCTTGGCATCGCGGGCGGCCAATTCGGCGTTAAACGACGCCTGAAGGTCGGCCACCATCGGGCCCGCCAATTGCTCGGTCAGCTCAATTTCGTTGGAACATTTGGGGCACTGGATTTTCAGCTCGGACATGCGGCTACCTTGGCAATTTTCAGAAGATCCACCCTATCATGGAACATGGCGCGTCTCCAGCCTGCACGCGCCGTGCGATGTTGTCTCGCCCGGATGCACGGGGTAGTTTGCGCCTAACAACAAAGGGGTGCGGTATGCGCAGCATAAACGAACATTCCCGTCGGCCCGACCTAACAGGCGGCCCCTTGCGGCGGGTGTCTGGCGGCATATCCACAGATTTCGGTGGTATGGCCCGATGAAATGGGTCGATATGCCGCCGGTTTGGTTGATTGGATGCGCTGCATTGGCTTGGGCGCAGGGGCGGCATCTGCCCTTTGGGCTGAGCCTTGCGCACCCTGTGACCCTGTTGTTGGCGGGGATATGCGTGGGCGGCGGCCTTATGTTGGCGCTTTTGGCGGTGATCGAATTCAAAAAACACAAAACGACGATTATCCCGCATGAAACGCCCGCCACATTGATTCAGTCGGGGGTGTTTGCACGCACACGCAACCCGATTTATCTGGCGGATGTGTTCATCTTGGCGGGGCTGTGTTTGTATTGGGATGCGGTGTTGGCATTGACGTTGGTGCCCATCTTGGTCTGGATCCTTGAGCGGCGATTTATCGACCCGGAAGAAGCCCGAATGCGGCGGGAATTTCGCGCCGATTTCGCCCGTTATGCCAAAAAAACACGCAGATGGGTTTGAGAAATGCCCGCCAAGAGGCGTTGCATGTTCTCGCGCGACTTGTACCTTAGGAGATCAAGCGGTAGTGGACAGGCCACGTCTGCGTACCAATTTGCGTACTCACGCATCAAAGGGGGGAGTTTCAGTTGAAGATCGGAACACCAAAAGAAGTTTTTGAAGGCGAAGCACGGGTGGCAATGACACCTGATAGTGCCGCGCAGCTTCAAAAGTTGGGTCATGAATGCATCATAGAAGCGGGGGCTGGCGCCAAGGCCGGCTTTGCGGATGCTGATTATCAAGCCGCGGGCGTCGAAATCGCCAAAACGGCAGCAGCCTTGTGGAAGGCCGCAGATGTGGTCGCCAAGGTTCGGGTGCCGGATGACGCCGAAATGAAACGCCTGCGGGCGGGTCAGACGCTGGTGTCGTTCTTTAGCCCCGTTGCGGATGAAACCAAAATGAAGGCCGCCGCCAAAAAAGGCGCCACGGTCGTCGCGATGGAAATGATCCCCCGGATCAGCCGCGCGCAAAAGATGGATGCCTTGTCGTCCATGGCCAATATCGCCGGTTACCGTGCGGTGATCGAGGCGGGCAACAACTTTGGCCGGTTCTTTACGGGCCAGATCACGGCGGCGGGCAAAGTGCCCCCGGCGAAGGTTTTGGTTGTGGGCGCTGGTGTTGCCGGGCTGGCGGCTATTGGCACGTCGACGTCGCTGGGTGCGATCACCTATGCCTTTGACGTGCGTCCCGAAGTGGCCGAACAGGTCGAATCTATGGGCGCCGAATTTGTCTATCTGGATTTCGAAGAAGAACAACAAGACGGGTCGTCTGCGGGCGGCTATGCGTCGGTGTCTTCGCCTGAATTCCGCGAGGCACAGTTGGCCAAGTTCCGCGAACTGGCACCTGATATCGACATTGTGATCACCACTGCGTTGATCCCCAACCGCGACGCGCCAGAGCTGTGGACCGAAGACATGGTCGCCGCGATGAAGCCCGGTTCGGTGATCATCGATTTGGCGGCTGAAAAGGGCGGCAACTGCAAGCTGACCGTCATGGACGAAAAGATCGTGACCGAAAACGGTGTGACGATTGTCGGGTATACCGATTTCCCCAGCCGGATGGGCACGCAGGCCTCTAGCCTTTATGCCACCAACATTCGCCATTTGTTGACAGATCTGACGCCCGAAAAAGACGGTGTGATTGATCACAACATGGAAGACGATGTGATCCGTGGGGCGACGATTGCCCACGCCAAAGAGGTCACCTTTCCGCCGCCGCCACCCAAGGTGGCCGCCATCGCGGTAGCCCCCAAGAAGGAGGCCCCAAAAGAGCTAACCGCAGACGAAAAACGCGCGCTCGAAACGGAAGCCTTCAAGGCGCAGACCCGCAATCAGGTCGGTTTGTTGGCCATCGGTGGCGCGCTGTTGTTGGCGGTTGGGCTTGTGGCACCTGCCAGCTTTATGCAGCACTTTATCGTGTTCATTCTGGCCGTGTTTATCGGGTTCCAGGTGATCTGGGGTGTGGCGCATTCGCTGCACACGCCGTTGATGGCGGTCACAAACGCGATTTCATCGATCATCATTCTGGGTGCGGTTATCCAGATCGGGTCGAGTTCATTTTTGATCACGCTTTTGGCGGCCCTTGCGGTCTTCATGGCATCGATCAACATTTTTGGCGGCTTCCTTGTGACACGGCGCATGCTCGCCATGTTCCAGAAATCTTAAGGGGGTAGGGGACCATGGAATACGGATTTACGATTGCGGCCTATGCGGTCGCGGCGGTTCTCTTCATCCTGAGTTTGGGTGGTTTGAGCGGCCAAGAAAGCGCAAAACGCGCGGTATGGTACGGAATTGCTGGGATGGGGATCGCAGTTGCTGCGACCTTGATCGGCCCCGGACAGGGGTTGGGCTTTGTCTCGATCATCCTGATCGCGCTGGGTGCGGCGGTTGGCTATCAACTGGCCACCAAGGTGCAGATGACGCAGATGCCCGAATTGGTTGCGATCATGCACAGCCTTGTGGGCTTGGCGGCGGTGTTTGTCGGCTTTAACGCCGATCTGATGATCAACGATGTCAGCGCGCTTTATGCGGAAAACGGTGGCGTTTTGGGTGCATTGTCGGCGGATGGCTACAGCGCCGTTGGCCTGCCCAAAGAGATCTACGAGGGGCTGTCGTCTTTCGGTCAACTGATCGCCAAGAAAACCGGCGTTGAAATCAGCATCCTTCGGGTTGAACTGGTGCTGGGTATCTGGATCGGTGCGGTCACTTTCACCGGGTCGGTCATTGCGTATGGCAAACTGGCAGGCAAGGTCGACAGCTCTGCGTCGAAACTGCCCGGTGGGCACATGCTTAACGCAGGTGCGGCGGGTTTGTCGCTGATCCTGGCGATCATGTATATGGGCGGATCGGGCAGCTGGACGTTGGTTGTGCTGACGGTGCTGGCGCTGTTTATTGGCTATCACTTGATCATGGGCATCGGCGGGGCGGATATGCCCGTCGTTGTATCCATGCTAAACAGCTATTCTGGTTGGGCGGCAGCGGCGATCGGGTTTAGCCTTGGCAATGATCTTTTGATCGTTGTGGGTGCGCTTGTGGGCTCTTCTGGGGCGATCCTTAGCTATATCATGTGTAAGGCGATGAACCGGTCGTTTGTCAGCGTTATCTTGGGTGGCTTTGGCGGCCCTGCGGGCGAACAGATGGCCGTGGAAGGCGAACAGATCGCGATTGAAGCGGACGGCGTTGCCACAGCCCTCAACGAGGCCGACAGCGTGATCATCATCCCCGGTTACGGCATGGCGGTGGCACAGGCACAACAAGCGGTCAGCGAGCTGGTCAAAAAGCTGCGCGCCCAAGGCAAGAACGTGCGATTTGCGATTCACCCTGTAGCGGGGCGTTTGCCCGGCCACATGAACGTGCTGCTGGCCGAAGCCAAGGTGCCCTATGACATCGTGATGGAGATGGACGAGATCAACGAGGACTTTCCTGAGACGGATGTGGCCATTGTGATCGGGTCCAACGACATCGTGAACCCAGCGGCACAGGATGATCCAAACAGCCCCATCGCCGGTATGCCGGTTCTGGAATGCTGGAAAGCCAAGCAGGTGTTTGTGTCCAAGCGTGGGCAGGGCACGGGCTATTCGGGCATCGAAAACCCGTTGTTTTTCAAAGACAACACTCGAATGTTCTATGGGGATGCCAAGGCATCGCTGGATAAACTGTTGCCGATGATTGACTGATAGCACGTCTTTTGTAGATGTGATGCGCCGCTCCCGAAGGGGGGCGGCGTTTTGCGTTTGGGGGCTCGGGCGTGGCTGGCGCGCGGGTGTTGCGCCTTTTGGTATGCGATGGTATCCACTTAACGCATTGATAAATATTTAGAAAATATTTGACATCGCTGGGCCGAGCATTACCCATAAGAGGGAACTTGGAGTTCTAATATGCCCCCGATCTGCGACCACCCGTTACGTTATAAGCTGGCCAACGAGTTACACGCACGGCCATTTCCATCGATGTCTGCGCCGTGTTCTGCGGTTTATGTGGCGATCAAACAACCCGACGATGCCGTGAGCCGGGACCGGGCGCAGGATGTAGCGCATCTTGTGGCGCTATTGGACCGCCACGGCGCGCCGCACCCACAACCCGGGGCCACGCATTACTACGGTCAGATCGGGCGGTATTGGCTCAAGTGGGAGCAGCACACAGAGTTTGTGACCTACACGGCCTTTGCGGAAAACGGGGTGGGGCGGGCGTTTGACCCCGCAGCATTTGATGTGTTTCCTTCTGATTGGCTGGATGCGGCACCGGGCCAGCGCATGACGTCGATATTGTTAAATATCGTGCCCATGCCTGAAACTGCGGATGATATTTCGGGGCCTTTGCAAGACTGGTTCGTCTCTGAGAGCTTGGCGGTGTCGTCGGTGTTGGATGATGCAGCTGTTGTGGCGGGGGACTTTCGGATCGACCTGAATGGGCATCTGAGGTTCGCGGTGTTTGTGGATGCGCAGACCGGTGCACGGCGCATTGGACGGATCGTACAGCGCCTGTGCGAGATCGAGACCTACAAAACCATGTCGATGCTGGGGTTTGCGCGTGTCCGGTCGTTGCAACCGCAGTTGAACGCGCTGGATACCAAGCTGACGGGGTTGATGGGCACGATGAGCGACGATAGCGCATCGGCCGACGAGACGTTGGAGGATTTGCTGGCGATTTCGGCCGAGTTGGAGACCTTATCGGCGCGGTCGTCGTTTCGGTTTGGGGCGACGGGGGCCTATGAGGCTTTGGTGGATCAACGGATTGCCGCGCTGCGCGAGCAACGGTTTCAGGGGCGGCAGCATTTTGCGGAATTTATGATGCGCCGGTATGCGCCTGCGATGCGCACGGTACATTCCGCCGAGGCGCGGTTGGAGGCGATGTCGGGCCGGTCTATCCGGGCGTCGAACCTGTTGCGGACGCGGGTGGATGTAGAGCGGTCTGCGCAGAACCAGTCCTTGTTAGAAAGCATGGACCGGCGGTCAGATTTGCAATTGCGGTTGCAGCGGACGGTTGAGGGGCTGTCGGTGGTGGCGATCAGCTACTACGCGGTGTCGCTGGTGGGGTATGCGTTATATCCGCTGACGCAGGTCACGGGGATGAGCAAGGGCATGTTGACCGCGCTGATCACAGTGCCGGTTGTGGGGATGGTGTGGTGGATGGTGGGACGCTTGCGCAAGAGCGCTGAGTAGGCGGGCGGGACGACGCGCTTTGGGCGGTGCCAAAGACGCCCCGCCCGCCGTCCCGTATTTTTAGCGCCCGCGGATGCGTGGATCTAGGGCGTCGCGCAGGCCGTCACCGAGGTAGTTGACGGACAGCACCGTGAGCGAGATCAGGATGCCGGGTAGCATCACCCGTTCGGGGAAGTCTTCCATGCGGGGGACGGCATCTGACAGCAGTTTGCCCCATGTTGGGAAGTCCGATGGGAAGCCGACACCCAAAAAGCTAAGGGCGCTTTCGGTGATGATGGCAGCCGCCAGCCCAAGTGTGGCCGAGACCATGATCGGTGAGATCACGTTGGGCAGCAGGTGGCGCCGGATGATCGCGAAGGGGGTTGTCCCGATGGAGCGGGCGGCGAGGATGAATTCGCGTTCCTTGAGGGCCAAGACTTCGCCGCGCACGATCCGTGCCGTTTGCATCCACGATGTGATGCCGATGACCCCGACGATCAGGATGAACATCCCTGTTTCGGGCCCAAAATTCGCACGTAGGGGTTGGCGAAAGAGCGTCACGGCCACCAGCAGCAAGGGCAGGATCGGCAGAGACAAGAACAGGTCCGTCAGGCGCATCAGCGGGCCATCCAGCCGGCGGAAGTAGCCCGAACAGACGCCGATGGCTGTACCGATGGACAGGGCAAGGCCCATCGCCATCCAGCCTACTGCCATAGACGCGCGACCGCCTGCGATGAGGGTTGCGAGGATATCGCGCCCCAGATTGTCAGAGCCAAGCGGTTTGGCCCAGCTGGTGCGCGCGTCGCTATCCCACAGCAGCGTATAGAGGGGCCGCATGTCTTTGTTGCGGATATCCAGCGCTTTGGCATCCACCGACCAGATCAGCGGCCCAAGCAGCACCGCCAAGGTAACGAAGAGCAAGAAGCCCCCGCCAAAC
The DNA here is from genome assembly GCF_039970775.1 of Roseobacter sp. GTDB lineage: Bacteria > Pseudomonadota > Alphaproteobacteria > Rhodobacterales > Rhodobacteraceae > Roseobacter. The sequence goes on from NZ_JBDVLG010000052.1 coordinate 74,449, forward strand.
AGCGCGCCTTTGTGTTTGCGGAACTGGTCCCAGACATCGCGCCATTGGCTGCGCGGTTCTTTTGGGGGCTCTTTGTCCTTGAGCGCCCCGTATTGTGCGGCATCCACGTTTTGGTCAGTCATAGCGGATCCTCGGGTCGAGCACGCCGTAAAGCACATCGGCGATGAGGTTAAAGAGGACGATCAGGATGGCAAAGATGAACGTCAGTGTCATCACCATCGGCAGATCGTTGGCAAAGAGCGCGGTCAGCAGCAGCTGGCCGATGCCGTTCACCTTGAACAGGGTTTCGGTGATGATCGCGCCGCCAAAGATCGCAGGCACGCCCAGAGCGATCACCGTGATGATCGGGATCATCGAGTTGCGCAGCACGTGCACCAATACCACGACGCTTTCCTTGAGGCCTTTGGCCCGGGCCGTGCGCACGTAGTCTTGGTTGAGGTTGTCGAGCATCGAGGCACGCATGAACCGGCTGATCTGGGCTGTGGTTTGCAGCGCCAGAACCATCACGGGCATGATCATCTGTTTCAGTTGCACCACAAAGCTGTTCCAGTCGGTGACGACGTGGGTTGTGTCGTAGATCGATGGGAACCAGCCCAGATTGACCGAAAAGACTACGATCACCACAACACCCGAAAAGAACGGCGGGATCGAAAAGCCGATCATCGACACAAAGGTGCCGGCCTGATCGAAGATCGAATATTGTTTGTAGGCCGAATAAATACCGATGGGCAGGGCGATCATAATGCCAACGATGTAGGACATGCCCACAACCCACAGGGTTTGCGGCATACGCTGGATGACGATGTCCATCACCGGCGATCTGGTTTGCCAAGAGATAACGCGCAGTTTGCCTTCGGAAAACGACGTGCCAAACCAATGATCCATCAGGACCTGGGGTTCGACCCAGAAAAATTGCACCAACCATTTCCAGTATTGCACATGGACTGGTTCGCCCAAGCCAAGGGCTTCGCGCATCTTTTGTTTGACTTCGGGGGGGACGGTCAGGGGCACTTGGGCCATGGGGTCGCCGGGGGCCAGTTGCAGCAGCAAGAAGATCACCAAGCTGATAAACAACAGCGTTGGGATCGACAGGACCAACCTGCGGATCGTGTATGTGAGCATGGGGTGGAGCCTTTATACGGCAGTCTTATTGTTTTTCGCAGAAGCGACGGTGTGCCGGTGTCACGGGCGGGGACAAACCCCGCCCGCACGCACGCGCATCAGTTGCTGATGCGGTACCAGTCTGCGATGTTCCACAGTTCGCTATCCCAGTCAGACATTTTCACACCACCAAGGGTGTTGACGTAGGCCGATGGGTTGCCGCGGTGGACCAGTGGAATGATCGAATAGCTTTGCATGATCATGTCGTTCATCTGCTTGGCCAATGCGCCGCGCTCGTCCAGGTTGGACGTGACGGCCATTTTCTTGGTCAGAGCGTCATATTCTGGGTCACAGAACCGCTGAACGTTGTTGCCTTGCCACTGTGTTGCAGGGGACGGGATGTCCGAGCAGAGCCAGCTGGTCATATAGGCCTCTGGGTCTACGCCCGCGAAGTTGTTGGTGTACATTTCGACGTCTGCATAGAACTTTTGGAACGTGTCAGGGGACCCTGGGTCACCGCCAAAGAACACTGACGCATCGATGTTGCGCAGCTCAGACCCGATGCCGATTTGGCTCCACCAGTCTTTGATCAACGCTTGGGTGTCCTGACGGACGGCGTTGGTCGAGGTTTGGTACAGCACCGACAGTTCAACACCGTCTTTGTCGCGTGTGCCGTTGCCGTTGGTGTCAACCCAACCTGCGGCGTCCAGAACAGCCTTGGCACCTTCAAGATCTTGCGTCAGGCAGGCGTCATTCGCTGTCGAGGCATAAAGATCGGGCGCGGGCAAAACGTTACAGGTGGGCTGGCCACCAGCACCATAACCGATCTCGACGATCAGCGCGCGGTCGATCGCCATCGACATGGCTTTACCAACGGCTGGGTCAGTCAGGAAGGGGTGGGCGTTGTCGCCACCTTTGTAAACCGCACGGTCGTCAGGCCCAAGGTTGGCATCTGCGTTGGTTTGGTTCAGGTGCAGACGTTCTACGGATGTGCCGTAGGCTGCAACGACGGTGCCTTTGCCGGCTTCTTCCATACGCGATAGTACGTCGGGCGCCAGTTGCAGGTTCCATGCATAGTCGAATTCGGCGGTTTCCAGAACAGAACGCGCAGCCGCTGCGGCATCGCCGCCACCTTTGAATGTGACGCTGGCAAAGGCAGGTTTGCTGGCATCGCGGAAGGTGTCGTTAGCGGTGAACGTGATCACGTCATTGGGACGGAAATCATTGACCACGAAGGGGCCGGTGCCGATGGGGCCAAAGTTGGCCGTTGTGCATTCTGGTGCGCGGGCACCGAGGCATTCAGCAAACTGTGCCTTTTGGATAATCGGGGATTCCGCACCGACAAACGCCGTGTAGGGGAAGGGTTTTGGCGCATCAAAAGTGATCTTGACGCCACGTTCGCCCGCAGCCTCGACAGAGGACACACCGTCAAAATAGCTCAGCTGCGCGCAGCCGCTTTCGGGGTGGGTGCAATAGGCGTGGGTAAAGATCAGATCATCTGCGGTCAGCGCGCTGCCATCAGACCATGTCACGCCTTCTTTGAGCGTCCACGTGATAGAGGTCAGGTCTTCAGAGACGCCGCCGTTTTCGACCGTGGGGATGGCTTCAGCCAACCACGGAACCATCACGCCGTTTTGGTCAAACCGCGCGAGCGATTCCAAAACAAGGCTGGCCGCTTCGATTTCTTTTGTGCCGCCCGACAAGAACGGGTTCATCGTTGACGGGGCTTGCCAATAGATAATGTTAAGCTGTCCATCGCGGCCGCGTTCGCCCGAATGACCATCTGCATAAACGGCCGGTACAAAAGCGCTTGCTGCGATTGCCCCCATTAAAAGGGTTCTGATTTTCATGTTATACTCCGTGTTGGGCACGTGTGTGCCAGACTTTGCATCGTTTCGAGACGACACATGTTGTGTTGCATATCGACAGGTTCAAACCGACGCCAGACGTTCTTGAATGTGCACCTAGATTATTCGCCCCCCGCAAATGCATGTGCACATCGAAGCAGCTTTTGGCGAAAAAGCAACCCTTGTCGTTGTGCGGTTTGTCGATTGTGGCTGCTGTCTGTTTGACAGTGATGTGCGCTTGGGCATAGCGTCCAAATCAATCGATTGTCAGGAGCTACGATGCTAGACCAAGCCCCCCAAACACCCAAGGTAGCCCCTATTGCGCGGCTCAAAGGCCTGCGTGTGGAATTCCAAACCAAAGACGGCCCCGTTGTCGGGGTCGAAGACGTGTCGTTTGACATAAATCCCGGCGAAACCGTTTGCGTGGTGGGCGAAAGCGGGTCCGGCAAATCGGTATCGTCGTTGTCGCTGATGCGGTTGGTTGAATTCGGCGGCGGTGCGATCACGGGTGGTGAGCTATGGTTTGACCGGCCCGATGGCGCAGATGTCGATCTGGCGCAAACCGATGCAGACCTGATGCAGCAGATCCGCGGCAACGAGATCGGGATGATCTTTCAAGAACCGATGACCGCGCTGAACCCGGTGTTTACGGTGGGGCGGCAGTTGACCGAAGGGTTGCGGTTGCACAAACACCTTAGCAAATCCGAGGCGCGCGCGCGGGCGTTGGACCTGCTGCGCGAGGTGCGCATTCCCGAGCCCGAACGCCGGTTGGATCAATACCCTCACGAATTGTCAGGCGGCATGCGGCAGCGTGTGGTGATCGCGATGGCGCTGGCGTGCAAACCACGTTTGTTGATCGCGGACGAACCAACAACCGCGTTGGATGTGACCATTCAGGCCGAAATTCTGGCCCTGATGGATCGGTTGAAACGCGAAACCGGGACGGCGGTGATGTTTATCACCCATGACATGGCGGTGGTGGCGCAGATGGCCGACCGTGTGGTCGTGATGTTCCGTGGCAATAAGGTCGAAGAGGGCCCTGTCGCCGAGATTTTCGAAAACCCGCAGCACCCCTATACCAAGGCGCTGTTGGCCGCTGTGCCCAAATTGGGCGAGATGAGCGGCAAGGCCTACCCCGAACCGATGAAGCTGTTGGGCAAACCGGGTGCTGAAATCAAACCGATCCCAGGCACGGACGAGGTACTGCTGAACGTGCAAAACCTGACAACGCGGTTCCCGGTCAAGGGTGGGTTCTTTCGCCGTACGGTTGCGAATGTCCACGCGGTCGAAGACCTTTCGTTTACGCTCAACAAGGGGCAGACCCTATCGTTGGTAGGCGAAAGCGGGTGTGGTAAATCGACTGCGGGCCGGTCGATCCTGCGGTTGGTAGACCCGCTATCGGGGCAAATTCATCTGGATGGCACCGATGTCATGGCGCTGGATCAACCGGCGTTGCGTCAGGCGCGGCTGGACATGCAGATGATCTTTCAGGACCCGTTTGCCTCGCTCAATCCACAGATGCAGCTGAGCGATCAGGTGGCCGAACCGATCTACAACTTTGGCACGCTCAAGGGCCAAGCAGTGCACGACCGGGTTGCGATGTTGTTTGACCGTGTGGAATTGCCGCGCAGCTTCATGCGACGGTTCCCGCACGAATTGTCGGGTGGGCAACGCCAACGGGTTGCGATTGCGCGCGCCTTGGCGTTGAACCCCAAGCTGATCATCGCGGATGAGGCCGTTTCGGCGTTGGATGTGTCGGTGCAGGCGCAGGTGCTGAACCTGATGATGGAATTGCAGGCCGAATTGGGGTTGTCGTTCTTGTTTATCAGTCACGACATGGCTGTGGTTGAACGGGTTAGCCACCATGTGGGCGTGATGTATTTGGGCCGTATCGTCGAAATGGGGCCGCGTGATCGGGTGTTTGAAAACCCGCAGCACCCCTATACGCAGGCCTTGATGAAGGCGGTGCCTATCGCTGATCCGCGCCAACGCCGCGACGAAAAAGACTTGACTTTCAAACCGATCCCGTCGCCCATTCACCCCGCCAGCCATCAGGCCGAACCGTCGCGGTACCACGAGGTGGAACCGGGCCATAAAGTGCTGGCAACCGAATGGGGCGGCTATGACCGCAGCGACGTGGTTATAGCCGCCGACACTGCGCGTGCGCAAGGCACAGCACAGTCTGGGGTCGCGTCCTGATGGCCCAACGTTTGTCGCCGCTCGAGATCATGCAGCGGTTGGTGGCGTTTCCAACGGTCAGCCGCGATAGCAACCTGCCCTTGGTGGACTGGGTCGAGGGCTATCTGGCGGATCACGGCATCACCGCGCATCGCTACACGGATCCGGACCAACCGAAGGCCGCGTTGTTTGCGCATGTGGGGCCATTGGAGGAAGGCGCGGTTGTGCTGTCGGGTCACACCGATGTTGTGCCCGTCGATGGCCAGCCCTGGGATACGGACCCGTATGAGGTCGTCGCGCGTGACGGCCGTTATTACGGGCGCGGCACCTGCGACATGAAGGGGTTTGATGCGCTTGCCATTTGGGCCATGGTCGAGGCACAGCACAGCGGCGTCAAACGCCCGCTGCAAATCGCGCTGAGCTTTGACGAAGAGATCGGATGTACCGGTGCGCCCCCGATGATCGCGGCCATGCAGCCGGTGTTGCCCAAGGGGTCAACCGTGATCGTCGGAGAGCCATCCAACATGTGCGCGGTGTCTGGCCACAAGGGTGGGACAGCTTATGACACGCATGTGCAGGGTTTCGAGGTGCACAGTTCTCTGATGGATCGGGGCGTGAATGCGATCATGTTCGGGGCCAAGCTGATCGACTGGGCCAACCAGATGAACGCGCAAAACCAAGCCGCCAAGCCGACGGATATCGCGGCGCTGTTTGATCCGCCCTTTAGTACCGTGCATGTGGGGGTGATCAACGGGGGCACGGCGCATAACATCACCGCCAAAGATTGCCACTTTGCGATGGATTTCCGCATTGTCCCCGGCGAGGACAAACGCACCTGGGAAGCCCGGTACCGGGCCCGTGTCGCCGAGGTCCAAGCAGAAATGCAGGCGATTGTGCCCGACACCCGCATCACAATCACCCCGCGGTTTGATGTGCCGCCCTTGCAACCCGAGCCCACTGGCACCGCCGAACCGCTGGTGCGGGCGATCACCGGCGACAACGCCAGCCATGTGGTCAGCTATGGCACCGAGGCCGGGCAGTTTCAGCAGGCGGGGTATTCGGCGGTGATCTGCGGGCCCGGCGATATTGCGCAGGCGCACCAGCCCAACGAATACATCACGATCGCTCAATTTGACGCGGGGCACTTGTTTATGCGGCAGCTGCTGTCGCGGCTGGCGGAATGAAACGTCGCTGCAGTCAAATGGCTGTTGGTGGCGGGGTGACTGACAGGCCATGATGCCCTTCCCGATATCGGACCAAACACCGGTGCAGTTCTCGGACCCTTTGCCAGATCAGGCGGATGTGGTCGTGATTGGCGGTGGGGTTGTTGGCGTGTGTACGGCGCTGTTTCTGGCGCGTGCGGGTCTGCGGGCGGTGGTGCTGGAAAAAGGCCGGATCGCGGGCGAACAATCCAGTCGCAACTGGGGGTGGATCCGCCAGCAAGGGCGTGATCCCGGCGAGTTGCCGATTATGATAGAGGCCCGCGACCACTGGCGGGCACTGGCGGCGCAGACCAATCGCGATATCGGGTTGGTGCAGGGCGGCGTGACGTATCTGGCCGAAACCGAAAGCAAATTGGCGCGGTATGCGGCGTGGCTGCCCAATGCGCAGGCGCACGGGGTGGATACGCGGCTGTTGAGCGCGCAAGAGACGCGCAATATGCTGCCCAATGCGACGACGCCCTATGTGGGTGCGTTGCACACCGCATCGGATATGCGTGCAGAACCTTGGGTCGCCGTGCCCGCGTTGGCCGAAATCGCGGCGCGCGACGGGGCGGTGATCGTCGAAAACTGCGCGGTACGGTGCCTTGATATTCAGGCGGGGCGCGTCGCGGGGGTGGTGACTGAACAAGGGCGCATCACGGCGCCGCAGGTTGTGTTGGCGGGGGGTGCATGGTCTGCGTTGTTCTTGCGCAATCATGGCGTGCGCTTGCCCCAGCTGTCGGTGCGCGCGACCGTCGCCAAAACCACCGCATTGCCCGAGGTTACGGCGGGTGCGATGGCCGATGGTAAGGTGGCGTTTCGCCGCCGGGCCGATGGTGGCTATACCTTGGCAGCCGGTGGGTTCAACGAGCTGTTTTTGGGGTGGGATGCCCTGCGCGCGTTTCCCAAATACCTGACCCAACTCAAGGCCGACCCCTTGGGCACACGGCTGTTGCCCGCAGCGCCGCGCGGCTACCCTGATGCCTGGGGCACGCCGCGCCGGTGGTCTGCCGATGCGTCCAGCCCATTTGAACACCACCGCGTGCTGAACCCCGCGCCGAACACCGCCAAGGTGCGCGCAATGACTCGCGATTTTGCCGCGCTGTTCCCAGATCTGCCTGACATCACGGTGTCGCACAGCTGGGCGGGGATGATAGATACGATGCCCGATATTGTGCCCGTGGTCGACCGCATCGCCGCCCTGCCGGGGCTGACATTGGGCACCGGTATGAGCGGCCACGGGTTTGGCATTGGCCCCGCCATGGGGCGTATTTTGGCGGACCTTGCGCGGGGTGTGGCGCCGGGGCACGACCTGACGCGGTTCCGGTTTGATCGGTTTAACGATGGCACTATTATGGACTTGGGTCCGGGGTTGTGATGCAATATTGTGCAACCAGTCCGCTATGTCTTGTAGACCCTGCGGCGCGCGTTAATATGCCGTCAGATACCTGACACGGCCAGCATTTGGGGTCCGCCCCCGTGCTGTAGTGCTGATGCAGATATCGTCACCCCAATGGCCCATGCCACTTCAAAGAAAGAGCTTTCATGCCTGTGAAGAACCGTTTTGCCGAACTGCAAGATGAAATTACCGCCTGGCGACGTGATTTACATGAACACCCCGAACTGCTGTTTGATACGCACCGCACCTCTGCGCTGGTGGCTGAAAAACTAAAGGACTTCGGCTGTGACGAGATCGTAACCGGCCTGGGCCGGACCGGTGTTGTTGGTGTCATCAAGGGCAAGGCAAACGGATCTGGCAAGGTGATCGGCCTGCGCGCAGATATGGATGCGCTGCCTATTTTGGAACAAACCGGGGTGGAATACGCCTCCAAAACGCCCGGTGCGATGCACGCGTGCGGCCATGATGGGCACACGGCGATGTTGCTGGGGGCTGCGAAATATCTGGCGGAAACGCGTAATTTTGACGGCACTGTGGTGGTGATATTTCAGCCCGCCGAAGAAGGCGGCGGCGGCGGTCGTGAGATGTGCAAAGATGGCATGATGGACCGCTTTGGCATCCAAGAGGTCTACGGCATGCACAACTGGCCCGGGCGCCCACTGGGCAGTTTTGCGATCCGGCCGGGTCCGTTTTTCGCCGCGACTGATATCTTTGAGATCGAGGTCGAAGGCATGGGCGGTCACGCCGCCAAACCGCAAGAAACCATCGACACGACCGTTGTGGCCAGCCACATCGTGATCGCGGCGCAAACCATCGCCAGCCGCAACGCGGATCCGGTGGATCAGGTCGTGGTCTCGGTGACCTCGTTCGAGACGTCATCCCATGCGTTCAATGTCATCCCCCAACGTGTGACGTTAAAGGGCACCGTGCGCACCCTAGAAGGGCATGTGCGCGATTTGGCCGAAACACGCCTGAAAAAACTGGCGACCGGCGTGGCCGAGAGCTTTGGCGCGACCGCCAAGGTCGATTACACGCGCAACTATCCGGTTATGGTCAACCACGATGAACAAACCGCCTTTGCCGCCGAAGTGGCCGCATCTGTGTCGGGTGATTGCGACGAGGCGCCGTTGGTCATGGGCGGTGAGGATTTCGCGTTTATGCTCGAAGAACGGCCCGGCGCGTATATTTTGGTTGGGAACGGCGCCAGCGCGGACGTGCACCACCCCGAATATAACTTCAACGATGATGCGATCCCTGCGGGCTGTAGCTGGTGGGCCGAGATCGTCGAAAAACGGATGCCCGCGGCCTAACCCCTAGGGTCGTGACAGCAGGTCGCGGTAAAGCGTGACCAATGTGGCGGCTTCGGTTTCTATGGAAAACCGGGCTTCCACATGCTGGCGCGCCGCGACAGACCAATCTTGCAGGCGCTGCGGGTCCGACAGGATCGCATCGGCGGCGCGTTCCAGCGCCCCTGCATCATCCGCATCCACCAACAGCCCGGTTTCGCCGTCGCGCACCAGTGCCTCGAATGCGCCGACACGTGTGGCGACCACGGGGCAGCCACAGGCCATTGCCTCGATCGGGGTCAGGCCGAACCCTTCCCACCGTTGCGGGGCCACGTAGACATCCAAAATACGGTACCAATCCGCCATCGCCTCGGGGGGGACTTCGGGCATGAACCGCAGCCGGTCTGACAGACCCGCCGTGTCTATCCGCGCGCGCAGGTCGTCCTCAAACGCGCGGTGTTCGGCGGTGGCGCGCCCCATGACCAGCGCAGTGGCCGTCGGGTGCTTGTACAGCAACGCGATCATGGCATCTACATAGGCATCGGTGCCCTTTTGCGCGCGGATCCGCCCGTAGCATCCCAACACCGGCCCATCATCGGCCACGCCCAGTTTGCGGCGCAACGCCGGGCGGTCTAGGCTGGGAGAAAACGTATGTATATCAATGCCGTGCATGATCACTTGGGCGGGCACCTGCAGATAACGGGCGGTTTTGTCTGAGGTTGCAACAACCGCATCCATGCGCCTAATCAGCCACCGGGTCAGCCCGCTTTGTTGGCGTTGCGATGCAGAGGTAAACAGCAGTCGTAGTTTTTTGCCCAATAGGTACCTAAGTACCAAGCCGCCAATCATTTCGACATTGCGGCGCGCGTGCCAGACCCGCCAGCCCGAGGGCCCGCGCCGCGACATAAACGGCAACGCCGACAGCGCAACCTGAGGCACGTCGTCTGGCAAGACCGGGCCCGTTGCGGCAATCGCGATCTGCGCCGATTGCACCGGCACCAACCGCACAATGGTCGCCGTGACGCCGGACAACCGACGTTTGAAATTGGGGGCAATCACGTCGATGTCGCGCAAGGCGGGACGGGGTGGTGGGGTCATCGGGGGTCTTCTTCTAGGCGCAGCATGTGGATCAGTCGGCTTGCGATCTGGCTTAGGGCGTTGGATTTGTCGCGCACGACGGTTTCGGCGGCCTGATGGGCAGAAAATCTGGCGGCGTGGCTGTCGAGCAAGGTTGCAACCGCGTCTGTTAACGCACGCGTATCCGCGACGATTTGTGCCGCACCTTTGGCCTGCATGTCTGCAAAGGTTTCGGCAAAGTTGGTGACATGCGGCCCTGATATCGCAACAGCACCAGCCTGCACCACCTCAAACGGGTTGTGCCCGCCGATGGGGTGCAAGGACCCGCCCAGAAACACCATGTCTGTCAGGGCGTACCAACTGCCCAATTCACCCAGCGTATCGGCCAGATAGACGGCCTCGCCGTTGCGGGGCAGGGAGCCTTCTGACCGGATCGCAACGCTCATCTCGCGGGCGCGGATCAGTTTGACAATCTCATCGCGCCGGTCCGGATGCCGGGGCACAAGGATCAACACCAGATCAGGGTGGTACACTAGAAGGTTAGCGTGCGCATCAAGCACGGTGGCTTCTTCGCCGGGATGGGTCGAGGCTGCCACCCAAACGGGCCGCCCCTTGAGTGCCGCGCGCGATTGCGCCAGCACCGCCGGATCCGTGGGCAGCGGCGCCGAGAGCGATTTGAGGTTGGTGCCCCGCGCCACACGGTCCACGGGGGCATGCATATCGACCATCGCCTGCGCCATTTCGTCGTTTTGCGTCAGGATCAGATCAAAGACACCCAGAATAAAGGATGCAAGGGCGGGATAGCGGACCCATGTCGCGCGCGACTTTGCACTGAGGCGGGCATTGACCAGCGCCATAGGGGTGCCGCGTTCATGGGTCATGCGCAGCATCCGCGGCCACAGTTCGCTTTCGACAAAGATCGCCGCATCTGGGCGCCAGTGTTTGAGAAACCGTGTCAGTGGGCCGCGTGCGTCCAGCGGCGCAAATTGGTGCACCGTGCGAGGGGGCAGGCGTTTGGAGACCAATTGCGCCGATGTGGCGGTGCCGGAGGTGATCAGAAAATGGGCACGCGGCAGCATTTCACCCATCTTGGCGATCAGTGCCAACACCGACAGGCTTTCACCGACAGAGGCCGCGTGGAACCATATCAGGTGCCCGCTGCCCGATCGGGGTTGGCTGGCATGGCCCATCTTTTCATGGGCGCGTAACGCCGAAACACCCTGCCGCCGTAGTTTTTTGATTTCTAAGTAGGCGGCGAAAGGGGCCAAAACGACCGTCGCTGCAACATAGACATAAAAGAGCGGCGGAACGCGCATTCGCTCCGTCAGCCGCCTGTGTGGCTCATGTGGCGGGGCATTTGGCCATCGAGCGCCTGGCGCGAATAGTCAAAATCATGCCCTTTGGGTTTCAGGGCGATGGCCGCGTGGATCGCGTCTTGTAGGGGGGTGTCGTCGTCTGGGTAGTTGCGCAGAGGCGTGCGCAGGTCGGCGCGATCTTCTTGGCCCAGACATAAATAAATCTCGCCGGTGCAAGTGATCCGCACGCGGTTGCAGCTTTCGCAGAAATTATGGCTCAGCGGGGTGATGAACCCGATTTTCTGACCGGTTTCTTCAAGCCGCACATACCGCGCAGGCCCGCCGGTGCGTTCGGCTAAATCGGTGACGGTGTAATGCTCGCCGTATCGCGCGCGCACCTCTTTAAGGGACCAATATTGGTCCAGCCGGTCTTCGTTTCCAATATCACCCATGGGCATCACTTCAATCCAGGTCAGGTCGATCCCGCGCTCGGCGCACCATGCGGTTATGGTGGGCAGCTCGGGTTCGTTGAACCCCTTTAGCGCCACCGCGTTCAGCTTGACCCGCATGCCCGCAGCCTGCGCGGCGTCTATTCCGCGCAACACCTGAGGCAAACGGCCCCAGCGGGTGACAGCCGCGAATTTTGTCTCGTCCAGCGTGTCGAGCGACACGTTCACCCGCCGCACACCGGCGGCATACAGATCTTTGGCATAGCGTTCCAGCTGGCTGCCATTGGTGGTGAGTGTCAGCTCTTTTAGGGTGCCGGCATCCAGATGGCGCGACATGCTTTGAAAGAACGTCATGATGCCTTTGCGCACCAAAGGTTCGCCCCCGGTGATCCGCAGCTTTTCAACCCCCAGCCCCACAAAAGTGGAACACAGGCGGTCAAGCTCTTCTAGGGTCAACAGTTCCTTTTTGGGCAAAAAGGTCATGTTTTCAGACATGCAATAGACGCATCGGAAGTCACAGCGGTCGGTGACAGAGACCCGAAGATAGGTGATTGCACGGGCAAACGGATCGATCAAAGGAGCATTCATAAAGACATTGGTAATGGTCTGCGCCAGATGCAGCAAGAGGTTAACGGCATAGGCGGCATTCTAATGCGGATGGTTTGGCCATTCATGCACCGGCTGGGGCGGGTGTTCGGGCCTAAAATATATGCGATTACGCCGCCCTATGCCGATGTGTGGCGCGGGCTTTGGGGGCTGGAATACTGCACGGCGCGGGCGATAGGCGCCCAGTTTTTCAGCATTTCATGGTTGTGAGGGGGCTGCTGAACCCGAATACGCCAGAGCTGCAGACCAGCCCTGCGACACAATCATGGGCGCCTTGGCGCGCAAACTAAAAAACATGCGACGGATTGCGGCGGTGATCGCGTATAATGCTCAACACAGGGTTGGAGGACACGCGATATGAAATCTATTCTTACGACGTTGGCTTTGCTGGCATCATCGGCGGTTCCGATTTACGCAGAGCCGTTTTCGGCGGATGTTTGGGCCGACAACTGGTTTGAGATGCGCATTGATGGCACGCAGGTGGCCCAAGACAGCGTGCCCATTACCACGGAGCGGTCTTTTAATGCCGAAAGTTTCACCTTTGAGGCGACGCGCCCGTTTGTGGTGGGGCTGGTTGCCAAGGATTTCAAGGAAAACGACACCGGGTTGGAATACATCGGGTCGCGCCGTCAACAGATGGGCGATGGCGGTGTGATCTTGCAGATCCGGGATCAGGCGGGCGCCCTTGCGGCGGTCAGCAACGCGGGCTGGCAGTGTCTGGTGATCCATTCCGCACCGCTCGATAAATCCTGCGAAGGGTCATCCAACCCTGTTGCGGGCGAAGGCGCTTGCACGTTCGAGGCCTCCGAAGAACCGGACGGTTGGGATCAGGCGGGGTTTGATGCCTCTGATTGGCCACAGGCCGCTGTGTATTCCGAACGCGACGTGGGCCCCAAGGATGGGTACGACGACATCACATGGGCGCATAACGCCGAGCTGATCTGGGGCCCGGATCTGGAACAAAGCAATACGGTGTTGTGCCGGCTGATGGTCGAATAACCCCATAGGAGAATCTGACTATGATCTGTCCAAAACCCATCGCGATTGCCACGTTTTCGGCGATGTTTTTCCCGACGCTTGTTACGGCGCACGAGGACCATTGCGATGCGGTTGTAAGGTCGGTCGCTGAGGCGGGGTTTGGGGGGGACGTCACGGTGACTTGCACGGATGACCACGCGACACTGACCTCAGACGCCTACCCCAACCACGACATGATGACGGGGATTGTCGGCACAAACGAACAGGTGCCTGTTCCCGCAGAATATGGCGCGCCGGTTCTGTTGGCCCCGACCCTTGGGGCCACGCCGCTGACCCGCGATGCCGCCTTGGGGGTTGCTGTGAACGGTGTGCCTATCTACGATTACACAGGTGGCGGCGAGATGAGCCAAGCCGACCTTGCCCACCATCAGGCCCAACATGACACGGTCATTACCCGGCAACTGGATGTTTGCGGTGGTCATGCGGGGCGGGGCGATGACTATCATTATCACGCTGAACCCGTGTGTATGATCGCGCAGATGGCCAATGCGGGCGATGATGCCATTATCGGGTGGGCGTTTGACGGGTTTCCGATTTACGGCAGTGCAAACCCCGATGGGTCGGTGATTGCAGAGGGGGTTTTGGATGTGTGCAATGGCCAGCCCGACGACAGGTTTGGCTACCGATATCACACGTCACCCGAGGCCCCCTACATCGTGCAATGCCTCATGGGGGAGGTGCCCGATTTTGACGCATTGCCGCGTGTGCGCCCGCTTTCGGCGGCTGCGGGGGGTGGCGCCGCACCGGGCCGTCCGCCGCAGGGTGGTGTCGAGAACCTCGTCTTTACCCAGACCAGGGGCGGCGCGCGGAGCATGGATTATACCTATCACGGCAAGGATTATTTTATCCGCTACCAACCGACGGGCACCAAAGGGTGCTACATGTTCACAACACAAACGGTAACCAATGCTGGGGCGCTAAAAACCGGCGAATTTTGTCGTTAGGCAGGCGGTGGTCACGGGCCGCACCGCCAAACCGCAGACCTGTGGGTCAGCCCAGCCAGACCAAGCACATGATACTGCCAACAATCAGCGCGCACCCCAGAATTTCGACCCGGTTTATGGTCTCTTTGAAGATAAGGATGCTTGAGCCAAAGCTAAAAATCATCTCGACCTGTGCCAGCACTTTAACCAAGGCGGCCTGTTGCAGTGTGAAGGCGGTGAACCACCCAAACGTCGCTGTGGCACCGACAAACCCAACCAGCAGCGCGGGCTTCCACGCCACGCGGATACGGGCGATTTCGGCGCGATCTTTGCAGACCATATAGCTGAGCATAAAGACCGTCTGGAAGGTAATGCCAATCAACAATGTGGTGGCCGCTTGTACGACAAATGCGTCCGACACAACACTGCGCGCGGCGGTCTGAAACCCAATGGCGGCGAGGCCAAACAATGTGCCCGCCGCAAGGCCAGTCAACGCGGTTTTGCTAAACACAGACGTGATCAGCGACCGCGGTGTGATCTTAGATTGGGCGACCGATATAAGCATCACCCCCATGACGGCAATGACAATCGCAAGGATGGCGCCCGCGCTGAAACTGGCCCCAAATAGGACAAAGGCGAATATCGCCGTCTGCATTGGTTCGGTGCGCGAATACGCATTGCCCACGGCGAAATTGCGCAGGGAAAACAGGTGCACCAGTAGAAAGGTCGCCGCGATTTGTGCAAGTGCGCCGATGACCATCCAGATGGCAAACCGGCCGGTGAGCGTTGGCAGATCAAAACCAAACCCCCAGATCAGGATCGCCCAATAGAGGGCCGCAAAAGGCACCCCGAACCCAAACCGCACAAAGGTCGCGCCGGTTGTGCCCATCACACCCTTAAGGTGCTTTTGCAGTGAGGACCGCAGGTTTTGCAAGAACGCAGCACCGATGGTGATGGAGATCCAAAGTTCCATGAGGGGCTTTCGAGATTTGGGGCAATCGTGTGGGGCGGTAGGGCACCCCACGCCCTAATGCGATTTTATGGGTGCGGATACCAGTCTTGGCCACGGGTTTTTACGCATAGCCTCGCCACCATGTGCCGCGCCGGCGCTGACGGCCCGCGCGCGGCATTATTCCACGGTTACGGATTTCGCCAGATTGCGCGGCTGATCCACGTCGGTGCCTTTGGCAACGGCCGTGTGATAGGCCAGCAGTTGCGCGGGGATCGCGTATAAGATCGGCGTTAGGGCATCGGGCACGCTGGGCAGCTCGATGGTGGCAAAGGCGCCTTCACCGGCTTCTTCTAGGCCCTGCCTGTCCGAGATCAGAATGACCTGACCCTTGCGCGCCATGACCTCTTGCATGTTGCTGACGGTCTTATCAAACAGCGCGTCGCGTGGGGCCATCACCACAACGGGCACGGATTTATCGACCAGCGCGATGGGGCCGTGCTTTAGTTCACCTGACGCGTAAGCTTCGGCGTGTATATAGCTGATTTCTTTTAATTTTAGCGCGCCCTCATGGGCCAGTGGATACATCAACCCGCGCCCCAAAAACAAAACATCGCGAGCTTCGGCCAAGTGCAACGCGGCCTGTTGCATCTTTGGGTTGGCGTCCAGCGCAGTGGCGATCACGCTGGGCAGGCTGCGCAGGGCGGACAGGTGGTCAGCCAAGGTATCGGCGTCCATTTCGCCGCGGTCCTGCGCAGCCTTGAGCGCCAGAATAAACAGCACCGTCAGCTGGCAGGTGAACGCCTTGGTCGAGGCCACGCCGACCTCAACCCCCGCATGGATCGGCAACACCAAATCACTGTCCCGCGCGATAGAGCTTTCGGGCACATTGACCACAGACACGATTTTCTGGGCCTTGCCCTCGCAATACCGCAACGCTGCCAAGGTGTCGGCTGTTTCGCCCGATTGGCTGACAAACAACGCGGTGGTGCCTTTGGGGATGGGCGGTTCGCGGTAGCGAAATTCTGACGCGACATCTACATCGACGGGCAGGCGCGCGATCTGTTCAAACCAGTATTTGGCGGTCAGACAGGCGTAAGAGGCGGTGCCGCAGGCGACCATGGTCAGGCGGTCGACCTTGGCGAAATCAATGCCGGGGTCGGGCAGGTGGATATTGCCATCGTGATCAAGGTAGTTGCCCAAGGCCTGGCCGATCACGGTAGGCTGTTCGGCGATTTCTTTGGCCATGAAATGCTTGTGGCCGCCCTTGTCGATCAGGGTGTCGCTGATCTGTATGGTCTTGACCGCGCGATTGGCCAGCGCCCCGTTGTGGTCGCGTATCTCGGCACCTGCGCGGGTCACCACGGCGCAATCGCCTTCCTCCAGATAACTGATCCGGTCGGTCAGCGGCGACAGGGCAATGGCGTCCGAGCCCACGAACATTTCGCCGTCGCCGTGACCAATCGCCAGCGGCGACCCTTTGCGCGCAGCCACGATCAGATCGTCTTGGCCAGAAAACAAAAACGCCAATGCAAAGGCCCCCTGCAACCGGCCCAAGGTCATCTTAGCGGCCTCAACGGGGCCGTGGCCTTCGGTCATGTAATGTTCGGCCAACAGGGCCACGGTTTCTGTGTCGGTTTGGGTCACAAAGGTGACGCCATGGTCGGCCAGTTCGGTGCGCAATTCGCGGAAATTCTCGATGATACCATTGTGCACCACCGCGACGCGCCCGGCCTGATGGGGGTGCGCGTTTTTCACGGTGGGCGCGCCATGGGTGGCCCAGCGAGTGTGCCCGATGCCGGATTTGCCCGTAAGTGGTTCATGTACCAGCAGATCCGACAGGTTCACCAGTTTGCCTACCGCGCGGCGGCGATCCAGAATGCCATCTTCGACGGTGGCGATGCCCGCACTGTCATAGCCGCGATATTCGAGCCGTTTGAGCGCCTCAACAAGGATCGGCGCAGCCTCGTGGCCGCCCAGCACACCTACAATTCCACACATGATCAACTGCCTCTTTGGAGTTTGGCCTTTTTGGCCTTTAGGATCGTCCGGAGCTTTGTCGCCATGCCCGGTTTTTCGACTTGGGGCGCGCGGGCGATGGCCAACGCGTCGGGGTCCACATCGGAGGTGATGACCGACCCGCTGCCTGTCAGCGCGCGGTCTCCGATGTGCACAGGGGCCACCAGCATTGTGTTGGACCCGATAAAGACGTCATCGCCGATGTCGGTATGGTGTTTGAGCACGCCGTCATAGTTGCACGTGATGGTGCCTGCGCCGATGTTGGTGCGCGCGCCCAGGGTGGCATCGCCGATATAGCTTAGGTGGTTGACCTTGGTGCCTTCGCCGATTTGTGCGTTCTTGATTTCGACGAAATTGCCAACACGGGTGTTCTCGCTTAGTTCAGCACCGGGGCGCAGGCGGGCATAGGGCCCGATGATCGCACCGCGCGCCACATGGCAGCCTTCGAGGTGCGAAAACGCCCGGATCGTTGCACCGGTTTCCACTGTCACACCGGGGCCAAACACCACGTTGGGCTCCACAATCGTGTCGCGCCCGATCACCGTATCAAAGGCGAAGTGCACCGTGCCGGGGGCTGGCATCGTCACGCCATCGTCAAAGGCCTGTGCCCGCGCGCGCCCCTGAAATGCTGCCTCGGCGCTGGCCAATTCGGCGCGGGTGTTGATGCCCAATGTTTCGCTTTCGTCACAGGTGACAACGGTTGCGCGGCGCCCATCCGCGCGGGCCAGCGCGATGATATCTGTCAGGTAGTATTCGCCAGATGCGTTGTCGTTGCCCACGGCGTTGATCAGGTCAAACAGTAGGCCTGCGTTGCATGCGACCACCCCGCTGTTGCACAGCGAAATGGCGCGTTCGTCTGGGGTGGCGTCTTTAAATTCAACGATCCGTTCGAGGGTGTCGCCCTGCATCACCAACCGCCCATAACGTCCGGGATCGGCGGCGGTGAAACCCAATACCACCACATCATGGTCGGCCTGCGCGGTGATCATGGCCTCTAGGGTTTCGGGCTGCACAAAGGGCGTATCCCCAAAGAGCACAACCACCGTGCCGTCAAACCCCGCCAGGGCGCCGCGGGCCTGACCTGCGGCATGGGCGGTGCCCAATTGTTCGGTTTGTTCAACGACCTGCGCGGTCTCGTCGTGATCCTGCGCTGCGGCGCGCACAAGGTCGGCGCCATGCCCTGCCACGATCACGGTTTTTTCGGGCGCCAGGCTGGCCCCGGCGCGCATAGCATGCGCCAACAGCGGTGCGCCGCCAAGCGGGTGAAGAACCTTGGGCAGGTCCGAATTCATCCGGGTGCCTTTGCCTGCGGCGAGGATGACCAATGCGGTGTTCATGACGTTTCTCTTTGTGTTCTGCTATGCACCTCTTTATCGCTCTGACGCAGCGGCGCAAGCGTTGGGCCCATCAAAGAAGGTTGCGTGTTGCAACATGGGTGCGCGATCTGCCGCCGAAAACCATACCGAGGGGTGCTGCGATGAAAACGGTGATCTTTGATCTGGATGGGACGTTGGCCGACACCAGCGGTGATCTGATCGCGGCGGCCAACCAGTGTTTCCGGGATATGGGGGCGGGCGATGTGTTGGACCCCGCGCAAGACGCAGGCACAGCGCTGCGCGGTGGGCGCGCAATGCTGACGCTGGGGCTGACGCGGTTGGGGCGCGGCGATGATGCGGCCGCGATTGACCAATATTACCCCGTGCTGCTAGAAGCCTACGCCGGTGCCATTGACGTGCATACGGTGATGTATCCCGGCGCTATGGCGGCGGTCGAAGAGTTGAAAACAGCCGGGTACGGTGTGGGCATTTGCACCAACAAGCCCGAAGGTCTGGCCGAGACGTTGTTGCGCAATCTGGGCGTGCGGGATGCGTTTGCGTCACTGGTGGGGGCCGATACGTTGCCCGTGCGCAAGCCCGACCCAGAGCCCTTGTTTGAAGCCGCGCGCCGCGCCGGGGGCGACCCTGCAAAATGCGCGTTGATTGGCGATTCCGATACCGACCGCAATACCGCGCGCGCGGCCGGGGTGCCGTGTGTTTTGGTGACCTTTGGGCCTGCGGGCGGCGATATGGCGGCGTTGAGCCCAGACGCGTTGTTGCATAATTACACGGATTTACCCGCCGTGGTAGACCGTCTGTTGGCTTGACCGTACAGGCGACCCCCTGCAAGGTCGCCGCGACAACAAGGGTGCACCATGACCGAGAGTTTCAAAGGCAGTTTTACGCAACAAGACCCCATTCCCGAAGCAGGCATAGAGGCCGCCATCGCGATCATGCGGCACGGGCGGTTGCACCGCTATAACACCGACGCGGACGAACTTAGCGAAACCGCCTTGCTGGAACAGGAATTCGCCGCGACCGTAGATGCACCATATTGTCTGGCTGTGGCGTCAGGCGGCTATGCGATGGCCACGGCCCTGCGTGCGGTTGGCGTCACACCCGGTGATACGGTGCTGACCAATGCCTTTACGCTGGCGCCGGTGCCGGGGGCCGTTGCGGCCGTCGGGGGTGTGCCAATTTTCGTAGGTGTGACCGAAGCCTTGACCATCGATTTGGAGGATCTGCGCGCCAAGATCGGCCACGCCAAGGTGCTATTGCTCAGCCATATGCGCGGGCACCTGTGCGATATGGATGCGTTGATGGCGATCTGCGATGCGGCGGGTGTGGTGGTGGTTGAGGACTGCGCCCACACCATGGGGGCCGCGTGGAATGGCACGCCTTCCGGGCGGCATGGGCGGGTGGGGTGCTATTCGTGCCAGACCTATAAACACGTAAATTCCGGCGAGGGCGGGTTTCTGGTCACTGATGACGCCGATGTCGCCGCGCGGGCGGTGATGATGTCGGGGTCCTACATGATGTACGAACGGCATCTGGCCGCGCCCCCCAAAGAGGCGTTTGAAACCATCCGCTATGAAACGCCCAATATATCGGGCCGCATGGACAACCTGCGCGCCGCGATCCTGCGCCCGCAGGTGGCAGATTTGGCCGCGCAATGCGCCCGTTGGAACGCACGCTACCGGCAGCTTGAGGCGGGTCTGCGCGGCACGCCGGGTCTGACCATCGTGGAACGCCCCGAGGCCGAAACCATCGTGGGCTCGTCCATTCAGGTGCTGTTGTTGGATTGGGCCACGGCGGATGTTCAGGCGGTGGTGGCGCGCTGCGCGGCCCGTGGAGTAGAACTAAAATGGTTCGGCGGGGCAGAACCCGTGGGCTTTACCAGCCGCTATGACAGTTGGCGCTATGCGCAATCCGACCCGATGCCCGCGTCTGACCGGGTGCTTGCGGGCATCTTGGATATGCGGGTGCCTTTGACGTTTTCATTGGACGATTGCGACCTGATCGCGCGGATCATCCGTGTCGAGGTGGGTGCGGTCTATCAACAACGGACCACCGCCGCCCAATAGCACCACGCTTGACCGATCTGACCTGCCGTGACATTAATGAACAGGTGTTCATTAAATTCTGAGGGGAGGTCAGGACGATGTTCATGGCAACCATGGCGTTCGATCTGGGCGAAGACGTGAACGCGTTGCGCGATATGGTGCACCGCTGGGCTCAAGACCGCGTGGCCCCAATGGCCGCTGAGATCGATGCGACAAACGCATTTCCCGCCGACCTATGGACCGAGATGGGCGAACTGGGCCTGTTGGGGATCACGGTGCCGCAAGACGATGGGGGCGCGGGCATGTCCTATCTGGCGCATACCGTTGCCATCGAAGAAATCGCGCGGGCCAGCGCGTCTGTGTCGTTGTCCTATGGGGCGCATTCCAATCTGTGCGTCAATCAGATCAAACTGAATGGCACCGCCGCGCAACGGCAAAAATACCTGCCGGGGCTGATTGCGGGCACCCATGTGGGCGCGTTGGCGATGTCCGAGGCGGGCGCCGGGTCAGACGTGGTGTCGATGCAGCTACGTGCCGAAAAACGCAACGATCACTACCGCCTGAACGGTACGAAATACTGGATCACCAACGGCCCCGACGCGGATACCTTGGTGGTCTATGCCAAAACGGACCCGGATGCGGGCAGCAAAGGCATAACCGCCTTTATCATCGAAAAAGACATGGTCGGGTTCTCAACCAGCCCGCATTTTGACAAGCTGGGCATGCGCGGCTCCAACACAGCCGAGCTGATCTTTGACGACGTCGAGGTGCCGTTTGAAAACGTACTGGGCGACGAAGGGCGCGGTGTTGCGGTGTTGATGTCGGGCCTCGATTACGAACGCGTGGTTTTGGCGGGCATCGGTACGGGCATCATGGCGGCCTGTCTGGATGCGATCATGCCCTATCTGGCGACCCGCAAGCAGTTCGGCCAACCGATCGGGAACTTCCAACTGATGCGGGGCAAAATCGCCGATATGTACACGGCGATGAATTCTGCGCGCGCCTATGTCTACGAGGTCGCCAAGGCCTGCGACCGGGGGGATGTCACCCGCCAAGATGCAGCGGCGTGTTGTCTTTATGCCTCGGAGGAGGCGATGAAACAGGCCCACCAAGCGGTGCAAGCCATGGGCGGCGCGGGTTTCCTCAATGACAGCCCCGTCGCGCGTTTGTTCCGTGATGCCAAGCTGATGGAGATCGGCGCAGGCACCTCCGAGATCCGCCGCATGTTGGTGGGCCGCGAAATGATGGGGGCGATGGTGTGACAGTGGCACATTCGGCATGATGCCACGGTGGCTATGGTGGGTGCCGTTTGGGGTGGTGACGCTGTGCTGCGCGTTGTTTTGGTTTCGCATGGGGTGGATCGCGGCCTTCACGACGGAGACTGACGTGATCAACACATACGCTGCGCGATATCTTGAAGACCGCGCGCATGATGAAATCGGGCAGGGCGCAAAACCCACCGACTGCGTGGCTTATCCGGGCAAGACCCACGGCATTTGGATTGTTGTAAGCTGCGGCCCAAGCCACTTCGATGCGCGCAGACATTACGAATACTACGTCAATCGCTTTGGCGGCCTTGAATTTAGCAGCAGCCCTTTGTCTGAGGGCGTCGCGCCGGGCAGCGGTGCCAGCCGACCGAAAATATGAATATCGGGTGATAAAATGAAGCTTGTATCAAATTCCCAAAGCGGGTCAGCGGCCTTCAAAGCGAATACCACAGCCCATCTGGCGGCATTGGCAGAGGTCGCAGAGGTGGCCTCTGCTGCGGCGCTGGGCGGGGGCGAACGACCTCGTGCGCGCCACCTAAGCCGGGGCAAGATGCTGCCGCGCGATAGGGTGGCGAATTTATTAGACCCCGGCAGTCCGTTCCTTGAGGTGGGCGCGACGGCGGCGCATGAGTTATACGGGGGGGCCGCACCCTGCGCAGGGGTGATCGCAGGCGTCGGGCAGGTGCAGGGCCAACAGGTGATGGTGGTGTGCAACGATGCCACGGTAAAGGGTGGCACCTACTATCCGATGACGGTGAAAAAGCACCTGCGGGCCCAAGAGATCGCGCAGGAAAACCATCTGCCGTGTATTTATCTGGTCGACAGCGGCGGGGCGAACCTGCCCAACCAAGATGAAGTCTTTCCCGACCGTGACCATTTTGGCCGGATATTCTACAATCAGGCGCGGATGTCGGCACTGGGCATTCCGCAGATCGCGGTGGTGATGGGGTCGTGCACGGCGGGGGGCGCCTACGTGCCGGCCATGTCGGATGTGACGATCATCGTGCGTGACCAAGGTACCATTTTTCTGGCCGGGCCGCCGCTGGTCAAGGCCGCCACCGGCGAGATCGTCAGCGCCGAAGATCTCGGGGGGGGCGATGTGCACACCCGTCTGTCTGGGGTCGCGGATTATCTGGCCGAAGATGATGCCCATGCGCTGGCGTTGGCGCGGCAGGCGGTTGCGTCGTTGAACCGCACCAAGCCCAGCACAGTGCACTGGGAAACGCCCGAAGACCCGGCCTATGACCCTGAAGAAATCTTGGGTGTGGTGCCTGCCGATCTGCGCACCCCTTATGACATCCGCGAGGTCATTGCCCGGTTGGTGGATGGTTCGCGGTTTGATGAATTCAAACCTCGGTTCGGCGAAACGCTGGTGACGGGGTTTGCCCATCTGCGCGGCTGTCCCATCGGGATCATCGCCAACAACGGCGTGCTGTTTTCGGAAGCCGCGCAAAAGGGCGCGCATTTCATCGAGATCTGTTCGCAGCGCAGTATCCCGTTGGTATTTTTGCAAAATATCACCGGCTTTATGGTCGGGCGCAAATATGAAAACGAAGGCATCGCGCGCCACGGGGCCAAAATGGTCACGGCGGTGGCCTCGACCAATGTGCCCAAGGTGACGATGCTGGTGGGGGGCTCGTTTGGTGCGGGCAACTACGGGATGGCGGGGCGGGCCTATTCGCCCCGGTTCTTATGGTCGTGGCCCAACAGCCGCATTTCGGTCATGGGGGGGCCGCAGGCGGCGGGGGTGTTGGCCACGGTGAAACGCGACGCGATGGACCGTGCAGGCCACCCCTGGAGCGACGCCGAAGAGGCCGCGTTCAAGCAGCCCACGATTGATATGTTCGAAACCCAAAGCCACCCGCTTTATGCGTCGGCGCGGTTGTGGGATGACGGCATCATCGACCCACGCAAAAGCCGCGATGTGTTGTTTTTATCGCTGCAGGCCGCGTTGAACGCCCCCATCCAGGAGACGCGCTTTGGCGTTTTTCGGATGTGATGGCGGCCAAGGGGGGCACGTTTGGATCAAGTGCCGCATGGGCCGTGCCGCAACGACAAGACATACATACACCCCGTCTGGGGCCTGATTTAACCGCTGACCAACGACGTACAACAAAGGGCTGTCGGCTCATGGTGGTGACTGATGTTTGATACAATCCTAATTGCCAATCGCGGCGAAATCGCCTGCCGTGTGATGGCGACGGCGCAGGCTATGGGGGTGCGCTGTGTCGCGGTGTATTCTGATGCGGATGCGCAGGCCAAACATGTGGCAATGGCCGATGCCGCGGTGCATATCGGCGGGTCCGCCCCTGCAGACAGCTATCTGCGTGGCGACGCGATCATCAAGGCGGCGCTGGACGCAGGCGCGCGGGCGATCCACCCCGGCTATGGGTTTCTCAGCGAAAACCCCGACTTCGTCGAAGCCGTCGCGGCGGCGGGCCTGACATTCATCGGGCCGTCTGCACAGGCCATTCGCGCGATGGGTCTCAAGGATGCGGCCAAGGCGCTGATGGTCGAGGCCGGTGTGCCGGTGGTGCCGGGCTATCACGGCGCAAATCAAGACGACGCGGTGCTGGCCGCCGAGGCTATGAAAATCGGCTACCCGGTGCTGATCAAGGCCGTCGCGGGGGGGGGCGGCAAAGGCATGCGGCTGGTCGAGACCCCGGATGAGTTTGCCACCGCCCTCGCGTCAGCCCGCTCCGAGGCGCAAACCGCTTTTGGCAATGCGGATGTGTTGGTTGAGAAATTCGTGACCCATCCGCGCCATATCGAAATTCAGGTCTTTGGTGATGGCACCCGCGCCGTGCACCTGTTTGAACGCGATTGTTCACTGCAACGCCGCCACCAAAAGGTCATCGAAGAGGCCCCCGCACCCGGCATGACCGAGGATATGCGCGCAGCCATGGGGGCCGCGGCCGTCCGTGCGGCCGAGGCGATCGGCTACAGCGGCGCTGGCACGGTGGAATTCATCGTCGATGGGACGGACGGCCTGCGCCCTGATGGGTTCTTCTTTATGGAAATGAACACCCGGCTGCAGGTGGAACACCCTGTAACAGAAGCCATAACAGGCATCGATCTCGTAGAGTGGCAGCTGCGGGTGGCCGCAGGCGAAGGCCTCCCGACCGCGCAAGAGCAGCTTTCGATCAACGGGCATGCCTTCGAAGCGCGGCTCTACGCCGAAGACGTGCCCGCAGGGTTTCTGCCCGCCACCGGCACCCTTAGCCACTTGCAGTTCGCGCCCAGCATCCGCGCCGACAGCGGCGTGCGTGCAGGCGACACCATCAGCCCCTTTTACGACCCGATGATCGCCAAGGTGGTCGTGCATGGTCCCACCCGCGACATTGCACTGGCGCGATTGCGGCAAGGCTTGGCGGGGTGCGAGGTCGCGGGCACGGTGACCAATCTGGCGTTTTTGGGGGCGTTGGCAGATCATCCGGGGTTCGCAAAGGGCGAGATCGACACAGGCCTGATCGCACGCGACATCGATGCATTGACCGCGGTGCCCGGTCCGAGCCCATGGCATATGGCGCTGGCGGGGATGGCTGCGCTTGGTCTGTTGGCACCGGGGCCGCAGTCGGGGTTCACCTTGTGGGCACCGCTGCGCCGCGATGTTGTGCTGGACGAGGGCGGCGAAACGCATGACCTGTGCGTTGAGGTGCGATGCCCCGACCGTCAACGCTGGCATATCGCAGATCAAACCGTAGACGCAGAGCGCCGCAACGGGCAGTGGTATTTGGACGGACATATGGCCCCCCCGGTGGCCATCGCGGGCCCGGCGATCACGGTGTTTGATCGGTATGGCCTGACATTCAGGCGCGTGGATCCGTTGGACCAAACAGGGGCGGCGGCAGGCGATGACAGTTTGATCGAAGCCCCGATGCCGGGCCTTGTGCGCGCGTTGGATGCGGTTGTGGGGCAGGGGGTCGCGGCGGGCGACCGGTTGGCCGTGCTCGAGGCGATGAAAATGGAACACGCCTTGTTGGCGGCGCGCGATGGGGTCGTGGCCGAGGTATTGGCCGCCCCCGACGATCAGGTCGAGGCAGGTGCCGCATTGATCCGGTTGGCGCCCCAAGACCAAGAGCCGTGACCACATTGCGCCATCCCTTTCAGGCGGGATTTTGACGCGGCGCGCGTAGGGGGAAGACAAAGGGTGTTCGTGCAAGACATGCGCGGCTATGGTTTTGCAGGCAGGCTGCGTGTCATGCGGGGCCATCGGAGGTGGGAGAGACCGAATGACTATGGGACCATGCGAAATATTTGAGGTGGGCCCGCGCGACGGCCTGCAAAACGAACCACGCGATATACCCGTCGACGCCAAGGTCGCGTTGGTTGATTGCCTCAGCCGCGCGGGGTTTCGCCGGATCGAAGCGGCCAGTTTTGTATCGCCGAAATGGGTGCCGCAAATGGCGGGATCAGCCGACGTTATGGCGCGCCTGACCCGCGCCGACGGCGTGCGCTATGCGGCACTGACCCCAAATATGCGTGGCTTCGAAGACGCCCGCGCCGCGGGTGTCGATGAAATCGCGGTGTTCGCATCTGCCTCCGAAGGGTTTTCGGCCAAGAATATCAACGCCAGCATCGCCGAAAGCCTCGCGCGGTTTGCCCCCGTTCTGGAACAGGCCCGCCACATTGATCTGCCGGTGCGGGGGTATGTGTCATGCGTGGTCGAATGCCCTTATGACGGGCCTGTGGCGCCGGCGGCTGTGGCGGCTGTGGCCGACAAATTGTTCGGTATGGGCTGCTATGAAATCAGCCTTGGCGATACCATCGGTGCAGGCACCCCCGACAGCATCGCGCGTATGTTGCTGGCGGTGCGCGATGCCGTGCCTGTGGGCCGGTTGGCAGGCCATTACCACGACACCACAGGCTACGCGATGGACAACATCGATGCCTCTCTAAGCCTTGGTGTGCGGGTGTTTGATGCCGCGGTTGGTGGCTTGGGCGGATGCCCCTATGCGCCCGGCGCTGCGGGCAATGTAGCGACCGAAGCCGTTGCGCGGCATCTGGCGGCATTGGGGTATGAAACGGGGCTTGATCTGGATGTGTTGGAGGAGGCCGCGCACATGGCGCGGACGATCCGTGCGGCCTAGGCGCGATGTTTGATATTTTCAAAAGCGCCGAACGGATCATGACGATGGACGACGCGGCCTGGGGGCGCCATGCCAACCCGTGGTCTGTGTGGACGCGCATGCTGACCTGTTTGCCCTTGCTTGTCCTTGCCATCTGGAGCCGCGTCTGGATCGCGGGTTGGGCCGTCGTGCCGGTGGGGCTTGCGCTGCTGTGGATTTGGCTGAACCCGCGCGTCTTTCCGGCCCCGGCCCGGTTGGACAGCTGGGCCAGCCGCGGCGTCATGGGCGAACGTATCTTTCTGACCCACCGCGCCCAGATCGCGGATCATCACCGGCGGGTGGCGTTGGTTCTAAGCAGCCTGAGCGTGCCGGGCGCAATCGTGATGGTTTGGGGGCTGTGGTCGGTGTGGTGGGAAGGTGCCGTGTTCGGGATGATCCTGACGGCGGTGCCCAAGATCTGGTTCGTGGACCGGATGGTGTGGATATATGACGACTGGGTGCGCGCGGGTGGCGCGGTACCCGGACAGGAGAACACGGATGTTTGAGACCTTAACCCTGACGACCGACCCGCGCGGGGTCGCGACCCTCACGTTGAACCGGCCCGAAAAACACAACGCAATGTCGGCGCAGATGTTGGCCGACCTGACCCAAGCCGCCACGCAGTTGGGCGCGGACCCAGACGTGCGTGTGGTGATTTTGGCCGGCACGGGGCGGTCTTTTTGCGCAGGCGGCGACTTGGCGTGGATGGCCGCACAGCGCGACATGGACCCCGACACGCGGGGCCGCGAAGC
Source organism: Roseobacter sp. (assembly GCF_039970775.1). Lineage (GTDB taxonomy): Bacteria > Pseudomonadota > Alphaproteobacteria > Rhodobacterales > Rhodobacteraceae > Roseobacter. The sequence continues at coordinate 102,325 of NZ_JBDVLG010000052.1, forward strand.
GCGCAAACTGGCCACGATGTTGGGCGCGCTGAATACCTTGCCGAAACCCTTGGTGGGCCGGGTGCACGGCAATGCCTTTGGCGGGGGCGTGGGGCTGGCCTGTGTTTGTGATGTGGTCATCGCGGCGGACACGGCCAAATTTGGTCTGACAGAAACGCGGCTGGGGCTGATCCCCGCCACCATTGGACCCTATATTTTGGCACGCATGGGCGAGGGGCGCGCGCGGCGGGTGTTTATGTCTTCGCGGCTGTTTGATGCAGGCGAAGCCGTGGATCTTGGCATTGTGTCGCGCGCGGTGGCTGCCGATACGTTGGATGCCGCCGTCGAGGCCGAAGTGGTGCCTTATCTGTCGTGTGCCCCCGGCGCGGTGACGGCGGCGAAACAATTGGCGCGCGCATTGGGGCCGCGTATTGATGATGCGGTGATTGACCACACGATTGCCGCATTGGCCGCGCAGTGGGACACAGACGAGGCCGCCGAAGGGATCGCGGCGTTCTTTGACAAACGCAAGGCAGGCTGGATGTAGCGGGCGCCTAGGGGGCGTCTTCGTCCGCGGCGTGCCATTGGGCCCCAGTGGCGCGTGGGTCAATCGCGATAAACGCGACCGCTTTTTCAATGTCGCGTTCGGCGGAGCCTTCGCCGTGAACCTGAGCGACAATCTGCACCGTTTCCCCCCCGGAAATCAAATTAATCTCGTGTAGAAACAGCTTGTTGTCATTGAGACAGCGCATAAGAAGCCCGCGCATTTCGCCTTCGTCGGATGCAGCACACCGCAGGCACACCTGAAACAGGCGGTCACGCACGGGGTTGGATTTGCGCACGGTGTTGACCAACCGCACAATCGGGCGCAGCGCGAGGTTGATAAAGACAATCAGCCCGGTCATCGTGGCAGCATAGGGCAGATACCCCGCACCCGCCATCATCCCCACGGCCGCCGAACACCACAATGTCGCGGCGGTATTGATCCCTTGGATGTTGAACCCATCGCGAAAAATGATGCCCGCCCCCAGAAACCCGATGCCCGAAACCACCTGTGCGGCGACCCGCGTGGGGTTGATGTCATCCGGAAACAGCGCGGCAAATGTCACGAACCCAGCGGCCCCCAACGACACCAACGCATTGGTGCGCAACCCCGCCATCCGCCCTCGTATCTGGCGTTCTGACCCGATTAGCGCGCCCATAATCAGCGCAAAGGCCATATTTAGCGCAGCAAAAAGCAGCTGTTGATCAATACTAACCCACTTTTCCAACACGATGATGTGACCTTTTGTTTATTGTTGTGCCAAAGGCGACAGGCTGCTGCGGCGATACACCGTGAAAACCACATGGAATCGCAGGGTTATATTGCTTTGAATGCCCCTGATCGCAAGTCTAGGCGGGTTTTTAGCGCGGTGCAGCGCCAAACGTTGGCGCGGCGTTGCAAACAGGTTGCGGTTGAGTTTGCCTCGCAACCCTTGCTTGTATAGGGGAGCCAGGTCATTGATTAAGAAAACATAAACAACTGTGTAAAAAATTCGGGTTATCGGGGGTGCCTTTGCGCACCGGGTCTGTTGACGCTGCCAAGACACCCGCGTAAACCCAATACCAGCAACATACGCTGCCTGGCAGCATGCGCAGCCGCGCGGTAGCAGACAGAAGGAGACGCGCCTTGGACGAGATGCTTCGGGAATATCTTCCCATTCTCATGTTTCTTGCCGTAGCCATAGGGTTAGGCATTGTTCTGATCCTTGCAGCCGTTGTCTTGGCTGTGCGCAACCCGGACCCGGAGAAAGTCTCGGCCTACGAATGCGGATTCAACGCCTTTGATGATGCGCGGATGAAGTTCGATGTGCGCTTTTATCTGGTGTCGATCTTGTTCATCATCTTCGACTTGGAGATCGCGTTTTTGTTTCCCTGGGCGGTCGCGTTCAAAGACATATCGATGGTCGGGTTTTGGTCGATGATGGTGTTTTTGGGCGTGCTGACGATTGGGTTCGCCTATGAATGGAAAAAGGGAGCACTGGAATGGCAGTAGCCGCCGGAGCCAACACCGCGGGCATGGACCGCGATGTCGCCACGCAGGATCTGAACCGCGAATTGCAGGATAAAGGCTTCCTGCTGACGTCAACCGAAGACATCATCAATTGGGCCCGCACCGGGTCCTTGCACTGGATGACCTTTGGGTTGGCTTGCTGTGCGGTTGAAATGATGCACACCGCCATGCCGCGCTACGATATGGAACGCTTTGGCACGGCGCCGCGCGCCAGCCCGCGCCAGTCTGACCTGATGATCGTCGCGGGGACGCTGACCAACAAAATGGCGCCCGCCCTGCGCAAGGTCTACGACCAAATGCCTGAACCGCGCTATGTGATCTCTATGGGGTCGTGTGCGAATGGCGGCGGGTACTACCACTATTCCTATTCGGTTGTGCGTGGCTGTGACCGTATTGTCCCGGTCGATGTTTATGTGCCGGGTTGCCCACCCACAGCCGAGGCGCTGCTGTATGGTATCATGCAGTTGCAACGTAAGATTCGCCGCACCGGCACCATCGTTCGCTAAGGGGGCTGTCATGTCTGACGCAATGAAAGAACTCGGCGAGTATATCGAGGCCAAGCGCACCGATTGTGTGTTGGCGTGGGATGTCACCCATGGTGAGCTAAATCTGGATGTGACCCCGTCGAATATCTCGGGGCTGATCGAGTTTCTCAAGACCGATCCAAACTGCCAATTCTCGACATTGGTCGATATCACGGCCGTTGATTACACCGGCCGGGCCAAGCGGTTCGACGTGGTGTACCACCTGCTGTCGATGTACCAAAACCACCGGGTACGCCTGCGGGTCAGCATCCGCGAAGACGCCATGGTCCCGTCGATCACCGAGGTGCATCCATCGGCCAATTGGTTTGAGCGCGAAGTGTTTGATATGTTCGGGATCTTGTTCTCGGGGCACCCGGATCTGCGGCGCATCCTGACGGACTACGGGTTTCGCGGCTATCCGCTGCGCAAAGATTTCCCGACGACGGGGTATACCGAAGTTCGTTATGACGAGGCGCAAAAGCGCGTGGTCTACGAACCTGTGTCGCTTGTACAGGAATACCGGCAGTTTGATTTCATGTCCCCCTGGGAGGGCGCAGAATACATTCTGCCCGGCGACGACAAGGCGGACGACAAAGCGGAGGCCAAGTAATGGGCGGCTTTTGGTGGCTGATCCTGTCGGCGCTGACGGCGATCCCGATGCTCAAGCTGCTGCCGTTCTTTGGCATCAATAAATACTGGGCGGCGGGTTGTCTGATCCCACTGGGCACCATCGCCCTGCTGTGGTGGATGGGCCTGAAGCTGCAAGAATTGGAGAAGCGATGATGCCTATGGGGTGTCTAGTGGAGGGCGACTTTTATGGATGTGCCTTTACGTGTTTTTACGTCGGTGCCGTAAGGCGTTCGAACCAATATGGTGAGGACGGCAGATGAAAGATGTCGCATTGGAGTTTATGTCACTCGGGGCCGGCGATTTTATCTTGCTTGTCGGCAGTATTACTGCTGCATTTTTTTGGATGTTTGGCCCGATATTACTAACCGTGTGTATTGCTCGTCGCCACGCGACACAAATGGTGAAGGAATAGATGATGGACGGCACCAAAGGTTTCGATGACGCCCTGACAGGCGAGCAGAAGATCCGTAATTTCAACATCAACTTCGGGCCACAGCACCCGGCGGCGCACGGTGTGCTGCGGCTGGTGCTAGAGCTCGACGGCGAGATCGTCGAACGGTGTGACCCGCACATTGGCTTGCTGCACCGCGGCACCGAAAAGCTGATGGAAAGCCGCACATACCTGCAAAACCTGCCCTATTTCGATCGGCTTGATTACGTGGCTCCGATGAACCAGGAACACGCCTGGTGTCTGGCCATCGAAAAGCTGACAGGTGTCGAAGTGCCCCGCCGCGCCAGCCTCATCCGGGTGCTGTTCTGCGAAATCGGCCGTATCCTCAACCACATCCTCAACATCACTACACAGGCGATGGATGTGGGCGCGTTGACCCCGCCGCTTTGGGGGTTCGAAGAACGCGAAAAGCTGATGGAATTTTACGAACGCGCCTGTGGTGCGCGCCTGCACGCGGCGTATTTCCGCCCCGGTGGGGTGCACCAAGATCTGCCCGATGCGTTGATCGACGATATCGAGGTTTGGGCGCAGGAATTTCCCCGTGTGATCGCGGATATCGACGGGTTGCTGACCGAAAACCGTATCTTCAAACAGCGCAACGCCGATATCGGCATCGTGACGGAAGACGATATCCTTGAATACGGGTTCTCGGGCGTGATGGTGCGTGGATCTGGCCTTGCGTGGGACCTGCGGCGTGCGCAACCCTATGAATGCTATGACGAATTTGAATTCCAAATCCCCGTGGGTAAGAACGGCGATTGCTACGACCGGTATTTGTGCCGCATGGAAGAGATGCGCCAATCGCTGCGGATTATCCTGCAGGCCGTTGAAAAACTGCGCGCACCTGATGGGCAGGGCGATGTGTTGGCTCGTGGCAAAATCACCCCGCCGTCACGTGGTGATATGAAGCAATCGATGGAAAGCCTGATCCATCATTTCAAGCTTTATACCGAAGGGTTCCACGTGCCCGCCGGCGAGGTTTATTGCCCGGTTGAGGCACCCAAGGGCGAATTTGGTGTATATCTTGTGGCCGATGGCACCAACAAACCCTACCGCAGCAAGATCCGCGCACCGGGGTTTTTGCATCTTCAAGCGATGGATCACATGTCGCGCGGCCACCAATTGGCCGATGTTGCTGCGATCATCGGGACGATGGATGTCGTGTTTGGCGAGATCGACCGGTGATCTTGGCCGCGCTCCACTCTTATTCTCATACTCCCGCCGGAGGCTGCCGTAGTCTCTGCAAACTGACAGGTCCGAACTGATGCTGCGCCGTCTCCATTCCGAACAACCCGATAGCTTTGCCTTTACGCCAGACAATCAGGCCTGGGCGGAGGGGCAGATTACCAAATACCCAGAGGGCCGTCAGGCCAGTGCGATCATTCCTTTGTTGTGGCGCGCGCAAGAACAAGAAGGCTGGCTGACCCGCCCCGCCATTGAGCATGTGGCGGCGATGTTGGGGCTGAGCTATATCCGCGCGCTCGAAGTGGCGACGTTTTATTTCATGTTTCAGCTACAGCCCGTGGGTGCGATTGCGCATATTCAGGTCTGTGGAACCACGTCATGCATGATCTGTGGTGCCGAAGATCTGGTGGCCGTGTGCAAAGACAAGATCGCGGATGCACCGCACGCCTTGTCTGCGGATGGCAATTTCAGCTGGGAAGAAGTCGAATGCCTTGGGTCGTGTTCTAACGCGCCGATGGCCCAGATCGGCAAGGATTACTACGAAGATCTGACCGCTGCCCGCATGGGCGAGATCATTGATGAACTGGCCGCAGGCAAGGTGCCAGTACCCGGCCCGCAGAACGGGCGTTATGCGGCTGAGCCCCTTAAGGGGCTGACATCGTTGACAGAATACGATAGCGGCAAGACGCAATATAACGCCAGCGCGCAATTGGCCGTTGATATCGGTGATACGGTGAAACGCATTGATGGCACCGAGGTGCCGTTGTTGACGCCGTGGCAGGGGCGAGCGGCGAATGCGCAGGCCAAACCCGCCGTTGCAGCCGATGAAACCCCAGCGCCAAGCGGTGAAAAACCTGCTGTGTTGACTGCGGCCCGTGACACTGGCCCGGATGATCTGAAAAAGATCAAAGGGGTTGGTCCCAAGTTGGAAAAACTGTTGCACAGCATGGGGTTCTATCATTTCGATCAGGTTGCAGCCTGGACGGCGGCGGAAGTCGCTTGGGTCGATGAAAATCTCGAAGGGTTCAAAGGGCGGGTCAGTCGCGACAAATGGGTCGCGCAGGCGCGTGATCTGGCAGAAGATACGGCGACTTGACGGCGCCGGTGATGAAATTAGCTAAGGTATTAAACTAAGACGGGAAAAATAGGGCAAAGGGGCGCAGTCATGAACAACAACCACGGTACAATCAGCATGGCGCTAGGCAGTTGGCTGGTCGCAGGCGCAGTTGGCGCTTTGGCCACGATTCTGTTGTGGGTGCTCGGTGGTTGGGGGTTCATACAGGGCGTCGTTGGCGGTGCGGTGATTTTTGCGGTCGTTGGTGCGATCATCAGCTGGATCATGACGCGACCGTTGCCTGCGCCGGTTAACATGGCGGCGGCACAGCCGGTGTCACCCCCTACGCCGCCCGCGCCGGTGGTGTCTGCCACGCCTGCCGCATCTGTCGCGCCACAGGATGATCCGGTTGAAGAGATGCAGGTACCGGTTGAGGCCACGCCGGAGCGATCAGATGATCGCCCGACATTATTGAGCGACACCGCGCGGGAAGGTGCCGCCGACGACCTGAAACTGATCGGCGGCGTTGGCCCCAAACTGGAAGAGACGTTGAATGGCCTAGGGATCTGGCATTTCGATCAGGTGGCCGGTTTGGCCAAGACTGACATCGCTTGGGTTGATGCGCGGCTGCGTTTCAAAGGGCGGATAGAACGTGATGATTGGGTGGGGCAGGCCAAAATTCTGGCCGCCGGTGGTGAAACTGAGTTTTCGAAGAAGAAACGCAAACGTTAAGAGAGAGCCGGGCAACCGCGATGAGCACAAATCATCAACAGACTGCGCCGAATGAAGCGGCCTTGGCCGCCCGAGGGCGGCTTGTGGGCGTTGTGATCATGGGCACGATGGTGGTGTGGCTGGCGTCTCTTTGGCTTGGCCCAGCATTGGGATTGCCCGGACGTTATGCATTTCTTTTTGATTTTGCGGCACTTGCAGGGCTCTTTTGGGCGTTGATGGTGTCTTTACAGATACGGCGCGCGCGCAATTCGCTGCGCGGCAATGAGTAGAAGGGGAGCGTCATGCTTCAGGACAAGGACCGCATTTTTACCAATATCTACGGGATGCATGACCGCACGCTGAAGGGTGCGCAGGCGCGTGGCCATTGGGATGGGACCGGTGGGATCATCAAAAAAGGTCGCGATTGGATCGTGGATCAGATGAAAGCATCCGGGTTGCGTGGCCGGGGTGGTGCGGGTTTCCCAACGGGTCTGAAATGGTCGTTTATGCCCAAGGAATCCGATGGTCGCCCGGCCTATCTGGTGGTCAATGCGGACGAATCCGAACCGGGCACCTGCAAAGACCGCGAGATCATGCGCCATGATCCGCATACGTTGGTCGAAGGCTGCTTGATCGCGTCTTTTGCGATGAATGCGCATGCTTGCTATATCTATATCCGCGGTGAATACATCCGCGAAAAAGAGGCGCTGCAGGCCGCGATAGACGAGGCTTATGACGCAGGTCTCGTGGGCAAAAACGCGGCCGGGTCGGGGTGGGATTTTGACATCTATCTGCACCACGGCGCAGGCGCCTATATCTGCGGCGAAGAAACCGCATTGTTAGAAAGCCTTGAGGGTAAAAAGGGCATGCCGCGCATGAAGCCGCCGTTTCCGGCGGGTGCGGGGCTATATGGCTGCCCGACGACGGTGAACAACGTTGAATCCATCGCCGTGGTACCGACGATTTTGCGGCGTGGCCCTGAATGGTTTGCGGGCTTTGGCCGCCCCAACAACGCGGGCACCAAACTGTTCGCGATCAGTGGCCACGTAAACAACCCATGTGTGGTCGAAGAGGCGATGTCCATCACCTTCGAGGAGCTGATCGAGACCCATTGCGGTGGTATTCGCGGCGGTTGGGATAACCTCAAGGCGGTTATTCCGGGCGGGTCGTCGGTGCCGATGATCCCCGGCAAGGACATGAAAGACGCGATCATGGATTTCGATTATCTGCGCGAACAACGCTCGGGCCTAGGTACGGCGGCGGTGATCGTGATGGATAATTCGACAGATGTGATTAAGGCGATTTGGCGGTTGTCGAAGTTCTACAAACACGAATCATGTGGGCAGTGCACGCCGTGTCGTGAGGGTACGGGGTGGATGATGCGCGTGATGGACCGTCTGGTTACAGGCGAGGCAGAACCAGAAGAGATCGACATGTTGCTGGATGTGACCAAACAGGTCGAAGGCCATACGATTTGTGCGCTGGGTGATGCGGCGGCCTGGCCTATTCAGGGGCTGATCCGCCATTTCCGCGACGAAATTGAGGACCGGATCAAGCACAAGCGCACGGGCCGCGTGTCGGCCGTGGCGGCCGAGTAGCTATGACAGGGACCAGGCAACAGAATTTGGTCGGGGCGGCGTTTGAATTTGCCCATGTTGCCGGCTTTTTATCGGCGGGGGCGTCATGAACGGATACCATCTCGCAGAACTCAACGTCGGGCGCCTTGTTGCGCCCACGGATGATCCGCGCGTAGCGGATTTCATGAAAAACCTTGACCGGATCAATGGCCTTGGCAAGCGCATGCCGGGGTTTGTGTGGATGATGGAAGGGTCGGGCGCGCCGGGCACGGGCAATACCGAAAGCGCCATTGATGGCGACCCTTTGTTCGTGCCGAATATGACCGTCTGGGAAGATGCCGCGAGCCTGGAGACCTTTGTTTGGGGTACGGTCCACAAGCAATTTTACGAACGCCGGGCCGAATGGTTTGAGGTGCTCGCAGAGATGCATTTTGTGATGTGGTGGGTGCCTGCGGGACACCAGCCCACGTTGCAAGAGGCGCTGGACCGATTGGCGCACCTGAAGGCGCATGGAGACAGCGATCACGCCTTTGGCTGGTCGCATTTAAATGAAGCAAGCAAGTGGCGCGACAATCGATGCGCCCCTGTCGCGGCGGAGTAGTATGATGACACGAGTTTACGCAGCATTGATGGTCGCGGGGGCATTGGCCGCCTGTGGCAGTGCCGCAGAAGATGTGGCCTTTGATGGCCATTTTTACCGCACCGGTATCAAAGACCTAGATGCGCGCCACAAGTTTCAGGTGACGGCGGCGCCTGTGTCGGCGTCCTTGGCAGGCGCACGCGAGGCCGCCCGATATGAGGCCACGATTTTCTGCGTGAACGAATACGGCAGCTCTGCGATTGAATGGGTCGCAGGCCCCGATGATGCAGACGAAACATTGCGCATTTCCAAGGACACTCTGACGTTGGAAGGGGCATGCCCACAGTGATGTGTCACACGTTATATCCGGTGTTATTGCATAACACACCCCGTGGCCCGATGTCGGGCATGAACAGGCGCGCCGTGCGTCTTTGGGGAGATTGGGTATGACGAAGATCAGTGTGATATGTGGTGTTGTGGCGATGATGATTGCGCCGCATGTGGGCGCCGCAAAGCCGCCCCTGCGCGATGTTCAGGCGATAGATGACGGGCTGTTTGCGATTGGGCTGGCCGATCAGATCCGCAAGAATTGCCCTGTTATTTCGGCACGATTGCTGCCGGCGTTGGGGGCGTTACAAGGCCTGCAAACGACAGCGCGTGATATGGGCTACACCAAGGCCGAGATCGACGCGCACGTGAATTCTGACGTGGAAAAGGCGCGGCTGCGCGCACGGGGCGCTCAATATATGGCGTCAAAAGATTTAAAGACAGATCAGGCGGGCTTTTGCACGCTTGGCAAAGAGGAAATCGCTCGGAATAGCACAGTTGGTGTGTTGTTACGGGCAACGAATTGAGGCGCGCGACCAGATGCGCGACAACTAAAGGCGAATGATATGAGCGACTTACGCAAAGTTGTCATCGACGGTAACGAAGTCGAAGTAGACGGGGCCATGACCCTGATCCAGGCCTGTGAAGAGGCCGGGATCGAGATTCCGCGGTTTTGTTACCACGAACGGCTGACTATCGCGGGCAACTGCCGGATGTGTTTGGTGGAGGTCGTTGGCGGCCCTCCCAAACCCGCTGCGAGTTGTGCGATGCAGGTGCGCGATTTGCGGCCCGGCCCTGAAGGCCAGCCCCCGGTTGTTAAAACCAATTCGCCCATGGTCAAAAAGGCCCGCGAGGGCGTTATGGAATTCTTGCTCATCAATCACCCGCTGGATTGCCCGATTTGCGATCAGGGCGGCGAATGTGACCTGCAAGATCAGGCGATGGCCTACGGCGTTGATTTTTCGCGGTACCGCGAGCCCAAGCGTGCCACCGATGATCTGGATCTGGGGCCATTGGTCGAAACCCACATGACGCGCTGTATTTCGTGCACGCGGTGTGTGCGGTTCACCACCGAAGTCGCGGGGATCCACCAGATGGGTCAGACGGGGCGTGGCGAAGACGCCGAGATCACGTCTTATCTGGGGCAAACGCTGGATAGCAACTTGCAGGGCAACATCATTGACCTGTGCCCGGTTGGTGCCTTGGTGTCAAAACCCTACGCTTTTACCGCCCGCCCGTGGGAACTGAGCAAAACCGAATCCATTGATGTCATGGATGCGCTGGGGGCCAACATTCGCGTTGATACCAAAGGCCGCGAAGTCATGCGGTTCTTGCCACGCAATCATGACGGCGTGAACGAGGAATGGATTTCCGACAAAACGCGGTTTGTGTGGGATGGGTTGCGCCGGCAACGGTTGGATAAACCCTATATCCGCGAAAATGGCAAGCTGCGCGCGGCCACGTGGCCCGAAGCGTTGGCGGCGGCGGCAGTGGCGATGCAGGGCAAATCGGTTGCCGGTGTCATCGGTGATCTGGCCCCGGTCGAGGCGATCTATGCGCTAAAACAGATGATCGAAGGGCAGGGCGGGGTTGTGGAATGCCGCACCGATGGCGCCTATTTGCCAGCGGGCAACCGGTCTGCCTATGTGGGAACCGCGACCATCGAAGACATTGATATCGCCGAAAAGATCGTGCTGATCGGCGCCAACCCAGCGGTAGAAGCGCCTGTGTTGAACGCCCGCATCCGCAAGGCGTGGACCACCGGCACCGATATTTCATTGGTCGGGCCTGCCGCCGATCTCACCTACGAACACACGCATCTTGGCAATACGCGCGACGCGATCAAACAGGCGGTTGACGGTGACTTTGGGCCCGCCACCTTGGTGATCGTAGGGCAAGGCGCGCTGCAAGGTGCCGATGGCGGCGCCGTGTTGGGGCATGTGATGCAAGCCGTCGAAAAAGCAGGTGCCAAGTTGCTGGTGCTGCACACGGCCGCATCGCGGGTCGGTGCGCTGGATGTTGGGGCCGCCAATGACGGCGGCATGGCTGCCGTGGCCAAAGCCGAGGTGATTTATAACCTTGGCGCCGATGAAATCGATATCGCGGCCGGGCCTTTGGTGATCTATCAGGGCAGCCATGGCGACCGGGGCGCACATCGGGCCGATATCATTCTGCCAAGCGCGGCCTACACCGAAGAACCTGGGTTGTTTGTGAACACCGAAGGGCGGCCACAATTGGCGCTGCGGGCGGGGTTTGCACCGGGCGAGGCCAAAGAAAACTGGGCGATCCTGCGGGCGTTGTCGGCTGAAATAGGCGCGCAGCTGCCTTTTGATAGCATTGCACAATTGCGTCAGGCCTTGGTGAAGGATGTGCCGCATTTGGGCCGCATCGACGAGGTGGCCGCCACCCCGTTACAGCCGATTGAGGCGGGCGCATTGGGCACCGGCGGTTTCGCCCCTGCCATCGCGGATTTTTATCTGACCAACCCCATCGCGCGTGCCTCTGAATTGATGGCGCAACTTTCAGCCGGGGCCAAAGCGCGGCGCGGCGCGGCACTTGCGGCGGAATGAGAGGTATGATGCTCGGAGCCATGATGATCTTGGGGGCCTGTGCAGAACGGGCACCTTTGGCATCCGATTTCGTGCCCGACTATCTGGGCGCCGAAATTGAGCAACTGGCGGGCGATCTTGTTCGGGTTGAGGCCCGCATGACGAAGGCCGGTACGGCAGCGACGGTGTTTGAGTACGCAGATTGTGCGTTGGCGTCTTTTATGCAGGAGGGTGCTGTGCCATATGCGCGATACTTACGGTCAAATTTCGATACGGAGGGTGGCGTGTGGTCAGTAGATGTTGTTTACATCACATCGTCAGAGCGACCAAAGGGTATTCGAGTCATCGACGCCCCCGCGGTTGCAGCTCACTGCAGGCAAAAACGCATTCCCACGGTGTGAGGACCTATGGCTGATTTCTTTACCACCCCCGGCGGCATTGCCGTGATTATCCTGGCGCAGGTGCTGGCCGTGGTCGGCTTTGTCATGGTGTCATTGCTGTTTCTGGTCTATGGCGACCGCAAAATTTGGGCGGCCGTGCAGATGCGGCGCGGCCCCAACGTGGTTGGCGCCTTCGGCTTGTTGCAGACGGTTGCTGACGCGCTGAAATACGTTGTCAAAGAGGTCGTGGTACCGGCAGGCGCCGACAAGACCGTCTTTATGTTGGCTCCGCTAACCTCCTTTGTGCTGGCGTTGCTGGCTTGGGCGGTGATCCCGTTCAATGACACATGGGTGTTGTCTAATATTAACGTGGCGATCTTGTTCGTCTTCGCGATCTCATCGCTTGAGGTGTACGGGGTGATCATGGGCGGCTGGGCGTCGAACTCCAAATACCCGTTCCTTGGATCGTTGCGATCTGCGGCGCAGATGATCTCATACGAGGTGTCTTTGGGGTTGATCATTATCGGTGTGATCATCTCAACCGGGTCGATGAATTTCGGCGGCATTGTCGCGGCACAAGACGGCGCATATGGGTTTTTCAACTGGTACTGGCTGCCGCATTTCCCGATGGTTTTCTTGTTTTTCATCAGCTGCTTGGCTGAGACCAACCGCCCACCGTTTGACCTGCCCGAGGCGGAATCAGAACTGGTCGCGGGTTATCAGGTTGAATATTCGTCAACGCCATTCCTGTTGTTCATGGCCGGTGAATATATCGCCATCTTCCTGATGTGTGCGCTGATCTCACTGCTGTTTTTCGGCGGCTGGTTGTCACCCATCCCGTTCTTGCCGGATAGCCCGCTGTGGATGGTTGCCAAAATGGCGTTCTTCTTCTTCCTCTTCGCGATGGTCAAGGCCATCACGCCGCGCTACCGCTATGACCAGCTGATGCGTCTGGGGTGGAAGGTGTTCCTTCCATTCAGCCTCGTCTGGGTGGTTTTCGTGGCCTTCGCTGCCAAATTCGACTGGTTCTGGGGCGCATACGCCCGATGGAGCGTAGGAGGCTGATATGACACAGATCGACTATACACGCGCCGCTAAGTATTTCTTGTTGCAGGACTTTTGGGTCGGCATGAAACTGGGGCTTAAATACTTCTTCGCGCCCAAGGCGACGTTGAACTACCCCCATGAAAAGGGGCCTTTGTCTCCGCGGTTTCGGGGCGAACATGCGTTGCGCCGGTACCCCAATGGCGAAGAACGGTGTATCGCATGCAAGCTATGCGAGGCGATCTGCCCGGCGCAGGCCATCACCATCGACGCCGAACCGCGCGATGACGGCAGCCGCCGCACCACGCGCTATGACATCGACATGACGAAATGCATTTATTGCGGGTTCTGCCAAGAGGCCTGCCCGGTGGATGCGATTGTCGAAGGCCCAAATTTCGAATTTTCCACCGAGACGCGCGAAGAATTGTATTACGACAAAGACAAACTGCTGGCCAACGGTGAACGTTGGGAAGCCGAGATTGCACGCAACCTCGAATTGGATGCGCCCTACAGATGAGCCTGGATGATCCGCATATGGACGCCTATTCCAAGGGCAAAGCGCTGTCTGAGCAGGTGAACCCTGGTATGGAAGACGCGCTGCGCGACCGCTATGACGCGTTGGTGCCTGGCATGGCGCGCACCGTTGTGGATGTGGCCTATGGTCAGTTTTATGCCCGCGGTGTCGTGGACGAAAAGACGCGTCTGTTGGCGACTATCGCGGCATTGGCTGCGCTGGGTGGGCAGACCAAACCGCAGTTGCAGGTGAACATCAAAAGCGCCCGTGCAGTGGGGGCCAGCCGCGAAGAAATCTGCGAGATCATCTTCCAGATGACGCTTTATGGTGGGTTTCCCGCGATGATCAACGCGTTGAATGCCGCGCTGGACGTGTTCGAAGGGGAGGACGCCGCATGAGCGACCCCAAAAACCCCTTTGCCGCGATGATGGCGCAAGCGCAGGAAATGGCCAAAACCTTTCCGGCGATGGAAGCGTTTAGCCCCAAGGGCTTTGAGAAGATGATGGGTACCATGCCCAAAGACATGATGGAAATGATGTTTGGCAACGGGCTGAACGAAGACAGCCTGGATGCGCGGACGCGGATGTTGCTGACGCTGGCGGGGCTGACGATGCAAGGCGCACAAAACGACGTGGCGTTTCGCCAAGCGGTGCGTCACGCGCTTGAGGCCGGCGCGACCGAGCAGCACATCGTCGAAACGCTGGGCCAGATGTCGATGTTTGCGGGGCTGCCTGCCATGAGCCGTGCGTTGGAATTGGCGCAGCAGGTTCTGGACGATGGAAAGGACGAGGAATGACGGTTTTTGCCTTTTATCTGTTTGCGATCAGTGTGATCGCGGGAGGGCTGTTCACGGTTGTCAGCCGCAACCCGGTGCATTCGGTGCTGTGGCTGATCTTGGCTTTTTTGTCATCGGCGGGGCTGTTTGTGCTGCTGGGCGCGGAATTCGTCGCGATGTTGTTGATCATCGTTTACGTGGGCGCTGTCGCTGTGTTGTTCCTGTTTGTGGTGATGATGCTGGATGTCGATTTCGCTGAATTAAAGGCTGAAATGGCGAAATACCTGCCGCTGGCGTTGCTGATTGGGGTGGTGATCCTGATGCAGTTCGTCATGGCCTTTGGGGCGTGGGAAAGCAACGCGGCCGCCGAAGGGTTGCGCGCGCAGGTCACGCCGGTGGATCGGCACAATACCGAAGCCTTGGGGATGATCCTTTATGATCAGTATTTCCTGCTGTTTCAGCTAAGTGCGCTGATCCTGCTGGTGGCGATGATCGGTGCGATTGTTTTGACCCTGCGGCATCGGTCAGATGTGAAACGCCAAGATGTCGTGGCACAAATGATGCGCGACCCCGCGTTGGCGATGGAATTGAAAGACGTAAAATCGGGGCAGGGGTTGTAACGACGCACCCAAACCTGACGATTGGCTGATGGGCATGGCGGGCGTCTCGGATGAGACCAAAACCCAGGCTCTGTAAGATAAGAAACGGAAGACACATGATCGGACTTGAACATTACCTGACAGTGGCGGCAACGCTCTTTGTCATCGGCATCTTCGGGCTGTTTCTGAACCGCAAGAACATCATCATTTTGCTGATGAGCATCGAATTGATGCTGCTTGCCGTGAACATCAATCTGGTGGCTTTTTCCAGTTTCCTCGGGGACTTGGTAGGGCAGGTCTTTACGCTGTTTGTGTTGACGGTGGCCGCAGCAGAGGCGGCGATCGGTCTGGCCATTTTGGTCTGTTTCTTCCGCAACCGCGGCACGATCGCCGTGGAAGACGTCAACGTGATGAAGGGCTGATCACATGGAAACTATCCTCCTTTTTGCCCCTCTGGTTGGCGCGCTCCTGTGTGGGTTCGGTTGGCGTATATTTGGCGAAACTGTCGCGATGTGGATCGCCACGTCGTTTCTGTTCTTGTCCGCCGCGCTGTCTTGGGTGCTGTTTCTGACATTGGACCCAGCCGCGCATGAGGCGGGTCACTATACCGTTCCGGTTTTGCGCTTTATCGAAAGCGGCACGCTCAGCACCGACTGGGCGATCCGGGTGGACCGTTTGACCGCGATCATGTTGATTGTGATCACCACGGTGTCCAGCCTCGTGCACCTTTATTCGTTTGGCTACATGGCCCACGATCCGCAATGGAAAGATGGCGAAAGCTACAAGCCGCGCTTCTTTGCCTATCTGTCGTTCTTTACGTTCGCGATGTTGATGTTGGTGACAGCAGACAACTTGGTACAGATGTTCTTTGGCTGGGAAGGCGTTGGCGTCGCGTCGTACCTTTTGATCGGGTTTTATTATCGCAAACCTACGGCCAACGCCGCCGCGATGAAGGCGTTTGTGGTCAACCGGGTTGGCGATTTCGGATTTGCCCTTGGTATTTTTGCACTGTTTTTCCTGACCGACGACAGCATCAATTTTGACGACATTTTCGCAGCGGCACCGCGACTCGCAGAAACGCAACTTGGGTTCCTGTGGGCAGAATGGAACGCGGCGAATATGATCGCGTTTTTGCTGTTCATCGGGGCCATGGGGAAATCGGCGCAGCTGTTGTTGCACACGTGGTTGCCAGACGCGATGGAAGGGCCCACACCGGTGTCGGCCCTGATCCACGCGGCAACGATGGTTACGGCGGGTGTGTTTCTTGTGTGCCGCATGTCGCCGATCATGGAATTCGCACCCGAAGCGATGATGTTCGTCACATTCCTTGGCGCCACAACTGCGTTTTTCGCTGCAACCGTCGGGTTGGTGCAGACAGATATCAAACGGGTGATCGCCTATTCGACCTGCTCGCAACTGGGGTATATGTTCGTTGCGGCTGGCGTTGGCATGTACTCCGCCGCGATGTTCCATCTGTTCACGCACGCGTTCTTTAAGGCGATGCTGTTTTTGGGCGCCGGGTCGGTCATTCACGCCATGCATCATGAACAAGACATGATGAACTACGGCGGCCTGCGCAAAAAGATCCCCTATACGTTCTGGGCAATGATGATCGGCACGCTGGCCATCACCGGTGTGGGCATCCCTGTGTGGATTTTGACATTGGGTGAAATCCCTATTGGTTTCGCGGGGTTCCAATCAAAAGACGCGATCGTCGAAAGCGCCTATGCCGCGGGTTCCATGTACGGGTTCTGGGCTTTGGTGATCGCGGCATTGTTCACCAGTTTCTACAGTTGGCGGCTGATGTTCCTGACGTTCTACGGCACACCGCGCGGCGACAAACACACCCATGACCACGCGCACGAAAGCCCGTTGGTTATGCTGATCCCGCTGGGCGTTCTTGCCTTGGGCGCGGTGTTGGCCGGCATGGTTTGGTACGGATCGTTCTTTGGTCACACCGACAAAGTCGCCAAATTTTACGGCATTCCCTACGCAGAGGCCTCGGCCCACGGGGATGAACATGCCGAGGATCACGCTGATGAACATGCGGATGATCACGGCGATAGCCATGGCGACGGTCATGGGGATGCGAAAGAAGGCGAACACCACTATGCGTTCGCGGGGCAACCTGGCGAAGGCGGGCTCTATATCGCGCCGGACAATACGTTGCTCGATGATGCGCATAAGGTACCATATTGGGTGAAAACCTCGCCCTTTGCGGCGATGCTGTTGGGCTTTTTGACGGCCTATTGGTTCTATATCAAAAACCCGTCACTGCCTGTGCGGCTGGCCGAAAGCCAACGTCCTTTGTATCTGTTTCTCAAGAACAAATGGTACTTTGATGAACTCTACAACGTGGTCTTTGTCGGCCCAGCCAAATGGATTGGCCGCTTTTTGTGGAAACGCGGAGACGGCAACGTGATCGACGGCAGCCTGAACGGCGTGGCCATGGGGATCATCCCGTTTTTCACACGGCTCGCAGGGCGCGTGCAGTCGGGTTATATCTTTACGTACGCCTTCGCTATGGTCATCGGCATCGCGCTGTTGATCACGTGGATGACGCTGAGCGGAGGAGCACACTAATGGATAACCTGCTTTCCATTGTTACATTCATCCCAGCTGTTGCCGCGCTCATTATGGCGGTGTTCCTGCGCGGTGATGATGACGCGGCCAATCGCAACGCGAGATGGCTGGCGATGGCTGCCACGACGATGACCTTTCTGGTGTCGCTGTTCATTCTGGCGGAATTTGACCCCAACGACACTGGGTTCCAGTTTGTTGAACAGGCGCCGTGGTTGTTGGGTCTGCAATACAAGATGGGCGTGGACGGTATTTCGGTGCTGTTTGTCATGCTGACGACGTTCATGATGCCGCTGGTGATCGCCGCATCCTGGAACGTTAACACCCGGCTCAAAGAATATATGATCGCGTTTTTGCTGCTAGAAACGTTGATGTTGGGCGTGTTCATGGCACTGGATCTGGTGCTGTTTTACCTCTTCTTTGAGGCCGGGCTGATCCCGATGTTCCTGATCATCGGTATTTGGGGCGGGGCGAACCGCATCTACGCCAGCTTCAAGTTTTTCCTTTATACGTTCCTTGGCTCGGTCCTGATGTTAGTCGCCATGGTGGCTATGTTTGCCGAAGCGGGCACCACCGACATTGAACAACTGCTGATCCACCAGTTCGATTTCACGACCTTTAGCCTCGCGGGTGTGCAGGTCGTCGGCGGCATGCAGACACTGCTGTTTCTGGCGTTTTTCGCGAGTTTTGCTGTCAAAATGCCGATGTGGCCGGTGCACACGTGGCTGCCCGATGCACACGTTCAGGCCCCCACTGCAGGGTCTGTGGTACTGGCGGCGATTTTGCTGAAAATGGGCGGTTACGGCTTCTTGCGGTTCTCGTTGCCGATGTTTCCTGTTGGGTCGGATGTCATTGCGCCCACGGTTTTGTGGATGTCGGCCATTGCGATCGTCTACACATCGTTGGTGGCGCTGGTGCAGCAAGATATGAAAAAACTGATCGCGTATTCGTCGGTGGCGCACATGGGGTTTGTGACCATGGGGATCTTCACAGCCAACCAGCAGGGCGTGGATGGTGCGATTTTTCAGATGATCAGCCACGGCTTTATCTCAGGCGCGTTGTTCCTATGTGTCGGCGTGATTTATGACCGGATGCACACCCGCGAGATCGATGCATATGGGGGGCTGGTGAACCGCATGCCCGCCTACGCCATGATCTTTATGTTGTTTACAATGGCCAACGTTGGTTTGCCGGGCACGTCCGGGTTTGTCGGTGAATTCCTGACACTGATGGCGGTGTTCCAAGTGAACACTTGGGTCGCGGCTGTGGCCACCACAGGGGTGATCTTTTCGGCGGCATATGCGTTGTGGCTGTACCGCCGGGTTGTTATGGGCGACCTGATCAAGGAAAGCCTGCGATCAATCACCGATATGACCCCGCGTGAACGTTGGATCTTTGCGCCGCTGGTTGCAATGACCCTGTTGTTGGGGATCTATCCGGCGTTGGTTTTAGATGTCACCGGGCCTGCGGTTGCCGCATTGGTTGCAAATTACGATACGGCGCTGACCGCGGCTGAGGCCGCCTCTCAGCTGGCGTCGAACTGAAGGAATACGCGATGACCTCCGCTGATCTGACCCTCGCCCTGCCGCAAATCTTACTCGCTGTTTACGCGATGGTGATGATGTTGGTGGCGGTTTACACGTCCAAGGACGGGCTGGCCTCTACGCTTGTGTGGCTCACCGCCGGGGTGATGGTGGCGCTTGCGGCCTACATCGGCGTGACCGGCGAGGGCGCCAAAAGCGCCTTTAACGGCATGCTGATGATAGACGGCTACGCGCGGTTTGCCCAAATCACGATCCTGCTGTCTGCGGCGGCCGTCTTGGTGATGTCCGAAGGCTATATGAAATCGCGCGATCTTCTGCGGTTTGAATACCCTCTTCTGGTGGCGCTCAGTGCAGTGGGCATGATGGTTATGGTGTCCGCAGCCGACCTGATGGCCCTCTACATGGGCTTGGAGCTGCAATCGCTGGCGCTTTATGTGGTAGCCGCCCTGCGCCGCGATTCGGTGAAATCAACCGAAGCGGGCCTGAAATACTTTGTGCTGGGCGCGCTGTCGTCCGGTCTGCTGCTTTATGGGGCGTCGTTGGTGTATGGCTACTCCGGGACCACGCTGTTCTCGGGTATCATCGAAACCGCCCATCACGGCGAGGTCTCTGTCGGGCTGCTGTTTGGGTTGGTGTTCTTGATGTCTGGTATGGCGTTCAAAGTATCGGCAGTGCCCTTCCATATGTGGACACCTGACGTTTACGAAGGCGCGCCCACACCAGTCACCGCGTTTTTTGCCACCGCCCCCAAAGTCGCCGCGATGGGGCTGTTTGCCCGCGTGCTGCACGATGCCTTCGGCAACGCCGTCAGCGACTGGAGCCAAATCGTCGCGCTGTTGTCGGTGCTGTCTATGTTCTTGGGCGCGGTTGCTGCGATTGGCCAGACCAACATCAAACGGCTGATGGCGTTTTCGTCGATTGCCCATATGGGGTACGCGTTGATGGGGCTGGCCGCAGGGACGGTTCTGGGCGTACAGGCGATGTTGATCTACATGGCGATCTACGTCACCATGAACATCGGGACATTTGCCTTTATTTTGCTGATGCAAAAGGATGGTCAGCCGGTTACCGATATCGGATCGCTGAATGTGTATGCCAAACGTGAACCCGGTAAGGCGCTGGCGATGCTGGTCTTGCTGTTTTCACTGGCGGGTGTGCCCCCGATGCTTGGGTTCTTTGGCAAGTTCTACGTCTTGCGCGCGGCCTACGAGGCTGGCCTAGCGTGGTTGGCTGTTGCGGGTGTGATCGCTTCTGTGATCGGCGCGTATTACTACCTGCGGATCGTGTTCTACATGTACTTTGGCGAAGAAACCGAAGACGGTATCGACGCGGGCGGCCCCCCGATGTTGGTTGCCTTTCTGATGGCATCCGCGGTGATCATGGTGGTGGGCATCGCGAATATGTTCGGTGTAGAAACCGCGGCCGCCGCGGCCGCTGCAACGCTCCTGAATTAACGGACATGGGCCCCATCATTTGGTCATGCCTGAATAGTCCACGCCGGTGACCGGCTGGCCCGATGGGTATGGCCGGGTTGTCTTGGCCGAAACAGGCTCTACGCTTGACGAGGGGCTGGCGCGTGTGGCGCAAGACCCTGCGCCTTTTTGGGTGCTGGCCCATCGGCAAACAGCCGCGCGCGGGCGACGCGGGCGGATGTGGTCGATGCCCACGGGCAATTTCGCAGCGACCTTGATGCTACAACCACATGAACCCCCGGCGGTGACGGCGCTGCGATCCTTCGTGATGTCGCTGGCGCTTTATAATGCCTGCATAGAAATGACGGGGCGGGCGGATGCCTTTGCGCTCAAATGGCCCAATGACGTGCTGTTGCGGGGCGGCAAGCTGGCGGGTATTTTGCTGGAAACCACCGGTCAAGCGGGCGTCATGGGGCATCTTGCGATCGGCGTTGGTGTGAACTTGGTGGCGGCTCCGGGGGCTGATGAGATCGAACCGGGCGCCGTGACGCCCACCAGTCTACGCGCGGCACTGGGGCTGACCATCACGCCAGAGCTGTTTTTGGATGCCTTGGCGCGGGCTTACGCACCGCTGGAGCAACAGTTTGTCACCTACGGGTTTGCGCCAATCCGCACCGCGTGGATGGCGCAGGCGGCACGTCTGGGCGAACAGGTTCTGGCGCGCACCGGCCGCGAAGAGATCTCGGGCATCTTCGAAGATGTCGATGCTGATGGCAATCTGCTGTTGCGCACGCCGCGAGGGGTCCGCGCGATCGCTGCGGCAGATGTATTTTTCTAGGGGAGGGGTCGACATGCTTTTGGCAGTGGACTGCGGGAACACAAACACGGTTTTTGCGATTTGGGATGGCACGCAGTTTGTTGCCTCGTGGCGCACGTCAACGGAATGGCAGCGCACCGCAGATCAATACTACGTCTGGCTCAGCACTTTGATGAAACTCCAAGGGATCGACGCGCGGATCACCGATATGATCGTGTCATCGACGGTGCCGCGTGTGGTGTTCAACCTGCGTGTGCTGGCAGACCGGTACTTTAACACGCGCCCCCTTGTGGTCGGCAAACCCGACTGCCTGCTGCCCGTAGATGTGCGCGTGGACAGAGGCACCCAAGTGGGCCCCGACCGGCTGGTTAACACCGTGGCCGGGCACGACCTTTATGGCGGTGACCTGATTATGGTGGATTTTGGCACCGCCACGACGTTCGACGTGGTCGACACCGATGGCGCATATATTGGCGGTGTGATCGCGCCCGGCGTGAATCTTAGCCTTGAAGCGCTGCACCAGGCTGCCGCCGCCTTGCCGCATGTGGACATCTCTAAACCGCAAGGGGTGATCGGCACCAACACCGTGGCCTGCATGCAATCGGGTGTGTTCTGGGGTTACATCGGGCTCGTCCGTGAGATATGTGCCCGCATTAAAGCAGAGCGTGATCGAGAGATGCGCGTGATATCAACGGGGGGGCTGGCCCCGCTATTCCAGCAATCCGGGGCGCTTTTTGACGCCTTTGAGGATGAGTTGACAACGCACGGTCTGACCGTGATTCACAAGTATAATAAGGACAACGCTTAATACATATGAGCAATGATCGTTTGATATATCTCGCGCTTGGGGGCGCGGGCGAAATTGGTATGAACTGTTACGTCTACGGCTACGGCCGGCCCGGAAAAGAGCGGCTGATTGTGGTCGATCTGGGCGTGGCGTTCCCGGATATGGACACCAGCCCGGGGGTTGATTTGATCCTGCCGGATATTTCGTGGCTCATCGAGCGCCGCGATCAGATCGAGGCGGTGTTTATCACCCACGCCCATGAAGACCACGTGGGCGCCGTTGCCCATACCTATGAACAGCTCAAGGCGCCGATCTATGCGCGTGCCTTCACCGCCAACATCGCCCGTCGCAAGATGGACGAGCACGGGCACCCCAAAGACGCGGTGCAGGTGGTTTCGGCGTGGCCCGAACAGGTGCAGGGGGGGCCGTTTTCGGTGGGCTTCTTGCCGATGTCGCATTCCATCCCCGAAAGCTCTTCGATGGTGATCGACAGCCCAGACGGGCGGGTGGTCCATTCGGGCGACTTCAAGCTGGATGAAACCCCGCTGGTGGGCGAACCCTTTGACCCAGAGCTGTGGGCGGATGTCTGCAAAGATGGCGTCAAGGCGTTGGTCTGCGACAGCACCAACGTGTTTTCGCGCAACCCCGGCCGGTCCGAGGCCACCATTGGCCCCGACATCACCAAGCTGATCCAAAGTGCCAGCGGCATGGTCGTGGCGACCACATTTGCCTCGAACGTGGCGCGGGTAAAAACGCTGGCCGAAGCGGGCGAGCGGGCAGGGCGGTCCATTGTGTTGATGGGCCGTGCGATGAAACGCATGGTCGAAGCCGCCATCGAGACTGGCGTGCTGACGGATTTCCCGCCAGTGGTGCAGCCCGAGGATGCGCGATCTGTTCCGCGCGAAAACCTGATGTTGCTGGTGACGGGATCGCAGGGCGAACGCCGTGCGGCGTCGGCGCAATTGGCGCGGGGCAAATACCAAGGCATCGAGATGAAAGAGGGCGATCTGTTCCTGTTTTCGTCAAAAACCATCCCCGGGAATGAAAAAGGCGTGATCCGGATCATCAATGCGTTCTCTGAACAGGGCGTGGATGTGGTGGATGACAACGACGGGCTTTATCACGTGTCCGGCCACGCCAACCGCCCCGACCTGGAACGCCTGGCCAGCATCGTGAACCCACAGGTGTTGATCCCCATGCACGGCGAACATCGGCATTTGCGCGAACACGTCAAAATCGCCAATGGCAACGGCATGACCGGCGTTTTGGCCGTGAACGGCATGATGGTGGACCTGTCAGGCAACCAGCCCAAGATCGCCGAATACATCGAAACCGGGCGCACCTATCTGGATGGCACGGTGCAGATCGGCGCGATGGATGGCGTGGTGCGGGACCGTATCCGAATGGCGCTGAACGGGCATGTGGTTGTGACTGTGATCATGGACGACGAAGACGAGCCTTTGGGCGACCCTTGGTGCGAAGTGATGGGCCTGCCGGAAACGGGCAGCAGCAAGACGTCATTGGTTGATGTGCTCGAGGCCGATCTGGGCCAATGGCTCGGACGGGCGGGGGCCAAGACCCTGCGCGATGACGCAAAACTGAACGATGGGCTCAAACGTGTGGTGCGCCAAAGCGCCCTAAACGAGATCGGGCGCAAACCCGAAGTGACAATCGTGGTAAGCCGTCTGAGCTAAGCCCTACGCGCACTGCCGGGCCACGTGCTGTGGTCTGGCGGTGTGAAAGTACGACACAAGCGGTGCCAGTTGTGCCGCGTTTACCCCCATGCCACAAACGTTTCGGGGCCACGTCTTGGTGACGTGACCCCGAATATTACGCTGTGTGCAGACCCGGTTGGGTCTCAATCCGCGATACGTTCTTTAAAGCTTAGACCAATGAATTCGGGCGTGTGATCGCCCAAGCCAACAACCTTGTTGCCACCACGGTCTGATCTATCATCCCGTCCACCATTGCCGGATCCACGGCGCCCACGACCACGGCGCGGTTGCTCTTCGGGCTTGGGTTCTGGGGCTGCGGTGGGCTCTGGCGCTTTGGGCTGTTCTTGCACAACTGCCGGTGCGACCTCTGTGGTTTCTTTCTTGCGAGTGCGCGACCGTGTGCGCTTGGGTTTGTCCGCGACGGGGGCGACTGCCTCTGCGATTGGTGCATCATCGGCAGGTTTCGCAGATTTCAGCGGGTTGTCCATGCGGGGGATTTCCCGTTGCACCAAATGCTCGATATCGGCGAGGTTCTTTTCGTCACGCGGCACACAGATCATGATGGCTTTGCCGTCACGCCCGGCGCGGCCCGTGCGGCCAATGCGGTGCACGTAATCTTCTGCATGGCCGGGGACATCAAAGTTAAACACATGGCTCACCGATGGCACATCCAGCCCGCGCGCGGCCACATCCGAGGCCACGAGGAACCGCAAGCTGCCCTCGCGAAACCCATCCAACGTGCGTGTGCGGTGCGACTGGTCCAGATCACCGTGGATCGGGGCCGCGTCATAGCCATATTTCTTCAACGACTTGGCGACGATGTCCACATCGACCTTGCGGTTGCAGAACACAATCGCGTTGCTGCAGGCGTCACCTTCTGAATCGATGATGGCGCGCAGCACTTTACGTTTTTCCGACGCTTCGCGGTCTTTGCGGGACCCTTTGAAAAGAAGCACCCCTTGGGTGATGTTTTCGCTGGTGGTGGCCTGACGGGCGACCTCTATCCGCTCGGGCGCAGACAGGAAGGTGTTGGTGATCCGCTCAATTTCAGGCGCCATCGTGGCCGAGAAAAACAGCGTCTGGCGGGTAAACGGTGTCAGGCCAAAGATGCGTTCGATATCGGGGATGAACCCCATATCCAGCATCCGGTCGGCCTCGTCGACGACCATGACCTTTACGTCGTTCAGAATCAGTTTGCCGCGCTCGAAATGGTCCAACAGGCGGCCGGGCGTCGCGATCAACACATCGACACCTTTGTCGATCAGTATGTCTTGTTCTTTAAAGCTGACCCCACCAATCAACAGTGCCTTGGTCAATTTGACGTATTTGGCATATGTATCGAAGTTTTCAGCCACTTGGGCCGCCAACTCGCGGGTCGGGCACAACACCAAGCTGCGCGGCATACGCGCGCGCGCACGGCCACGGGCCAGTTGGGTGATAAGAGGGAGCGTGAAACTGGCGGTTTTGCCGGTTCCGGTCTGGGCGATGCCCAAAACGTCTTTGCCTTCGAGCGCTGGGGGAATGGCCCCGGCCTGAATGGGCGTGGGGCTTTCGTAGCCTGCCTCGTCGATGGCTTTGAGCACTTTTGGGTTCAGATTGAGATCAGAAAATTTGGTCATACATGTCCGGTATTAGCGGACACGATCTTGGCCCGCAGCAGCGTTGATGCCGGCCCGCATGGCCCAAAAGACGGTCTTTACCGTGGCATAAGCGCGTGCATAACAACATGTGTGCCCAGCGTCAAACAAGACCGCTATGTCGTGGTGAATTCGGGAAAATATCTCGTTTTGTGGGTTTGAGGGCACGCATGAAATGCCATTTTTCAGGGTATATTTGGAAAACACAACCTAAGGGGGTGCCCCACACCCCCCGGCGGTCGGCCTAGGCCATCATCTCTTTGGTGGCTGTCAGCGTGATGTCGGGGTAATCGCGGGCGACACGGTCAATGTCCCACTGCAGTCGGGTCAGGTACACGATGTCGCCGTCATGATCATGGGCAATGTGTTGTTTGTTGCTTTCGGTAAAGACATCGACGGGCTGTTTGGCGCCGTTTACCCACCGGGCAGAGGTAAATTGCGACGCCTCGAACCGGACGGGCAGGCCGTATTCCAGCTCGATCCGGCTGGCCAAGACTTCAAATTGCAACTGGCCAACAACGCCCACCACAAACCCAGACCCAATGGCGGGTTTGAACACTTTGGCCGCCCCTTCTTCGGCGAATTGCATCAACGCCTTTTCTAGGTGTTTGGCCTTCATCGGGTCGCCTGCGCGCACCCCTTGCAACAGTTCGGGCGCAAATGACGGGATGCCGCTCACGCGGATCGCTTCGCCTTCGGTCAGCGTGTCGCCGATGCGCAGCTGCCCGTGGTTCGGGATGCCGATGATATCTCCGGCCCAGGCCTCTTCGGCCAATTCACGGTCGCTGGCCAAAAACATGACCGGATTGGTGATCGCCATCGGCTTTTTGGACCGCACATGGGTCAGCTTCATACCACGCTCAAAATGCCCTGACGCCAGCCGCACAAACGCCACGCGGTCGCGGTGCTTTGGGTCCATGTTGGCCTGCACCTTAAACACAAACCCGGCGACTTTCTTTTCTTCGGGCAGGATCTTGCGCGGTTCGGCCGATTGGATCTGCGGTTCGGGCCCGTAGTTGGCGATGCCCTCCATCAGTTCTTTCACGCCAAACGAATTGATCGCAGAGCCGAACCAAATCGGCGTCAATGACCCTTCATGCATGGCGTCGCGGTCTAGCGGGGGCAGCAGTGCGCGCGCCATCTCTAGGTCTTCGCGCAGCTTTTCCAGCAACGCTTCGGGCACGTGTTCGGCCAGCTTGGGGTCGTCCAAACCGTTGATCTCGATGCTTTCGGCGACGCGGTTGCGGTCGGCACGATCCATTAGTTCCAACCGGTCGCGCAGCATATCATAGCACCCCATGAAATCGCGGCCCACGCCTATGGGCCAGCTGGCGGGGGTGACGTCAATGGCTAGATTTTCTTGGATTTCGTCAATAATCTCAAAGACGTCGCGGCTTTCACGGTCCATCTTGTTACAAAAGGTCAAGATCGGCAGATCCCGCATCCGGCACACTTCAAACAGCTTTTGTGTCTGGCTTTCGACGCCTTTGGCGCCATCAATCACCATCACGGCGGCATCCACCGCCGTCAACGTGCGGTAGGTGTCTTCGGAAAAGTCCGAGTGGCCGGGCGTGTCTACCAGATTGAACCGGTATTCACGGAAATCAAACGACATCGCCGAGGCCGACACCGAAATGCCGCGGTCTTTTTCCATCGCCATAAAGTCAGACCGGGTGCGGCGCGCCTCGCCCTTTGCACGGACCTGTCCGGCCATCTGGATGGCCCCACCAAACAGCAGAAATTTCTCTGTCAGTGTCGTCTTGCCGGCATCCGGGTGGCTGATGATCGCAAAGGTGCGACGCCGCGCAATTTCGGGGGGCAATTCGGGGCGGTTTTGTGTACTGTCCAACATGATCGAGCGTATAGCGCTGCCCGCAGGGCGCGGCAAGCGTTGCGGTTGATGGGGTCGCCTGCAACGGGTGCGATGCGAGGTTGGGTCTTTTGCTGGTGTCTGGCGGCGTTGCGGTGATACGTCTGTGGTGAATCATTTTGGGAGCATGACATGGATCTGGGCATCAAAGGGAAACGCGCGGTTGTGTGTGCGTCGTCCAAGGGGTTGGGGCGCGGGTGCGCCGAGGCATTGGCCGCAGCGGGTTGTGACCTGATCCTGAATGCACGCGGCGCCGAGGCGCTTGAGGCCACGGCGCAGGCTCTGCGCGCGACCTACGGTGTTGATGTGCAAACCGTGGCGGCAGACGTGACCACCGAAACCGGCCGCGCGGCGTTGTTGGCGGCGGCAGGGACGGTGGATATCTTGGTCAACAATGCAGGCGGGCCGCCTCCGGGGATGTGGCACGACTGGGACCGCGACGATTTCATCGCGGCGCTCGATGCCAATATGCTAACGCCCATCGCGATGATCAAAGCCCTGGTGCCCGGCATGATGGATCGCGGCTGGGGCCGGGTCGTTAATATCACGTCGCAATCGGTAAAGGCCCCGATCCCGCAACTGGGTCTGAGCAACGCCGCACGCACCGGGCTGACAGGCTATGTTGCAGGGACCGCACGGCAGGTCGCGGGCGCAGGCGTGACGATCAACAATATCTTGCCCGGTATTCACGACACTGACCGCGCACAGGCGCTGGACGGGCCAATCGTGCAACGCGAAGGCATCACCATGGATGAGGCGCGCGCGCGCCGGGCGGCAACCATCCCCGCAGGGCGCTACGGGACGGCGCAGGAATTTGGCGCGACCTGCGCGTTTTTGTGCTCTGTGCATGCGGGGTTTATTGTGGGGCAAAACGTGCTGTGTGACGGCGGCGCCACCAACGCCACGATCTGATCCATGGCAGAACGCTATTCAATGAAAGACGACCTGTTCAACGCCCGCACTGTCGGGCAGTTGGCAGGTGAGTTTGCGCAGGCTGTGCCAGGGTTCGACCCCACACGGTTTACCGCCGAGGCCCTGGCCGGGTTCCCGGACCGCGAATTGATGGCGCGAATGGACTGGTTGGCCGATTGTATCGAACCCCATCTGGCCGCCGATTTCCCAACCATGGCTGACCAGCTAGAGGCGGCGATGCCTGCGCGCTTGGACCCAACCCGCGCGGATGATGATTTTGGGCATTTCATCCACGCGGTGCCGGGTATTCTGGCGGTGCGGCATGGGCTAGAGCACCACCGCGCGCGGGCGATGACGCTGATGTATCACGCGACACAGCGGTTTTCGATGGAATTTTACATCCGTCCTTTCCTCAACCGGTGGCCCGAAGAAACGCTTGGCGATTTGGCGCGTTGGGCAGGGGACGAAAACTACCATGTGCGTCGATTGGTCAGCGAAGGCACGCGGCCTAAATTGCCTTGGGCCAAAGGCGTTGCACTGACGCCCGACCAGACCGTGTCGTTGCTGGACCGGCTGCATGACGACGCGACGCGCTATGTCACGCGGTCGGTGGCCAACCACCTGAATGATCTGTCCAAAACCCACGATAATCTGGTCCTGAACCGTCTGGCCGCATGGCAAAAGGGCGGGGCGCAAACCCCCAAAGAACTGACGTGGATGATGCGCCATGCCCTGCGCACGTTGATCAAACAGGGCCACGGTGGCGCCATGCGCGCCCTTGGGTTTGACGCGGCGGTGCCTGTTGATGTGGACCTAGAGATCGAAACGCCACAGGTCGCCATGGGAGAGGCGTTGGTGTTTGCGTGTACTGTGCACGCGGCGGTGGATTTGCCTGTTTTGGTCGATTATCGCATCAGTTTCGAGCGTCCGGGGGGTAAAACAGGGCAAAAGGTGTTCAAACTGAAACAGGGGCAGGCCACACCGACAACCCCCTTTGCCGTGCGCAAAACCCATAAACTAAAGGGCGATGCCACGACGTTCCGTCTGTATCCGGGGCGACATCAGATCACGGTGCAGGTCAATGGGGTCGACCGCGCGCAGGCTGATTTTGATCTGACCTAACGGGCCGGTTGGCTTTACGCATGCTTGCGGCGGCGCAAAAGGGCTGATACCTGAATATCTGAATAAATTTATCGGATTTAAGCCGCTGTGAGCATACCTCCCCCGCGACTGGAAATCAAAAACCTGCGGCGCGCGTTTAACGGGCGTACCGTGGTTGATGATGTCAGCTTTGCCATCCAGCCTGGTCAGGTGACGTGCCTGTTGGGGCCGTCGGGCTGCGGAAAATCCACCACGTTGCGCATGATCGCCGGGGTGGAAATGCAAGACAGCGGCGAAATCCATGTGGATGGCCAGTTGGTCTGCGATACAGTGTTTCGCTTGCCGCCGGAACGCCGCGAAATTGGCCTTATGTTTCAGGATTTTGCGCTGTTTCCGCACCTTAGCGTGGCGGATAATGTGGCGTTTGGCCTGAAAAATACCACCAAGGCCGAGGCGCGCCGCCGTGTCGAAGAATTGCTGACCCGTGTGGATCTTTTGCAGTTCATTGATGGGTTCCCGCACCAATTGTCGGGCGGCGAACAGCAGCGCGTTGCCTTGGCCCGCGCCTTGGCCCCACGCCCCAAAATCATGCTGATGGACGAGCCGTTTTCCGGGCTGGACAACCGGCTGCGCGACGGTATCCGCGACGAGACGCTGACGATCCTCAAGGAAGAAAACACCGCCGTCTTGCTGGTCACCCACGAACCCGAAGAGGCGATGCGGATGGCCGACGAAATCGCGCTGATGCGCGACGGGCGTATTGTGCAACACGGCGCGCCCTATAACGTCTACACTCGGCCCGTTGACCGCGCCGCCTTGGCGTTTTTCTCGGATACGAATGTGATAAAGGCGCATGTGGCAGGCAAATTGGCCGACACGCCCTTTGGCCCCTTTTTAGCTCCTGAAATTCGCGATGACACGGCGGTTGATATCGTCTTTCGCCCCCAACACGTGCGCATCGACTTTGACCGCAACGGCACCGGGCCACGCCCCACCGCGACAAATGGCACAGCGGCCCGCGGCGTGGTGCAGCGCGCGCGGTTTATCGGCAACGAAAGCTTGGTCGAATTCGCCATGGAGTTTGACGGATCAGTGTTGCGGGCCACCGTGCCAAACGTGTTTTTGCCCAAGCCGGGTGTGGCGATGTGGCTGACCGTCCCGCGCGACAAATGTTTTGTTTTTGAAGCCTGACAGGCCAGAAGGAGCGCTATGACGCGGTTGTTGGTAGAATTCGGGATGGGCACGTCGCTCAGACGTGGTGACTATACGCAGGCCGCCGTGCGCGGGGTCAAAGACGCGCTTTGGCACAATTCCATCAACCTGGCGGAACTCTTCGGGTTTGAAAAAACCGACATGCAGATCCAGGTGGATATTGGGGTGCAGCACCCAGATGCCGTTGATGTGGCCGAGGTGTTAGAGGTGTTTCCCTATGGTGCGGCCACGGTCACGGTGCATCACGGGGGGCTGGATATTGCGCGCCCCGAGGGCGAAGGCCACCCGACAATCATGGCCAACGTGGCCTTGACCGTGGGGTTCGACATGGAGCGTGCAGATGACTGAACAACGGTTGATTATCGAGATGGGCATGGGCAATGATTTGCACGGCCAAGACTACACCAAAGCCGCCCGGCGCGCGATCGAAGACGCGTTTCGCCATTCATCACTGCCGCTGTTTGGCGCGGTGGGTTTGGGCCACGAGGCGATGCGCGTGCAGGTGACGGTCGGGGTGCAAAGCCCGGATGCGGTGGACGTTGACGCGTTGGTCGCAACTTTGCCGCGCGGCCGCGCCGAGGTGCGCGTGGTCAAAGGCGGGTTGAATGTGGGCACCGATACCGATGACCCCATCGTGATCGCGCAGGCCAGCGTCGAGGCGTTTTTGCCGCCCCAAACCGGGTGGCGCCTAAAGGGCGGCTAGGGCGTGTAATCTGCCAGCGTTTTGCCGGGCTCGTCTACGAATAATTCGGGCAATGCTTCAGCAGTTTCGATCAGATCCACACGAAACACCCGGAACGCCGCGCGCAATTCGCACCAAGATGTCAGTGTCCAGATGCGGCCCCAGTATTCCATATGCAGGGGGCGGATGGTGCGCGTGGTCACCTTTGCGTCCTTGGAGGTGTAGGTCAGGCGTAGCTTTTGTTTGGCCCGGATGGCGGCGCGCAACGTGGGCATATGTGCAAAACCGCGTGCCGCATCCGCAAACGGATAGACCGCAAATTTCCATTGATCCGCATCTGCGATGGTCTGGCTGGGCAAGACCGCATCAACCTTATCCGCAAGGCTCAGCGCGGCCGCCTTGAGATCTGGGTCGGCGGCTTCGGCAACAATGGCCATGCCAAGGTTCAGCGCCTCTAGTTCGGCCACGGTCAGGTTAAGGGGCGGCAGGCTGATCGCTTGCGTGACCATATACCCCACGCCGCGTTCGCCCTGCACCGGCACGCCCGACGCCACAAGCGTGTCCATATCGCGGTAGATCGTGCGCACCGACACCTCTAGCCGGTCGGAAATGTCCTGCGCGCGGTGCAATTTACCGTCGCGCAGGATCTGGATAATGTCAAAAAGGCGGTCAGTGCGGCGCATATGCCAACCCTGCCACCGCGCGCCCGGCTAGTCCATCTGGAACACAACTGGCGCATAGCGCAGTTGCGCCGACCCTTCGGCAATCATGCCGAAAAATGTCGCAAATTCGGGGCGCTGCATCGCTTGTGCTTCGGTGGCTTTGGCCGCTGCCAGCGACGACCACAAAATGTAGTCAGTCCAGATGCCCCTGTCATCGCGCGATAAGCTGCGCGACAAAACGGCCCCGGTTGTCGCCAAAAACGGCTCTGTTTGACGGGCAGCTTTTAGGGCCTCGGCGGTGGTGATGCCGTCCTTGACCCGGTAGGTCACAATTTCCGCGATGGGGCCGGGGGCGTCGCCGGCCATCGCAGCGTCGGCGGTGGCAAATGTTATCAGTGCCATAAAAAGGGGATGTGCGCGCATGATATGTCCTTCCGTTGTCGTGCGTTCGACGTGGACATGACAGAGTACAACTGACATAAACCTGTCAGTTGAATGCAAGGTCGAGCAAATTTTCTGGATCCTGTGCCGTTTGACATAGTGAAACACGCGGTTGTTGCTTTTCGTGGGCTTCGGTTTTTCGTAACGCTAATCGCAACACAAAAGCCCTGCGTTCGGGGCAAAGCTAATTTGGAGATACATCATGTTGAACAATATCGGCCTTCCCGGCCTTTTGCTGATCGCGGTTGTGGTGCTGGTGCTGTTTGGGCGCGGCAAGATTTCCAGCCTGATGGGCGAAGTCGGCAAAGGCATCACGTCGTTCAAAAAGGGCATCAACGAGGGCCAAGACGAGATCGCGAATGCGGAAGAGGTCAAGGACGTCACGCCCGAGACGGAAAAAGACAAGGTCTGATCCATGTTCGATCTTGGCTGGACAGAGATGCTGGTGATCGGCGTTGTTGCGTTGATCGTCGTGGGCCCCAAGGACCTGCCCGTGTTGTTTCGTACGTTGGGGCAATTCGTGGGCAAGGCCAAGGGCATGGCGCGTGAATTCAGTCGGGCGATGAACGATGCCGCCGATGAAAGCGGTATGAAAGACGTGGCAAAGGGGCTGAAAGCAGCCACCAACCCCATCAATTCCGCGATGGACGGGGTGAAAAACGCCGCCGCTGATTTGGGTAAGTTCGACCCGGATAGCGAGACGGGCAAGCTGTCTGCAGATCGTGCAGAGCAGACCAAAAAGATACAGGCCGCGACGGCCCGTGCCGCCGCCGACCGCAAGATGAAAGACGCGCAAGAGGCCCAGGCCGCTGCCGCAAAACTGGAAGCCGTGCGCGACGCGGAACCCCCAGAAAAGAGTGACACATGAGCGCATCTGACGACATGGATGACAGCGCCGCACCGCTGATCGAACACCTGGCCGAGCTGCGCACGCGGTTGATCCGGTCGGTGATCGCTTTTTTGGTGGGCATGATCATTTGTTTCACCGTGGCCACACCGGTTTTTAACTTTCTGACCAACCCGTTATGCACCGTTCTGGCCGACCGTGGGCAGGATTGCGACCTGATCTTTATCAGCCCGCAAGAGGGGTTCTTTGTGGCCATCAAAGTGTCGCTGTTGGGGGGCTTGATGCTGTCCTTTCCGGTGATTGCGCATCAAATGTGGCGCTTTGTGGCGCCGGGATTGTACAAAAACGAGAAGGGCGCGTTTTTACCGTTTTTGGTGGCGTCGCCGTTGATGTTCTTGCTGGGGGCGTCGTTCGCGTTTTATGTGGTCACGCCGCTGGCCTATGACTTCTTCCTTGGATTTCAACAGTTTGGCGACACAGGCGAGGCCGTTGTCGGTGATCCCGCCGTGGCTCCGGGGCTTAGTGTGGTCTTTCAGGGGTCTGCACAGGAATATCTGAACCTCACCATCAAATTCATCGTGGCATTTGGCATGTGCTTCCAACTGCCTGTTTTGCTGACGTTAATGGGCAAGGCGGGGCTGGTCAGCGCCGAGGGGCTGGGCAACGTGCGCAAATATGCGGTTGTTGCGATTTTGATCTTGGCCGCGCTGGTCACACCGCCGGATGTTATCACGCAGGTGATCCTGTTTGTGGTGGTTTACGGGCTCTATGAGTTGTCGATTTTCCTCGTGCGGCGGGTCGAGGCCAAACGCGAGGCACAGCTGCGCAAAGACGGGCTGTGGTTTGATGATGACGACGCCGACGACGCCGATGAGGCGGATAAGGATCAAAACACGTGATCGATGACCCGATGGATCGGATTGCGCAGGCGCTGGAACGACTGGCGCCTGCACCACGACCGGCCCCTGATTTTTCGCAGGCCCCGGCATTTGTTTGGCACGTAGACCCCGACCGGTTGGAACCGGTCCCGCAGATCGCGCGGGTGGATCTATCGCTTCTGGTGGGGGTGGAACGGTCGCGGGATACTCTGCTGGCCAATACCGAACAATTTGCCCGTGGTTTGCCCGCAAACAACGCCCTTTTATGGGGCGCCCGCGGGATGGGAAAATCCAGCCTTGTGAAATCGATACACGGCAAAGTTCATGCAGCACATGAAGCATTGCGCATCATCGAATTGCAACGCGAAGATCTGCCGACCGTCGGGCGTTTATTGAACCTGCTGCGGGGGGCGCCATACCGGTTTATTCTGTTCTGTGATGACCTGTCTTTTGGCCATGATGACGCACATTACAAAAGCCTCAAGGCCGTGTTGGATGGCGGTATCGAAGGGCGGCCCGAAAACGTGGTGCTGTATGCCACGTCAAACCGGCGCCACCTGATGCCCCGCGATATGATCGAAAACGAACGTGGCAGCGCGATCAACCCGTCCGAGGCTGTTGAAGAAAAGGTGTCTCTGTCTGATCGCTTTGGCCTGTGGTTGGGCTTTCATCCCTGCGACCAAGACCAATATCTGGCGATGATTCGCGGGTATTGCGATGCCCACGGAGTGCAGATCAATGACGATGACCTGCGCGTCCAAGCCATTGAATGGCAGGCGACACGCGGGTCCCGCTCTGGGCGGGTCGCGTGGCAGTTCTTTACCGACCTTGCGGGGCGCAAGGGCATCGCGCTGGCGTAGGGCGGTTACTGCAAGTAGGGGATGGGATCGACGCTGTCGAACCCCTTGCGGACCTCAAAATGCACGTAGGCGTCGCTGCCCCCGCGTAGGGCTGCGATGGATTGGCCGCGTGCCACTTGTGCACCCTTTTTGACCGATACATCCGTGACATTGGCGTAGACCGTTAACAATTCGGGGTCATGGCGGATCACGATAATCGGGATGCCATCGGCGCTTTTGGTGATGGCCGCAACGGTGCCCGCATCGGCCGCTTTGACAGACGTCCCGGCGTCGGCTTTGATGTTAACGCCCTCGTTTTTACCCTTTGAATAGCCGCGGATAATGGAGCCCGTGACGGGAAAGACCATACGTGCATCTGCCGCTTTTTCTGTCTGTTTGCCCACGTCAACAGGGGGCGGTGCGGGGATGGGCGCGCTGGGTGTGCTGTCTGGCAGGGGGGTCACGGCGCTGGGGGGCGTTGGCGTGGGCGACCCGGCGCCGGGTGCTGGCACTGCGGCTGTTTGCACTGGCGCTGCTTGTTGTGCGACGGGGATCAGCAGAAACTGACCTTCACGGATCGCGAAATCAGAGCCAAGCCCGTTCCATTCGGCCAAGGATTTGACAGGCACCTGATACAGACGTGCCACGGTATAGGCGGTCTCGCCGCGCTCGACCTTATGCCGGGTGGGTTCGGCGTTGGCCTGCGGTGGGGCGGCAGGGGGCAGCGCGGATGTTTGCACGCCCTGCGATTGCGGCGCCCGGTTGATGGCGTTTCCGGCCAATGTTCCGATATCGACATTGCCGGGTGCAGCGGCGGCGGGCGCCGTTTCGGCCACACGCCCAGGCAGCGCGATCACCTCGCCCTGACGCAGGGGGGCGCCTTGTTCGATACCATTGTAGCGGGCCAGTTCTGCGGGACCAAGGCCCAACCGATTGGCGACGGCGTCAATGGTATCGCCGCGTTTGGCGACGGCCACTTGATAATTGGGGTAGGAAATCACGCCGCGCGCGTCGGGGCTGGGCCGGGCGGCGGTGGGGGCGCCGGTTGCAGCGCCTGCGGTGCTGAACTGTCCCAACCCGCCGCGCAGGTCAAAATCAAGAGGG
Source organism: Roseobacter sp. (assembly GCF_039970775.1). Taxonomy (GTDB): domain Bacteria; phylum Pseudomonadota; class Alphaproteobacteria; order Rhodobacterales; family Rhodobacteraceae; genus Roseobacter. The sequence continues at coordinate 138,297 of NZ_JBDVLG010000052.1, forward strand.
CCCGCGCAGCCCGCCAGCACCAAAAGTGATGTTGCGGTCATCAGTGAAAGGCGCACACGGTTGCGCGAAATCATCGGGGTCATCTGCTTGTCCTCAATCAGGCCGGGGCCACGCATTGGTTAATCCAACGCTTTATCCGGCGCAATATAGCAGCTTATGCGTCCTTGCCCAGGCCTTCGAGTAGCGGCACAAAGCGGACTTGGCGCAATTCTTCGTATTCAATGCCATCTGGCGTTTTTCGCGCCACGATCAAATGCTGGATACTGTCGGATTGGCCGACGGGCACAACCATGGTGCCACCCATCTTGAGCTGTTCCATCAAGGTGCCGGGGGGGTCTTCGGCGGCGGCTGTCACGAGGATCCGGTCAAAGGGGGCTTGGTCGGCCAAGCCAAAGCTGCCGTCAGCGGTGATTGCGGTGATATTGTTGAGGTTCAGGGTGTCGAACAGCTCGCGGGCTTCGCGGACCAGACGGCGGTGCCGATCAATGGTGTAGACCCGGCGCGCCAGTTTGCTGAGGATCGCGGCCTGATAGCCAGAGCCGGTGCCCACCTCGAGCACCTTGTCACGGGGGCTGATCCGCAGCGCTTGGGTCATCAAACCCACCACAGACGGCTGGCTGATCGTTTGCCCGCAAGCAATGGGCAGGGGCATGTCCTCATAGGCGCGATCCGAGAAAATACCCCGGATAAACGGCCCACGATCAATCGCCTCCATCGCCGATAGCACGCGCGTATCGGTTACCCCCTTAGAGCGGAGCGCATAAAGAAACTGCATCTTGCGTTCCGCGTCGTCGGTCATGTGGCGATGCCGCCCAGCTGATCCATCATGTCATGTGCGGTCAGATCCGCGCGCATGGGCGTGACAGACACGTAGCCCTCTAGGTTGTCTGCCGCATCAGACCCTGCCGCGGTCGGGACTTGTTGGTTGCCGCCCCGTATCCATAAAAACCGCCGGCCTGACGGCGACACATGCGGTTCGGTCGAAAACACCGTGTCGGGTCGTCTGCCTTGTGTCGACAGGCGAATGCCTTTGACATCTGCACCAAGAACGGGTGGAAAATTCACGTTGTAAAACAACCGGTAACCGCCCGTTTCTGGGGGGGTGGCGGCCAAAATGCGACGCACAACATCTGCGCCATGCTGGGCTGCGGCCTCAAACGGGTCGTCGGCTTTGGCGTTCGCAGGGCCAAAATACTGTGACAGTGCGATCGCTGGCACACCTTGCAAAGCGGCCTCCATCGCGCCGCCGATTGTCCCGGAATAGAGCGTGTTTTCTGCCGAATTATTGCCCCGGTTCACGCCTGATAGCACCAGATCGGGGGGGGTATCTTTCATCACGTCATGCAATCCGGCCAACACGCAATCGGCGGGCGACCCTTCGGCGGCAAATCGGCGGGGGCCAAATTCGCCGATCATCATTGGGTGGGTGTAGCTGATGCAATGGCCGACGCCGGATTGTTCAAACGCAGGGGCGACTGTCCAGACTTCGCCGTCGGGGCCTGCCAGGTCGGTCGCTATCGCGTCCAGCACCTGTAGGCCGGGGGCGTTGATGCCGTCGTCATTGGTAATGAGAATGCGCATGAAAATGTCCCTTTGCGCCTTGATAGGCGAGGGTTGCACGGGCGGCAAGGCGCCAGCCTCTGGCGGGGGGCGTTTTTAACCTGTGAGCAGGCCCAACCCGGCCAAAATGTCTGCGGCTTGGGCATGTGGGTCGTTCAAGGCGTTGCGGTCTTCGCCGGGGTGGAACCGCGCGCGGGTGGCCGTGGGCATCGGCGCGGGCGTGACGATATGCACTTTGGGGCCGGTGTTGGTGGTTTCGGCCTGCCAGCTTGTGGCAAGCGCGATTTGCGCGGCTTTGCTGGCACCGTAGCTACCGAAGAATTTCGCGCCTGCGGTCACGTCATCAAAGAACACAGCCTGCCCTGATTGCCCCAACAGCGGCGCGACATAGGTGATCAGGGTGGCGGTTGCCGTGATGTTCCCTGTCACGGATTTGGCGAAATCCTTGGCATCGATGTGGTCAGTTGGGGTCAACGGCGCGGCGTGGATCGCGGTGTGCATCCATAAATCAAGGCTGCCCCAACGGTCGAAAATACCGCGGCACAGGGTCGCCATGGCATCGGTGTTGGTGACATCCATGGGCGCCAATGTTGTGCTGCCGCCTTTGGCTGTGATCCGGTCGTCAAGCTCTTCTAGGGCGCCGGTGGTTTTGGCCACGGCGATGATGTGGTGAGTGGGCGCAAGCGCTTCGGCGAGGGCGGCACCAAGGCCGCGGGACGCGCCGGTGATCAGAGCTGTTTTTGTCATGATATCGTAGTGATATGGTTTGCTTGGGCCGTCAAGCGCCCGCGTTGGGTCCCTGCGGGCCGAGCTGTGGAAAAACCGACAGGATCGTATGCGCCAGCCGCTTGGCTTCGGCTGGATCCAGATCGAGCCCAAACCCCAAGCTATGAACGCCGTAGTCCAATTGTAGGGTGCCAGACTTGCGGCTGTACCAGTTGGGCAGTTGATTGATACGCTGCGCGGTGGCGTCTTCGACCACGCGCAGATGTGCGGCATCTGCAAAATTGCATTCCACCCGCCGCGCCCAAATAGGGATGTTCCTTGAGATCAGGATTTTCGATGATGAGATTTCGATCCGTTCGTACCCGGTTACCATCCACAGAAAACCCGCAATCGCGAACGCCCCGCCGACCGTCCAAGCGCACAGCCAAAACAAGAGAAACAGCCCACCAGCGCCAGCGCCGCCTAACAACAGGCTGCTGTCACCCAACCAAACGCCCAGCAACATAGCCAAAACCCGATCAACACCCGGCGTTTTGCTGGGATGGTCACTTGTAATGTTTCGCCGTCTTGCACAACGCGTGCGCGTCCGGCGTTTGGATCCAGCATGGAGGTGTTATTCTGCGGCTTTTAGCTTGAAACCCTGTTCCATCATGTCTTTGGGCTCAATCGGGTAATCGCCGGTAAAGACCGCATCATGGTAGGTGGGGTTGGCCGGGTCGCGGCCGTTTGGTTCCCCCACAGCGCGGTAAAGCCCGTCAATGGACACAAATTTGAGCGACGACACACCCAGATAATCGCGCATCTCTTCTTCGGTCATATGTGCGGCCAACAGCTCGTCGCGGTTGGGCATATCGACGCCGTAGAAATCGGGCCAGATGGTGGGGGGGGATGCGACGCGGAAGTGCACCTCGCTGGCGCCGGCCTCTAGGACCATATCCTTGATCTTGCGCGACGTGGTGCCACGCACGACAGAATCGTCCACCAAAATGACCCGCTTGCCCTTCATCAGGGCCCGGTTCACGTTGAGTTTCAGGCGCACGCCCATGTTGCGGATCTGTTCGGTGGGCTCAATGAACGTCCGACCGACGTATTGGTTACGTACGATCCCCATCTCGAAGGGGATGCCGCTTTCTTGGCTATAACCGATGGCCGCAGGGGTGCCGGAATCGGGCACAGGGCACACCATATCTGCCTCGACCGGCGCTTCGCGGGCCAGTTCTTTGCCGATATTGCGGCGCACTTCGTATACGGATTTGCCTGCAATCACCGAATCTGGACGGCTGAAGTAGACGTACTCAAAGATGCATGGGCGCGGTTTTTGGGGTTCAAACGGACGGTAGGATTTGATGCCCTCGTTGTTGATAACGACCATCTCGCCGGGCTCGATTTCGCGCAGGAAATCCGCACCAATGATGTCGAGCGCACATGTCTCGGAGGCCAGCACATGGCCGTCACCGATCCGACCCAGTACCAGTGGCCGGATGCCCAGCGGGTCACGCACACCGATCAATTTGGACCGGGTCATCGCCACTACAGAAAACGCACCTTCGACTTGGCGCAGGGCTTCTTTCATGCGGTCGGGGATGGTGCGGCCCATGGACCGTGCCATCAGGTGGATCATGCATTCGCTATCCGAGGAGGATTGAAAGATCGAACCGCGTTCGATCAATTCGCGCCGCAGGGCCATGGCATTGGTGAGGTTGCCGTTGTGGGCCAGCGCCGCGCCGCCCATGGCGAATTCGCCAAAGAAGGGCTGTACGTCGCGGATGGCTGTGTTTCCTTTGGACCCGGTGGTCGAATAGCGCACATGGCCAATGGCAAGCGGGCCGGGCAGGGTTTTCATCACCGATTGTGAGGTGAAATTATCCCGGACATAGCCGAACCGCCGCGCGGAATTAAACCCGTGGTCGGGGTCGTGGCTGACGATGCCCCCTGCTTCTTGGCCGCGATGCTGCAGCGCGTGCAGGCCGAGGGCTACGAAGTTCGCGGCATCGGCGACGCCGATGGCACCAAAGACCCCGCATTCTTCTTTGAGTTTGTCGTCATCTTCCCCCAAATCGTAATAGGGGGTGTCAGACAGATGTGCAGTAGGCGTGATCTTGGACAAGGGGGCAGCTCCGAATCCACTATGGCAATTGAGGCCGTGTGTAGGGTGTCCGGGCCACGCTGTCACGAAACTATCATGATCCGGTGAAGATTTGTCGTATCAAATTTTTGTATGCAACACGTCTGACGGGAAACCGGGCGCCATGGCCTCAAAATCAGGCGCCGCAGCTACCCACCAGGGTTTCGTATTGCTGTGTGATCCATCCCAGCGCCTGTTCGGGTTCGGAATTTTGGATACGGTCCGAGACTTGCCCAAAGACCACCGCCGAGCGGCTTTCATCCACCATGGTGTAGGTTTCGCCTGTCACGACGGTTTCGTAGACAAAGAACGCGATCGCCACCAGCAACACGCCGCGCGCCACGCCGAACACAAACCCAAACCCTTGGTCGATGCCGCCCAAAGCAGAGCGTTGCACAATTGACGCAAAGAGCGGTGTGAACAACGACACCACAATCAACGCGACCGCAAAGACCAGTGCAAAGGCGCCGATCACCGATAATTCGCAGCTGTCGGCGATGAATTCACCCACCACCGGGATTTCGCGCACCAGCGGTTCGACCTGCGGCGCAAAGATAAAGCCCAAGACCGCCGCCGCGACCCAACCGGCAATGGCCATGACTTCGCGCACCAGCCCGCGCCCGTAGGCCAGCAGCGCCGAGACGATGATGACCAGCGCCACAACGCCGTCAATGATGGTAAAACCTTCCATAGTCTTTCAACGCCTTTTCGTTACTGGCCCTTAGCCTGCGCCAAATATCTCGCCCACAAAACCGGTCAAATCGCCCATTGTGGTCAAAGACAGTCCGCTTGCTTCAACAGATTTCCCCCCCCGTGGGGTGATCGCCGCCGTGAAACCAAGTTTTTGCGCCTCTTTCAACCTGTTTTCGGTCTGGGTGGCCGGTCGCAGGGCCCCTGACAGGCTGATTTCGCCAAAAACCACGGTTTCGGCGGGCAGGGCTGCGTCTTCGCGCGCGCTCAGAAGGGCGGCGGCCACGGCCAAATCGGCGGCGGGTTCCGATACCTTCAACCCGCCCGCGACGTTCAGATACACATCAAGCCCCGCAAAGGGGATGCCGCAGCGCGCCTCAAGGACCGCCAAGATCATCGCCAACCGCCCGCCATCCCAGCCCACGACCGTGCGCCGCGCCTGTGAATGGGGCGAGGGCGACACCAACGCCTGAAATTCGACCAAAACGGGGCGGGTGCCTTCGACCCCGGCAAACACCACCGACCCCGGCGAAGGTGTGCCGCGTTCGCTGAGAAACAGCGCAGAGGGGTTGAGGACCTCGGACAGGCCCTGGCCGGTCATTTCAAACACGCCGATCTCATCCGCCGGGCCAAAGCGGTTTTTCACCGCGCGCAAAATGCGGAATTGGTGGCCCCGTTCGCCTTCGAAATAAAGCACGGTATCGACCATATGTTCGACCACGCGGGGGCCTGCGATCTGGCCTTCTTTGGTGACATGGCCCACCAAAACCACGCTGATGCCTTTGCGTTTGGCAAAGGTCGTCAGTTCGTGCGCGGCGGCGCGGACCTGACTAACAGAACCGGGGGCGCTGTCGACGTTATCGGCCCACATGGTCTGGATGGAATCGATGATCGCGAGCTGTGGTTTTTCGGCCTCGAGGGTTGTCAGGATGTCGCGCAGGTTGGTTTCTGCGGCCAGTTTCACCGGCGCATCCGCCAGCCCCAGCCGTTGCGCGCGCATGCGCACCTGCGCTGATGCTTCTTCGCCCGACACATAGATCGTTTTCAGACCGGACCGCGCAAATTGTGCCGCCGCCTGCAACAGCAACGTCGATTTGCCGATGCCCGGGTCGCCGCCCACCAAAATCGCAGAGGCAGGCACAAGGCCGCCCCCCAAAACGCGGTCAAGTTCGGTGATGCCGGATTGGGTGCGGGGCGGCGGGGCCTCTTGCGTGGACAGATCCGTCAGGACAACCTGCGACCCACGCTTGCCCCCCAATGATTTCGCAGGGCCTTTGGAAATGCCCGCGTCTTCAGAAATGGTGTTCCATTCGCCGCAGGTTTCGCAACGCCCCGCCCATTTGGTTGTGGTGTTGCCGCAAGCGGAGCAAGAAAAAGACGGAGATTTAGCCATACCGCTTCATGCCTCAGGGGGCCTGAGACGTCAAAGGGATTTGCGCGTTATTCCGCCGCGATCCCCGGCAGGTGCAACACACCCTGACGCGGGTTGTGCCGGGTCAGATCATCGGCGCGCGTCTGGTCAAGTTCGGGCAGAACGTCGTGCAGGTCGTCGATCATGCGGTTCAGTTGCGATTGGGCGATGGTTTCATCCATGTCCAAACGGCTGGCCCATTGACGGATGTCGCTGTGCAACGCTTTTGCGTGATCCAGACGGTCTTGGAACCCGTCGACTTCGTGCTGACGTTGGCGCAAGAAATCATAGGCGCGGTCCATGCGGTCGTCGGAATAGGTCTGTGCGAGGTCTTGGCTGACGCGGCTCATTTGGGCGGCGATCTCCATAACGTCGGGTTCCAGACCGCCCAGATCTGGGTGCGTGCGCAGATGCAACATGCGTTCTTTTACGGCATCAAATTCAGAGGACATTTGAAATGCGCCGGTGCGGTCTTTGGCGTGCACCACCGCATAGGCGTGGGCCACGTCTTCCATGCGGATCGAAAACCGGTGATGCGCGGCTTCGAGTTGCATCACGCGGTGGTTGGTCGGTAGGAAAAAGCACATGCTCACCAGCACCCCGGTGATCAGGACCTGACCGTATAGGCCGCCCTGTTCCAGCAGCGTGCCGTTGATTGATACGGGCAATTCCAGCCACGGCACAACGCCGAATGCGGCCAGAGCGGTATATGAGGCCATCGCAATCGCCATGAGGCTAACAAGCGCGAGCGTCGCGCTTTGGAATGCGGTGCGGGTCTTCAAAAGAGCGTATGACATACGATCCATGGGGTAACTCCCAAACAAAAAATACGAACACTGGCGGATAGGCGTCCGCCGTTAATTAAAAATAACATAAAAATACGCGATCCCCGAGCGTAAACGAAATATTAGTAAATGCGGGGGCGTGCCGGGGCGCATTGTTGCGCCGACGTGGACAATGGGCAGATATTGCGCGGATCGTCGGCGAATCGCCTAGCGAACGGCCTCAATCGGGCCATCCGCCTTGCCTTGGATGAACTGATCCAGATACGGATTGCCGCTGCTGTCCATCTGATCAACAGGGCCGGTCCATTGAATCACACCGTCGTGCAGCATGGCGATAGTGTCGGCGATCGCCCGCACGGATGTCATATCATGGGTGATGGTCATTGCGGTCGCGCCCATTTCGACGACGATCTCGCGGATCAATTCGTTGATCACCCCAGACATGATCGGGTCCAGCCCGGTGGTGGGTTCGTCAAAAAAGATGATCTCGGGTTCGGCGGCGATGGCGCGGGCCAACCCCACACGTTTGGCCATGCCCCCCGACAGTTCGGCGGGCAAGCGGTCTGCGACCTCGGGTTTCAGACCCACACGGCGCAGTTTTTCGATGGCGATCTCGCGGGCCTCGTCGCGGGGGCGTTTGAGCGACCCGCGCAACAACCGAAAGGCGACGTTTTGCCAGACGGGCAGGCTGTCAAACAGCGCGGCGCCCTGAAACAGCATGCCAAAGCGCGCCAAAAACGCATCGCGGTCGCCCGAACTGGCATCTTGGCCATCGACGGTGATGGTTCCGCTGTCTGGTTTGATCAGACCCAAAACGCATTTCAACGCGATGGATTTGCCCGTGCCCGACCCGCCGATGATCACCATCGATGTGCCCTTGGGGATCGACAGATCCAAGCCCCGCAGCACGTGGTTTGGCCCGAATGATTTATGAACGTCGCGCATTTGGATCATAGCGTAAAGAACACTCCCGTCAGCACGAAGTTCGCGGCCAAGATCAAGATCGCAGCGCCTTCGACCGCCGTTTTTGTGGCACGCCCCACGCCCATGGCGCCGCGCCCGGAATTCATACCGTGGTAGCAGCCCATTGTGGCCGCCACGAACCCAAAAACCGCGCCTTTGGCCAGTGACGAGATCACATCCAGCGGCTCAAGAAAGTTGACCGTGTTGCGGATATAGCTGGCGGGGTTGAACCCCAGCGTGCCCGTAGACACCGCATAGCCGCCAAAAACCCCAATGATGTCGCCCACAGCCACCAGCAATGGCACCACCAGAACGGCGGCCAAAACACGTGGGACGGTCAGATATTTCATCGGGTGGGTGGACAGCGTCACCAAGGCGTCGATTTGTTCGGTCACCTTCATGGTGGCGATTTCGGCGGCGATGGATGATGTCACGCGTGCGGCGATCATGAGGCCCACAAGCACCGGCCCCAGTTCGCGCACCATGCCTACGGCGACGATCTGCGGCACCACGGATTCTGCATTAAACCGCGATCCGCCGGCGTAGATTTGCAGCGCCAGCGCGCCCCCCGTAAACAGCGCCGTCAGCCCCACCACCGGCAGCGACAGCCACCCGATGTTCAACAGCGCTGATAGGAATTCGCGGGCGTAAAAGGGGGGGCGCACCATGTGGCTGATGGTTTGCGCGGCAAATGTCGCGATCCGCCCAACCAAGGCCAACATGCCCAAGGCCGTCCGTCCTAGCAAAGCAAGGGGTTTCATCACAGATACACCCGTTTGTAGCGCGCGCCCAAAGACGTCAGAATTTCATAGCCGATGGTGTCTGCAAACGCAGCGACGGTGTCGACCGTCTGGTGCGGGCCCAGCAGTTCCAGCGTGTCGGGTTCGTGAGCCAGTCCGGTGACATCCACCCCGATCATATCCATCGAAATGCGCCCGACAACCGGCACCGCAGAGCTGCCAGCGTGCAGCGTGGCCTGTGGCCCCATGGCGCGGATGATCCCATCGGCGTAGCCTGCAGATATCGTCGCGATCCGCGAAGGGCTGCGGGCCGTCCACGTGTTGCCGTAGCCGACGGTTTCGCCCACCGCCACATCGCGGATCTGGATCACGGGGATGTGCAACTGGACCACGGGCACTGCGTCGGCAAACGGCATGCCGCCATAAAGCCCAACGCCGGGGCGCACCATATCAAAGTGGTAGTCCGGGCCCAGCAGGATCCCCCCCGTGGCCGCAAGGGACCGCGGCGCGTCGATGTCGTGGGTCATCTCTTGAAAGCTACGCAATTGTTGTGCGTTCATCGGGTGATCGGTCGCATCTGCGCAGGCCAGATGCGACATCACCAAGGTGGGCGATTGGTCCAGCGCCACATCCCGTACGGCGGCCCATTCGGCGGGTTCCATCCCCAGACGGTTCATGCCGGTATCAAGCTGGATGCCAAACCCATGGCCGGGCAGCGCCTCAAAGTGGCGCAGCATTTGATCGACTGAATTGATCATCGGCGTCAGGTTTGCGTCGCGGATCAGCGGTGTGTCGCCGTCCATGTGGCCTGAAAAAACGTTGATGGTCGGGCCTTTGCCCAAGGCCGCGCGCAGGGCCACGCCTTCTTCGGCGACGGCCACAAAGAACGTGCGCGCGCCAGCCTGCGCCAACCGTTGGGCAACAGGGGCCAACCCCAGCCCGTAGGCATCCGCTTTGACGACCGCCGCAGGGTGCGATGCAGATGCCGCACTTAACCCGCGCCAGTTCTCGACCAACGCGGACAGATCAATGGAGAGGGTCGCCGTTGCCATAGCTGGGTTTTTGACAGGGATCAGCGGCGCGTCAAGAGGAAACTCCCGTGACGGCGCGGCCTCGCGGGGATGTCGGATCGTGTGATGTGAAAATAGCGACGTGTCTTAGGGGGATTTCGGGTTTGCCGCATCTGTGGTCCCGCAAGGCGTTTCTGACAGGGCGTTGGCTGGGGCGCGTATGCTGGGCTAAACCGCGCGCTGTTGGTGATGTGTTTGGGCCGCGTGTGACGGTTGACTGGGTGACGCGGCGTGCCGCCCTTTGTGGGGGGGAAGGCACAGGTTAGGGCGCGGCCGCATGTTCCGCAGTGAGTATGGCCAATTGCGCCTGCGCCTTTTCCAAAGCAGCGGTGTGTTCTGCGTGAAAATCAGGTCACTCGGCTTGCATCTGGGCAAGGTCACACGTGACGCTGAAATGAGTGCTGTTCAATCCGTCTAACCTGTCGTGAAGTTCTTTGGCTTGCGTACCCGTGGCGGTCTTCAGTTGTTCTTGCGTGTCCTGAATGTATCTTGGGGTACGGGTCAAGCAGTCTGCCGCATCTTCTATTGTACTTTGATGTGCCTTTAGAGTGCGCTGTGCGCTTTCGATAGTTCGCTCTGCTTGGGCAGCGTTTTTCGCCCGTGCGTCCGGGGTGTTTTGATTTATGAGCGTGATTTTGCTTTCGTCAATCTAATCTTGGACTGTCTTACCCTTATCGGCGGGGCCGATGACCATGTCGGGATCTTAGATAGAGGTCTGGTTGGTGCTGGCCGCAATATCTACGATCATTAGACTATCCGAAATATGCATCACAGCGACGACATATCAGAAGCCCTTTCACACCCGGTGTATCGGCGCGATGGGTTTGGGGGGCAGGCGGCGTCAGTAGTCCTGATCGCCACCTTGCTGCCAGGGTTGTACCAAGTTGCCAAAGCGGGTGAACCGCCCTTCAAAGCTCAGATCAACGGTGCCGATTGGCCCGTGCCGTTGCTTGCCGATCACCACCTCGGCGCGCCCATGCAGACGTTCCATTTCCTCTTGCCACTTGGCCATGGCATCCAGATCGTGATCACCAGGTTTTTCGCGCTCTTTGTAATATTCCTCGCGGAACACAAACATCACCACATCGGCGTCTTGTTCGATCGACCCTGATTCGCGCAAATCGCTTAGCTGCGGGCGTTTGTCTTCGCGGTTTTCCACCTGACGCGACAGCTGCGACAACGCCACCACCGGAATATCAAGCTCCTTGGCGATGGCCTTAAGGCCCATGGTGATTTCCGAGATCTCATTGACCCGGTTTTCCGATTTGCCGGTGCCGCGCACCAGCTGCAGGTAATCGACCATCAGCACATCAAGGCCATAGGTCCGTTTCAGCCGCCGCGCGCGCGCGGCCAACTGCGCGATGGGCAGGGCGGGCGTGTCATCAATATAAAGGGGGCAGGCCTCTAGGGACTTGGCAGCGTCCACAAACCGGCGGAATTCGGTTTCGGTCATGTCGCCCCGGCGGATCTGTTCGCTGGGCACTTCGGCGGCCTCTGACAGGATCCGCGCGGCAAGCTGCTCGGCGCTCATTTCGAGAGAATAAAACCCTACCACGCCGCCGTCTACGGCGCCTTCGGTGCCATCATGCAACTTGCCCCGCTTGTAGGCTTTGGCGATGTTAAACGCGATGTTGGTGGCCAGAGATGTTTTACCCATCGATGGGCGCCCCGCCAAAATCAAAAGGTCAGACCGGTGCAGCCCGCCCAGTTTTTTGTCCATGTCGATCAGGCCCGTGGACAGGCCAGCCAACCCACCGTCCCGCTGATAGGCCGCGTTGGCCACATTGACCGCGTCCGTGACCGCCTTGAGGAAACTTTGAAACCCGCTTTCGGCTTGGCCCTGTTCGGCCAGTTTGTACAACGCCTGTTCGGCCTCGACGATCTGCTCGCGGGGCTCCAGCGCCACATCGACTGTTGCGGCCTTGTCAGAGATTTCCCGACCCAGTTGGATCAGATCGCGCCGCACCGCCAGATCATAGACCATCTGCGCGTAGTCACGCACCGCAAAAGCCGAAATCGCGGCGCCAGCCAACCGCGCCAGATATGCCGGCCCGCCCAATTCCTTGAGCCCCTCATCGTCTTCCATGAAGGATTTCAACGTGACAGGCGAGGCGAGGTTGTTTTTGGCGATCCGCGCGGCTGCGATTTCGAAAATACGCGCATGCACGGGATCGTAGAAGTGTTTAGGCCCGATGATAGACGCCACCCGGTCGTAGATGTCGTTGTTGGTCAGGATCGCGCCCAGCAGCTGTTGTTCGGCCTCAATGGAATGGGGCATGCTTTCGGGGGACTGCACGTCCACGCCGGTCGGATTAAATGTAGAAAGTTCGTTCATGCCTGCCCCGCTGTCGTCCCCACATCGACCATACCTGCGCGCCTATGGGCACCGCAATCGGTATAACCTGTGGATATTATTGTATGTATGTATGCTTACCGGATCTGGTGGCAAAATGCACGCCGTTTACACGATAAGGTAGCAGTTTAATCAGATTTCTGGGCGTCCTGCCATGCGCGTGGGTCGTTGAGAAAGGTCTCGACCTCGGCCAGAGTGGCCGCGTCAAAGGCCTCTTGGGCGCGGGCTTCGGCCAGAACATCCCACCAGGTGCATAGGCTGTGCAAGACAACACCATGATCCCCAAGGGTCTTTTGTGTTTCGGGGAAAATGTCGTAGTAAAAGATCACCGCCGTGTGCCCACAGGTGGCGCCGGTTTCGCGAATCGCATCCACAAAACTCAGCTTGGAACCGCCGTCGGTTGTCAGGTCTTCGACCAACAGCACCCGCTGGCCTTCGGTCATATCGCCCTCGATGCGCGCACCCTTGCCGTAGCCTTTGGGCTTTTTGCGCACGTAGGTCATGGGCAGGCCCATACGTTCGGCCACCAGTGCCGCAAACGGGATGCCCGCAGTTTCGCCACCGGCGATGTTGTCAAAGGCCTCAAAGCCGGCGTTGCGCATGACGGTCACGGTCAGAAAATCCATCAAAGTGCTGCGAATGCGCGGGTGGCTGATCAGTTTGCGGCAATCGATATAGGTGGGGCTGGGCAGGCCCGAGGCCAACGTAAAAGGGGTGGCCGCGTTAAAGTGCACCGCTTTGATTTCCAACAGCATGCGGGCGGTCAGGCGGGCGATCTCGGTCGGGGAGGGAGAGCTGCTGGGGATCATTGCGGGGTCCTTTATTCGGAGGTGCGGGGCACTTTGGGGTAGTTTAGGGGGCGTCAGAGGGCGGTTAGGTCACGGCCCAATTGAGATCAAAACCGGGGTCAAACACCGTGACGGGGCCATCTGGCGTATCGATATGCGCGGGGTAGGTCGCGCCGGTTTTGGTTAGGGTGATCGTGGCGTCATTGGGCGGCAGTTTGTAAAACGTGGGGCCATTCAGGGCGCTAAAGCGTTCCAGCTGATCCAGCGCGCCGTCGTCTTCAAAGACCTGCGCCAAGATCGACATGGTGTTGGTCGCGGTGAAGCAGCCCGCACAGCCGCAAGGTTGCAGTTTGTTGTCATCGGTGTGGGGGGCAGAATCGGTGCCCAGGAAAAACCGCGCCTCGCCCGAGGTTGCCGCCGCGCGCAAGGCCAGACGGTGTTCTTCGCGTTTGGCCACGGGCAGGCAGTAGTAATGCGGCTTGATGCCACCTGCCAGAATGTGGTTGCGGTTGATCACCAGATGGTGCGTCGTGATGGTCGCGCCCAGGGTGTCGTCCTGCGCACGCGCGTAGTCGACCGCGTCGCGGGTGGTGATGTGTTCCATGATCACGCGCAAACCCGGCGTCGCACGGCGAATGGGGTCAAGGACGTGGTCAATAAACACCGCCTCGCGGTCAAAAATGTCAATCTCGGGGTCGGTGACCTCGCCGTGCACACACAAAGGCAGGCCAATTTCGGCCATGCGGTCCAGCACCGGGCGCACGGTGTCAAAGTTTGACACGCCGCTGGCGGAATTGGTGGTGGCCCCGGCAGGGTAGAGCTTGACCGCATGCACAAGACCCGACGCATGGGCGGCGGCCACATCATCTGGGTCTGTGTCTTCGGTCAGATACAGCGTCATCAGCGGCGTAAACCGCGTACCGTCGGGCAGGGCCGCCACGATCCGGTCGTGGTAGGCGCGCGCATGGGCGGCGGTCACAACGGGCGGCACCAGATTGGGCATGATGATCGCGCGTGCGAAATGCCGGGCGGTTTCGGGCAGGACGGCGTGCAACATCGCGCCATCGCGCAGGTGCAGGTGCCAGTCGTCGGGCTGTCGGAGTGTGATGCTTTGGGTCATGGTGGTCCGCTAGCACAGCTTTGCGCGCAGTGCCAGTATCAGGCGGGCACTGGCGGCGCGAGAAGGTCGAGGCGCCGTGCAAATCGCGGTGCATTATGGCGTCGCACCACCGATTGGCACAGCAATCGTTGCAGAATGGGCCGTTGGTCGTCGTCTAATTGCACCAGCAACCGGCGCAGATACGGCATGTGGTCACGCCGCGCGCGCATCAGTTGCGCAAAGGAGCCGTCGTTTAGGGTGCCCCGACCGGCATGTGCGATCAGTTTGGGCAACAGGTGCATCGCGTTCAGATCGGCCTGCAGGTCTGCGCCCATCCGCCGCATCCGTAGTTTTGTGACATTGGGTTTGGTGAACAGCGCCGCATGCATGGCGTCGGCGGTATGCACCGGGTCAAACAGCACAAACGCCTCGGCGGCGGCATCCAGCATATCGGGCGCATAGCCGTAGCGGTCTGAGAAACTGGTGCGTCGCATGGCTGTAAAACGGGTGTCCCATCCGGTGATTTGCGGGTCCAGTGTAGCTTGCGGTTGGATTGCCAGCACCCGCGCGCCGGGGGCCGCCACCGAAAACGCAGCCGCCGCATAGCCGCACGGCCCCGCGCCATAAAACAAGACGGTTTCGAACCGGTCAAAGAACCCATCGTCAACCAGCGTGTCGAAATATGTATAGATCGCGGGGTCGCGAAACCACGTGTCACCATCGCTGATCAGGCCCAGATGTGACCACTCCACCCGTTGCATCATATCCCAGCCCAAAGGGTGGCCGCGGCGCGACAGGGTTTGCATGCTGCGGTGGGTCTCGAATGACACCAACAGGGTTGGTCCGCTGTTGATAAAGGTTGCCACATGGTCAGGCCCCAGCGGGGTCAATGTTCCATGACCCTGAATGAGTGTACGCGCGGCGGCGACCCAATCTGCGGGGTGCCGGTGTTGAAGGGACTGTTCAAAGTCCGGCGCAGAATTCAACATGGGTGTGGTCCTTGTGGTCTGGATGTGGCGCGTCGGGGGTATGCAAAACGGTTCACGCGGAAATGTGCAAGTGGGCGATGGTTATTTCATCCCTCAACGCGGTTTTTTTCATCGCGCAACGCGTGGGCTGTCAAAATCTTGGCCCGCGCGCGCGAGATCGGCCGTGACGGCGGTGTCATCAGCAATCTGGTGAACAGCGCGCGGCTGGGTTCGTCCTGCATTAAGGTTTCAAAGCGGGTTTTGCGCCACTGCACGGCGGTGTGGTGTATTTGGGCCAATGTGGGGTCGGCCATGAACGTATCCTTCAGGGCCTGACTGCGCGGTGCGATCGCCTGCACGGTGGTATCTGTATCTGCGTCGTAGTTCCGCTCGACCCAGTAATCCAACGCCAAGGGCATATCGCTATGCACCGCGCGCCCGCGATCTGCCTTGACCACATAGCTTTCCATTGCGCCCAGCGGATAATGATTGAGCTGCACCAACCCGCAATTTGGTTGGCCATAGTCGGAAAATATGCGCCTCGTTTTGAAGTCGTCGCCCAAGGTGCGGCCCTCGCCATCGACCCAATTGGCTTGGTTCACCCTGTCGCGATTGGGCGCGCGGGGCCGGTGCACGCCCAATTTCGCGTAAACGCCGTCATTGCGGTACAGGGTTTTGAACATCGTCGCCCGCCACGGCCAAAACACCGTTTCAGGGGCGCAGCGGGTAAAGGTTTGTGTAGGCGGGGCATCGGCATAGGCCACCACGCCGCCATTCCCAAACAACCGCCACGTCAGGGTGATCGCAGTGGCCTGTGGCAGGGCGGCTAGTAAATCAGGCAGGGTGTTGTCGCCGATTTTCACGTTCACGAATTCGTCGATATCCAGCGCCAGCACCCAGTCGGCGTTGCGCACCAACGGATGGGCATCGGCCTTTTTTAGCGCGGTGAACTGGATGCCACGTTGCCCGTAAGGGCCGTCATTGCGGATATGGGCCAGGTCGCCCAATTGGGCGAGATGATCCAACATATCATCCGTTCCGTCCTGGCAATCGTTTGAACAGACAACAAAATCGGTGACACCCACGGCGCGGTGGTGGGCCAGCCAATCCAACAAAAACGCCGCCTCGTTGCGCACGCATAGCACGGCCGTGATTTTGGGGGGCACGGCGTGGTTATCCACGGCAAAACATGCCGAATACGGGGCGCGGTATGAGCACGGGGGGCTGTTCCTTTGGGGCGGGTGTATCAGAGCATGTCAGCTAGGGTTTGAGGCGTCAATCTGGTGCATCATGCTTGACCCTTGGCAGATTGAGTGCAGGGTATGCATCCTAACAGGAGGACATATGGCAGGTTTTGATACAATCGACGCGGTGCAGGAAATGCTGGCCGCGCAGGGGTATGTCTGCGACCGGTCGCTGGGGACGGTGGTGTTTTTGGCGCTGCGTTTGGGGCGCCCGTTGTTTCTGGAGGGCGAGGCGGGGGTCGGCAAAACCGAGATCGCCAAGGCGTTGGCGGCGGGACTCAACCGGCGGCTGATCCGGCTGCAATGCTACGAAGGGCTCGATGCGGCGACGGCCGTCTACGAATGGAATTTCCCCGCGCAGATGGTGGCCATTCGCACCGCCGAGGCCGCCGGTGATCGGTCGCGCGCGGATTTGCAGGCAGAGCTCTTTAGCGATGACTATCTGATCGAACGACCGTTGCTGGATGCCATGCGCCCTGATCCGTTGGGCGCGCCGGTGCTGTTGATCGACGAATTGGACCGCACCGACGAGCCCTTTGAGGCGTTCTTGCTTGAGGCGCTCAGCGACTTTCAGGTGACTATCCCTGAATTGGGCACCATCATCGCGCCCGAGCCGCCGATCGTGATTGTGACGTCCAACCGCACCCGCGAAGTGCATGACGCATTGAAACGACGGTGTCTGTACCACTGGGTGGATTACCCCGATTTTGACCGCGAAATGGAAATTTTGACGGCGCGCGCACCCGAGGCCGCCGCCGCGCTGAGCCGCGAGGTGGTGTCGTTTGTCCAACATTTGCGTACCGAAGATCTGTTTAAGAAACCGGGCGTGGCCGAGACGATTGACTGGGCCAAATGTCTGCTGGCGCTGGATGTGATCAACCTGAGCCCGGAGGTTATTTCTGACACGCTGGGCGCGATCCTGAAGTACCAAGACGACATCCAAAAGCTGCACGGATCAGAGGCCAAGCGCATCCTTGATCAGGTAAAAAGCAGCTTGGAGGTGGCGTGAATTTTCAGGGCAAAGAGGCCATTTCGCGATTCACGTCAGGGGTGTCAGGGTTGTCTGTCGTCCGGTGGGTTGGTGATCTGCGATGCTATAGATGGTCCGTGGCTTGGGTGGCCTCCGGTCTCACGCGTATTGAGAGGGCAGATCAGACGTCAGTGCAAGACCTTCCTCGATTGCGCTTGATGTTACCCACCGCTGCATCTCGGATGACCGAAATTGCCTGAATACGCCCCCCTCATCTTGCCCGAAAACCCCAAGCTGGCGGGCAATATCACGCATTTCGCGCGGGCGCTGCGGCGCGCGGGCTTGCCCATTGGGCCGGGGCGGGTGATTGATGCGATCGGCGCGGTCGAGGCAGTGGGGTTCACCGACAAAGGCGACTTTTATTGGACCTTGCACGCGTGTTTTGTGAACCGACCCGAGCACCGTTTGGTCTTTGCGCAGATCTTTCGTTTGTATTGGCGTGATCCGAGGTATTTGGAACATATGATGGCCCATATGATGCCGGCCATCCGGGGGGTGCAGGAGGACCGTCAGGCGCAGTCGGCGGAAAAACGTGCGGCGGAAGCGTTGCTGGATGGAGCCGAGGCGCCGGAGCTTGAGGAAAAACCCGGCAGTGACGACACCACCGAGGTCGAGATCGACGCCAGCCTGACCGTTTCGTCGCAAGAGCGCCTGCGCAGCTTGGATTTCGAACAGATGAGCACCGCCGAGATGGCCGCCGCCAAACGGATGTTGGCCAAGCTGACCCTGCCGGTACAGCCGATCCGGTCGCGCCGGGCCAAGCCAAGCCTGAACGGGGCGGGTATTGATACCGCGCGGACCCTACGTGCGAGCATGCGGCAGGGTGGCGAACTGTATAAAATCGCGCGCAAAGAGCCGCGCCCCAGGTGGCCCAATCTGGTGGTGTTGTGCGATATTTCGGGATCGATGAGCCAATATTCCCGCGTTGTGTTGCATTTCTTGCATGCGGTGGCGAATGCGAAAGGCGCAGGGTGGGCCAAGGTGCATGCCTTTACCTTTGGTACGCGGCTGACGAACATCACCCGGCACCTGAAACACCGCGATGTGGATGCGGCGTTGGCGGCGGCAGGGGCCGAGGCGCAAGATTGGGAAGGTGGCACGCGGATCGGGGAAAGTCTGGCGACGTTCAACCGCGATTGGTCGCGGCGTGTCATGGGGCAGGGCGCGGTGGTTTTGGTGATCACCGACGGGTTGGACCGCGACGACCCCGATGCGTTGGCCCGCCAGATGGAACGGTTGCATCTGTCCGCACGGCGGTTGATTTGGCTGAATCCGCTGCTACGTTGGGACGGCTTTGCCCCCAAGGCCCAAGGGATCCGCGCGATGTTGCCCCACGTGGATAGCTTTCGCGCGGGGCATTCTATTGCGTCGTTAGAGGATCTTGCCGCATCGCTGTCCCGCCCGGAGGATACGGGCGAGAAGACGCGATTGATGCAGTTGCTGTCTTAGGCGACGGCTTTGGCAAAGCTGCTGCGGTAGAGGGCCGTAAGTTCGGCCATTGGGGCGGTCGCGGCGCCAAATTGCACGTCTGTGCCGCCGAATGTCCCGACCTGTGCCAGCGGCAGACCGGTGGCATTGGCGGCGGCGGTCAGGGTTTTGGCTTGTGCGGGCGTGCAGGCGATCAGGTAACGCGCCTGATCTTCACCAAAGAGCGCACCGGTATCGGCCGCATCTAGTGTCACACCAACGTTTGCGCCTTCGGCCAGTTCAAATGCGGCCAACGCCAAACCGCCATCTGACAGGTCAGAACAGGCCGCGATGTGGGTGCGCTGGGCGCGGATGAACGCGCCGTGGGCGGCCTCGGCTGTTAGGTCCACGGAGGGGGCATCGCCTTCGGCCCGGTTGAAGGCTTCGGCCAACAGCGCCGATTGCCCCAGATGACCTATGGTTGTGCCCAGCACCAGCGCCACGTGACCGGCCTGAACATCGCAGCCGATGATGTCATCGACGTGGTCGATCAAACCTACCGCGCCGATGGTGGGCGTGGGCAAGATCGCCTCGCCGTCGGTCTCGTTGTAAAGCGACACGTTGCCCGAGACGATCGGCATATCCAGCGCCTTTACGGCGGTGCCGATGCCGTTGATCGCGCCCACAAATTGTCCCATAATGCGAGGTTTTTCGGGGTTGCCGAAATTCATATTGTCGGTGGTGGCCAATGGCGTTGCACCCACGGCGGTCAGGTTGCGGTAGGCTTCGGCCACCGCTTGTTGGCCACCCATGACGGGGTTTGCGGCCACATAACGCGGTGTCACATCCGAGGTGAACGCCAGCGCTTTTTGCGTGCCATGCACCCGTACGATGCCCGCGCCGATGCCCGGAATACGCACCGTGTCGGCCATGACCATCGTGTCATATTGTTCGTAGACCCATGCCTTGGCGGCGTAATTGGGGCTGGAAATCAACGCCTTGAGGCCGACAATCGGGTCGATCTGCAGGTCTTCGTCAAAGGCCGCCGGGGTGGGGGTTTCCTCCCACGGGCGGTCGTATTCGGGCGCGGTGCCTGCCAGCGTTTTCAGCGGCAGGTCTGCTTTGACCTCGCCGTTGAGCATGATCAAAAACCGGTCTTCGGCGATGGTTTCACCGACAATGGCAAAATCGAGATCCCATTTGTCGAACACAGCCTTGGCTTGTGCCTCCAGTTCGGGGCGCAGCACCATCAACATGCGTTCTTGGGATTCCGACAGCATCATTTCATAGGCTGTCATTGCTTTTTCGCGCACGGGCACGTTTTCGAGATCAAGGCGCACACCAAGGTTGCCCTTGTCGCCCATTTCCACCGCCGAACAGGTCAGCCCAGCGGCCCCCATATCTTGAATGGAAATCACAGCACCCGTTTGCATCAGTTCTAGCGTGGCCTCCATCAGGCGCTTTTCAGTGAACGGGTCACCGACCTGCACCGTGGGGCGCTTTTCTTCGATGGTATCGTCAAATTCAGCCGATGCCATGGTCGCGCCGCCCACACCGTCACGGCCGGTTTTGGCGCCCAGATAGACCACCGGCATACCGAT
Source organism: Roseobacter sp. (assembly GCF_039970775.1). GTDB lineage: Bacteria > Pseudomonadota > Alphaproteobacteria > Rhodobacterales > Rhodobacteraceae > Roseobacter. Next base: position 158,857 of record NZ_JBDVLG010000052.1, read on the forward strand.
GCCCGACGCGGCGGAATAAAAGATCTTGTCGGTGTCTGCGAGGCCCGCCGCAAAGGCGTTGACCAGACAGTTGCCGTTATAGGCAGGGTCAAACCGAACCTCGCCGCCGACCGTGGGCACGCCGAAACAATTGCCGTAACCGCCAACGCCTTCGACCACGCCGTGCACAAGCTGGCGAGTCTTGGGGTGCGCAGGTTCGCCAAAGCTCAGCGAATTCATCGCCGCAATGGGGCGCGCGCCCATGGTGAACACATCGCGCAGGATGCCGCCGACGCCGGTGGCCGCGCCCTGATAGGGTTCGATGTAGGAGGGGTGGTTGTGGCTTTCCATCTTGAACACCACGGCCTGACCATCGCCGATATCGACGATGCCCGCGTTTTCGCCGGGGCCGCAGATGACCTGCGGGCCTTCGGTGGGCAGGGTGCGCAACCATTTCTTGGAGGATTTATACGAACAGTGTTCGTTCCACATGGCCGAGAAAATGCCCAGCTCTGTAAAGCTCGGCTCGCGGCCGACAATGTCAAGAATGCGCGCATACTCATCGGGGCTAAGCCCGTGGTTCGCGATCAGATCCGGTGTGATGGCAGGTTCAGTCATCGCCCAAAGGCCCCCAAGCTAGGTAATGCGCTGTCTTTAGAGGAAGGGCGCGCCGGGGAAAAGACCAAAGCCGGGCCTGTCGGGCATCACATTGGCAGGGCGCAAAAAAAAGGCCGAGCGTAAAGCTCGGCCAAGTCCAACAGGGAGGTATGAAGGCAGATGCAGAGCATCCGCTCCTTCGACAGCCAAAATAAGAGGCGTTGTGCTCAGGATCAAGGCGGATCGTAATTTCTATATAGCATGCCCGATATGCGTCGGATGCATAGCTCCCTTGCAGGTCATATTTTCTGCTGTTGCTTGACCTGTTTGCGGAAGGAGTTGATCTCTTCTTGCACGAAATTTTTAAAGGCAGAGACGCGTTGCGAATGGCGCAGTTCTTCGGGGTAGGCCAAAAAGACGGGCACGTCGGCTGATTCCATATCCGGCAGTACCTGCACAAGATCAGGGAAATTTTCGGTCACGTAGTCTGGCAGTGCGCCAATGCCCAGGTCGTTCAATACGCCCTGCAGCACCCCAAAGTAGTTGTTGACCTTCAGCATCGAGCGGATCTCGTAGGTCATGAGGTGTTGCACCATATTGCGCCCGGCGCCCACCTGGTTGCTGTTGGTGTTTTGGCAAATCAGCCGATGTTTCGAGATCTCTTCGATCTCATGCGGGGTGCCGTTTTCTGCAAGGTAATCAGGTGTCGCAAACAGGCACATGCGGATCATCATCAGCTTTTTGCGGATCAAATCGGCTTGGCTTGGTTCTTTCATGCGAATGGCCACATCGGCCTCGCGCATGGGCAGGTCCAGCACGCGTTCTTCGAGCATGAGATCAATTTTGAGGTCAGGGTATTGTTCGTACAGTTTGGGCAGCCTTGGGGCCAACCACAGCGTGCCAAAGCCGGTTGTGGTGGTGACGCGCAATTCACCAAACACTTCTTCTTCGCTGTCGCGGATACGGGCGGACGCCGTGTCGAGCCGTTTGGACATGGCGGATGTGGCGTCAAACAACAGCTCGCCTTGTTCGGTCAGAATAAGCCCGCGCGCATGGCGGTGAAACAGAATGGTGTTCAGCATTTCTTCGAGGCCGCGCACCTGTCGGCTGACCGCCGATTGCGACAGGTTCAGTTTATCGCCTGCGTGGGTCAGGGACCCCGCATCTGCGACGGCGTGAAAGATCCTCAACTTATCCCAATCCATAGGTACACCTCTTGGGGTTGTTTGGGATCTCGTAGACACATCTATAGTTAAAATACAGTGATACTGAGCCGGATAAGGCGGAAAAGGCGAAAATACCCCTATGCAGGTCAGTTATTATGACCTAATATTGACGGGAATATGTGCAAGGCTGGTATAACCTGGGGAGGAGACCAATGAGCACCCATAAGATTTCGCTCAACGACCGCTTTGATTTGAACAAGAGCCCGGTTCTGTTGAATGGCACGCAGGCGCTGGTGCGGCTGATGATGATGCAAAAAGCACGGGACCGCGCGGCGGGGCTGAATACGGCAGGTCTGGTCACGGGGTATCGGGGGTCGCCGTTGGGGGCGGTCGATATACAGATGCAACGCGCGGCCAAGCCGTTGGCCGAACATGATGTGACCTTTCAATCGGGGTTGAACGAAGATCTTGCGGCGACGGCCTTGTGGGGCAGCCAGCAGGCCGAATTGCGCGGTGAGGGCAAATACGACGGGGTGTTTGGCCTGTGGTACGGCAAGGGGCCGGGTGTGGACCGGTCTGGCGATGTGATGCGCCATGCCAATATGGCGGGCAGTGCGGCGCATGGCGGCGTTTTGATGGCGATGGGCGATGACCACACAGGCGAAAGTTCGACCGTGCTGCATCAATCGGAATGGGCGATGATTGATGCTTATATGCCCGTGGTCAGCCCTGCCGGGGTGCAGGAAATTATCGACTATGGGTTGTACGGGTTCGCATTGTCGCGGTTTTCGGGGCTGTGGGTTGGGTTGAAGACCATGAAGGACACCGTCGAGGCCACATCCGTGGTGGAGGCCGGTGCCGGTGGTGCGTCTTTTGTAACGCCGCCCTTTGAGATGCCAGACGGGGGGCTGAACATCCGTTTGGTGGATACGCCCCATGCGCAAGAAACCCGGATGATTGACCATAAACGGTTTGCCGCCGAGGCGTTCAGCCATGCCAACAACATGGACAAACGTGTCTGGGGGCAACCCGGTGCCAAGATCGGTCTGGTGGCTGCGGGTAAAAATTGGCTCGATCTGGAACATGCGCTGAGCTTGTTGAACATCGATGCGGATGAAGCCGCGCGTCTCGGGATTACGACATATAAGGTGGGGCAGGTCTTTCCGCTGGATATGCGCGGGTTTCATGATTGGGCGGAAGGGCTCGACCTGATTGTGGTTGTCGAGGAAAAACGCAAATTGATCGAAGTGCAGATCAAGGAGGCGATATTCGACGACCGCAGGGGCCGGCGGGTTTATGGCTGGCACAAGGGCGGCGGCGCGGGGTCGATGCACGGCCAAGAGCTGTTTCCGACGCGCGGTGCACTTGACCCGATCATGATCGCGGAAAAACTGGGCGATATTCTGATCGAAGAGGGGCGCGAAACAGACCGTTTGCGCGGCGGGTTGGCGATGCTGGTCGAGGCGCGGCGCAACGACAACGCCGAAGATATCGCGGCGCGGTTGCCTTATTTTTGCTCGGGGTGCCCGCATAATTCATCGACCAAAGTGCCCGAAGGGTCGCGTGCCTATGCAGGCATCGGATGCCACTATATGGTGCAATGGATGGACCGCGAGACGACCGGCTTTACCCATATGGGGGGCGAGGGGGCCAATTGGATCGGCGAGGCGCCGTTTTCGACCCGGCCGCATGTGTTCCAAAACCTTGGTGATGGGACGTACAACCATTCGGGCGTTCAGGCGATCCGAGCAGCGCTGAGTGCGGGCACCAACATCACCTATAAGATCCTTTATAATGACGCCGTGGCGATGACAGGGGGGCAACACAACGAGGGCGGTCTTGATGCGCCCCGTATCGTTAAAGAACTGCAAGCGATGGGCGTGGCGCATCTGGCGGTGGTCTATGATGAAAAGGAAGACGTTGATTTTGCTGCCTTTACCGGGGTGGATACCCACGAACGGGCCCATTTGCAAACCGTGCAGAAGCAGTTTGCAAAGTTGTCAGGTGTGTCGGTCATCGTTTATATTCAAACCTGTGCGGCAGAAAAACGCAGACGTCGCAAACGCGGGCTGTTTCCTGACCCGGACAAGCGGGTCTTTATCAATTCGGATGTGTGTGAGGGGTGTGGCGACTGCGGCGTGCAATCTAACTGTGTGTCCATCATCCCCAAAGAGACCGAATTGGGCCGCAAGCGGGCGATTGATCAATCCTCGTGCAACAAAGACTTTAGCTGTGTCACTGGGTTTTGTCCGTCGTTTGTAACCCTGGAAGGGGCGCAGGTGCGCAAAGAACCGACAACGGACCTTGATCTGCCCGACCTACCGCAGCCGCGCTTGCCCACCATCACCGGCACGTGGAATGTGGTGATCACGGGTGTCGGCGGTACTGGCGTTGTGACCATCGGTGCGGTGATGGCGCAGGCCGCCCACATCGATGGCAAAGGGGCCGGCATGATGGAAATGGCCGGGTTGGCGCAAAAGGGGGGCGCGGTGCATATCCATTGTCGGATCGCCGAAAGCCCCCGCGACATCAGCGCGATCCGCGTGGCCACCGGAGAGGCCGACGCCTTGATAGGCGGTGATCTTGTGGTTTCGGCGGGGGCGAAAACGCTGGGCCTGACGCGGGCGGGGCACACCGGGGCCGTCGTCAATAGCCACGAGATCATCACGGGTGATTTCACGCGGGACACTGCGTTTCAACTGCCCAGCGAACGTCTGTCTCTTGCGTTAGAGGCCCGCATGCAGGGTCGTGTGGATGTGTTTGATGCGTCTGATTTGGCCAAAACGACGTTGGGCGATACGATCTTTTCCAACATGATGATCTTTGGGGCGGCGTGGCAACGTGGGTTGGTGCCTTTGTCGCATGCGGCAATCACGGCTGCGATCGATCTAAACGGGGCAGCGGTGGCCCGGAACCTCAAGGCCTTTGAAATCGGGCGCTGGGCGGTTTTGCACCCCGATGAGGCCGCAGAATTGGTAGAGCCCACTGTGGTGCCTTTGCCCGCATCGGCACCTGACAAGGCGGCTGGTCGGGCGGACCATTTGGCGCTCTATCAAGGGCGGCGGCTTGCACGTCGGTATCGCAAGTTCCTTGAGCGGATCGAAGAGGATGACATACGTCAGGCGGCAGTTGACGGGTATCATAAGGTACTGGCCTATAAGGACGAATACGAGGTCGCGCGCCTGTTGTTGACCAGCCGCGAAAAAGCCGCATCTGAATTTGACGGGGATTTCAAAATGACCTTTCATCTGGCCCCGCCGCTGATATCCAAAACCGGCCCTGACGGGCGCCCGGTCAAACGTACCTTTGGGCCATGGCTGGTGAAACCGCTGCGGGTCTTGGCGCGGTTGAAATGGTTGCGAGGGACCCCGTTTGACCCGTTTGGCTACACCGCAGAGCGCAAGATGGAGCGCGCCTTGATCACGCAATACGAAGACGACATGGCGCATGCATTGGCGCGGCTTGATGCCACCACCCGGCCGGCAATTGTGGCACTGGCGCGGTTGCCGCTTGATATTCGCGGGTTCGGGCCGGTGAAACACGCCAATGCGCTCAAGGCCGCCAAACGGCGCACAGAGCTGTTGGCGGTGATCGATGGGCAGGGCGATGCGGTGCGCGCGGCGGAATAGAGGGTCATACTTTTGTGATCCGCGCTAGGCATCATGCGGCCCCAACGATAATGTCGCACTGGTAACCACAAGGACCCCGCCCCAATGCAGCGCCGAAGTGTCACGCGCGATATCAGCTATGCCTATTCCGCCGAGACCAAAAGCGGACGCGCGTTGATCCGCATGATGGAAAACACCACCGGGCGGCTGCGGCTGATCCGGCGCGCACGTGGCTACGAACATGACGTGGCCGCGGGGCGCGATTTTTTCGACGTGATGGTCGACCGATACGGGTTGTCGTTGGATGTGGTGCGCGGCACGCTTGATAGGGTCCCGCGTGAGGGGCCGCTGATCTTGATCGCAAACCACCCCTACGGCATTCTGGACGGGCTGATGATGGGGCATATCTTGGCCCAGACGCGGGGTGATTTTCGAATTCTGGCCAATGCGGTGTTTCGCAAGGCGCATGACCTCAATCGCGTCGTTCTGCCGATCAGTTTTGGCACCACCAAAGAGGCTCTTGCGCTGAACATCGCCACCCGCAAAACCGCGTTGGGGTATCTGAACGACGGCGGCGCAATTGGCGTCTTTCCTGGCGGCACAGTCAGCACTGGCGCCCGGCCGTTTTCGCACCCGATGGATCCGGGGTGGCGCAGTTTTACCGCGCGAATGGTGGCAAAATCGGGTGCCACGGTGGTGCCGATCTTCTTTGATGGCCACACCAGTCGTTTGTTCCAGATCGCCAGTCATATGCACACCAATTTGCGCATGGGTCTGTTGATCAAGGAATTTAAGGCGCGTGTTGATACGCCAGTGCGGATCGCGGTTGGCATGCCCATTGGGCCCGACGAACTGGCCCCTCTTGCAAAAGATGGCAAAGCGATGATGGATTTTCTTCGAAAAGCCACGTATCAGCTGTCTACAGACCCGGTGAAACGATTTGAACTTGGGTATGAATTTGAACAACGGCACCGGTCCTGACCGGGTGGGCAAAGAGGCACCAAACACATGGCGGTTGGTATTTTTGACAGTGGATTGGGTGGGTTGACCGTGTTGCAGGCCGCTCAGGCGCGTCTGCCGGATGTCCCGTTTGTGTATCTCGCGGACAGCGCGCATGCGCCCTACGGGGTGCGCACGGCGGATGATATCTACGATCTGACCTGTGCTGCGGTCACACGGTTGTTCGATGCTGGCTGCAATTTGGTGATTTTGGCGTGCAACACGGCATCGGCGGCAGCCCTGCGGCGGATGCAAGAGAGCTGGATCCCCGATGACAAACGGGTCCTTGGTGTGTTTGTCCCCCTGATCGAGGCGATGACCGAACGGCGGTGGGGCGACAATTCGCCGCCGCGCGAGGTTGACGTCAAACATGTGGCGCTGTTTGCGACCCCGGCGACCGTCGCCAGCCGTGCCTTTCAGCGCGAGCTGGCGTTCCGGGCGATTGGCGTCGATGTCGAGGCGCAGGCCTGCGGCGGTGTGGTGGATGCCATCGAGGACGGCGATATGATGCTGGCCGAAGCGTTGGTGCGCAGCCACGTCGACGCGCTGCAACGTAAAATGCCCAAACCTGACGCGGCTATTTTGGGGTGCACGCATTACCCGTTGATGGAAACGGCCTTCCAGCAGGCATTGGGTGACGATGTGCGCGTGTTCAGTCAGGCCGCGTTGGTGGCCGAAAGCCTTGCCGATTATCTGACCCGGCACGGGGATATGATCGGAACGGGGGAGGCGCGGTTTTTGACCACCGGCGACCCGCAACGCGTGAGTGACCGCGCCACACAATTCTTGCGACGACAGATCACATTCCAATCTGCCTAACGCATCCCACTTCATCGACACACTTCTTCGATACGGACATCCTATGACCTATTCTATCGCTATTCTCGGGGCCTCTGGCTACACCGGGGCAGAACTGATCCGGCTGATTGCGGATCATCCAGATATGACCATCACGGCGCTTGGGGCCAACTCCAAGGCGGGACTTAGCATCGCACAGGTGTTTCCGCACTTACGTCACCTGACATTGCCGACGCTGGTGACCATCGACCAGATCGATTTTGCAAAGATTGACCTGTGTTTTTGCGCCTTGCCGCATAAAACCAGCCAAGAGGTGATTGCGAAGCTGCCGCAAGATCTGAAGATTGTGGATTTGAGCGCGGACTTCCGGCTGCGGGATCCGGCGGCTTATGAACAGTGGTATGGCAACCCGCATGCCGCAATTGATCACCAAGCAGAAGCAGTCTACGGGCTGACAGAATTCTACCGTGATGAGATTACCGCGGCGCGGTTGGTTGCGGGCACGGGCTGCAATGCGGCGACGGGGCAATTTATGGTGCGCCCGCTGATCACCGCCGGTGTGATTGATCTTGATGAGATCATCCTTGATCTGAAATGTGCGGTGTCAGGCGCGGGGCGCAGCCTTAAGGAAAACCTGCTGCATGCGGAATTGTCCGAGGGCTATCACGCCTATGCGGTCGGCGGCACGCACCGGCATCTGGGCGAGTTCGACCAAGAATTTAGCGCGGTGGCGGGGCGCCCCGTCAAGGTGCAATTCACGCCGCATCTGGTGCCAGCCAACCGGGGTATCTTGGCGACAGGCTACGTGAAAGGTGACGCGCAGGCGATCCACGCGGCGCTGGCGGCCTGTTATGCCTCAGAACCATTTATCGAGGTGCTGCCTTTTGGCGAAGCCCCCAGCACGCGGCATGTGCGCGGGTCGAACTTTTGCCACATCGGTGTGGTCGCCGACCGGTTGCCGGGGCGTGCGATCGTGGTCGGTGCGCTCGATAATTTGACCAAAGGGTCTAGCGGGCAGGCGTTGCAAAACGCCAATCTGATGCTAGGTATTCAGGAGACGACGGGGCTAATGATGGCGCCGCTATTTCCGTGAGGGACGATGAAAAGCCTAAAGAAACAGCGCCGTATTCAGGTCATCGCCGTCGCGGCGGTGGCGTTGGTTCTGTCGACTGCGCTGATCGGGTATGCGATGCGCGACGGTATCAACTTTTTCCGCGCACCCAGCCAGATTTTGGCGCAACCGCCCGGACCGTCTGAGGTATTTCGCATCGGCGGTCTGGTCGAAGAAGGCTCTATTGTGCGCGGCCAAGGCAAGACAATCCGCTTTAGCGTAACAGATGGTGGCGCGGTTGTGCCGGTGACCTACACCGGGGTTCTGCCCGATCTATTTGAAGAAAATCAAGGTATGGTGGGCACGGGCCGCTATATCAACGGGGTCTTTGAAGCCTCTGAAATTCTTGCGAAACATGACGAAACCTACATGCCCGCCGAAGTGGTGGATGCCCTGAAAGAACAAGGCGTTTATCAACCCGTCGACGGGTAACACCGTACGCTGCTCTTATCGGGAATTAACCATTCTTTGTCCATTTTCCACGGCAACCACTGGAAAAGGGGACGTCGATGCAAACGGTCAGAGAGATCGCAACTGAAATCGTTGGGCGTGAGGGTGGGTTCGTCAATGACCCCGACGACCCCGGTGGGGCGACGAACCACGGCGTGACCATTCACACGATGCGGGCGTTGGGCATTGATCTGGATCGGGACGGCGCGGTTACCATTTCGGATGTGCGGGCACTGACCAAAGAGCACGCCATCGAAATATTCGAAAAACATTACTTCGAAAAACCACTGATTGCGCTGTTGCCGCCGGTGCTGCAGGCGTCGGTTTTTGATATGTACGTGAACGCGGGCGCCAATGCGGTGAAAATCCTACAGCGTTTGTTGCGCGATATGGGCCGCAGCGTGTCGGTGGACGGCGTGTTGGGGCCGCAAACCATCGGCGCGGCGCAGGCGGCCTATCTGGAGGCGCCGACCTATATCGCGGATGCCTACGGTATCGCGCGGCGCAACTACTATTTCCGGATCGCGGACCGCCGTGCCGCCAGCCGCAAATATGCGCGTACGCGGGCCGGGCGCAAAGGCGGTTGGATCAAGCGCGCCGAAGAATTTATATCGCCGCGGTACCATCTGTCACATCAGCAATTTCATCAAAGGGTCGCGGCATGGGTTTGATTTCAGGATTGTTTAACGTCATTTTCGGAAATGACCGCAATGTTATCGTCGAGACCGCCGAGGTCTTTCGCCAAAACACCGAAGAAGAAGCCGCGCGGGCGCAAGAGGTCCGCTTGGGGGCGATGGCGCAGTTTGCCCAAGAATTCGAGGCCGCGCGCAAGGGGCGGTTTGATCAGATTATGGATGGGGTGAACCGGGTGCCGCGCCCCGCGTTGGCGTTGGGCACGTTGGGGTTGTTTCTTGCCGCGATGATTGACCCGATATGGTTTGCCGAACGCATGCAGGGGATCGCCCTGGTGCCCGAACCATTGTGGTGGTTGCTGGGGGTGATTGTGTCGTTCTATTTCGGCGCGCGGCATCAGGTTAAAAGCCAACAATTCCAAAAGTCTATCGCGCAAACTATGTCGTTTGCGCCCAAGGTCGTGGAAAACCTATCGGCGCTTGGCGGGTTGCGTGCGACAGCGCCGGGGTTAGCGGACGCAGGCCATGACGCGCGATTGGCGACGTTGTCGGTTGTGCCTGACGAAAACACCGCGTTGACAGAATGGCGGGCCCAGAACCCGCAGGCCGCGACAAAGTGAACCGGTGAGAGGCGCGATTGTCATTGGACGCGAGGGCGGTGCGGCATATACTTGACCACATGATTACAGAGTTCGGACACTTCGCCCTGATCCTCGCCTTTCTTGTGGCGATTGTACAGATGATCGTGCCACTGGTTGGTGCACACAAACGGTGGCCATCGTGGATGGCCATCGCAGAGCCCGCAGCGTCGGCGCAATTTTTGCTGACGGCTTTTGCCTTTGCCGCGTTGATGTACGCGTTCATCACGTCAGATTTCAGCCTGCGGTTGGTGACGTTAAACAGCCATTCCGCCAAGCCGATGCTCTATAAAATCAGCGGTACATGGGGCAATCACGAAGGCTCTATGTTGTTGTGGGTGCTGATTGTTACGCTGTTTGGCGCTACGGCGGCATGGTTTGGCGGCAATCTACCGCCGACCTTACGCGCCCGCGTTTTGGCAGTGCAATCGGCGATTGCAGTGGCGTTTTTCGCGTTTATCCTGTTTACGTCGAACCCGTTTTTGCGACTGGCCGTGCCGCCGTTTGATGGCCAAGATCTGAACCCGCTGCTGCAAGATCCCGGCCTCGCGTTTCACCCACCGTTTTTATACCTAGGCTATGTGGGGCTGAGCATGGCGTTTAGCTTTGCCGTGGCCGCCCTGATTGAGGGGCGCGTGGACGCCGCATGGGGCCGGTGGGTGCGCCCGTGGACCTTGGCGGCGTGGGTCTTTTTGACCATCGGCATCGCGTTGGGGTCTTGGTGGGCCTACTACGAACTGGGCTGGGGCGGTTTTTGGTTCTGGGATCCGGTCGAAAACGCATCGTTTATGCCGTGGTTGCTAGCAGCTGCTTTGTTGCATTCTGCGATTGTGGTCGAAAAACGCGAAGCGCTGAAAAGCTGGACCATTCTGTTGGCGATCTTAGCGTTTGGGTTTTCCCTGATCGGTACGTTTATCGTGCGCTCGGGGTTGCTGACATCGGTGCACGCCTTTGCCAATGACCCCGAACGCGGTGTGTTTATCCTGATGATCATGGGTTTTTTCATGGGCGGCGCGCTGATCTTGTTTGCGTGGCGCGCCACCGCGATGGAGGCCAAGGGTGTCTTTGGGCTGGTTAGTCGCGAAAGCGCGTTGCTGGTCAACAACCTGCTGTTAGCGGTGGCGTGTTTCGTGGTGTTTGTCGGCACGATGTGGCCGTTGGTGGCCGAAATGTTCTTTGATCGCAGGCTCAGCGTGGGCCCCCCGTTTTTCAACATGGCGTTTTCACCGTTCATGTTGGTGCTGGGGCTTATCTTGCCTATCGGGTCGGCAATGCCGTGGAAACGGGCGCGCATCATGCGGGCCATGCGGCCGTTGCGATACGTCTTTGTATTGGCGCTGGCGGTGGGCGGACTGGCCTATACCCTGCAATCGGGGCGGACGGTTTTGGGCCCGATAGGGATGTTTTTGGCGGCCTGGATTGTGATGGGTACGTTGGTTGATCTGGCGCAACGCACTGGGCGTGGGCCGGGGCGGTTTGGGCGCCTGATGCGGCTGCCACGTGCGGATTGGGGCAAAATGATCGCGCATTCGGGGCTGGGGATCACCATGATGGGGGTGTCTGGGCTTATGGCGTGGCAGCACGAAGATATTCGCGTGGCACAGTTTGGTGAGCCCTTTGATGTGGGTGAATATACGCTCACGTTGAACGATGTTGTGAACAGCGAGGGGCCGAATTACCTGTCCACCACCGGGTTCGTCACGTTGGCGCAAAACGGGCGCGTCATTGCCGAACTCGAACCCGAAAAGCGCGTGTATCCCGTGGCGCAAATGCCCACCACCGAAGCCGCGATCGACTACGACCTCGCGCGCGATGTGTATGTGGTGATCGGGGACCAACAGGCGCAAGGCGGTTGGGCGGTGCGCACCTATATCAAACCTCTCACCAACTGGATCTGGATCGGCGCGGGGTTGATGGCTTTGGGTGGGGTGTTCAGCCTGTCCGACCGGCGCTTTCGCGTGGCGGCAGGGGCGCGTAAATCTCCGAACGCGGTGCCTGCAGAATGATGCGGCTGGCGCTTGTTTTGATGTTGCTGGCGGGGCCGTTATGGGCGCTTGACCCGTCTGAAATGTTGGACGATCCGGCGCTAGAGGCCCGCGCCCGCGCGATTGATCACGAGTTGCGTTGCGTGGTGTGCCAATCGGAATCTGTGGCGTCGTCCAATGCCAATTGGGCCGAAGACGCGCGCCGCACCGTGCGCGAATTGATCACTGATGGAGCCACCGACGCGGCGGTGATGGATTTTTTCGTCGCACGCTACGGTGAATTTGTCCTGATGTCGCCGCGTGCAAGCGGGTCAACCTTGGCATTGTGGGCGGCGGGCCCGGTGATGTTATTGGTGGCGATGTGGGGCGGTTTTGGATATTTGCGCGGGCGGTCACGGTCTGCGGCGCCGCAAGACAGCGCGTTGTCCGAGGCCGAAAAAACGCGGTTGCGCAAAATCCTTGAAGAGTGACGTCTCGTTGCTCTTTTCTGAACTGATCAGTTTGGTACACTAAGGGGCGGCAGAAAAAGGACGCCCCATGGATTATCAAACGTTGATCTACACGCTGAAGGATGGCGTCGCGACCATCACCCTGAACCGGCCGGAAAAGATGAATGCCCTGAGCACGCAGATGCGTGCCGAGATCGCCTATGCGGTGTCTGAGGCAGGTAAAATAGCGCGTGTGGTTGTGATTACCGGGGCTGACCGGGCGTTTTGCTCGGGGCAAGATCTGGGGGACCGGGTCAGTGCGGCGAACCTCGATCTGGAACGGACGTTGCGCGATGAATACCAACCGATGCTGCGCGCGATTGTGGACTGCCCTGTCCCCACGATAGCGGCTGTGAATGGTGCGGCGGCTGGGGCTGGGGCCAATCTGGCGCTGGCCGCAGATGTGGTGATCGCCTGCGAAAGCGCCTATTTCATGCAAGCGTTCACACGTATTGGTCTGATCCCGGACGCAGGCGGCACCTATGTTTTGCCGCGCACCATGGGGACGGCCAAGGCCATGGGGGCGGCGCTTTTTGCCGATAAAATCACCGCGCGCCAAGCGGATGAATGGGGCATGATCTGGGAGGCCGTCCCGGATATAGGTTTTGACGCACATTGGGCGGCGCGGGCTGCGCATCTGGCTCAGGGACCTACGGCTGCGTATAGCGCGATCAAAACCGTCATCCGTGGCAGTTGGAATAACACGTTGGACGATCAGTTGACTTTAGAAGCGCGCCAGCAAGGGCAATGTGGCAAATCTCGCGATTTCAAAGAAGGCGTTTTGGCCTTTACGGAAAAACGCGCTGCGCGGTTCGAGGGGCGTTAGACGATCACAAACCGTTCGACCAATACAACATCTGCCGGACATAGGTCTGTGCCTGCAGCGCTGGCAATAATCGCTACGGCAATGCCGTCTGCATGCACCGTTTGCACGCCGTTGTTGGTGGTTATGGTGATGGCCGGGGCGGGGGTGCCGCTGTCGTAAACGACAGCTATGGAATCTGCATGCTCGGACGTGTCGGGGATAATCGCGCCCTCCGGGCCGACCCCTGTGGATGGGGCGACAGGCATGCGCTGCGCGAGCCCTGTTTCAACATGATTAGGGCGGTTTTGCAGGCGTGTCATCGGGGGCTCCTGCGGGAGGCATGCAGTTTTGTTCACACCGGCACGTGGCGTGTGAAATTGCTGCACCTCACGCGTCCGATTTCTCATCGTAAAGAAGATGTAGGAGCGAGATCAAATTTTTCAGTTTATTGTGCAAGCTGACGAAACAGTGCGCCAATCGCGTGGCGGTTCGCCGCGCTGTTGGTCGACAGTTGGCGGCTAGGTCGGCCGTCATTTGGCGCCATGCCGTCCGTTGATTCGCAGCCACTGCTGCGCCCAATTGTCCGGGCGCAGCAGCGTGTTTCGTATTAGCGGTTTTCGATATCCACGTAGTCCCGTGCCGTGTCGCCAAAATAAAGCTGGCGGGGACGGCCGATTTTGTTTTGCGGATCCGCGATCATTTCTTTCCATTGCGACACCCAACCGACTGTACGGCTGAGCGCAAAGATCGGGGTGAACATGGACGTCGGGAAGCCCATCGCTTCGAGGATGATGCCGGAATAGAAGTCTACATTCGGGAAGAGTTTCTTCTCGGTGAAGTAGGGATCGTTCAAGGCCGCGGCTTCCAATTCTTTGGCAACCTGCAAGATCGGGTTGTTTTCTACGCCCAAAAGATCCAGCACCTCGTCGGCGGATTGCTTCATCACCGTCGCACGTGGGTCGAAGTTTTTGTAAACCCGGTGGCCAAAGCCCATCAGGCGGAAGGGGTCGTTTTTGTCCTTCGCGCGGGCGATGAATTCGGGGATACGGTCAGGTGTGCCGATCTCGTTGAGCATTTCCAAGCAGGCTTGGTTGGCGCCCCCATGTGCAGGGCCCCAGAGGCACGCAATACCCGCCGCAACACAGGCAAACGGGTTTGCGCCCGAGGACGATGCCAATCGCACGGTCGAGGTTGACGCATTTTGCTCGTGATCGGCGTGCAACGTAAAGATACGGTCCATCGCGCGGCTGAGGATGGGGTTAACCTCGTAATCTTCGGCCGGGACCGAAAAACACATGCGCAGGAAGTTCGACGAATAATCGAGGTCATTGCGCGGGTACACAAACGGCTGTCCGATGGAATATTTATAGGCCCAAGCAGCGATCGTCGGCATTTTGGCAATCAACCGGTGGCTTGCGATTTCGCGTTGACGTTCATCTGCCACGTCTGTGCTGTCGTGGTAAAACGCAGACATCGCGCCAACAACGCCAACCATAATGGCCATGGGGTGCGCATCGCGGCGGAACCCGCGGAAGAAATTGACCATTTGTTCGTGCAGCATCGTATGGTGCGTGATCGTCAGCTCAAAGTCTTCCAGTTGCTTGGCGGATGGCAGTTCCCCATACAGCAGCAGGTAGCAGACCTCTAGATAGTGGGATTGCCCGGCCAGTTGGTCAATCGGATAGCCGCGGTGCAGCAGTTCACCCTTGTCGCCATCGATGAACGTGATCGTGCTGTCGCAGCTTGCTGTCGAGGTAAAGCCGGGATCATACGTGAAAACGCCTGCCTGGGCGTAAAGTTTGCGAATATCTAGGACATCCGGCCCGGCAGTGGGGGAAAAAATAGGCAAATCATACGTGTTTCCGTCAATGCTGAGTGTTGCGGATTTCTTGCTTTCAGCCATGAGAGGTCCTTCCTGTTTTGCCTGCGGGCGCGCCCGCGATACGGCCTGTGATGCACAGTGCATCCGGCCAATTCATCACGCAGGGGGTGCCCCGGCGCCGTCAGCTGCGTCTGTTAAACGGGCAAGAGTTTCCTCTTGGCCAAGAACCAGCATCATATCGAAGACCGAAGGGGTGACCGCCCGACCTGCGAGCGCGGCCCGCAGAGGACCTGCCAGTTTTCCGAACTTGGTGTCTTTGCTATGCGCAAACGTGTTCAGAACCGCCTCCAAATTTTCTCTGCTCCAGCTATCAGTTTGCAACTGCGGCGTCAATTCCTCCAGTATACCACGGGATACTGAATCAAGCGCCTTCGCTGCTTTCTGATCTGCTTCTACCGGACGAGAGGTTAACGCAAAGTGTGCTTTTTCAATAAGTTCCGGAAAGCTTTTGGCGCGTTCTTTCACACAATATAACGCGCGGCCTAGGCCGGCTGTCTGCGCTTCATTTAGTGCTGGCTGGTCGGCTGCGGCCAAGTATGCTGTCACTTCGTGCTGCAATGCGGCATCATCGGACTGCGCAATATGTTGACCCGACAGGTTTTCTAGCTTTTTCAGATCAAACCGCGCGGGGCTTTTGCCAATTCCGTTTAGGTCAAACCATTCGCGGGCCTGTGCGTCGGTAAAAAATTCGTCATCGCCATGGCTCCAGCCCAAACGCGCGAGATAATTGCGCATTCCGGCGGCCGGATAACCCATGCCTTGATATTCTTGGGCGCCCAATGCGCCGTGACGTTTCGACAGCTTTTTGCCATCTGGCCCGTGGATCAGCGGGATATGCGCCCAGACCGGCACGTCCCAGCCCATCGCGCCATAAATCATCATCTGGCGCGCGGCGTTGTTCAGGTGGTCATCGCCGCGGATCACATGCGTCACCCCCATATCGTGGTCATCCACGACAACGGCCAACATATAAACCGGTGTCCCGTCCGACCGCAGCAGTATCATGTCATCCAATTGATCGTTGCGAATGGTGACATTGCCCTGCACCTCGTCGCGGATCACGGTTTCGCCTGATTGCGGCGCGCGAATACGCACCACAAATGGCGCATCGGGGTGGGTTTCAGGGGCTGCGTCGCGCCACGGCGACCGGTACAGCGTGCTTTTGCCATCGGCGCGGGCGGCCTCGCGAAACGCGGTGATCTCGTCGGGGGTGGCGAAACATTTGTAGGCCTTGCCGGCGGCCAGCAGCTCATGTGCGACGGCGGCATGGCGACCGGCGTTGTCAAACTGGCTGACGATCTCGCCGTCATGATCCAGACCCAACCACGCCATGCCCTGCAAAATGGCCTGCGTGGCTTCGGGGGTGGATCGCGCGCGATCGGTGTCTTCGATGCGCAGCAGGAATTTGCCGCCGCGTCCGCGCGCATAAAGCCAGTTGAACAGGGCCGTGCGTGCACCGCCAATGTGCAAATAGCCCGTGGGCGAGGGCGCGAAACGCGTAACAACAGGTGCGGACATGCGGGCATTTACCTTTCAGTAACCATGTGGGGCGTAAACCTAGACCGCCTATCTATCCAGTGCGGCAAGCAGGGGCAAGGAGGTGCCACGTGGGGCGAATAAGGTCCATCTTGCTGGACCAACGCGGGTCACTTTTCGAATGGGTGCCGGTTTGTCTGGCCATCGGGATTGGGCTCTACTTTTTATTGCGGTTTGAACCCACGTTGATGTTTCTCGGCGTTTTGGGGGCGGTTGCTGTGTGCGCGTCTATCGCTGCGCGGTGGCTGGGCGAAGCCGTGCGCCCGCTGATGACGGCCCTCGTTTTGATCGGAGGTGGGTTTTTGTTGGCCGCGCATAGGGCCCATGATGTGGCCAGCCCGGTGATGAGCTGGCGGTACTACGGCCCCGTTGAAGGGCGTATCGTGAACATCGACCGCAGCAGTTCGGACGCGGTGCGTATTACATTGGATGACGTCGTGCTCGAACGCACGCCACCCGCCCGGACGCCGCAGCGGGTGCGTATTTCACTGCATGGCGATCAAACCCACAGCATTGCGCCTGCACCAGGATTGCGGGTTATGACGACAGCGCATATTTCGCCCCCCGGCGGCCCGGTTGAACCGGGGGGCTTCGATTTTCAACGCCACGCGTGGTTTGGCCAATTGGGCGGTGTGGGCTATACCCGCGTGCCGGTTCTGGCCATCGCCCCGCCCCAAAAACACCAACTGGATCTGATGATCTTTCGCGTGCGTATGGCAGTGGGCGCGCGCATGCTCGAGATCTTGCCCGGCGATGTGGGCGGCGTGGCCGTGGCCGTCACCACAGGTGCGCGCAGTTCCATCAGCCAGCAAGCGTTGGACGAACTGCGCGCCAGTAACTTGGCGCATCTTCTGGCCATTTCGGGCCTGCATATGGGGCTACTGACGGGGTTTGTCTTTGCTCTTTTGCGTATCCTTATCGCGCTGGTGCCCCCGGTGGCGTTGCGGGTGCCTGCGCGCAAATTGGCCGCTGCGGGCGCGTTGGCGATTGCAACGGGGTACCTTGCGCTGTCGGGCGGCAATGTCGCCACGGAACGCGCATTTATCATGGTGGCCGTGGCGTTGACCGCGCTGATGGTCAACCGGCGGGCGATATCGTTGCGCGCGGTAGCGATTGCGGCAACGATTGTTCTGGTCCTGCGTCCCGAAGCACTGCTGGGGCCGGGATTTCAGATGTCATTTGCCGCGACCACGGCCTTGGTGGCCGTCTTTGGGTTTATGCGCGACCAAGGCATCGGAATGGGGCCAAAATGGGCCAAACCGGTCGTGGCTGTGTTGATGTCATCGGGCATTGCGGGGCTGGCGACAGCGCCCATTGGGGCCGCGCATTTCAATGCGATTTCGCACTATGGTTTGCTGGCCAACCTGACATCCGTGCCGATGATGGGCACCGTGGTGATCCCGGCGGCTGTGCTGGCCTTGGTCTTGGCCCCGTTTGGGTTGGATTGGATCGGCCTTTGGATCATGGGGTTGGGTTTGCGATGGATACTTGAGGTTGGTAGTTTTGTCGCCGGGTTGGGCGGCGCGCGGTCTTTTGTGCACGGGCCGGGGATCGCGGTTTTGCCGATAATTGCGTTGGGGTTTTTGTGGCTGTGCCTTTGGCAAGGGCGCAGCCGGTTGGTCGGAGCGGTCCCGATTGTGGCGGCGTTTTGGCTTTGGGGCGTCTCTGACCGGCCCATCGGGTTGATTGCCGAAAATGGCGGATTGGTGGGCGTCATGACCGACGAAGGTCGCGCGCTTAGCAAGGCCAAAGGGGCGGGTTTTGTGGCGCGCAACTGGTTGGAAAACGACGGCGATGCGACCGATCAACCCACAGCCGCCGCGCGCTGGCCCGACAGCCGAAATGCGATGTTGCCCGGTGGCGTTGTCCTGACCCATTTGGCGGGCAAACGCGCGGTTGCGGGGTTTGAAGGGTGCGCTGCAGATCAGATCGTGGTGGCGAACCACCCGCTGCCGTCCGTTACGTCAGATTGCATCCTGCTGGATCCGGACCGTTTGAAATATATGGGGTCTGTCGCGATCCTCGAACGCCGGGGCGCTGTGCGCCTTGTCTCAACGCGCGACCTCAGCGGAGACCGGCTCTGGACGTCGTGGTACCGAAATGTCCGTGATCAATAGCTGCGGATAAGCCCGACCAATTTGCCCTGAACCTTGACCTGATCTTCGTTGAAGATCCGTGTTTCATAGGCCGGGTTGGCGGCTTCTAGGGCAATGGTGCGCCCCTTGCGCATGAACCGTTTCAGGGTTGCTTCGTGGTCTTCCACGAGGGCCACAACGATATCACCATTGTCGGCGGTGTTGGTCTCGCGGATCACAACAACATCGCCATCGTTGATCCCGGCATCGATCATAGAATCGCCGCTGACCTCAAGGGCGTAATGCTCGCCAGAGCCCGATATCATGCCACCCGGCACCGCAACGCTATGCGACTGTTGGTTGATCGCTTCAATCGGCACACCCGCGGCGATTTTACCCATGACAGGCAGCTCTGTGGCAAAGGCTCTGTGCACGGGTTGCGCGTTGGCGGGTATCGCTGCGTCGGGCTTGTCGCCTTCGATCACACGGGGCGAAAACCCCGGCGTCGCGGCGCCACCCAGGCTTTCGGGCAACTTTACGATCTCGATGGCGCGGGCCCGGTGGGCCAGCCGGCGGATAAAACCGCGTTCTTCAAGGGCGGTGATCAGGCGGTGAATGCCGGACTTAGAACGCAAATCCAGCGCTTCTTTCATTTCGTCGAAACTGGGCGGCACCCCGTCGCGCTGCACGCGTTTGTGAATGAACTCCAATAAATCCATCTGCTTCTTGGTGAGCATATTTTGATCCTCCGACGCCGCGATTTCCCTTTGTTCTAGTGTTGTTCCTGTTTTGTGTCAACGCTTTCAGAGCGGCAGATACGGCACAGTTTCGCCAATGGACCGGGGCGGGTCATGGGGCGCACGCACCAACAACGCATTGGCGCGCGACAAAACGCTCAACAGTGAACTGTCTTGGCTGTCAAAGGCGCGCAGTCCGTCGGTGCCGACCGACGCACGCATGTAATGTTCGCGCGGGCCATTTTGGGGCAGGGGCGCGGCCAGTGTGGCCCAAAGCGGTGCAGGGGCTGCGGCCTCTAGGCCCAGCATAGCGCGCACCACCGGCACCACGAAAATCGTGCCACACACCAAGGCCGACACAGGATTGCCGGGCAAACCGATCATCGCCGCATCGCCCAACCGCCCCGCCATGAGCGGTTTTCCGGGGCGCATGGCGACTTTGTAAAAGGACTGCTGCATGCCCAAGGCATCCGCGACCGGCGCCACCAGATCGTGATCCCCGACCGACGCGCCGCCAATGGTGATGATCAGATCGGCCCCGCGTGCAAGGCCAAAGGCCGTGGTCAGGGCGCTTTCGGTGTCTTTTGCGATGGGCAACAGGCGGGTCTGCGCGCCTTCGGCGTCAAGCATCGCAGCCAGTCCAAAGGTGTTGGACGCGATGATCTGATCGGGGCCGGGGGTTTCGCCGGGCATGACCAATTCGTCGCCGGTGGCCATTATCGCGACGGTTGGGCGGCGTGTGACGGGCACCTGCGCGATATTCATAGAGGCCAGCAATGCGATGTCGGTTGAGGTCAACCGCCGGGGCGCGTGCATCACATCACCGGCGGAAAAATCACCACCGGCGGGGCGGATGTTGTCCTTGGTGTCCATGTCGCGGTTGAGCGTGATGAGGGTGCCACGCCGGGTGACGTCCTCTTGGATCACCACAAAATCGGCGTCGTCGGGTACAGGCGCACCGGTGAAAATGCGCACGCATTGGCCGGGCCCGATGCGCCCGTCAAACCCATGCCCGGCGGCGGCTTCGCCCACCACCTTGAACATCGCGTCAGGTTCGACCTCGGCGCGGCGCATGGCATAACCGTCCATCGATGACGCATCAAAAGGCGGTTGCGTCCGGGTGGCCGCCACGTCGCGCGCCAAAACCCGGCCCGCGGCCGCACGCAAGGGTACGGTTTCAACGCCCAATGGGTCGATCAACGCAAACAATTGCGCGCGCGCTTCGGCAACCGAAATCATGGCGCTTCGAACCGGCCGGATTTGCCACCATCCTTCAGGGCCACGCGCAATTCGCCGATTTGCATCGACTTATCAACGGCTTTTGTCATGTCATAAACGGTTAACGCCGTCACAGATGCCGCGGTGAGCGCCTCCATCTCGACCCCGGTTTGCCCGGTGGTTTTGACCGTCGCTTCGATGTCATAGCCCGGCAGGTCCGGGCGCGGTGAAAATTCAACCGTCACCTTGGTGATGGGCAACGGATGACACAGCGGGATCAGATCAGACGTGCGTTTGGCCGCCATGATCCCTGCAATCCGGGCGACCCCCAAAACGTCGCCTTTTTTGGCGCTGCCTTGTTGGATGATGTCAAAGGTTCCGGGTTGCATCTGGATGTGGCACCGGGCTACGGCGATCCGGTCGGTGATGGGTTTTTGCCCGACATCGACCATATGCGCGTCGCCCTTGCCATCAAAATGCGTCAGCGTGTTGGTCATGTCAAAGGCCCCCGGCGGTCATCGGATTGGCCAGCAACGTGCGTGTTGCGGTTTCTACATCTGGCTGGCGCATCAGGCTTTCGCCAATCAGGAAAATCCGCGCGCCATAGCGGGCCAAATCGGCCAAATCATCCGGCGTGCTAAGCCCGGATTCCGCGACAATCAACCGGTCTTCGGGCACGTCCCGCGACAACGTCCGCGTGGTATCAAGCGAGGTTTCAAAGGTCTTGAGGTTGCGGTTGTTGATGCCCATCAAGCGGCTTTTTAGGTGGCTGGCCCGGGCGAGCTCTTCTGCGTCGTGCACCTCAATCAGCGCATCCATGCCCCACTCCATCGCCGCCTCTTCGAGCTCTTGCGCCTGATCATCGCTGACAGAGGCCATGATGATCAAAATGCAATCGGCCCCAAGGGCGCGCGCTTCGGCGACCTGATAGGTATCATACATGAAATCTTTGCGCAAAACCGGTAGGTTACAGGCCGCGCGGGCCTCAACCAAATATGATTTTGCCCCCTGAAAACTAGGGGTGTCGGTGAGAACAGACAGGCACGTGGCACCGCCTTCGGCATAGGCCTGCGCCAGGGTCGCGGGGTCAAAATCGGCACGGATCAACCCCTTGGACGGGCTTGCTTTTTTGACTTCGGCGATCAACCCGTAACCTTGTATCGTGGCATGATGCAACGCATCTGCAAAGGGCCGCACCGGGGGGGCATCGCGGGCTTCGGCCTCGACCTTGGCCAAGGGTTTGGCGGCTTTGTCAGCCGCGACCTCTTGGAGTTTATAAGATTTGATCTTGTCGAGAATGGTATCTGTCATGCGGCCTCCGACGGGTTGGCCCAGTTTATGGCCTGCAGGTCGCGGGCCTGCAACCACGCATTGGTGCGGCTAAACGGGCGCGACCCAAAAAAGCCCCGCCGCGCAGAAAGCGGCGAGGGATGTGCGGTCTCAATCTTGAGGTTCACGTCTGGGTCCACGTCCCGCGCGACTTTTTGCGCACCGGCCCCCCATAAAAGATAGGCACGTGGGGTGTGCGCCAACCGGTCCAGCACCTGCGCCGTCAGAACCTGCCAGCCCAATTTGTCGTGCCCTTTGGCCGCGCCCGCCGGGACCGTCAGCACCGTGTTGAGCAACAAAACACCTTGGTCGGCCCAAAACGACAGATCCGCCGACATAGGGCATGCGCCGATATCGGTTACCATCTCTTTGAAAACGTTAGACAAAGATCGTGGAAGTGGGCGAACATTGGCATCAGCCGAAAAGGCCAGACCATGTGCGTGGCCGGGCGTGGGGTAGGGGTCTTGCCCCAAAATGACGACGCGCACAGCATCGGGGGCGACACGTTCTAACGCTCGAAACACTTGGCGTGGGGGCGGCAAAATCTGGCGGGTGTCCTGCGCGAGGCGGGCTTGCAAACCGGGCCAATCGTCTTGGAAAAACGGCAGGCGCGCCCAGTCCCCCAGCGCATCAACGGGGTAGCCCGTCATGCGGATTGGGTGATCTTGGCGACCGCGTCGATTTTAGCGCGGGCTGCGCCGCTGTCGATGGCATGGGCGGCGCGTTCGACCCCTTCCTTGAGGTCGCTGACCGCGTCCGCCACACACAAAGCAGCCGCAGAATTCAACAAAACCGCGTCGCGGTAAGCGGACGGCGCCCCCCCCAGCAATGCCGCGAAATCACGGGCGTTTTCCTCGGGGGTGCCACCGATAATGGCCTCAAACGGGTGCACGGGCAGACCCGCATCTTCGGGGTGGATTTCGATGTCTTGCACCTGACCGTCCAGCCCCAGCACGCTGACCCAAGACACACCCGTAATGGTCAATTCATCGGTGCCGTCGGATCCATGTACCAGCCATGCTTTTTCGGACCCGAGTTTGCCGAGGGTTTCGGCCATCGGGCGGATCAGATCGCGGGAAAACGCACCCGTGAGCTGGCGTTTGACGCCTGCGGGGTTGGTCAACGGGCCCAGAATGTTGAAAATCGTGCGGGTGCCCAGTTCGGCGCGGGTGGGCATAACATGGGCAATCGCGGGGTGGTGCATTGGCGCCATCATGAACCCGATCCCGGCTTCGGCCAACGCCTTTTCGACCACCGCAGGCCCGACCATGACGTTCAACCCCATCTGGGTCAGCGCGTCTGCCGCCCCTGATTTGGAGCTCAGATTGCGGTTGCCATGTTTGGCCACAACCACACCGGCCCCCGCCACAACAAAGGCGGTGGCGGTGGAAATGTTCAACGTACCTTTGCCGTCGCCACCGGTGCCGACGATATCCATGGCGCCTTTGGGCGCGCGCACCGGGTTGCATTTTTGGCGCATGACGGCGGCCGCGGCGGCGTATTCATCTACCGTTTCGCCGCGCGTGCGCAGGGCCATCAACAACCCGCCGATCTGGCTGGGCGTGGCTTCGCCGTCAAACAGAATGCCAAAGGCGGTTTCGGCTTGGGCCTTGGTCAGCGGGCCATTCGCCGCGGCCCCGATCAACGGCTTTAGTGCGTCGCTCATGCCGGGACCTTCATCTCGTTCACAAAATTTTGTAGCAGCGCATGCCCATGTTCAGACCGGATAGATTCGGGGTGGAACTGCACACCATGGATGGGCAGGTCCCGGTGTTGCAGGCCCATGATCGTGCCGTCTTCTAGCTCTGCGGTGATTTCAAGATCGCCGGGCAGGGTGTCGCGGTCCACCACCAGCGAATGATAGCGCGTCGCGGCAAAGGGGGTAGGCAGGCCAGAAAACACCCCGGTGGCGTTGTGATTGATGTGCCCTAATTTGCCGTGCACGATGTCTTTGGCCTGAACGACGTCGCCGCCAAAAACCTGCCCAATCGTTTGATGCCCAAGGCAAACCCCCATCAACGGTATGCCCGTTTCTGCGGCAGCACGGGTTAAATCTAGGCAAATCCCCGCCTGATCTGGCGTGCCGGGGCCGGGCGACAGCAAGATCCCTTGGGGGTTCAGGGCCATCGCCTCTTGGACATTTAGCGCGTCATTGCGATGCACGACCACATCAACGCCAAGGCTGCCAACGTAATGCAGCAAATTATAGGTAAAACTGTCGTAGTTGTCGATCAGCAGCAGCATGGTCAAAACTTTGAATTCGGGGCTGGAGGCCGGGGCCCCGAGCACGGTATAGGTTGTGCATACATGTTCAGGCTTGCGGCGTTGCGTCAAGAGGCCCAAACCTAGGACATATGTGCAGGGCCGCAGGGCGCATTTGCGTGGCGCCTCTGTTGGTGGTTCGAGACGGGAAAAGGTAAGGACGACGTGTCAAAGGGATTTCTGAAAGGGGCTATTTGGGGCGGTGCGGTCAGTCTGGGATCGGTTGTGTTTTTGTCGGTGTTTTTACCTGCGCCGCAATCGCCGGATGTGACGGTGCAGGCCCCCCAGACCAGCCAAGCGCCCGAAGCGGTTTTACCCGACGCGACCCCGCCGCGCGCCGATCGCGGACCGGTCATAGGGCAAGAGGCCACGCAGTCGCCCGCGCCAGAACGTGACACTGTAACCGCCCTGACCGAAGATGCAGATCAACCCGCCGCTGTGCCGCAAACCGGGCCAGCCACCAGCCTGTCGGATGTGGATGCGGACAGTGACGCCAGCGGGATTGTGCGCCGCGCGGATGAGGTATCGGTCATTCAAGATGCACCGACGACCGGGCTGCCATCCCCGGTGACCGAACCGCCTGTGTCTGGGGACGCGTCGGGTCAAGGTTCGGGCGGTTTGGCCATTGCGGCGGCGCCTGCACAGGTGTCTGGCGCATCTATTTCCGCCGACCCAACGCAGCCGCCGCTGCCGGATGTACCTCAGGAAACCCAACCCTTTGGCCTCACGGACGCGGGCGCCGGTGGTGCAGATGCGCCCCTTTCTTTGCCCTCGGATGAAACCGTGGCCGCACCAGCCGTGACTTTGCCGCACCTGTCTGACCGGCGAGAGCCGCAGACGGCACAGGGGGGGCTGCGCGACCTGCCGGACGAGACGGTGCACGCGCCACAATTAGCCCCGGACGACGTGTTGGCGAGCATCGGGCACCCGGTTGAGGCATTGGATGGGTTGGCGCCAGACGTGCAGGTGAACCGATTACCAAACCTCAGAGATGACCGCCCTGCGGCGGCGGGTGTGTTGGCGTTGCCAGGAAGCAGTGCCGATGCAGGGGGCGTAACTGGCCAACCCCGCCCGGTCGATAAATTCGCGGCGGTGTTTGATGAAACCGATGGCAAGCCGTTGATGGCGGTTGTTTTGATGGACGAGGGTGTTGACCTGTCACAGGACAGCATTGGATTGCCCGCTCTGCGCCGGTTTCCCTATCCGATAACCTTTGCGGTTGACAGTCGATTGCCTGATGCGCAAGAGCGGATGGCGATCTACCGTGCCGAAGGGTTCGAAGTGTTGGCGATGGTAAACCTGCCCGTCGGCGCAAAAGCCCAAGACGCCGAAACATCGGTCTCGGTGGCGTTGGATGCCTTGCCAGAGGCAATCGGGGTGTTGGAAGGTGTGCAAGAAGGGGTGCAAGGCTCGCGGGATACGGCGGTTCAGGTTGTCGATATCCTTGCCAAAACGGGTCATGGATTTGTCACCCAAAACAAAGGGTTGAACACTGTGCAGAAACTGGCGGCGCGCTCGGGTGTTCCGTCTGCGGTGGTTTTCCGAGATTTCGACAGTAAGGGCCAATCACCGACGGTGATCCGCCGGTTTCTGGATCAGGCGGCGTTCCGCGCCGGGCGCGACGGAACGGTGATTATGTTGGGACGTTTGCGCGAGGATACGATTGCAGCGCTGTTGTTGTGGGGGTTGCAGGAACGGGCCGCGCGGGTTGCGTTGGTGCCTGTATCTGCGACGTTGACGACCCAACCTTGAGGCGGGGCGATCAGGCGCGCCGCTGTGATTGGTGAGTGAATTCGACGTACCATTCTTCAAATGCGGCTTGCGGCATCGGGCGCCCTACAATGTAGCCTTGCACGATATGGCAGCCGAGCTCTTGTACCTTCGACAGTTGGTCGCTGGTTTCAGCACCTTCTGCGATAATATCCATTTTCAGGCTGGCGGAGAGGGCGACCAACGCCGATACGATGCTTTCGGCGCGCGGATTGGGGATAGGCGCGATTAAAGAGCGATCCAGTTTGATGCCGGTAATCTGCAGCCGCGACAAGTTTGACATCGACGCATAGCCAGTGCCAAAATCATCCAGAAACACGGAAAAACCGGTCTGAGTGAGCTGTTCGACTGTGCGAATCGCATCGTCTTTTTCATTTTGGATGAGAGTGTTTTCTAGGATTTCGACGGTCAGGTCGCCGGGAGCCAGACCGCGCGATAGAACCTCTTGGAGCAGCCTGTCAGGCAGATGAGGGTCGCGTAGCGTTGCTTCGGACGCGTTGATCGAAATCGCACGCAGCGCGATACCCTGCGTGCGCATCGCCTCGAGCGCATTGAGACCCTTTTCCATCATGATCAGGTCAATCTGGCGAATGAGCCCGGCTTCTTCTGCGGCGGCGATGAATGTGGCAGGGGGGATAATGCCACGTTCTGGGTGGCGCCAGCGTGCGAGAATCTCGCACCCATAAATCTGGCCGGTTTCCATACAGATTTGAGGCTGAAAGTGCGGCTCAAACTGGTCATTGGCAAGCGCGGTGCCGATCTCGTCAAACAATCGGCGGCGGTCATCAAAAGCCTCGCGCAGGCCCTCTGAATAGGCGCAGACTTGGCCGCGTCCGTCGTGCTTAGCCTTGTATAGGGCGAGGTCTGCTTCGATCAGCATCTGATCGGGTGTCGCGTTGCTGGACGTCGCCATTGTAAAGCCAACACTGGCCCCTATTTCGCATGATGTTCCGTCGATTATCATCGGTTGCCCAATAGCCCGAATGAGCCGGTTACTGAGTTGGTCAAGATATTGAACCGAAAACGGATTTTTGACCGCGATGACAAATTCATCGCCGCCGATCCGCGCCACAAGATCACCTTGCCGACCATGTGCCAACAACAGTCGGGCGACCTCTACCAACACGTCATCGCCGGCCTTATGCCCCAAACTGTCATTGATCGCCTTAAACCGATCAAGGTCGATTTTAAGAAGGCTCACAGAAACCTCACCGGCGCCTGGGGGGGCGATATCGGCGAGGGCTGCGTATAAGGCGCGACGGTTCAGCAGGCCGGTCAAGGCGTCGTGATTTGCGGCATGTGTCAGATTGTTGCGGGCCGCGACGAGCTGCGCATTGCGGTCGCGAATGGCTTCAAACGAGTTGGTGAGCTGTCTACCACGCCGTTCCAATCGTAAAATCGTACGGCTGACCGACACTTGCGCTGGTAGAAAAATAAACAGCGCTTCGATCACCAAAACGGCAAGCGCGCCGAGCAGGGCAAAGGCCTCGAACGTATGCAGCCAATGTATTTGTTCGATAACCATTTGTTTGAACAACACAGCCGATTGCCGAAGCGCGCCAAGAAGCTGCTGTTGCCCCAGTTCAATCAACTGGTTTTGCATGTCTATTTGTTGTGAGCCGGTGGTTGTCACAGTAAGGCGCGCGATGTCGATAAATCGCCTGGATTGTTGATCTAGGAGAAAGTCGGGATTGTCAAAATAGAGCGCACGCAATTCGGCGGACAGTTCGGCCTCTTGGGTCAACCAGATGTGCCCGTCTTCAAACAACCGGATCGCCGAGAGCAACCGCGCCTTTGTCTCGGGGGACCCGCTGTGTTCGCTTTCTCGCATCAAAAACAGGATGCGTTGACTGAGCATAACCTGCACGCTGCTGGTCTGGCTGTCTCGTATGCCGTCTTCGGATTCGTGTATTTTTTCAATCGAAGTCAGATGTGACGCCGTGATGATTATAGTGACAAGCCCCAACGCAAAAACATACCGGCGCCACAATGATTGTGGCCGGGTCAGGCAGACCTTGCGGATCGCCGCGCGTTTAAATGCCTTCAAAAATCCCATGTAGTGGTTTCTTGCCCTTTTCACCAAACCAAACGGTGTCGTATGTTGTCGCAAGGGGCGCGCGTGCCCCTGACCTGCATACCTAGCGATCAGTGGTATCGTCTCTCTAAAGAGCGGTGCAAAAAACCGCATGCAGCGGCGTCAAAAAACCGCGATATTAAGTTGGTTTTTCGATAATTTGACGGCAGACGTGCCGTTCAGATGATCTCGTCTTCATCAAACAGCGGGTCCGTTTCCAGCTGCGCGGCCAAGTCTTCGACTGTTGCATCCGTGGCTTGGGGGTTGAGGGTGGCCAGATGAAACACCGCATCGCCTTCGTTGACCACGGGCAAAATGGCGCGCCCGATCAGGATGCCACAGGAGGGCGCGCAGAGGTCGGTTTCGACCCTGCCAAATGGGTCAGAAACCGTGGCCAACACATCGCCTTTGGCAACCATTTCGCCTTCGCCCCGAAACGTCCGCAACACCCCGCCCGCGGGCGCACGCAGCCAGGTTGAGGTCTTGCACATATGGGGCGCTGTTTTGGCCTTGGCGATGCCTTTGGCCGCCAGCATCGACAGGCTGCGCATCACCCGCAAGATCCCGGCGACACCCGCACGCACGGCCATTTCGTCAAACCGCAACCCTTCTCCAGCTTCATAGAGCAACACGGGCGTGCCACGTTCGGCGGCCTCGGCACGCAAGGACCCGTCGCGCAGCGCCGAGGTCAAAACGACCGGCGCGCCAAAATCCATGGCCATCTGTTGCGTGGTGGGGTCGCGCGGGGACACGCGGATTTGCGGCAGGTTGGTGCGGTGAATGGCGGCGGAATGCAGGTCGATCCCCACATCGCATCGCAGCACGATATCGTGCAAAAAGATATGCGCCAGCCGCGACCCAAGCGACCCCGAAGGGTGCCCCGGAAAACACCGGTTCAAATCGCGCCTGTCTGGCAAATACCGCGACCGGTTGAGAAACCCGAAACTGTTGACCACAGGCACCACCAACAGCGTGCCGCGCAGGGATTTTAATTGCGGTGCCCGCACCAACCGACGTACGATTTCGACGCCAATGACCTCGTCACCATGCACCGCAGCAGACACAAACATCACCGGCCCGTCGCGCTTGCCGTGGTGCACCTGTACCGACAGGGTCACGGGGGTGTGGTCGGGCAGGATAGACACCGGTAAATGCACCGTTTCAACCGTGCCTGGCTGAACACATTTCCCTCCAATATCAAAGGGTTGTCGAGGCATCTACGCGCTGTTGCCGTTGCCCGAAAACCGCGCCGCATCCGCCGCCGCACGCCGGATCGCGTTGGATTTATGCACGGTTTCTTGGTATTCAAGCTCGGGGTCACTGTCGTAGACGACGCCCCCACCGGCCTGAATATACAACGTCTGATCCTGCACCACAGCCGTGCGCAGCGCGATGCACATATCCATATCACCCCCTGCACTAAAATAGCCGACGCCGCCGCCATAGACACCGCGCTTTTCGGGTTCGAGTTCGTCGATGATCTGCATCGCGCGAACCTTGGGCGCCCCCGACACCGTGCCCGCAGGCATGCCGGCAAAAAACGCATCCAGCGCGTCTTTGTCGTCGTGCAATTCGCCCACCACATTCGACACGATATGCATCACGTGGCTGTAGCGCTCGACGATGAATTCTTCGGTGGGGCGCACGGTGCCTATTTTGGCCACGCGGCCCACATCATTGCGGCCCAGATCGAGCAACATCAGATGTTCGGCCAGTTCTTTTTTATCGGCCAAAAGATCGGCTTCGAGCGCGTTGTCTTCTTGGGGGGTGGCGCCACGGGGGCGGGTGCCCGCAATGGGCCGGATGGTGACCTCGTTGCCGAACACACGCACCAAAATCTCGGGGCTGGCCCCGATCACCTGAAAGCCGCCGAAGTTAAAATAGAACATAAAGGGCGACGGGTTGGTGCGGCGCAACGACCGGTATAACGCAAACGGATCCTGCTTGAACTCTTGCGACCAGCGTTGAGCCGGCACCACCTGAAAGATATCGCCCGCGCGGATGTAATCCTTGGCGGTTTCGACGGCTTGTTTGTACCCTTCGTGGGTGAAATTGCTGACTGGTGCCGCGGGGGTGTCGGCATCGCCCAAATCGCGGGTGGCCACAGGCATGGCGCGTTCCAGATCGCGCACCGCATCCATTACACGTTCGGCGGCTTGGGCATAGGCCGCCCGCGCCGATTGGCCATCGTTGACCCATGCGGGCGACACAACGGTGACCTCGCCCTTGACGCCATCCAGCACCGCAATCACCGACGGGCGCATCATCACCGCATCGGGCAGGCCCAACGGGTCGGGGTTGACGTCGGGCAGGTGTTCGACCAGCCGCACCATATCATAGCCCAAATACCCAAACAGCCCCGCCGCCGCCTGTGGCAGATCATCGGGCAGGTCAATGCGGCTCTCGGCGAGCAGCGCGCGCAGCACATCCAACGGGTTGCCGTCTTGCGGGGTAAAGGCATCGGCGTCAAAGCGGGCCGTGCGGTTAATCTCGCTGGTGTCACCGCGACACCGCCAGACCAAATCGGGCTTCATGCCGATAATAGAATACCGTCCGCGCACCTCACCACCGGTGACTGATTCTAACACAAACGCGTCTTTCTGCGCGCCGGTCAGTTTCAGCATCAGCGATACAGGCGTGTCGAGATCTGCGGCAAGCCGCGTGTAGACGATTTGGTTGCGACCCTCTGAATGGGCCGCGGCGAAACTATCAAAGTCAGGTGTCAGGGCCATGGTCAGTGAAAATTAACGTGCACGGCCTGCAAGGCCTGTTGATTGATCTGCGGGTTGGCCCGCAGCGTGACGTCTGATCCGAAGATTTCGTAAATATCTTGTGACAGGGCCTGACTGGCCTGTTGCGCCAGTTGCGCCCGCAGGGCGGCCGTTTCGTCGTTGGCTTCGGGCCCTTGAACCGCATTCAGCCGCAGTACGATCACGGCACCGGTGTCGGCCTCGACCGTGACTTCGCCTTCGGACAAGTCAAACACGCGCGCGATCAGGGGCGTTGGCGCATCGCTGACAAAGTCGCTGCGCAACAGGTTGTCTTCGCGGATGGCCTCCAAACCCAACGCGCCGAATGTCGCGCCGTCGTTTAACTGTGGGACCAACGTCGCGACCTGTGCTGTCAGGCGCGCTTCGACTTCGGCGGTGTGCCAATGGGTTTCGACATCGGCGCGCACATCTTCGAATGGGGCAGGCCGAGGGGGCAGAGTTTCGTCGAGACGCAGTGCAAACAGCCCGCCGTCATCAAGCTGTGCGATCTGGGGGAAATCATCCAAGGTGACGGCCTGCGCCACTTGGCGGAATTCTTCGTAGCCCGCGATGTCGTCGCTGTTGTCAGAGGTCCAGCCGATCTGCGCCACGATCATATCGGTGTCTGTGCCCAGCTCTTCGAGCGTGGCGCCACCGGCCAGCAAATCATCCAGATTTTCGGCCTGTGCCTCGACCAGACGGCGCGCACGGTCGGCGGCCACGGTGGGGCGCAACTGTGGTTTGGCATCGTCAAAGGACACATATTGCGCAGGCAAAACCGCGTTCACACGAAACAACGCAGGCCCAAGGGTGCTGGGCAAGGGGCCCACAACATCGCCCACATCGGCGGCAAAAACCTCTGCACCGGCCCCCGCCAGCGCGTCTTGGGTGACATCGCCCAGGTCGGTATCGGCCAGATCCAGCCCCCGTTCGGCCACTAGTGCCTCAAAATCGGTGTCGGCGCCCAGACGGGCGGCGGCGGCATCTGCGGCGGCGTCATCAAGATAGGCCAGCCGTTCCACAAGGCGACGTTCGGGTTGGTTAAACTCTGTCTCGCGCAGGTCGTAGGCGGCGCGCAGGTCGTCGTCTGAAATATCAACCTGGTCGATCATCGCGTCGGGGCTAAGCAGCGCATAGGTGATCTGTTTGGTTTCGGGCAGGGTAAATGTGTCGATGTTGGCATCGTAATGGGCGCGCAGGGTCGCGTCATCCGGAGTGCCTACGGGGGTGTCCAGATCGGCCTCGGACAGGCGCGCCCAGCTAAAGCTGCGCCGTTCGCCGACATAGTTCAGCAATGTATCCCCAAAAGACGCGGGCATTTCGACACCGCTGAGGATCGCGCCTTGGATCAAGGTACGAGAGACCTCTTCGCGCAGTTGCGTTTCAAATTCGGCCTCGCTGATGCCGTTTTGTTGCAGCGCAAAACTATAACCTTCGCGGTCAAAGCTACCGTCGATCCCTTGAAACGCGGGGATCTCAAGGATCCGGTCGCGCAGGTTGGCATCCCCGATCGAAAGCCCGATTTTGGCCGCTTCGTTGTCCAATGCGCGCTGGGTCACGATGCGTTGCAGCACCACACGGTCCAGCCCGATGGCTTGGGCCTGCGCAAATGGCAGCGCCTGACCGGTTTGGCGTTGCAGGGCCTGCATTTCTTGTTGCAGTTGGCGCGCGTAGGTGTCGATGGACACGGGCATGTCCCCGACAGTGCCAATAGTGCGGATATTGCCGCTTAGGCTGGTGGCGCCAAAGCCGCCCAACCCTAAAATGAGCAGGCCCATCAGGACCCAAACGGCTGTCTTTGAAATGCTTGATGAACCCTTGGCCATGTCGCTCCCTCGCACCTGCGTGCATGTCACAATTTGACGTTCTATCTATGCGCAGCCGCCCCGAGGGGCAAGAGGTGTCACAGGTTGCTGTCGAAGGCTGCTAGACGGTCAAACAACACGTCGATGCCCTGTGGGTCCAGATTGGCAAAGGCAACCCGCATCTGGCGTGCGCCCCCGGCATCGCCCGCGGGCCAAAACATGGTGCCGGGCAAGCATAGAACGCTTTGGTGTTGCACCAGTTTTTGCGCCAACACATCCGAGGGCATATTAAACGGGTGCTCGAGATAGGCAAAATACGCGCCTAACCCCAACAGGCGCCACCCCTTGGCCGCGATTTTGGGCAGCCCCTCTGCGATCGCCGCGCGGCGGGTCAGGATTTCGGCGCGTTCACCGGCCAGCCATTGGCGCAGGTTCTGCACGCCCCATAGGGCTGCGTGTTGGCCGATTTGTCCGGGGCAGATCGCGACGGTATCGAGGAATTTCTCGACCTCGGACAGGCGGGCGGCACCGGTGATCATCGCACCAACACGGTGGCCCGTCAGCCGGTACGCCTTGGAAAAGGAATAGAGGTGGATCAGCGTGTCAGGCCAGTCGGGGTCTTGGAACACATCGTGGGGTGCACCGGGTGCGGCGTGAAAATCGCGGTAGGTTTCATCGAGGATCAGGGCGATCCCGTGGCGCTGTGCCAGCTCAAAGAACGCGCGGATCAACGCAGGTGGGTATTCCACACCTGCGGGGTTGTTGGGCGACACCAACGCAATGGCTCGGGTGCGCGGGGTGATCAATGCTTCGGCGTCTGTGATGCTGGGCAACAGGTTGCTGTCGGTCGCCAATGCGACAGCGCGCACGCCCGACATGTCCAGCCACATTTTATGGTTGAAATACCACGGCGTCGGTAGAATGACCTCGTCATTTTCAGCGCAAAGCGTGGCAATCGCGGCGGCAAAGGCCTGATTGCAACCGGATGTGATGGCCACCTGATCGGCATCCACAGGCCCATCATAAAGGCGCGCGGTTTCATCGGCCAAGGCCGCACGCAGGGCAGGCAGCCCCAGAACCGGGCCGTAAAGATGGGCCTCATCGTTGGTCAGGGCGGCATCGGCCATGGCGCGCCGCAACGCATCGGGGGGCGGGTCAACCGGGGCGGCCTGACTGACGTTGATCAGCGGGCGATCTGCAGGAAACGTGACCCCATCAAGCCAACGACGGGCCTCCATGACAGGGGGCATAAAGGTGGAAGCCGTGCGCGAAAGGGTCATCTGGGTGCTCCTGCTGGCGATCTGCGTGGCGGGTCAGTCGGCCCCACGGTAGGGCTGGACGTATTGTAACGCCATGTCCCACGGGAAGAAAATCCAGGTGTCTTGGCTGACGCCGGTGATAAAGGTATCGACCTGCGGTTCGCCCTGAGGTTTGGCATAAACGGTGGCAAAATGCGCCTTTGGGTAGATGCTGCGCACCAGTTCGAGCGTTTTGCCGCTGTCGACCAGATCATCGACGATCAAAATACCGGTGCCATCGCCCATGACGCCTGCATCAGGGGCCTTGATCACTTCGGCGTCGCGGCGTTGATCGGCCTTGCCGCCGCCGGAATGGTAGGATTTCACCGACACCGTATCGACCACGCGGATATCCAATTCGCGCGCAACGATCATCGCAGGGGCCATGCCGCCACGGGTGATCGCCACCACCGCGCGCCACGCGCCATCGTCGGGGCCTTTGCCATCCAACCGCCACGCCAAGGCGCGGCTGTCGCGGTGGATCTGATCCCAGCTGATGTGAAAGCCTTTTTCGTGGGGCAGGCGGGGTTGGTCATTGCTCATGAGGTTATCTTTCAGTCAGCAGACGCACACCTAATGCGCCCAATAAGGTCGCTGCGATGCGGTCGAGTATCGGTTTTGCGCGCAGATATCCCTGCCGCGCCGGGGCGCTGGACAGAAAGACCGCAACGAGGCCGTAGAACATGACCTCTAGGATGAAATGGTTGGCCATGATCAGCGCGATGTCGCGGGCGCCCAACCCTTTGGGAAAGATCACAACGATCACAGCCGCCGCAAACAACACCGATTTGGGGTTGCCCGCGTTGATCAACACACCCGACAAAAACGCGCGTCCGGGTGGGCGCGTGGATTGGCCCAGTGGCGCGCGCGCATGACGCCACGTCTGCACCGCCAGCCATATCAGATAGACCGCACCGCCAAATTTCAGCGCTGTGTAGGCCCAAGGAAAGAGCGCAAACAGCGCTTCGAGCCCAAGCAACGCCGCCATTGTCCACAGCGCCGCCATCAGGCCAAGCCCCAACCCCGTCGCAAGACCCGCCCCACGGCCCGAGACCACCGACGTGCGGATCGCATACAGCAACGCAGCACCGGGGCTGGCCAACGCGGCCAACAGCACAAGGTTAAACGCGATCATGGTGTCGAGTGTCATAGGACGGGCCTAGTGTTGGGGGGCATGGGCACGGTTTGGGTTATCCCTTGGCCATGTCCGGCGCGTCGACGGCTTTCATGCCCACCACGTGATAGCCCGCATCTACGTGCAGGTTTTCACCCGTGGTGCCCGAGCCGAGGTCAGACAGTAAGAACAACGCGGCTTTGCCCACGTCTTCTGTTGTGACGTTGCGGCGCAAGGGCGAATTATATTCGTTCCATTTCATGATGTAACGGAAGTCACCGATGCCGCTGGCGGCCAGCGTTTTGATCGGCCCGGCAGAGATTGCGTTGACGCGGATGCCGTCTTTGCCCAGATCTTCGGCGAGGTATTGCACCGATGCTTCGAGCGCGGCCTTGGCGACGCCCATCACATTGTAATGCGGCATTACTTTTTCAGCGCCGTAGTAGCTAAGCGTTAGGCACGACCCACCGGGGGGCATCATTTTTTCGGCGCGTTGTACAACGGCTGTGAACGAATAAACCGAAATATCCATCGACAGGGTGAAATTGGCGCGGCTGGTGTCAACGTAGCGCCCGCGCAGTTCATTTTTATCTGAAAAACCAATGGCGTGAACAATAAAGTCGAGCTCGCCCCACTTTTCTTTGAGCGCGTCGAACAAGGCGTCAATCGACGCCTCGTCGCCCACGTCACACGGCAATACGATCTCGCTACCCAGTTGTGCAGCCAACGGGTCCACCCGTTTTTTCAGCGCGTCGCCTTGATACGAAAAGGCCAGTTCCGCGCCCGCGTCAGCGCAGGTCTTGGCGATCCCCCAGGCGATTGATTTGTCATTGGCGAGCCCCATAATGAGCCCGCGTTTGCCTACCAGAAGATCGTTTCCCATGGAAATCCCTCGGAGTGTCATGTGATGCTTTTTTGCTCTACGTCCTTTAGGCGATTGTGCAGGGGCCATCAAGGTGGCTTGATCAGACGGCGAAATGGGCCTTGACCTTTTGCCCGGTTCGACCACTTCGTGCAGTACGCAAAGACGGAGACCTGCGATGGACAAACCTAGTGGAAAATTTGCGGGCAACGACCCGTTTGAGATCGCGCAGCGGTGGTTGACCGAGGCCGAAGTCACCGAGCCCAACGACCCAAACGCCATCGCCCTTAGCACTGTTGATGTAGATGGCCTGCCCAACGCGCGCATGGTGTTGTTGAAGGAAATCGAACCGGCGGCGTTTGTCTTTTACACCAACTATGAAAGCGCAAAAGCCGGCGAACTGGAAAGCGCGGGCAAGGCGGCTTTTGTTATGCATTGGAAAACTCTGCGCCGTCAGATCCGGGTGCGCGGGTTGGTCACCAAAGAAGACGGCCCGCAGGCAGACGCCTATTTCGCGAGCCGGTCGCTCAAAAGTCGGCTGGGGGCGTGGGCGTCAAAACAGTCACAGCCGTTGTCGAGCCGGGGTGCGTTATTGGCCGAAGTTGCGAAAATCACCGCAACCAAAGGCGCCAGCCCCAAGCGGCCGCCCTTTTGGGGAGGCTTTCGAATTACCCCGGTGGAGATCGAGTTTTGGGCCGACGGAGAATTCCGCCTGCATGACCGGTTTGTATGGCGCCGCGCGACCCCGGGTGATGACTGGACCGTGATCAGATTAAACCCCTGACGTAAAAAAACTGTGTCTTGTTCACTGACTGTTTGTCAGCGCCTCAAAATTTGTGCATATATTGAGGGGTCCTTCGTTATCAGGCATTTAAACGCCAGATTTCAACCTAAGCGAGAGTGATATTGAAATTCGCATTGGGTACGATGGTTGCGTGCCTCAAATTTCGGGGGTACGCGGGAAAATTCGGCGAAAGATTTTTCTTTCAACTTGAAACATTAAAGTTAATTCGCGCAAGACTGTGTTAAAGACCTTACGACGATTGAAAGTAGACGAGTGAGCGAGAACGAAGACATAGCGTCCCCTGTAACGGGTCTGGTTAAATGGTTTGATCCGGTCAAGGGATTTGGCTTTGTGGTTTCGGACGCCGGGGGCCCTGATATTTTGCTGCATGTGAATGTGTTGCGAAACTTTGGGCAAAGCTCGGTGGCAGATGGTGCGCGGGTCGAACTGGATGTGCAGCGCACAGATCGCGGCGTGCAGGCCACGCAGGTGCTGGCGCTGATGCCGCCACAAACCGGCGAGACGGTGGGCCTGTCTGATATCGCGGCGCTTGACCCTGACGTCGTGGCCGCAGCACCGCTGGAGCCTGCGCGGGTCAAATGGTTCGACAAGGGCAAAGGGTTCGGATTTGCCAATGTGTTCGGACGCCGCGATGATATTTTTCTGCACATGGAAGTGTTGCGCCGGTCGGGGTTGTCAGATCTGGCACCGGGCGAGGCGCTCGCGTTGCGTGTGATCGAAGGCAAGCGTGGCCACATGGCCGCCGAGGTGTTCGCATGGGAAGCCGCGCTGGACATGTCGCTGGAATGATCGGGCGCGCGGCTGCGGTTCTGTGTGTTTTGGCGCAGGGCGCGTTGGCCCAGGAATGCCGTGACGACACCGTCTATCTGAAAGGTGACTGGGGGCAGGCGCGATTCGCGGTTGAAATAGCCGATGATGACGCCGAACGCGCCCAAGGGTTGATGCACCGCGAACATATGGCCAGCTCTGCGGGGATGTTGTTTGTGTACCAACGGCCGCAGCGTTTGTCGTTTTGGATGCGCAACACCTTGATCCCTTTGGACCTGATCTTTGTCGATCACACCGGAACGGTGCGCAAAATACACCACTCTGCGCGTCCGCTGGACGAAACCCCCATTCCAGGTGGGCCTGATGCCTTGACGCATGTGCTCGAAATCAATGGTGGGTTGGCCAAAGCCATGGGGATTTCCGTTGGTACCGTGCTGCGCCACCCAACATTTTTTAACCAAGTTGCAGAATGGGCCTGTTAGGGGTTTTCAATCCCGCGTGGTCCGTCTAAAGAGTGCTTCGTCGGAGCGTGGCGCAGCCTGGTAGCGCACCTGTTTTGGGTACAGGGGGTCGGAGGTTCGAATCCTCTCGCTCCGACCACTTTCAAAGTTTGAGATGGCGGTTTGCCCGTCTTGCACTGTTGAAATCCCCCCTCTGTTATCATGTGAATTGTGTTTGGGCTGCCATTGCATGAACCTTGGTTTTTTTTGGGGGCGGGTGCAAAATCGCCAGTGGTTCCAGAAGTCCGCTTATGGCGGGCACTCTCGTGCCAGCCTTCACACCAGTCGTCTGCTGTGCACTGCACGCTCAGTATCGGTTGAAAATATCCATCATCTCACCGGTCGTGATGTCCAAACCCTCATCGGCGGTCTTGATGGCGCGTAGTGTTGGCCTGTCTGGCGAAACTGCGCGTTAAGCGTTTGCTTTAGGTCGCCGACGCTCAAGCTGGTCCACCCGTCGGGGGTATAGTTGGCCATCGCATTGGTAGAGGTAAAACCACCCTCTGACGCAAAACCAACGACTTGATCGTTTCGGTAAATGGCAGGTGGAACAGGGCGTGCGTTTTGTTTGGCCAGCTGCGCGGCTTGCTCTGCGATCCCTTCGGGCGATTCCATCCATGCGACCGTTGCAAGCGCCTCTTGGATGCGGGACAGCCTCTCTCGATGTTCTGGGGATCCGGGATGGATCTCGCCCTTTAGGGCGTCTGATTTGTCGATCACGTCGAAGGTTGGGGTGTCTTTTGCCGGGGCAGGGGCCAGCCGGATATGTGCGTTGCGGGTCAATGCCGCGCTGGTTGTTGCTGCAGGCCAGACCTCGCCGAACGATCTGATCCTATCGAGGGTGGCCCGAGCGTGTTGGGCGCGTGTCAGGCAGGTGGATATTGGCGACCTGTTCGGCGATTGGATCATTGGATAACGGGTGCGTGTCGGCGCTAAACGCCGCCGGGTCCGTCATCTTTTGCCATTGCCCCGCCACATAAACCTCTAGCCCTGAAAATTTGGCCTTATAGCCCATTTTTTGACTGCCGGGCACCCAATAGCCCAGATACACATAGGGCAAACCGGCCTCTTCGGCGATGTTGATGTG
This sequence comes from Roseobacter sp., assembly GCF_039970775.1. GTDB lineage: Bacteria > Pseudomonadota > Alphaproteobacteria > Rhodobacterales > Rhodobacteraceae > Roseobacter. The sequence continues at coordinate 197,985 of NZ_JBDVLG010000052.1, forward strand.
ATCGAGGATCATATAAGTGCCCAGTGACCGTTTGGGCGCATCCGGGGTGTAGAACGAGTAGACCATGCTTAGCCCGTCCTCCAACACATCCGTAAGGCTGACACCCGTCAACGCGCCGGTGTCGCGGTTGGTGTACTCCACCACACGGCTGCGGATCGGGGTTTCTTCGATCATGGCGGCAAACTCAAACACGTCCATATCGGCCATGCCCCCCTCGGCGTGGCGACTATCCAGATAGGTGCGGAACAACTCGTATTGGTCCTCCGAGGCCCAAGGCGACGTGGCGCGCCGCTTTAGATCGGCGTTGCGGTTGATGGTCCGGCGTTGGCTGCGCGAGGCCCGGAACGCGGAAATATCGATGCGCGCGCTAAGGCAGGCCGAACATTCTGCACAGGACGGGCGGTAGAGCACATTCTGCGACCGTCGAAACCCCTGCTGTGACAGACTATCGTTCAGCTTGTCGGCCTTTTCACCCTGCAATGCCGTGAACAATTTGCGTTCCATGCGCCCATCCAAATAGGGGCACGGTTGCGGGGCAGTCACGTAAAACTGCGGGGCGATGGGTAGTGTGTGGCGCATGAAAGTCCAATGTTGGTTTTGGACACGATAGCAAGACGACCGCCAGTCGCCAACCGGAAGTTTACATGCCTACCTGTTTGCCGCCCGCCGGTTGATCATCACGGTGCCCATCACCTGATCGCTGAGACCCTGACCCCGTTCAGTGATGGCCATCATAACCATCGAAACCAGCTGCACCGGCGCGATGGCCCAGCTGATCGTGTAGCCCAACGTATGCATGGCCGCGCCGCTGGCCGTCATGCGCCCGCCCGTCGCATCACGCAATTCGATGGCAAACAGCCGCATGCCCCACGTGGCAGACCCCGTGGCGATTGTGATCACCCGGTAGATGGACCCCACCACAAGAAACATCAGCGGAAAGACAAACAGCCCCGTAAACAGCGTAAACGGCAAAATAACGACACAGGCCACAAACGTCAGCACGGCATCGACGACCCAAGCCAACAGGCGTTTGAACGCGACGTCTTTGTAAAAATCAGGTTGGGTTTGTGGGTCGGGAAGCGCCATGTGTCAGGGGTACCTATGTTGCGAAGGGGGCGCGTGCCGGGAGACCCCCGGCACGGTATATGTCAGGCCGCACCCGTATCGGGTTTGTCGTCGCGGTCGATCATGAATTGGTCAAACTCTGCCTTATCTTTTGCCTCGCGCAGCCGCTCAAGGAAAGCCTCAAATTGCTGTTGCTCTTCTTCAAGCCGTTGCAATGTGTTGGCTTTATAGGCGTCAAAGGCGGCATTCCCGCTGGGGCGGGTGGTGGTCATGGGTTTGGATTTTGTGTTGGAGGATGTGAACATACGTTTGCTCCAGATCATGTAAAACAGCATGGCAAGGCCCACGGGCCAGAAAAACACGAGCCCCAAGACCATGGCGGCGATCCATGCGCCTTGGCCTTTGGTATCCAGCCAGTGTTCGGCTCGGGCGAACCAGCCGGCGTGGCTGGAAGGGTGGGAAAGTTGTGCAGCGATGGTCATAGATAATACCTTTCTGGTTTATGGTGTGGGTCCGGGGTGTGCCCGGTAATGTAAATTCGCTTTACATTAAATAGATTGGTGTTCGATCGTGATGTTACAAGGGTATATGTGAATATCATTTACATTTATAGAGATAACACTTTTATATCAAATGATTGAGTTCTAATTATTCGACGCCTTACCCCCGTAACCCGCGCGTTTTCGACCGAAGCCACGGTGGACCGCCCCTGCGTAAAGGGGCTTTGACCGCCGCGGTATATGTGGCAAAGCCGCAGGTATGACATTGGCTGATCATCTTACGCGCTGTCCGCGCGCCTATGACCCCGACCGCGGCGATGACGCGCTTGCGGCGGTCCCTGCGCTTGATCCGGGTGCGCGCGCGTTGGTGCATGGGGCTGCGGGATCCAGCCCCTATTTGGCCGGGCTAATCGCCAAAGAGGCCGGGTGGCTGCCTGCCGCCCTTGATGACCCGGATGCCGCGTTGCGCCGTGAGATCGCCGCCGCACATGCGCAGGGTCCTGATGGGGTGGGCGATGCCCTCAGGCAGGGCAAACGACGGATCGCGCTGCTGACGGCGCTGGCCGATCTGGGGGGCGTCTGGCCGTTGATGCGGGTGACCGCTGCGCTCAGCGATTTTGCGGATGCGGCGTGCGGTGCGGCGTTGCGCGCGGGGCTGGCGCAACAGATCAAACGGGGCAAACTGCCCGGCAAAACGATGGATGATCTGGATGATGCCGCCGGTATGTGCGTGCTTGCTATGGGCAAAATGGGGGCGGGTGAATTAAACTACTCGTCGGACATTGACCTGATCTGCCTGTTCGATGAAACCCGGTTTGACTCCGATGATTTCCACGCGGCGCGGTCCAGTTTTGTGCGCGTCACACGCATGATGACCGCCACGTTAAGCGACCTGACGGGGCAGGGTTATGTGTTTCGCACAGATCTGCGGCTGCGGCCCGACCCGGCCGTGACGCCTGTGTGCATCGCAATGGAAGCCGCCGAACGATACTATGAAAGCCTTGGCCGCACATGGGAACGCGCAGCCTACATCAAGGCCCGTGTCGCGGCTGGCGATCAGGCGGCAGGGCAACGGTTTTTGGCCGGTCTGTCGCCTTTTGTCTGGCGGCGCCACCTGGATTTCGCTGCGATCCAGGATGCCCATGACATGCGCCTCGCGATCCGCGAACACAAAGGTTTGGGCGGCCCCGTGACCCTTCCGGGCCACAACATGAAACTGGGGCGCGGCGGCATCCGCGAGATCGAATTTTTCACCCAAACCCGTCAGTTGATCGCGGGGGGGCGTGACCCAGACCTGCGCATTCGCGGCACATTGGACGGGCTGTGCGCGCTGGCGGACAAAGACTGGGTGCCGCGCGATCTGGCAGATGATCTGGCCGATCACTACACAGCCCACCGCACGGTCGAACACCGGTTGCAGATGGTCAACGACGCCCAAACCCACACCCTGCCACCCACGCCCGAAGGGTTCGACCGGCTGGCCTGCCTGATGGACCGCGACCGCGCCGAACTGGAAGCAGAGCTAACGACCCGCCTGCAAACGGTGCACGATATCATGGAAGGGTTTTTCGCGCCGCAACCCGTGTCTGATACGCCAATGGTCGCGATTGAAAACGACCACGTGGCGCGGTGGCTCAGCTATCCTGCGCTGCGCAGCGAACGCAGCCGGGCGATCTTTGAACGCCTGCGCCCTGACCTGTTGCACCGCCTGTCCCAGACCGCGCGCCCGGACGCGGCAATGCAGGCGTTTGACGGGTTTCTGGCGGGGTTGCCCGCGGGCGTGCAGCTGTTTTCATTGCTCGAAGCAAACCCGCAGCTGACCGATTTGTTGATCGACATCACCGGAACTTCGCCAGAACTGGCGCAGTATCTGTCGCGCAATGCGGGGGTGTTTGATGCGGTGATTGGCGGTGATTTCTTTACCGATTGGCCGGGGCAGGCGGGGTTGGTGTCGTTGCTGCATCACCGGTTGCACGACGCGCTCGACTACGAAGCACAGTTAGATGCGATGCGCCGGTGGGCCAAAGAATGGCACTTTCGCATTGGTGTGCACCTGCTGCGCGGGCTGATTGATGCGCAGACCTCTGGCGCGCAATACGCCGATCTGGCCCGCGCGGTGCTGGTTGTTTTGTGGCCCCGCGTGGTGGCACAATTTGCCAAACGGCACGGGCCCCCGCCGGGGCGGGGGGCTGCGGTTGTGGGCATGGGCTCGCTTGGGGCGGGGCGGTTGAATGCGGGGTCTGACCTTGATCTGATCGTGATCTACGACCCGCAAGGCCAAGAGACCTCTGAGGGCGACAAACCGTTGTCGACCCGGCCCTATTACGCGCGATTGACACAAGCGTTGATTACTGCAGTGACGGCCCCGATGGCGCATGGGCGGCTCTACGAGGTCGATATGCGGTTGCGCCCGTCGGGCAATCAGGGGCCGGTCGCCACCAGTTGGCCTGCGTTTCAAACCTATCAAACAGACCAAGCGTGGGTGTGGGAACATCTGGCGCTGACCCGCGCGCAAGTAATCGTGGGGCCGGCCGACCTGAGCCGCGACATCGAAACATTCCGCCAACGTCTGTTGAGCGCGCCCCGCGTGGCCCCCGAAACCATCGCGGACGTGGCTGATATGTGTGGCCGGATCCGTGCGGCAAAATTGCCCGCAGGTGTGTGGGATGCCAAACAAGGGCCGGGCCGGTTGCAGGAAATCGAACTGTTATCGCAGGCGGGTGCGCTGCTGCGGGGCGACACATCCGGGCAGATAGAAACAGGGCTGGATGCCGCCGCCGCCGCGGGCCTGATGGATCCCGCCTCGGCGCGGTTTTTGGCCGAGTGCCATGCATTTTATGCAACGCTGCACCAGTTGGCGCGGCTCTTATCAGACCATCCGCTAAATGCGGATACTGTGGGGCCGGGGGGGCGTGCGGTGCTGTTGCGCGCCTTGAACGCCGACACGATGGCCACGTTGGAACAGCGGTTGACCGACAGGTATGCCCGTTCGGCGGCACATGTGGATGCGGCATTGGGGCAGGTGCAATTGACACAAGGGACGACGCCATGAAGGGCGATGAAAATGACCCAAAAGGGTTGATATTTGAAGCCTACAGCATTGAAGGCATTGTCAAAAGCGAATGCAGGACGATCTTTCTAGATTGGGCGCTCAGCTTGCCGGTGGAATGTGAAACCGGCCCGGTGTTGCGCATATTGTTGGCGCAATACGGCGCGGCCCACCCCGACCACCCGATGACGCAAGTGATCACCGAAGGCTTGGCAGGCATGACCGCGCCGCGTCGTCGCGGGGGGTGGCGGTCGCGGGCGCGCAACTGATATGCGGTGGCTCGGCTGTGGGCCCCCGCGACATTCTGTTCTTTCGCACGCCGCATGAACAGACTAGAGGGGGCGTTATGACATCTTCTGTACCCTCCCCCGATACCGCCCCTGACGCCCTGCCGGTTGTCCGGCTCAAACCCAAGGCCAATGCACGCGCGATCCGGCGCGGCTTTCCGTGGGTCTATGCTAATGAGGTCGTGACCGACCGGCGCACCAAGGCGCTGGCCCCCGGCACCTTGGCCGTGTTGCAAGACGAAAACCGCACGCCGATGGGTGTGATCGGCGTCAACCCACAGTCAAAAATCATCGGGCGGATGCTCGACATTGATCCCGCCGCGCGGATCGACCAAGCTTGGTTCGAGACGCGATTGGCCAAGGCGCTGGCCTTGCGCGCACTGCTGTTTGACGCGCCCTTCTACCGGTTGATCCACGCCGAGGCCGACGGCCTGCCGGGGGTCATCATCGACCGGTTCGATGATCTGTGTGTGATCCAACCCAATGCGGCCTGGTCTGATGTGCTGCTGGCCCCGTTGGCGGCTGCCGTGCAATCGGTGACGGGCGTGCAGACGATCCTCAAAAACGCCGCTGGCCGGACGCGCACCCTTGAAGGGCTCGATGACGTGTCGGTGGTGTTGGCGGGCACAGCCCCCGATGCGCCGATCCCCGTACCGATGAACGGCGCGACCTATATGGCGGACGTGACGGGCGGGCAAAAGACCGGCCTGTTCTTTGACCAACGCGCCAATCATGCCTTTGCGGCTGGGGTGTCACGCGGCGCGCGTGTGTTGGATGTGTTCAGCCACGTGGGTGGGTTTTCACTGGCGGCTTTGGCGGCGGGGGCCACGCAGGCGTTGGCTGTCGACGGCGCGCAACCTGCGCTTGATCTGGCCCGTGCGGGAGCAGAGGCCATGGGCGCTGCCGATAGGTTTGACACCCGTCAGGGCGATGCGTTTGACGTGCTGACGGCATTGGGGGCCGAGGGCGCGCAGTTCGATGTGGTCGTCTGTGATCCGCCGGCTTTTGCCCCGGCGCGGCCTGCGGTTGATGCGGGGTTGCGCGCATACGAACGGGTGGCGCGGCTGGCGGCACCGCTGGTGGCTGAAAACGGTATCCTTGTTGTGTGTTCGTGTTCCCATGCCGTCGATCTGGCCGCGTTTCGCGGCGCCAGCGTGCGCGGCATTGGCCGGGCCGGGCGGCAGGCGGCGTTGATCCACACGGGCTTTGCCGGGCCGGACCATCCGCAACTGCCGCAACTGGCCGAAAGCGGATATCTAAAGTCGCTGTTTTTCCGGCTGTAGCGTATGAAAATCACCGTCGACACCTGTGTTCTCTATCCCACCGTCATGCGCGAGATAGTGTTGGGTGTCGCGGCGACCGGCGCGTTTGAACCGGTCTGGTCGGCGCGCATCCTAGAAGAATGGGCGCGCGCGGCGATCAAGCTGGGGCCCGATGGTGCATTGCAAGCGCGCAGCGAAATCGCCCTGTTGCGTGCGGCGTGGCCTGCGGCCGAAACACCCGCCGCGCCCCATGTAGAACAACGTCTGTGGTTGCCGGACCCTCATGACATTCACGTGCTGGCCACGGCCGTTTCTACATCAAGCGATGCGATCATGACCCTGAACGCAAAAGATTTCCCCAAAGGCACCTTGGCCGAAGAAGGCCTACGACGGCTGCCCCCGGATGAATTTCTGTACACACAGTGGTGCGCAGCCCCTGACGCGGTGGCCGAAGTGGCCGCACGTGTTCTGGATCAGGCACAACGGTTGTCGGGCAAGGGGTGGGATATGCGTGCGTTGCTGAAAAAAGCGCGGTTGCCGCGGCTTGCCAAGGCACTGGCATCACGCGGTTAATCCGCGATTGTCCATTTCGTTTCAAGGGCGCGCAGGGCGGCAATGCGGTCGTCGGTTTTGGGATGGCTCATAAGCCACGCGGGCGCGGTGCCGCCGTTGGTTTGGGTCAAGGCCTCTAGCTTTTCAAACAGGCTGATCTGGGGGGCGAGCCCAATCCCCGATTTGGTCAGCAAGGCCGCGGCATAGGCATCAGCCTCGTATTCATCTGACCGCGACAGCCGCGCGGCCAGCAGGCTGGTCAACATGCCCGCGATCCATGGGCCAACGCCGGGAATGAACCGCCCAATCACCATCGCCAGTGCGGTGCGCAGCGCGTTCTGGCCCGAAAAATCGATCATCCGTCGCCGGGAATGGCCTAAGGCCACATGCCCCATCTCATGGGCGATCACGCTGGCGATTTCTTCGCCCGACACCTCGCCGCTGCGGAATTTATTGTAAAATCCACGGGTGATGAAAATGCGCCCGTCAGGGGCGGCCAGCCCGTTCACCGGCGCGATTTCGTAGATGTGCACGCGAATGCGCGGCAATTCCAGCGCGGCGGCCATCCGGTCCATCAAGGTTTTGAGCTTTGGGTCCGCCAGTTCGGTGGATTGTCCATCCAGCTGTTTGGCCGTCCGCCATGCGGAAAACCGGTACATCACAACACCGTACACGACGGCCAGCAAGATGGGCATAAACTTGATCATGCGCTAAATATGGGGGCAACGCCGGGCGGGGGCAAGCGCAAGCGCCCGTTTTTGGCCTGCTTTACCGGCTGAGGTGCTTCATCCCACGTTCGATCCCCGACAGGGTCAAGGGCACCATGGCGTCAGGGCCCAACAGCTCTTGAACCATCGCGATCGACTGGGTGTAGCGCCAGTGGTGTTCGGGCACCGGGTTGATCCACAACGTCGCTGGCCATTGATCACGCAGGCGCGCCAGCCATGTGGCGCCGCTCTCGGCGTTCCAATGTTCGGAGGCGCCGCCGGGGTAGGCTATTTCATAGGGTGACATCGACGCATCCCCCATGAAAATACATTTGTAATCAGACCCGTAGGTGCGCAGCACGTCATGGGTGGGGATCTGCGCATCCCACCTGCGCCGGTTGTCCCGCCACAGCCCTTCGTAGACGCAATTGTGGAAATAGTAATATTCCATGTGCTTGAATTCGGCGCGCGCGGCGGAAAATAGCTCTTCAACCATCTTCACATGCGGATCCATCGACCCGCCCACATCCAAAAACAGCAAGACCTTGACGGCATTGCGCCGTTCGGGCCGGGTTTTCACATCCAGATAGCCGTTTTCGGCGGTGGCACGAATGGTGCCGCCTAGATCCAATTCGTCATGTGCGCCGTCCCGCGCCCAACGACGCAACCGTTTCAGCGCGACTTTGATGTTGCGGGTGCCCAGTTCAACGGTGTCATCCAGATTGCGAAATTCGCGTTTGTCCCAGACTTTGGTGGCGCGCTGGTGGCGCGACTGGTCTTGGCCGATGCGCACGCCTTCGGGGTTGTAGCCATAGGCGCCAAAGGGCGACGTACCTGCGGTGCCTACCCATTTGTTGCCACCCTGATGCCGGCCTTTTTGTTCTTCGAGACGTTTTTTCAACGTCTCCATCAGCTTGTCAAAACCGCCCAACGCGTCGATTTCGGCTTTTTCCTCGGCGGTCAGATGTTTTTCCGCCATCTTTTCCAGCCAGTCGCGCGGGATATCGACGGCATCTAACACCTGCGCGTCGGGGATATGTTCTAGCCCCGCAAACGTCGCGGCAAAGGCGCGGTCGAATTTATCAATGTTGCGTTCGTCTTTGACCAGCGTCAGCCGGGCCAGATAATAAAATGCATCCACGTCGTAGGTCGCAAGCCCCGCTTGCAGCCCTTCGAGAAACGCCAGAAATTCGCGCAACGAAACAGGCACGGCATGATGGCGCAACGTATCGAAAAACGGCAAAAACATGGGGCGCAGACCTATAGCAAAATGCGGTGTACCACGATGGTTGTGATCATGCCGACAATCATAAAGGCCAATGCGTAGGCTGTCGCGTATTGCGCAATGTCCTTTTTATTGCCCTTGCGGCGGGCGGCGTTGAACCCGCCCAAAAGCGCGCCGAAGATGGCAGCAGTGATAACGATCATGCGGTCCTCATTTTGTTTGGGTGGCGCGAACCGCGCGGCAAAGCAACGATCAGGCCGGGGGGGATGCGGGGGGCAACGATGAAATCTCGCTTTGTTTCGCCCTGACCGCCCAATCTGGCCCGAACCCGTAGCGTGCCCACCCCAGACTGTCCAGACGCGTGGCCCGCGCGTCGATGTCGCGGCCCACAAGGGTAAGGGCTTCGGCCTGCATCAGCTGCAAGGTGGCCAGAAGGGCTGCGTTTTGGGCCCGGCGGGCAGGGGCCAGGTAGGGCGTGATCAATTGCAATGCGCCGTCTCCATCGCCCTCAACCAGCGCGTAGGCGGCCAGTTGGGTGGCGACATAGGCGCGGTGCAATTGGGTCGTGGGGGACCGGGCGTAGATTTCGTCGGCGGCCAGATATGCCTGACGTGCGACCAACGGCTGAGACTGTTGCAACACGCGCCCGCGCGCATATTGCGTAAAGGCCAGACGGTGGTCTGTCCATCCTTCACGCTGGGCGATGGTCAGCGCGGTATTGGCCGCGGTGCTCCGGGCTGTGCGGCTGGCGCCGGGGCCAAGGGTCGTCTGGATCGCCGTTTGCCAAGCGTGCGGCGTGGCAGAGGCGGGCGTGCCGATGCGCCCTTGGCCGGCGGGGTTGATGCGGGCCATAATCGCAGGCAGGCGGCGGGCGACCGCGTCTTTGGACATCCCTGACCTCAATTCGGGGGCGTATGTTGCGCGTAGCATCAGCATGTCGAAATGGGTCAGGATCGTGTGCACATTGTCGTCGTTAAACACCGAATAGGGCAGCCGGTAGAGGTCATTCAACGGCCCCAGCGCCTGTGCCAGTTCTTCGTGCAGGCAGTCGCGAGTTTCTTGCGGGCTGGAGTCGCGTGGGACAAAGATCGCGATGTGGGTGCGGGTTTCCAGCAGGGTCCAGTTGGTGCGCGGGGTGCGGCGCGCCCGCCGGTAATCCTTGAGCGAGCTGACATTGGGGGCGACAAAACACGCCGCTTGCGGCAGCACCCGGCGGATTTCGGCACGCGACACGGCCTGAATGGTAATGCTGGCGTCGGCCTGCGTGGTTGTGGTGATGGGGATGCCGGCCTCGGTGCGAAACCGGTCCAGCAATGCGCTAAGATCGGCTTCTAGCGTAGGGGGCGGCGTGCCCGTCACGCGCAGGGTCACGGGGCCTTCAAACCGGGTGAACACCGGCAGGGCGCGCCCGCTTTCGAGCTCAAACGTCAGGTCCAGAAAATCGCGGGCCAGATCGCTGTTGGCAAACACGGTTTGTGGCACCCGCGCAGGGCCAAAGGTTTTCATCGGGGGCAGGGTGCTGTCTGCGATCACCGCCGGGGCGTTGCTTTGAGAAATCGGCACGCAGGCGTTCAACACCATCAGCAGTAGGAAGGCCCAGCGGTTCACGGCCGGGCGTATTTGATAAAGGGCGTTTTGACGCCTATCCGGTCGTATAGTTTCCGCGCCGTGGCGTTGAAATCTTGGGTCAACCAATACACCCCCGGCGCGCCCGCGGTGTCGGCCGCTGCATAGACCGCCTCTATCAGCGCCCGCCCAACCCCTTGACCACGCACCGCCGGGTCGGCGTAGAGGTCCTGCAAATAACAGACGTTTTCGTCGGACCATCCATGGCGATGAAACAGGAAATGGGTCAAGCCAACCAACCGGCCATCCACTTGGGCCACCAGCGCGGTAAAATCTTGCGGGTCATCGCCCAGCAACCGGTCAAAATAGAGATCAAAATGCGCCGTAGGGCGTGATGTTTCGTAATACGCCAAATAGGCGGTCCAAAGTGCGGCCCACTGGGTTTTGTCGTCCGCGCGCAACGGTCGCACGGAAACACGCGAATGCTGTGTCATAGGGTGTGTCTGCCTTACTGCCCACGCCCGCGATCATTGGTGCCACAGGTCGTGCTGATGCTATCCTGCCGCCCCCACGGCTGTGTGTCAAACGAGAACGGGGCAGTGGGGCGTCATCGTCCGCTGCGCGCCAGAAAGGCCAGCCGTTCAAACAGGTGCACGTCTTGTTCGTTTTTCAGCAGGGCACCGTGCAGTTTCGGCAGTGCATTTGCGCCAGAGGTCTTGAGATCTTCGGGGCTGAGATCTTCGGCCAACAGCAGTTTCAGCCAGTCCAACACTTCTGACGTGGAGGGTTTCTTCTTGAGGCCCGCCTGATCGCGGATGTCGTAGAATTGCGTCAATGCGGTGGTCAGCAGCGCGTCTTTGATACCGGGGAAATGCACCTCGACGATCTGGCGCAGGGTCTCCATGTCGGGGAACTGAATATAGTGGAAAAAGCAGCGGCGCAGAAACGCGTCTGGTAGTTCTTTTTCATTGTTCGACGTGATGATCACAACGGGGCGGTGACGCGCGCGGATGGTTTCGCCGGTCTCGTAGACGTAAAATTCCATCTTATCGAGTTCCTGCAACAGGTCGTTTGGAAACTCGATATCGGCCTTGTCGATTTCATCGATCAACAGCACGACCTTTTGATCGGCGGTGAACGCCTCCCATAATTTGCCCTTGCGGATGTAATTGGCCACGTCGTGCACACGATCTTCGCCCAATTGGCTGTCACGCAACCGGCTGACGGCGTCGTATTCGTACAGGCCTTGCTGGGCTCGGGTTGTGGATTTTATGTTCCACTCAATCATAGGAAGATTGAGCGCCGTGCTGACCTGACGCGCAAGTTCCGTCTTGCCAGTGCCCGGTTCGCCCTTAACCAAAAGCGGACGTTCCAATGTGACGGCGGCGTTAACCGCGATTGTCAGGTCATCCGTGGCGATATAGTCGGCGGTTCCTTGGAATTTCATGGCATGTCAACCCTTTGTGGCGCGCGGCGTCAGGATTGTTTTACCCGTATTTCGTGAGGATTGTGTAGTGACAATCGGCATCACCTAGGATAGATCGAAGGCATGGGGGGCTCTTGGCCTAGGGACAAGTAGCGAATGACAGACGTTAGCCACGTTGAGGGGAAGCAAATGAAACAGGAACTGTTTCTGCCGGATGATTATCGCCCTGCTGAGGACGAACCATTCATGAATGACCGTCAGGTCGAATATTTCCGCCGGAAGTTGCTCACTTGGCGATCTGAACTGCTTGCGGGCTCCAAGGACACCATTGAAGGGTTGCAAGACGGCACCCGGAATATCCCCGATGTGGCCGACCGCGCATCCGAAGAAACGGACCGTGCGCTGGAACTGCGAACGCGGGACCGGCAGCGTAAATTGGTTAGCAAGATCGACAGCGCAATGCGCCGCATCGACGAAGGCGAATTTGGGTATTGCTCCGTGACCGGCGAGCCGATCTCGCTGAAACGTCTGGATGCGCGCCCGATTGCCACCATGAGCCTTGAGGCGCAAGAACGCCACGAGCGCCGCGAAAAAGTGCACCGTGACGATTGATTGCGGACGATTGACTATGGTCGATTACAAAAACGTCGGAGCCTAGGCTTCGGCGTTTTTTGCTTGAGGGGACAGTATGATTGAAACAGCGAGTGTGATCGGCGCGGGGATCGGCGGGTTGGCCTGTGCCATCGCGCTGGCGCACAAGGGCGTCGCGGTGACGATCTACGAACAGGCCTCTGAGATCGTCGAGGTCGGCGCAGGGCTTCAGGTGAGCCCAAACGGTTTGGTTGTGTTGCGTGCATTGGGGGTTGATGGCCCGTTGATGCGCACGGGGGCTATGATCGCCAAATCGGTTGTGTTGGCCGACTACAAAGCAGGCGTCGAAGTCGCGCGGTTGGATCTGACGCGGATGGCGGGGCGACCGTATCTTTTTGCGCACCGGCACGATCTGGTGACCAGTTTGATGCAGGTGGCGGTGGATGCGGGCGTGGTGCTGCGGTTGGGGCAGCGGGTTGAGACGATCCACCCCGGTGATACGCCGCGGATGTGTTTGGCGTCTGGGGAAGAGGTGCAGACACAGGCCGTTGTGTGTGC
>NZ_JBDVLG010000053.1:0-60704 GCF_039970775.1 Roseobacter sp.
CATTTTGCGCCGCCTTCCGTTTCTGCGCGTCCTTGAGGTAAATCAGGGTTGGCTCTTAGCACTCGGCGAAAATATTGAGGGGCCACAGGGATTAAATATTTGGTGATTTCCCAGGTTGAAAACAGGCGTAGTTTTTTTTCGCCGCTCTCGTCTAACCCTCGTGATATCAGATCGTTTGCGCCTCTGCTGCAATCTTCTGAGATCTTAGCAAAGTGATCTGTACTGACCTCTTCAGGTAAGGTTTTTACGACATCATCTGGGTTGATATTGAGGTATGGGGGTAGGGTGCCCATGAGACTTCGTGTCCTTGATATACCGTGTTTTTCAATAAGTAACCAAAAACACGGTACCTTACAAGGTTTGCGTTTATTCTCTCTTTTTCACTGGAAAATAGGCGCTTTCTTTATGGCCAAGAGCGATTTTTCGCCAATAGTTTTGTTATATATCAGTTATTAGAGTGTTACGGACCTTTGACTTTTTATATTACCTGAATTATTTCAACGCCTTACGGGATTTTTTTTTAAACATCCGACTCTGATCCCACGATAGGGCGACTCTGATCCCACGTTAACCCGACTCTGAACCCACGATTGAGATCTCATATTGTGGTAGACAGTGTTTGCTGTGGGAAATAGCTTTGGTGTCAACGAAACAACGAAACGTTGTCAGGCTCGAGCAGATGGCCACAAGACAGTCTTTGACACCCGCGATGGGGGTCACGCCCGGGCAGGGTCACGTTGGCGATTTTTTCGTCTGCGACTTTATGGGTGCCATGCCCAAACATGATCTGGTCAGTATGGAGCATCCGATTTTTGCACTGACGACCCGCCCGGACAGGCGGATCTTATCTTATGAACATAACGCCGCAGAGATCACCATTACGCCCAGCGTAAAGGGTCGCGCCACGATCTTTGACGCGGATATTTTGATCTTTTGCATCAGCCAATTGATTGCTGCGCTGAATGCGGGGCGCGCTGTTAGTCGCAAGCTGACCTTAACTGCGCATGATTTGTTAACGGCGACAGGACGCGAGACAAGCGGTGACGGGTATCGCCGTTTGCGCGATGCGTTTGAGCGGCTGGCAGGGACCCGGATCACCACCAATATTGCCACTGATGATAAAATCACGACGAGCGGTTTTGGGTTGATCGAAACGTGGGAGATCGTGCGCAAGACCCGCAGTGGCCGGATGGTCAGTGTTGAAATTACCCTCAGCGATTGGCTTTATCGGGCGGTGCTGTCCAAAAGTGTCCTGACGCTGAACCGGGAATATTTCAATCTGCGCAAACCGCTGGAACGTCGGTTGTATGAGCTGGCGCGTAAGCATTGTGGGCGCCAACCTGAATGGCGGATCTCTTTGGCTGTTCTGGCAAAGAAGGCCGGGTCGCGCAGCCCTTTGCGGGTGTTTCGCGCCATGGTCCGCGAGATAATCTCGCGGAACCTTTTGCCAGACTATGTTCTGAGCGAAGAGCCCGGCGATATTCTATGTATCCGTCCGCGGGCTGCGGATCCTGTGATTGAAACTGGGCATGGGGCAGGGTTGCTTGATCCGGCCACGCTGGAGACAGCCCGGCAGTTGCGCCCAGGGGCGGATGTTTACGCACTGGAGGCGCAGTGGCGCCATACTTGGCAAAGCACGGGCCGGCCGCATCTGCGCAACCCTGACAAGGCGTTTTTGGGGTGGCTTCGTATCCGGGTCGATCGGGGTGAGATCTAATGCGGATCCAATAGCTTTTGACGACCAAATAACACAATCGCCGCAATGCTAAAAAGAAACCTATGGTATGCAATGGATACTGCAACAGTTTGAGGACACCGAGAAGCCAGCAGTTGTTTTGGATCGTCTTGGAATTCCCTACACGTGGCACAAAGTTGTCCTGTTTGTTGGTGAACTTGACCCAGACCCCGTGATTTACCTGTCTGAAATCGACTAAGATGCTGCAGATTTCGCAGAACAGATGGTGCGTTTGAACCCGAACTACGCGCGTGCATATGTCATGGACATCTGCCGTACGGAAACGGGCCTGAAAATGTTGGAGACCAACTGCATCAACGCTGCTGGGTTTTACGCGGCTGATCTGACCAAACTGGCTGACGCCATGCACACGATCAACGGTATCAAGCCTTAGCGCAGGATCTCAAGCGGTGCCACGGGCGCAGGATGTTCCGAAATATGACCACGTGTGTTGCTCCGGGGCAGGTGGCCCATATGGGCGTCCCGTAAGTAAACAGACAGGTGGCCGACGTCGCCGCGCCCCTTTAGTAGACACCCGCATTCCCGACTAAATGGTTAACGGAACGTAAATATCCTAGGCGTGAGGCGTTTACTTTTGTATGTTCGGGATCAGTCATCCCCTTTTTATGGCGGCCCAGGCCGCAGTTCTGATTCTCAAAACATCCTCTGCGGAGATATTTCAATGGTTACTTTATATTCTACGACGCGCCGTGCCAGATGCGCATTTTTGGCTGGCGTCACCTGCATTGTAACACCACTGCCCGCGCTTGCGAGCATCGTGCCATTTGAAGGAGAGGCAACATGGCTCTTCAACATGGAAGTGACAGAGTACTCATCTTTTGGCACTGTGCTGTCCTCTGGGCCCACACTGGGCGACACTGGCAGCAAACTGGTGCAATCAAGCTACAATGGGCACGCCGATCTGGATTTCTATGGCCCCGGGCGGCATGACTGGACGTTCAACTTTCCACAGCTGAGCTTCTCTTCGACGGGCACCCCGGCAGGCGCGCTGACCTTGACCTCGGACATGCCCCCGATCAGCTTTGATGAAACCGAACTGCCCGACAATACATGCGGATTTATCATCGACTATTGCTATGGCGCGCTGGCCGCTGGCAGCGTCTATGAGGCGGTACGCTACACGCTGAATATCAACACGCTGATCCCGGCAGATGCGTTGCAAAGCATCGAAGACCCCACATACCCGGTGTCCTTTACCTTCACGGAAAACCTCATTTTCCGCAACACAACCGACAGTGGCGATCTGCACTTCTTTACGGCGACGGGCAGTTCTTCTGCAGTGGCGGTATTGGCAGCGGCGGATGGTGCCGCGGTGAGCAGTGTGCCAGTGCCGGGTGCAGTGGTCTCGTTAGGGTCGGCGATGTTCGTATTGGCCGCTCTTGGCGGGATCGGGCGGCGCCGCCCGACCTGACGACAGGGTCAGCCAGCAGACGCCATATCGCGGAACTGGCTGTCCATTTCGATCAGCGCATCATAGGTGCCTTCTGCGGCCACCTTACCGTCTCTGAGCAGGAAAATCGTGTCGCAGTTGCGCACGGTCGACAAGCGGTGAGCGATCATAATGATGGTCTTGGAACCGCTGATATTGGTCACCGCCTCCATGACGGCGCGCTCCGTAAGATTGTCGAGCGCCGAGGTGGCTTCATCCATGATCAACACATCGGGGTTGTGGTAAAGCGCGCGTGCGATACCAATCCGCTGGCGCTGACCGCCTGACAGGCGCACGCCACGTTCGCCGACCTGTGTTTGGTAGCCTTCCGGAAGCTCTGTCATGATGAAATCATGCAAAGATGCGGCTTTGGCGGCCGCTTCTACAGCGGCTGTATCGATCAGCTCGGGGGCGACACCAAAGGCGATATTAGAGGCCACGGTATCATCGGTCAGAAAGATCTGCTGGGGGACATAGCCAATTGTTTTTTGCCATGCGCGGATTTTCTCGGTGGTGACGGGTTCGTCATTCACGATAAGCTGGCCGTCTTGCAGATCCAGAAGGCCCAAGATGACATCAACCACCGTGGTTTTGCCCGCACCGGTGCCGCCCACGATACCCACGGTCGTATTGGCAGGGATCGTCAGAGACATGCGCGTCAGCGCGCTTTGCTCGGTGTTGGGGTAGGCGTATACGGCTTCTTCGAGGCGCAATTCCGTTGTCAGACGCAAGGGGGCGACGGCCTCGGCGGCATCGCGACGTTTGAGCCGGTCTTTGTCCAGCGCCATGAGATCCGTGTGAATGCGGTCCAATGTGTTTTCGTTAAAGCGGATGGTGGCGATGCGGTTGTAGACCTGCTGCAGCGACGGAATGAGCCGCATGCCGGTGGCCGCAATCAGCCCAAGCGTGGGTAGTAAGGTCGTCAGATCGCCGTCACCACTGCCGCGTGCCAACAGCACCAGAATTAACATGATGACCCCGCCAAAGGCGATGCCTTCCAGCGCGTAACGCGGCACCTGACGCAATACTTGGCTGGTGGTTTGAGCCCGCGCCATGGTCAGGGCGGCCACTCGGAACCGGCGTATGAAATCTTTTTCGAGCCCGATGATCTTGAGCTCTTTGATCCCGCCCATGGCTTCTTGGACCACATGGAACCGCCGTTTGTTGGCCGTCACGCGGGAGGCACCCACGCGCAGGAGCAACAGCCGGATACAGACATAGATCAGCGTATAGGCGCCACCCAACGAGATCACCGCCCCCAGCGCAATCACCGGCTCAAAGTAGAACAAGGCCCCAATCAAAAGGATCGCGGTGAGCAGATCCGGGATCAGCCGCATCGCTGGCAACAACGACCCCGATACGGTTGTGTCGACCTCTGCCAGCACGCTATTGCCCAGATCCGAGCTGTGGCGCGACAAAAACCAGACATAGGGTTGGTGCAGATAGCCTTCCAATAGGCGCGAGCTGAGCACGTAAGAACGCATCAGCGAGAACCGTGTCAGCACCCAAACCATGAACGCTTTGAAGATCAGCCCCGTGACCGTAAAGAGGAAAACCCCAGCCCCCATCGCCACAAAGAAGGCCTGATTATTGGTGAAACCAAAGGTGCCGTAAGCCCACGCCAGCATGGTGTTGGTCTGGATCATCTCGGGGTTAGACAGCACTTGTAGAAACGGCAGGATCGATACGACGCTGCCTGCTTCAAACACTGAGAGCACAAAGACCATGCACAATAGAATGAAAAACCGTCGCTTTTCTGCTTGCGACAGTAACGATAGGATCTTCGCATAGGTACTGATCATCGCGATCTTCCTTCAACTGCATGGGCCGGAATAAGTGTGCGCCATAGGATGGGCGTGGTTGTCCCGGCAGGTATTTTCCTAGACTGCGTATACGAAGAAATCGTTCCCGCATGCAATTCCACAGTGGGTCTGGACGTGCAAGATCGCATCTGGGGGATGGTTAAACAGGCGGATCCGAACGCAATGCCGCAGGCAGCATCCGTTTCAGCTCGGCGGCGCGCAAGGCCAAGGCAGGCAGGAAATCGACCCCATGGCGTAAAAACGCACGCCGCGCCTGTTTTCTGGACAGGCCTGATCGTTGCAAAGCAGACAACAACAGCTGCGACGCCTGCCGGCGCATCCAAGTGCGACGGTCGGGATGGCTGGCGGCGTCATAGGCGATCATTTGCCGCATCGCCGCAAAAATCGCAGCGGGCGGGGCTGCAGAGAACCCCAGATACGCGGCGTTGAAAGGCTCCAGGCTGGCCCGGACCTTCGGTGGTAATTCGCGGTCCTGCACCCCAAGGGCGATTTTCTGCGCCCGCGTGGCCTGATCGCGGTATTTCGTACCAGAGATCGACCCGTCGTGGATGCGGTAGTTCAGCAAGATATCTGAGGTCGAGACAGCCTCGCCGTGCGCGAGCACCCGGGCGAAGAATTCGTAATCCAATGTGGTGCGCATCTGGTCTGCATAGCGCAGTGGCGTGCCATCAGGAGCCACCCTGCGAAACATCGTCGATGGATGTGTAACGGGGTAGAAGAACCGCGCCAGCCACCGGCACGAAAAGGCGTCACGCGGTCTGTGGCTGGTGCGCAAATGCGCGCCTTCGGCATCAATCTGCCCAATACTTGAGCCAATCAGCATGACAGTATCATGTGTGTCCAAATAGGCTTTTTGATGTGCCAGACGGTCGGGCATCGATATATCGTCGCTGTCCATCCGGGCCACATAAGGTGCGCGGGCAAGATCCAGACCGCGGTTGGCAGCCCCCGCCACCCCTAGGTTTTCAGATAGGGTTTCTACGTGGATACGTGGGTCTGCAGCAGCTATTTTGGCCAAAATCTGTGGTGTTTCGTCTTGCGACGCATCATCGACAACGATGATCTCGATGTCATCCAAGGTTTGGTTTTGGATCGATGCCAATGCGCTTTCGACATAGCGCGCACCATTGAACACGGCCATCAGAACGGAAACTTGAGGTGATATAGGGGCGGTAAGGGCCATCGTGCGCTTTCGAGTGAACCATATTTTCAGGACCGGGGTCTATACGCTTGCGGAGTGAATGTGTAGATCAGTTTTGGACGGCCATCGCCCGCCTTTGATTTGTTTGTATGAGTATTGTCCATGACCCTGAATTCTCAACCCGACGATTCCGCTCTGACATGGGATGCGGTGATCGCCACACGCAACCGGCCTGAGGCGCTTGCCCTGTCGATCCCGCTGTTGTTGAAACAGACGCGGTTGCCACAGAAAATCATCGTAATTGACAGCTCTGACGATCACGCGCCCATCCGCCAGATTGTGACAGAGTGCACGCAGGGATGGGACGGCGAGGTCATCGTGCATCAAAGCGGTCCGGGGTTGCCTTACCAACGCAACCGCGGTCTGGAACATGTCAGCGCAGATGTCGTGATCTTTCCAGATGATGATTCTTTGTTTTATACGGACACGGCCGCCGAAATTATGGCTATCTACGAAATGGACCGCGCCGGGATCGTGGCCGGGGTCTGTGGTATTTCCGTGCATGAAGCCCCCGAAGGGTCCTTGCCTGAAGGCACCTACCAGATGTCGCGGGCACATGCGCGTGACGCGCGCACCCGTTTGATGCGCAACCGCATTGAAAAGAAATTGTCCCATCTCAAGCCGGCGCTTTATTTGGGGGGGCTTTTCAAGGGGCGCCACCCGGTGCCAGATTGGTTTGACCCAGAGCGCCACAGCCTTGTTGAATATATGACCGGGTTTCGGATGTCGTTTCGGACGCAGGCGATCAAGGCGCGCGAATTTGACGAAAACCTCAAGGGTTACGGGCTGGACGAAGACGTCGAAGCCAGCCTAGCCGTGGCGCGCGATGGTTTGTTGGTGGGTGCGCGGCGTGCCCAAGTCTATCACCACAAGAACCCATCGGGGCGTGCAGGTAGCTTTACAAT
Organism: Roseobacter sp.; assembly: GCF_039970775.1. Lineage (GTDB taxonomy): Bacteria > Pseudomonadota > Alphaproteobacteria > Rhodobacterales > Rhodobacteraceae > Roseobacter. Next base: position 7,115 of record NZ_JBDVLG010000053.1, read on the forward strand.
GGGGGCGATTGCGGTGCTCAACCGAGCATACGTGATCCTCAAACATACCAGCGATGGTGCGCTGACGCCTCAGCAGTCGCAGGCGGCGCGGTCGCGGTTGCGGTGGTTTATCCGGCTCAAACTGCTGACTGAACTGCGCTATTTGCGGTCTGCCCCTGGCCGGGCGCGGTGGCGCGGTGCGTTTGCAGCGGCACGCGCGTCGCGGACCCTGATGCGCACCCCGCGGGCTGAACTGGGTGCGGCGTATAGTGCGGCACAGGACACTCTGACCTCATGAGCGACGCAGGCGCATATCGCCTGACCCGCGAGCGCAACCGTCATGTCAGAGCGCGCCCCTGGAAAAACGTCAAGGGCCAGGCGGGCCGTGGTCAGGCCAAACAAGAGGTCATCGACGCAGGCGCCGACCAAGCCGCCGCCGCTGAAACACGCCCCATAAGCGCGCCCCCGGGCAAGGCCGCGCAGTTTATAAAACAAACGGCAGTGCGTGTGGCTGGGCTGCCTTGGCTCGCCATCATATTCATGATCAGCATCATGGCGCCCATCACCGTACGGGCCGGGCCTGTGCTGCTGTTGCCGTACCGGATGGTGCTCTTGGCGTTGTTTTTCCCATTGCTCATTCGTTGGCTCATGGGCAAAGCCGGGCCGATCTTGTTGATGGACAAATTGATGATGTTCTCGGCGGGCTGGGCGGTTTTGGCACTGGCGATGAACCATCCTCTGGGGCAGGTGATCGAACCGATTGGCATCCATACGGTTGAATTTTTTGGGGCCTATATGTTGGGGCGGGTGTCGATCCAGTCGGGTGCCGATTTCCGCAAATTCGCCCGGGTGATGTTCCTGATCGCGCTGGTGTTGTTCCCCTTGGCCGCCCTCGAAAGCGTGACCGGACGGCCGATTGCCTTGGATCTGGTGCCCAATTCGATTTCTCATGTGAATATCGGCGCGCGTTGGGGCCTGCGCCGGGCACAGACTTTCTTTTCACACCCCATTCACCACGGCACCTTTGTCAGTACGGTGGTGGGGCTTGCATGGTTCTCGTTCAATTACAGCTCTGGCTTTATGGGGCGGGTTATCCGGCTGGGTGTGGTGTGTGTCTGTACCGCCTTTTCCATGTCGAGCGGGGCGCTCATGGCGATGGTCTTCCAGCTGATCTTTATCGGATGGGAACTTGTGCTGCGTCCGCATCCCAAACGTTGGACGATCTTTGCTTGGCTGTGCGTTGCGGGCTATGTCGTGGTGGATCTGTTCTCTAGCCGCACCCCGTTCCATGTGGTCGTCAACTACGCCACATTCAGTTCGGGCAGTGCCTACAACCGTATCCTGATCTGGAACTATGGCACTGATAACGTCTGGGCAAACCCACTGTTTGGGCTTGGCCTGAATGATTGGATACGCCCCAGCTACATGAGCAGCAGTGTCGATAACTTCTGGCTATTGATTGCTATGAAATACGGGCTGCCGGCGTCCTTGGCCTTTATGGCGGCGATCTTGCTGATTGTGCGCCGTGTGTCGTTGGCGCCCCTGACTGATCTGGTCGATCGTGCCGGCCGGGCGGGGTATCTGGTGTCTTTGGGTGGTGTCGTGCTGGCAGGGGCGACGGTGCACTATTGGCATGGCATCGGGGCGTTTGTGTTGTTCTTTATGGGCACCGGGGTCTGGGCGGCCCAGTCATTCGGCGCGCCCCCCGCACCCCCTGATCCAGACCTAACAACAGATGCGACAACAGACCCGGTCAAGCCGGCCCCCCCTAGCCGGAGACGACCTGCATGAAAATTCTGATTACGGCGCCGCGGCTCAATGCGCTGGCGGTGGGCGAAGCATATACCGCGACGATGCTGCTGCGCGAAGTCTCTAAACTGGCGGATGTCACCGTGTTGGCGTTCGAGACACGGCGTGGCCCGCCATTGGCTGAACAGTTACCAGAGTGCACGGTTGTCACCTTCGACGAGCCCAACTGGACACGGATAAACGAACGCCTGTCGTCCATGCTCAAGATCAGCCTGTTTGTGTTCAATGGCCATGTGCGCCGGTGGATGCAGGCACATGGCGCAGAGTATGATCTGGCCCACCACATTTTGCCCCGCGCACCCCGCTACCCGACCCCCTTGCGCAAAGGAAGAGTGCCTTATGTAATCGGGTCTCTGGGGGGGGCGCTGCCAACGCCCGCGGCCTTTGCCCCCGAGGCGCAGGGCGCTCAATGGTTTACCCGGCTGCGGGCTCTTGATGGGCTGCGGTTTCGGTATGATCCGTGGTTGCGTGCAAGCTACACAGGCGCGGAACTGGTGATGGGGGTCGCCCCCTATATGCGGGATGTTCTGGCGGATGTGCCGCTTCGGCGGTTCGAACCATTCCTTGGGATCGGCGTTGCGGATCTTGAGCCTGAAACGGTGCGCGACACGCCTGCGGGCCAGTTGAAGATGTTGCATGTGGGCCGGGCGGTGCGTACCAAAGGGTTGCGCGATGTCGTACGGGCCTTAAGCCACTTGAAAGACCACCCTGAGGTCACCCTGACCAGCATCGGCGATGGCGAAGAACTAGAGGCGTGCCGCGCCGAGGCCGAAGCGCTTGGGGTGGCGGACCGTGTGTCGTTTCTGGGTCGCCTGCCGCGCGCGCAGATTGAAGACCACTACAAAGCCGCCGACGCGCTGGTTTACCCCAGTTTTCGCGAAAGCATGGGCGCTGTTCTTTATGAGGCGATGCGCTGGAGCCTGCCGGTTGTCACTGTGCGTGCGGGGGGCCCTGATTACATCATCGATGACACATGCGGGTTGAAGGTGGATGTCACCACGCCGCAACAGATGCCGCAGGATCTGGCGCGCTGCATCACTACCCTTGCCGCAGACCCTGCATTGCGCCAGCGGTTGGGGCAGGCGGGGCGTGCCAAACTCGCCGCCGAAGCGTTGTGGCCGCTCAAGGCACAAAAGCTCATGCAAATTTATCAAGACACACTTGCCGATGCGTCCCGGCGCTAACCCTCACGTGCGACTGAAGTTCGCCTCATGACAGGAGCCACCTTTTTATGTCTTCTCCGCTGACCATCGGCTTGCTGTGGCATTCCGCCAATTCCGACAATCTGGGCGTTGGTGCCCTGACCGTTGCCCAAATCGCGATCGTCGAAGGTATCGCTGCTGAACTGGGCCGGGAGGTGCGCTTTTTGACCTTAGGCTGGCGTGATCCGCGCCCATCCTATGTCACGGCAGACAACGTGGAAAACGCGAATTTCCGCACCCGCGACCTTTATCGTCCCAGTGGGTTGGCACGCTCGGTGCGGCGTTGCGACATTGTGTTGGACATTGGCGCAGGCGATAGCTTTTCGGATATCTACGGGGCCAAGCGTTTCATCAAATATATGACGGCAAAGGCCACCGTTCTGGCATTGGGGCGGCCCCTGATCCTAAGCCCGCAGACCATTGGGCCGTTCAAGGCAGGGTGGGCGCGACGCGTGGCATTTGTGACCATGCGCCGGGCGGCGGCGATCTTTGCACGTGATGAAAAATCTATCGCGATCCTGCGTGATCAGGGGTTTGGTGGTGATGTGCATCTGGCCAGCGATGTGGCGTTGCGTTTGCCCTATGACGCCCCGGCCGCGCGTGCTGATGACGGCCCGGTCCGAGTGGGGATCAACGTTTCGGGGCTGTTGATGAATGGGGGCTATACGGGCGCCAATATGTTCGGGCTCAAAGGAGATTATCCGGCCATGATGACGCGTATCGTGACCCGGTTTGCGCAGATGGAGGGGGTCGAGGTGCATTTGGTCCCGCATGTTATCGCAGATACCATGCCTGTCGAAGACGACTACCGTGCCAGCGAAACCTTGGCGCGCGACGTCGGGCAGGGGGTGAAAATGGCCCCGAAATTCACCTCTCCCTCAGAGGCCAAGACTTATATTGCGGGGATGGATTTCTTTATGGGCGCGCGGATGCATGCGTGTATTGCGGCGTTTTCCTCGGGGGTGCCTGTGGTGCCTATGGCGTATAGCCGTAAATTTGCGGGGCTGTTTGGCGCGTTGGAATATCCTCATACGGTTGATTGCACCTCGGACCCGGCCGAAGAAATCGAGGCGCGCATTTTCGAACAATTTGAAGCGCGCGCGGCTTTGGCCAATGAGACACAAGCCGCTTTTGCGCGTGGTCTTGACCGGTTGAGCGCATATGAAGACAGCCTGCGGCAGATCATGTCGACATAGGCGTCACGCGGGATAAAACTGTTTTGAATCCCGCGCGCAGGGTGCCGCCAAAACCGCATGTTGCGTTTGGGGGCACCGCGTCACCTTAAACCCACCGCGCTGCGGGTGTTTGACCTACCCCTTACGGGCGCGCATGTATTGGGTCACCGCGTGAATGAGGCTTTGATGGGTGTCTTCCACGATGCCGTAGTTTTCGATTTCTATGTGCACCACATGCGTGGCATGTTCTTTGAGCGCACCGCCCTTGAAACCCACAAAGGCCACCGTGGGTACGCCTCGTTCATTGGCGTATTTACAAGCTTCGATCACATTTGCGGAATTGCCGCTAGAGCTGACCAGCAGCACTGCGTCCTTATCCGTCAGGTAGTATTTCAACGGCTCCGAAAAGACCGCATCATAAGAGATATCATTGCCGATCGCCGTCATCAGCGGCACATTGGCCGCCAGCGACATCATGCGAAAGGGGGCTGTCCCATCAACGTGTGTCCCCTTGCCAGCGTCACAGACCATGTGGTTTGCAATCGCCGCGCTGCCGCCATTACCCGCGACCCAAACGACCCCACCCCGTGCAACGACCGTATCGAACACATCAAGCACGTCTTTCAACGGTCCTTTGTCAAAAGACAGTAGCGTTTGTGAAAACCGCTTGTAGTAGTCGGTGATGAAAGCTTGAAAGTCGTTGTCTGCCATACTCAGCGCTCCAAAATCGCGACACGGCGCAACCTATATGATGATGGGTGTCTGTGTCGTTCGTTGTTTGTGTTAATGTGGGCCGGGTATCCATGCAAAGGCAATTGTAGCGACAAGGAAAGTCAAAATAATGCTGCTACCTGGCATGTTTTTTCTCAGTCATCATTGCGTTCTTTTGCCGAGCAGATAGCCAGACTGTAACCGACACACTAGCCCCAAAAATTAGGGCGTCTAGGCCCAAGGTTTTGCCACGCGGGATTGCTGCAAATCCTATCGTGAAAAAAGCTGTAGCTGAGATACTCGTGCAATTCCAGCAAGCGCCATACCCCTATACCATGCAAAGAATCCAAAGAGCTGGGACACAAAGGCAAGGTAAACAAACGCCGACAACACTTGTCACGAACTGGACGATGGAACGAGGGCTATGGGTGAGGCGCCCCTAGTTTCCTGGACACCTGTGGGCGATACCTGAACCGCGACTCCTATTGGCGTTGAGGGTAGGGTGATCGACCCATCTCTTCCATCATCTTTTCGCGGAACACTTCGGCAGGTGTTTTCAACGGTGCCTTTCTGCCATGGACTGGAAGGGTCGCAGAACCAAGTTTGGGTACCTTTGCCAGCTACCAGTCTTCGATCCGGCGGCGATCTTGTAAGCTCAGTTGCGTATAGATCGCTCCCATGTGATATTCCTCCTATTAGATAACTCGTTGTTTTCTAATAGGAGCCGCACTTCAAAGTAGCGCGCACCCGCGTCTGCAAAAGTGAACTATAATATGTGTTATGATAATTAATGGCATCTATGCTCTGAGATATCCTGGTTGGTCTGTCGTAGGGCCCATGGTCTGAAAGGCCTCTGTACTGGGCGCGTGCAGGACAAACCGTAGGTATGGTCTGGTTGAGATAGGAATAGACGGCATTAAGGTTTAGATTAGGTACACCATCTGTTTATTGCTGGGCCTGCACTTTTTTGAGGATATCGGCGGCGGGTTGCGCATTCCCGGATAGCGTCACAGCGCGCTGTGCCAGACGGGAAGCAGCAGCGGCGTCGCCCTCTGCCAAGCGTAGTGTCGCAATATTCACAAGGCTGGGCCAATGGTCCGGGTCCAGCGTCAAGGCGCTGCGGAACGTGCCTTCTGCCTTGTCGTTTTCACCGCGAGCACGTTGTATTTCGCCCAGCAAAAACCGAGCTTCGAGCCATTTCGGCGCGACCTTTACCGCCAAAGCGGCGTCCTGGGCTGCGGATGCGAGCTGGTTCAACCGGACCTTGACGATACTGCGCCCTCGGAGAAGTTCGGCATCTTGGGGAAACCGCGCGATTGCCTCATCATAGATGGATTTTGCCGCCTCATATTGCCCGGTTGCCCCTTGGATCGCGGCATGTTCGCGCCAAGACGCAGGTTCATCTGGCAACTGCGTTACCAACCGTGTGGTTGCTGCATGGGCGGCGGAAAAATCGCGGGCCATAAGGTGCGCGCGTGCTGTAACGGACAAGGCTTGGTGCAAGATATCGGCGTTGGCATCCGCTGTGGCAGCACGTTCTGCAGCGGCGATCCCATCCACAGACCGCCCCATTGCAAGCAACGCGCGGGCGTATTGCAGGTTGGAAAAGGCGTCTGCAGGCTCTGCTGCGGCGGGTTTAGACAACACCACCACCGCGTTGGGCCAATCGCCGGTTTCCACCAATAACGCGCCTTTCGCTTTGAGAAGTGCGATGTTGTCAGGCGCGGCATCGATCCCTTTTTGGTAGGTCTCTAACGCTTGCTTGGGGTCCCCCAATTGGGCGTGGGCATTGCCAAGCGCCAATCTCATGCGCGCGGTGCCGTCGTCTTGGGGGCTCAAAAGAGCGATTGTATCTTTGGGACGACCGATCCTGTTATAAACGAACGCCAGTTCGGCCTTTGCGCCAAGCTTTGCGGTGTCTTGTGCCGCAACGGCTGCCTCAAGGTGCGTCAGGGCGCGGGGCAGATCATTGGTATCGGCATACGCGATGCCAAGACGTTCGTGGGCGGGGGCATAGCCGGGCGCAATTTTAAGCGCAGCGGCCCAATGGCCAAGTGCCTCAGGGGTATGGCCCGAAGCATCGGCAAGATCGCCGCGCTTGATCCATGCGCTGAGACGTTTGGGTTCTAGGGTAACCGCCTTTGCATAGGCGGCGTCCGCGCCAGTGACATCGCCGCGCATGCTCAATGTGACACCAAGCACTTCCCAAGCGATCGCATCATCGGGCGCGTCATCAAGCCGTGCACGCACCAGGGTTTCAGCCCCGGCGATATCGCCTGTGTCCAGCGCGCGTGAAATGGGCAGCAGGTACGCCGTTGCTTGTGGCGCGTCTGGCAACAAGGGGCCAGCTTCCAAAGTGGACGCCTGTGCAGATTGCGTGAAAATAGTGAAGATCAGCGGAAAGAAAACCGCGTGCCCGAACCGGGAGGAGACAGATGACATAAACAAGTCTCACTTTGAAAAACGAGGGGAAATGCGCCGCGATCCTGCGCCGCATTCCGGTATATTAGGTCTGTATCAGGCCGCGCGACGACGCAACAACGCGAGCCCACCAAAGGCTGTCAGGAGCAGTGGAAACCCAGCTGGCAGTGGCACCGGAGAGGGGCCCGTACCGTCGGTGAAGCTGTCGAATTCACGGGCAACGATGCCGCCATCAACCAAAGCGTTGGTAAAGAACTCTGCATCCCCTTCTGCGGTCCGCGTGAAGGTCACATCAAATGTGAAGGCTCTGTCTTCGGAGCGGTCATAATCACCAATCGCCTCTGCACCAACGCAGGCGCCGATATCAGCTGACGTACAGACGGTGCTCACATCAATGCCCAATGGCAGGCCAAGGCCCAGATCATCAACCGTTACGGTTTCGTATTCAGAGAACCCGGCAGTGATACCCGCGGTCACGTCGGCGATGATATCTGCAGCACTTGTTGAACTGCTGAACACGGTGCCGCCCAATGGATCACCGTAGGATGCGGTGATTGTATCCAGATCGCCGTAGGCCAAGGTCACCAAAGAGATGTCTTCAGCGGCAAGTGCGGCCTGCGCACCCGCAAGGTCACCCTTGGCCGAGGCGTCAGTAAAGACAAACATGAACCGGTTTGACCCAGCCCGCCAGTCAAGATTGTCCCCAGACAAGGCGATCCCGGTATAGCCGGATTCGGGGAAATCCCCGCCCCCGTCTGGGACGCCCAGCGAGACATCATTCACGTTGTCGGTGAATGTCGTGTTGTTCGTGCTCAGGCCGCTTCCAAAGATGACATTGGCATTGGGGCGCACATCGTCGAGAAACGCACCTTCTGAAAACACACCAACGCTGGCGGCAACATCGCCAAATGTTGTTTCAAGCGATGCGAACAGATCGCTTGATGCGTCTTTGGCGGCGTTGATTTCGCCGCCCATGCTGCCGGATGTGTCGATCAGGAAATGCACGTCGATGACGGCATCAGATGGGCCGCTTGCTTCGACAACAACGGTTTTTGTGATTGTTGCGCTTTCGCCAACGGCCAGATCGGCGCTGTATGTTTCAGGGTCAATTGTATCTGCGAAAGCAGGAAATGCGGCGACGCCAACGGCCGCGGCAAAAAAAACAGGGATTCTATGTACAAACATCGCTCTCATTAAACTCCGAAATTTTGTAAAAATTAAAATTTTGCAATGATGTGATGTTAACAAATTATTCACATTAACCAAGAAAAAATATCAAATGTGCTATATTTGTACGTTTTTCGAATGTTTTCTGTTTGATTTTCTACCTTCGATTGATTTTTCGAGGCGAAGGGTAAACCAGCCAAAACGTATTTTCGCGCTGGCAGCTTCCGATTTGCAGCCCGCGCGCATGATCAAGGCCGTCTCAAAACGCGATAGGGCCACGGCAAAAACGACGCCAGATCCAGAGATCTGACGTCGCGTTTAATTTCATGGTGCGTGGGGGTATTGCCCTGGTTACAAACCATCCCGTAGCCAACTGGGGGCGGTCTTCGGATTGGACGCATTCCAGCTGCTGGCGGGATCTATCCAGAACCGTGCCGCACTGGGGGGTTGGCCATTGATCACCGCTTCACGTGGGTCCTCAAAGGCCAGATCGGGGTTGGCCCAATTGGGGAAGATCGTGCTGAAGTCAGGTGCTTCGGCGGTCGACATGTCGATGGTGTTCTCACGGTCGACCAGGTGGAACCAGCTGTCGTAGCCGCTGCCAGTATACCCGTTAATCAGACAATCCTTGAGCAATATCTGACACGCAAAGCGGAGGTATATCAGCGCCGTCCTGCTGACATCTGGATGCGGCAAGATCGAGAATTGTTCGAATATACTGTCGTGATAATATTCGAGATTGGCTCCATGCGCGTTCGTCGAGTTAAAGACCGTGTTGCCGCGGTAGATATGGCGGTAGTTGGTGCCATTGCGCGGCGTCTTATCGCTGTTGCCCCAGCCATCTTGATCAAAGAGGTGCCCCTGAATCAGATCAACGCCGGAACAAGAGGCAAAGTTGTCAAGCCAGCAAAAGTGGTTTGGCTGTGGGGCATTGTTGCCAAAGGTCTGCAACAGATCGCGGTGGGTATAAGAGGTGTAATTGCCCACGGGTTCTTGGAATCGGTTACCCTTGATAACGCCACCCATGCTTTTGTTGGTGGTCAGACCGTCGACCCCTATCCAACGCACGGTACAATCTTGCACCGTGAAATGTTTGGAGTTGTCCAGATTGATCCCGGCATAGACATTTTCGATCGCACAGCGGTGAACCACTGGGAAATTCCCACCTGTCGTGATCCCCACTCCCATGGTGACAAAACTCTCGGTGTTTTCCCAGTCAGCCCCTGCATCAGCAGAGGCACCAGGTGCCACAACATCGAGCCGGTTACCGCGTATTGTCAGATCAAAGAAATTGATGTGCAAACAACTGCTCTGCGTGCCCAATATCATCTGGGCGCGGTAGTCCTTACTGGCGCTTTCGGTGATACTGCGCGTGACGGTGAAGCCTTCAAAGACCAAACCAATACAACTGTCGATCTCGACGCGCCCGTTGACAACGGCGGTGACGGGCCCGGTGACGATCGTAGGGTTTGACTGTGTCGCGTTCACAGCACCAAAGCTGTTGCCCCATGTGTAGGTGCCGTCTTCTTCCAGAGCCAGCACCCCACCGGAGGAGGCGTATTTGCGGATCTCGTCGAAAATCACCCCACCGGACGGAATGGTGCGAACTGGCGTGCGGTCACGAAGGGCAACGGCTTCGATCTGTACGTTGGCCTCCAACGTATTGCCGAGCGCATCCGTCACTTGCACGGTCAGCGGTGTGCGCGGTGTGGGCCGGTCTGGCGTGCCATGGCACACCCCGTTGTCTTCGACGGTGACCCAATCTGGTTTGCTCAGCACGGTATAGCTGTGCGGCTGCGCGCCGCCATACACTCCGCGTGAAAAAGCAAAAGACGGCATGGGGCGGCCAACCTCGATCTGCCAATCCTCACCGGGGGTGCGTTCTGTCAGGGGTGTCAGGGTTGTGCTGTCGGACACATTGATCGAAATAACCTGCGGATCGACAGCCCTCAGAGGACCATTCATCGCATAGATCAGGCGTGTGACAGTGCCGTCCTCGGCATCGCCTTGTCCGGCGGTATCAACGGTGGGCGTAATCGTGAGCACCGCACCATCCCAGGTGTGCGGCTCGGGGCCGTCATAAATATATTCTGTGATGTTCCCGGTGAAAAACTCGGTAAAGTCGATCGGACGAGAAGACAGCCCTGTATAGAGTTTTTCGCTCCAAAAGAACGGGGTCTTCGCCGCCTTTTGTGGAAAACCGCCGCTATCGGTAATGTCCCAAAGCCCTAGCATATGCAGGCTATAGCGTTTGGAAGACCCGCTTGCGATGGTCCCGCGGATCTTGGCATCAAACCGGACAATGGCCGCATCTGAACTGGCGGGGATTTCGACAAGATGTGTCCCCGTGCCTAAATCACCGCTGTTCCAGAGCGTTGTGCCGCTGTCATCTTGCATCCGCAAAGACGTATCTTCGGTGTTGCTGCCCGTGCCCGATAGTGTGCTGCGGTAAAGCAATTGATAGGTTCGGTTAGGGTCTACCGAAATGAAGATCACGTTGGTGGAATTCGTGTCTCCGGGGGTGCCCCACGTCATTGCGCCTGGGGTCGGGTCGCCAGAAAAGGTGGCCGTTGGGTCAAACCTTAACGAGCTGATGCCGGATGTTGAGGGGATAAAATCGCTTGTCCGGTCGGTATCAAAAGAGGTGAAGTAAACCTCGATAGGGGCACCATCTACCGGAGGCTCGTCAGCTTCGATGGTGAGTTTAAACGCGGCGCTGGCCGACCCAGCCGCGTTTGTGGCCACCACAACAATGCTGGCGGCATCAATGGGTGTTGCCGTATCGAGTGACAAAAGACCCGAGACCGGATCAATGTTGGCGGCAAGCCCTGTGACGCTAAAGGTCAGATCATCGCCCAAAAAGACACCCGAGACGTCGATCGTTTCTATGCCGGTGTCTTCATCGAAAATCTCATCGTTCAGATCTGCGATTTTTGTGGGCGGGGCTAGGGCGGCCTGAATGATGAGATCAAACGTGCCTTTGGCTGTTCCCGCGCTGTTCAGGGCGGTAACGGATATCATGGTCGCGGACGTTGACGCGGCTGTATCCAGTGACAGCTGGCCGGACACGGGGTGAATACTGGCCCCAAAGCCCGTGACATCGAATGTCAAATCAGCACCTGAGAAAAAGGCCGAAACGTCGGTCGTCGCGAAGCCTGTCCCTTCATCCAGAAGCAGATCAGGCAAGTCGCTGATGAGGGCGGGCGCAGTTATTTGACTTGGCTTGCTCTTCTTCTGACCAAGTCTAGAAAGAGACAGTGACGTGCTGATTTGCATGTTATTTTCCCTATCAGCGCAGGCCGACGATATCGGTTGCTGTCGTACCTGTGGCAAGAACGCGCGCGACCCGCAATGGATAGAGATTGCCACCCTGCAGGCCGCGTAAAGTGATGTTGTTGCCCGAAATCAGTTGGACGGCAAGGTCCCCTGTGCCACCAACATAAAGAGCCCGGGTTGCAAAATCGAGATCGTCTTGGTCGCTGGGGGTAACCGCAACACCATCGCTGGCCGGTGCTGTCAGGCCGGGTGTCATAGACTCAAAGTTATAATTCATGGTGGTCTCTCTTTTTCCTGGAGCCAAAATCACCGCAAGTAAAGAGAGAGAACCCCAAGGATCCCTTAGGAGGGCGCGCGCACTGTTAAGGGGCCTGTGTCAGCGCGCGCGCAAGGTCGTTTTATTGGCAGGATGTCCCTACCAATTTAGAACAATATTTCGTCCACGGTCAGCAGGTTAAGAGCTGTGAGCTGGTCGAGGACCGCGGCTTCGTCAACGCTTTCTGGGGCATCCTTGAGCGAGATGTTCTCGATATAGGCATCCACGGTGGGGTCGCTCCATGTGTTGCCCAAAATCGCATCACGAGAGCTGCCTAGGATAATCCCACTGGCCTCGGTCCGCGCTGTTTCCTGACCATCGATGAACAGTGCCAGATAGTTTTCATCATCGTCATAGGTGATGGTGATTTGATGCCAGTTGCCATCGTCGAACACGGCCTCGTCACTGATGACGGCGAATTTACCCTCATCGGTCTCAATCCCGAACCAGACCCGGCCGTCGTCTTTCACCGACCCCGCGAATTGCTGATAGTAGTTGATGAAATTCCCCGCCGCGTCGGCCTCTGCCAGGCGCAGGTCCAGGCGCAGGTCGAACCCGTCCATGTCTTGTAGGCTTCCGGTGTCGCTGTTCAGGTAGATTTCGCTACTTTCACTGATCCGGAACCCGACGTGGCTGCCCAGAGTTTCGCCGGTCTGATAGACCGTGATGCCGCTGCCCGATTGATCCGCGAGCCCCTGTGACGAAGACAGCAGAGCGATGGCATCGGCATCGCCTACGGGCACATCGATGCTGATACTCCGATCCGAAAGCTGAATGTCGTCAATATAGGCATCTACCGTATCGCGTGACCACAAGTTCCCCAGAACCAGATCTTGGCGGGCCCCAGTGATGATACCGCTGGCGGTCACGCTGGCCACTTCAACGCCATCCGCTCGCATGACAAGCGTTTCGGCGTCTGAATCGTAGAAAATACCAATGCTGTGCCAATCGCCATCATCAAAGATCGCCCGGTCGCTGATCATCGCGTAGGTGCCTGTGGTGGTCTCTACCTCAAACCAGACCCGGCCGTCGTCTTTCACCGACCCTGCAAATTGTTCATAGTAGTTGATGAAATTCCCCGCGGACCCCAGGCTTTCCAGTCGCATGTTCAGCGTGAGGGCGAGACCTTCCATATCTTGCAAGCTGTCTGTGTCACTGTCGATGAAAATTTCACTACTTTTGCTGATGTTAAACCCCGTATAGTCGCCCTCGACGGTCCCGGTGTTGTAAATCCGGGCATCCCCTTCTGCCAGGTTCGTAAGGCCCGTCGCAGAGGACAGGCGCAGAAACGCACTGGCGACAACCGGTTCTTCTCCGATGATCGGATCGTCGTTTGGAACATCTATTGTAACCGGTTCGTCCGCGATCGCGGGATCACGGCTGATTGCAATGTCGTCAATGTATATGTCGGCTGTGTCACGGTCAAAAACATTGCCAAATACCAGATCCTGTGATGACGACCCGGTAATACCAGATGCCGTGACACTGGCCGCTTCCTCACCGTCCACATACAGCCCAAGCTTTTCGTCATAGGCGTCATAAGAGATGCCGATGTTGTGCCAGTCGCCATCCGATAGGACGGGTGTCTCGGTGATGACAGCGAAGGCGCCCTCATCAGTGACGATTTCAAACCAGACCCGTCCGTCATCATAAACGCGACCCTGAAAGATCGTGTGCAATGTGATGAAATTGCCGCCGTTGCCGGCATCGGCCCATTTCATATCCAACGTAATCCCGATGGTCCCACTTTTTTGCAGAGGAAAGGCGCCCGAGGTGATCTCGATTTCGTTCCCCAAGGAGATATGGAAACCGTCATGAGAGCCTTCGACGTTGCCCTCCACGAGCACGGTAGCCTGCTTTTCAGATAGATCTGCTAGGCCATTACTTGATTTCAAGTATATGATATCTTTAGTAGCAACCAAGAAATCCCGCGATATTTGGTCTACAACTGTTCCTCCATCGTTGATTGTCAGAGTGACCTCATAGCTCCCCCCCTGCCCAACCGATTTGTCGATTTCGATGCCTGTGAAGGTGGAGCCATCAGAGAATGACCAAACAAACTGATATTCTGATAGATCAACAAACCCGGTGCTGTCCAAAGACAGCCTGGCGTCGAAGGACATGGTATAGATGTCTCGGATGTCGGCCGACCGGGTCAGCACGGCCTCTACCCCGTCGATAGCGCTTAGCGTGGCTTGGGTCAGATCGGCCCCCGCCAGCCCGTTCCAATCGCTGTCCAGCAGAAACCTCAGGTCGCGCAGATCGGCCGCACCGCCATCATTGGCATTTACGAAATTATTGATGATGTGATTGGCGGCATTAACATCGTCATACTCAACGAAAAAATTATCTCTTATTACAGATACATCTTCGGTGGTTCCGGCGATTTCATTTGTGATGTTATTGGTGATCACAACATCGCCGTCGTTGCGAATAACAATCGAGGGCGCGCTTGAGCTGATCTCGTTGTCACGGGTGACAACTTCGGCCTGACGGTTCCACAAAAGGGTGTTGTTCGTGATCGACAGGTCGTTGACGTCAGCTGCATAAATGCCGTGGATATGAGAATTGTAGATCACATTGTTGCTGATCTCGAAGTTTTCGAAATATCCGCCGGTGGCGCCACCGTCTCCAAACAGTTCGTTGCGGATAAAGATGCCTTGGCTGCCCGCCCCGCCCGAAGTGTTCAGGACATTGCCGCTGATGACCACGTCGCGGGTGATCTGGTTTGCGTTGGTGCCCCAAAACTGGATCATATCAGAGTGGGTGACATTTTGTGATGTGCCGTAGAAATCATGCAATGTGTTGTCAGTGACCTCGACCCCTTGCACCGAAGCAAACCGCAGCCCGTCGCCCTGCATTTGCGTGATGTCGTTGTCGGAAACGACAATATCGTCGCCATCGATCACCGACAGTCCGTGATAGTAATTTGAGACCGTGTTGCCCGAGAAATTGAACTCATCGCTCCAGCGGACAGATCCAAGGGTCAGACCAACCTCACTATAGCTGGTCACAAAGCCAGTGGCGTTGCCGATGAATTCTGAGTTGGTGATCGAGATGTTATCCGAGCTGTAAATTTCCAGATCGTCAGAGCTATCGTTGCTGTCACCGGTGCTGTCAAAAAGCACGTTGTCGATCGTGATGTTATCGGTGTCCCGGATGTAAACTCTGGACATGATGGCAGGTGTGTCGGGGTCTTCTGAGGTGATCGTGACAGCGTTCTGTTCGTCACCGACATCCCTAAAATACATGGAATAAGGTGTGTCACTGGCTTGTAGCTTTATAACACCGCCGCCTTCGTTCGCCTGCAATTCTAGATATGCAGCTCGCAGTTCTTCTGAACTTGAAACCGTTATGGTCGTTTGTGCCGTGGCGTCTGCCATAAAGAAAATCTCACCCCTTTGTTGATCCGTCTCGTCAGCCATCAAAAAAGGCGCTTGCAACTGCAAAGCGCCCGTATCGTGGCGTTTGGTACCCCTTGATTGGGACTGATGTACAACAAGTTTTCGGTCGAAAAATAGCCTTTAGCGGCGATGCGCTTTGCAATCTCTAAAATAGGCATAAAATTGCCTGACCTTTGCGCAAATACAAACGCGCGCTTGGAAGACCGCACAGAGAACGGCATGGTCCGTAAGAGGAAGCTATGATTCCCCCGCCAAAGGTCGGCCCCAACCAAATCTTCGTCGTGGATCGTGTGTTCAAGACATCGAATGCAACCTTAAGTGGTTCGCATGGCTAATTTTTGACATAAAACGTTTTGAAGCGATAGAAATACGCTTTAAAAGGCGCGCGGGGGACAGAAATCTATTTACGAAAAGTTAAAAATTCGTGTACAACTGTCGCCAGTATATCAAAGTCGCACGCATTCAAACTACTGCGCAAATAACAAGGTTATCGTAAATATGAACAAAGTGTTTAATCTTATCGCTGCTAGTACGCTGGCATTGGGCGCGGGAACAGTTGGCGCATCTGCCGCACTTCTCGATTTCACCAGCACGGCATCTTATGACGTTCAAAGCGACGCTCTGGCATCCGGCACCATCAATGGTATCGGCTGGACATTGACACCATCCGGTGGCGACCTGACATTCACCACACCTGGCCCCGGCTCTATCGGTGACTTGGTTGGCGACAATGACGGCATCGGTGTCGATGATGACGAAATCACACTCAGCCCAGCTGAATCTGTGACTTTGACATTCGACAAAGCGATCCGCGTTACAGGTCTTTATTTCCTCGACCTGTTCATCTCTTCGGATGGCGCCGTAACAGAATCTGCTGTTGTGTCTTCGAACGGTTCTGCCATCCTTGAGCTTTTCGCGACCGAAAACGAGCCTGGCTTCGGCTTGGGTGACTTCACGGAACTGGCGGGTGACTTCGTATCCTTCACAGGTACATCGTTCACGTTCACCGTTGGCAATGACAACGACAACGTCGGTAAAGCAGACTTCGCTCTGGCAGGCATCGAGATCGCTCCGATCCCACTGCCCGCAGGCATCCTGTTGCTGGGTACAGCACTGGGCGGTCTGGGCATTGCGCGTCGCCGCAAAAAAGCCTGATCAATATCAGCATATGAAATTCCAAAGGCCACTCTTTCAGGGTGGCCTTTTGGATTCTGAGCCTCGTTTATTTTCGTGACCGCTATGGAACACCATGACACAAGCACCGGCCAGATCTGCTCCCGCACATAAGAAACGCCTGTCCAAGCCGGGGCGTGCCATTCGCATGCTGGCGGCTTTGTTTGATCCGCGTGCGTATCTGCATGTTTTGCGTATCGTGAATTATTATAACTATACTCATGTGATCCCACGCCGGGCCTTGCAGGTTGGGCCAGGTGCCCGGATCAGCCCGAATGCCGCGTTTTCCAACCCAGAACGGATCAAGATCGGCGCGCGTTTTGGTCTGGGTGCGCGCAGTACGCTTTGGGCGGGGCCCGCAACCGGCATGATCGAAATTGGCGATGATGTGTTGTTTGGCCCAGATGTTCTGGTGACGGCTGCAGGCTATCGGTTCAACGACGGCAGCCCGGTGACAGAACAAGCCATGGATGAGGCAAGTGTGCACATTGGCAGCGATGTCTGGATCGGGGCCAAAGCGATCATCTTGCCGGGGGTGACCATCGGTAACGGCGCCATCATAGGAGCGGGCGCATTGGTCCGTGGGCCGATCCCCGAAAATGCGATTGCGGTGGGCGTCCCGGCCAAAGTTGTGGGCCTGCGCACGCTGGCGGAATAACCGGCCGTTACGGCCTAGCCTTGATCGATAAAATCGCGGATCCGGTCGCGCAGTTGGTCAGCCGTGGCGCCGGGGTCTGGCACGGCCGGGGTCAACGATGGGGCGCTGAGCAGTGCCGCTAAATCTGATATATCCCACGCGACATGGATACCCGTTACCGCTTCGACTTGTCGGGCTGTTGCCAGCTGGTGATCATTGCGGTGCTCTGCATGTGCAAGACGCCGCGGCATCACGATAAGCGGTTTGCGGTAGGCTTTGGCCGACAAGATCGACCCGATCCCGGCATGGGCGACAACAACGCGCGCCTGTCGGAACAACGCATCAAAAGCGTCGGGCGTAAGGGTTGCGTGGGTCTTGAGGCACTGGCGGGGCGTGGTGTCAGGCCCCACCTGCGCCACGATATCTTCGTCAAGATCTGCGCCTAGGCGGTCAAGCTCGGCCATCAGCCGTGGAAAGGGCAGCTGGGTTCCAATCGTGGCAAAAATCATAAGACAGACCCGGCATAATCTGCCCCACTGTCACGGGCGACATCGGGCCATTGCGACAGCCACAGGTCCGCAAACCGCCGCGCAGTTTGGCCAGAGGCCGATAGAGTTTCGGCATTGGCCACACTATCAACCCATATGGTACGCGCGCCGGTTACCTTGCCCAATATCAAGGCCAACAGCCCCGGCAATGCGCCGGTCGTGATCACCACATGCGGGCGCAAACGCACAAACCGCACCACCAGCCAAATAAGACATCGCAAAGCTTGCAGCGGTTCATTGCGGTTGCAGTCCGGCACCAGATGGGCGGGCGCCGCGTCAAACTGTTGGGCCAGCCCCGGTAGGGTTGTGGCGTAGGTAACATCATGATGGGTGAACCCAGGCCGCATTAACATCAACTGCTGCCAGTGCCCGCCAGAAGATGCGATGGCCAGCACACGCCGGGGCGCGGCAGCCTTGTGCGGAGCAGATGGAGAGACAGTCATGAGCGGTTACCTGATTGCGGATCCCGGCAAGACAAACAGGCAAACCAACCGGATGACAAGCCTATCCGAGACATTTGCACAGCCTCACACCACCTGCGCCTTAGTTGCGCGCATAGACGTCTTCGTAGCGCACGATGTCGTCTTCGCCCAGATAAGCCCCGGTTTGCACTTCGATCAAGATCAGTTCGACCTTGCCGGGGTTTTCCAACCTATGTGTTTCGCCAAGCGGGACATAAACGCTCTGATTTTCGGTCAACAAGGTGACTTGCTCGCCGACGGTCACCCGTGCGGTGCCTTGTACAACAATCCAATGCTCCGATCGATGATGATGGCTTTGCAATGATAGCGCCGCACCCGGGGTCACCTGAATGCGTTTCACTTGGAACCGGCTCCCGAATGCCAACCGTTCGAAAGACCCCCAAGGCCGGTGATCCATCGGGAATGTTTCGGCCTGTGGTACCGCGCGGGCCTGCAACGTTTTGACGACCTGCCCCACCCGTTGATCTTCGGAACGGTGCGCAACCAAAACGGCATCGGGCAACGCCACAGCAATGATATCTGACAGGCCAAGGCCCACCAGCTCCAGCGTTTCATGGTCGCTGCGCAACAATGTGTTGGTGCAATCAATCGCCGTTGCGTGCGCGGAACAAACATTCCCCGCCGCGTCTGCATCGCCTTCTTTCCAGACAGCGCCCCAACTGCCCAGATCTGACCAATGGCCATCGTAGGGCATGACAACAAGATTTTCGGCACGTTCCATCACCGCATAATCAACGGAAATAGGGTCTATTGCACCCCAGGGCTCTGCCGCCAAGCGACAGAAATCCAGATCCTGTGCTTTGTCTTTCACCGCTTGGGTCACCTGCTGGGTCAATTCCGGCGTGTATCTACCGAAGGCGGCAAGGATTGTGCGCACTGAAAAGAGGAAAATCCCCGCGTTCCACAGGAACCCACCTTGTTTCAGCATGGTTTCGGCGGTGGCGATGTCTGGCTTTTCGACAAAGCGGGCTACGTTTTTCGTGGCCGTTTCCGAGCTGCTGGCCGTGGTTTCTAATTCCAGATACCCATAACCGGGATCAGGGCGCGTGGGCACAACACCAAAGGTAACAATCTGCCCGCTTTCAGCCGCAGGAAGGGCCGCCTCAACTGCAGCTTGGAACGCATCGGTGTCAGGGATCAGGTGATCACAGGGGCTGACCAACATCATTGCGTCTGGGTCTTGTTCTGCAAGCCACATGGCCGCCGCCAAAACCGCAGGTGCGGTGTTTCGGTTGTGCGGTTCAATCAAAATGCTCTGGGGTTGCAGGCCGACCTCAGTGCATTGTTCGGCCGCGATGAACCTGAAGTCATGCGATGTGATGATCAGGGGCGCCTCAAACAGCGGCCCAGTCAGACGTTTTGCACAAGATTGAAACGGGCTTTCGGCATCAATCAGGGGCAAAAATTGTTTCGGATAGGATTTCCGAGACAAAGGCCAGAGCCGTGTCCCATGTCCTCCGCACAGCAGTACTGGGGTCAAGCGTGTAATAGTATGTACCTGTCAAATATCTTTGGGGTTTACGCGGTGCCTGTTAGGCTTTTGATTTTTATAACATCAGTTGAAATGACGGCAACCGTTTCCACACATAAGTGTGGTCGATTACGGATCGTTGCGCCCACGTGGGTCAATTAATAGCGCAAAAGTCCACCCCGAGAGAAACCCCCCCAGATGTGTTTGCCACGCCATCTGCCCATCAAGAGCCCACCACATCACGATGTTCATCAAGATCAAAAGACCCACAGCGCGCGCCACGGGCCAAAGCTTTTCACGCAGCGTGAACCTGTCGACATAGTTCCAGGCCAACACACCGCCCGCCAATCCAAACAACGCACCCGACGCACCCACCATAGGCTGCAAAGTGTCCGCCAGCATGCCGAAGGCCCCCGCCCCGCCCAACATAGCCGCAAGATAAAGTACGGCAAATCCACGGATGCCCACGCGTTCTAGCACAACGCGCCCAAGCGACCACAACGTGACCATATTGACGGCCATATGCAAAAAGCCACCGTGCAAGAACCCATAGCTGAAGAACATCGCATAGGGTTGTTGCGGGTAGTTTGGCAGCCAACTGCGCAGCAATCCCGGCCAGAAACCACCAAATTCATAGGCATAGCGGCGCCAATGCGTTGAGCCGATCACCCCCCTATCTGCCAACGTCAGGGTGCATTCAACCAGCCCACAGACCAAGATAAGCCCCACCAGCAGGCTGGTTCTGCGGCGGTTTTGCACGCGCGTATCTAAAGAAGGCTCCCGATCGCTGTACACGCTCATGACAACATTGTTGCGCCTCTGTCCCAGACTGGCAAGGCTTTGCGCCCGCAGTGTTGGGTCTTATTCAGGAATGTAACGTGGCAACCGCTGCAATACGCCGGCCATCAGCTTTTGGATCCGCGCATCTGCGACGCTGTCGGTTTCGCCCGTGCGGATTGGGGTGACAAAACGCACCAAGGCGCCATCAGACCGGCCCTTGGTAAAGCCATCCCAGACCACGCTCATTTTGGCGGCGAAATCATTGGTCATACGTTCGCCACGCTGTTCGAACCAGTAATAAACCAACTGCTTGGACAGACCTTTTTGGATAACCGCGCGGTTGACCTCAAAGGTGCCATAGGTCGTGTCGGGCATGCTGACGGCGTGTTTGTCCAGCGAGAAAATCTCCCAGCCACCGACAGGCAAACAAACCTCGGGGCTGTGAATGCCCGAGCCTTCGGTCTGCTTGTGATAAAAGGCCGCGAAAAAGCTAACAGCGGCGGCCTCGCCAGGGGCCACGTAAGACGATTGAATATAATCGTCGGCGCCCAGAACATGCGCGACTTCCGAGCTAAGTTCAGATTGTCGACCGGACCATTCGGATAGGGTTCTGGGGAAGAGGCTAAAGGCCTCACGGTCTACGGGGGGTTGAGCTTGGGGCTGCACCATAAACCAAACCGCAGTGACCGAGATTGTGATTGCGGTTGCGGCCACTAGGGCTGTGCTGCCCGCGATGCTGAACACGCGCATAAAGATGCCACCCAGTTGATCGGTATCGACATCGATCGCATCCGCCAAAGGCAATGGGTTGGGGGTCAGCCGTTGCAGGGCAATCGCCATGATCATCAAGATCGCGATACAAAAGCCAAAAATGACCCATCCTTCAAAGAAGTGCAGGAAACCTTCGGCATGTTCGATCCCGTAAGAGTTGACCATCACGCCGATCACCCCGATCCGGAAGGAGTTCATCAAAACGGTGATGGGTGCCGCAGAAAGCAAAAGCACTGCTTTGTGCCAAACCGGGCCGCGGTAGAGAATAGCGAACAGATAAGAAAAGGACAGGATGGGAAAGAGATAGCGCAACCCCGAACAAGCCTCGGCGACTTGTAGCTTATAGACGCCCAGGTCGATGATGTTGCCATCCAAAAACACCGGGATGCCGACCATATCAACGATCCAGACCCCGATAACCGATGAGATCCCCTGCAAGAAGATCGTCAGCTTCCAATACAAGAACTGTGGCAGTGGCAGCATGAAAACCAGGTGCAATACGGGCAGTTGGTGGTGCTTGCCGCGCTGCCAGCCAAAGACCGTCAGGACGACCCCCGCAACCCATACGATGAACGCATAGGTGACGATATCCGGGATGCGCACGGTATTGCCGAAAACAGCAAGAACCAGCCCCAGCATGAGCACGATAATCCCGGGCCGCCTGTTGCGGGGCTCGGTGATTTCGGCGGGGGTGTTGCGCAATTCGCGAAGAAACAAATAAAGCGAGATCAGCGGGATCAGCGGACCGTGGCTATATTCTGGTGTGCTCCAGGCCCGCGCAAGAGACACGAATCCAATCCAAAAAAGCGGGATAGATGCGACGATCAGCAGGATAAAGAAAAACAGCCCGCTTGCATTGACCGGCAAACCGCCAATCTTGATCGGAGCGCTACGCGGAAATGAATTCATTGCAATGCCACCTTTTAAATAACTACCGTCTGAAAACCACGTACTCTGGGCTGTCTCAATTTTGCCATGCGTTAGCATGATGCCGCTTGTTTTCCTAGGAAAATGCAAAAACACCCAACGCCATTGTGATCTGCCCCCTGCCCCACGCCGCCCAAAGCGGGTTTTCCATGCTTTTCAAGCCATATGGTAAGCAGTTTTTCAGATTGTTCTTGTGCTGGCCCTTCGTTCCCTCGACAAGACACGGCGAAACTCTTATTTCATGACGAGCGTAACCATTTCCGTGTGAGGATACGATGAAGATTGCAATGATCGGGACCGGCTATGTAGGTCTCGTCTCTGGTGTGTGTTTTTCCGATTTCGGCCATGACGTTGTCTGCGTCGATAAGGATCCGGCAAAAATAGAGAAGCTCGAACGAGGAGAAGTCCCTATCTTCGAGCCTGGGCTCGAAGATTTGATGGCGCGCAACGTTGCTGCGGGCCGGTTGTCTTTCACCTTAGATCTGGCAGAAGCGCTGGAAGGCGCCGATACGGTCTTTATCGCGGTGGGCACCCCCACACGGCGTGGAGACGGTCACGCCGATCTGACTTACGTAATGGCGGCGGCCGAAGAGATCGCCCGCACCGCCAAGAAATATGTGGTCATCGTGACGAAATCCACCGTGCCTGTGGGGACCAACCGCAAGGTGCATGATGTGGTGGCCAAGGCCAACCCGGATCTCGAATTTGACGTGGCTTCAAACCCAGAGTTCCTGCGCGAAGGCGCGGCTATTGATGACTTCATGCGCCCTGACCGGGTGGTTGTTGGGGTTCAGTCGGACCGGGCCGCCAAGGTCATGGCCGATGTCTACCGGCCGCTGTTCTTGCGTGACTTCCCGATCGTGACGACTGATCTGGAAAGCGCGGAGATGATCAAATATGCGGCCAACGCCTTTTTGGCCACCAAGATCACCTTTATCAACGAGATCGCGGCGCTGTGTGAAAAAACAGGTGGCGACGTCAAGGAAGTGTCCCGTGGTATGGGCCTTGACGGCCGGATCGGAAACAAGTTCCTGCATGCGGGTCCCGGTTATGGCGGGTCATGTTTTCCCAAGGATACATCCGCCCTTGCGCGGATTGGCCAAGAATATGCCAGCCCGATGTTGATCACCGAGGCCGTCATCAAGGTCAATGAAGACATCAAACGCCGGATGATCGAAAAGCTGCGCGACCTATGCGACGGCAACTTTAACGGCAAAACGGTTGCCATACTTGGGGTGACGTTCAAACCCAACACGGACGATATGCGCGACGCGCCATCCCTGACGATCGTGCCGGCACTTGTTGGCAGCGGTGCAAACGTACGTGTCGTTGACCCACAAGGCCGCCAGGAAGGCGAAGCCCTATTGCCAAGTGTGACATGGGTCGAAGACCCATATGAGGCTGCCAAAGATGCCGATCTGATTGTGGTCCTCACCGAGTGGAACGAATTCCGCGCGCTTGATCTGGGCCGTATCAGCTCTGAAATGCGCACTGCGCATATGGCCGACTTGCGCAATATCTACGCATCGGCAGATGCATTGTCATCCGGGTTTGAACGCTACGATTCCATCGGACGGTGACAGGCGTCAGCGTCCGAAGCTACGTCCGATGCTTAAAAAGATACTGTTGGCGGTGCGATCAGCCTCGTCGCCATCAGTCCCCATATTCCGGCTAAAGCCCGAGCTCATCGACCAGTCTTTGGTGAGATCGCGGTTGTAAGACACGCTAAAGCTGCTGCGTTCGGTGTCATCACTTGAACTCTCGATCACATTGGTCCGCGCAAAATCAAAGCCCGCGCTTATGCTCGATAGGGTATTGATGGAATGTGAGTAATCGACAGAGAACCCTGTGTTCAAAATGCTTTGATCGCTGCTATTGATCCCGCCCGATTGGCTAAGCTCTATGGTCAACCCCCCGGTGGGCAGCGGCTGTTCATAGCTCAGATTGATCAACGGTTCGATTTCGCCGGTTTCGAATTCTGTCACGCCGACAGATGTCGCGAAACTGGCATTGGGCAGGTTTAACGCCCGCGTCAGCACCAAAGAGTTACGCCGACCGTCCGAATTCACGGATGTATCAAAGCCCAAGCCAATCGACCCGTTCGCGCGATCATAATCGAGATCGAACGACAGCCCAAAACCGTTGGTCGACGTTTCGCTTGTGGTTGTGGTGGTCGTGTTGTTGGTCCGCGACAGACTGAAGGATGCCGTCAGATCAGACCTGAGAACAAAATCAGCGCCCAGACTGATGGATTCACGTTCGCGGTTGGTTTGGTCACTGTCATCCGTATCGGATTCGGATAGGTTCACGCTCGCTGACGTCTGAATGCGCGGACTGATATCAAAACGCGTGCCCAAAGACAGCGCCACTTCGGACCGGTCCGATTGTGCTGTGCTGGCTCCGATATTGCGGAAATCACGCTCGCTGAACGACAAAGAGCCGTTTAGTCCGAAAGGACCCGCAAGCCCTGTTTCAAAGCCAAAGGCCGCATTTGAACGGATACGTTGACCGTCACTGATGACCACATCATCTGCGACAATCGTCGGCCCAAAAGTGGTGTCATCAATGACGGTAAACTCGTCCAGCTCATCCACTTGGATCCGCACATCTGCGGTCAGCTCTGTGTTGCGGTTTTCGCGGGTATAGCCCAGGCTGACCCGTGGTGAGACAAGCGTCCTGTCGCTGGTGTCATCCCCAAATTCCAAAGACCCGCTGGTTGAGAAATTGAAGCTCTGAGCACTGGTGCGTGCCGATAGGCTATAGCCCAGATTGGTCCGGCTCACGAAGGTGCTGTCCGACCCTTCCACCGAGAAATCAGGGTTGTCGTTATATCGCAAAGTCTCGCTTAGGCTAAAGCTCTGCTGCACCCCTGGTGTATCTTGCGCGACCCCAGGGCGCACAATCACGCCCACCACTGCAACCCCGGCAAGGGCGCAAAACACCGCCCGATATGGCTTTTGCAAACGCACGGCCGTGGACCCTGTCAAAGAATACCTAATTGGCATGTGGACGACGCCCTATTCGAAAAGCCTGCGTTCCGGCACCAATATAACATCGCCCTCTTGCAAGATCACATTTTGCTGGAAATTCGCGCCTCGGGTCAGTGCCTTGTAGTTGATGTTCACAACGCTGGGCGCGCCGGTCACCGGATCTGTACGGCGCAGTTGAATACGCTTGGTTGCGGCAAAATTGGTGAAACCACCGCTTTGAGACAACCCTTGCAGGAACGTTGTGCCGCTC
Organism: Roseobacter sp.; assembly: GCF_039970775.1. Classification (GTDB taxonomy): domain Bacteria; phylum Pseudomonadota; class Alphaproteobacteria; order Rhodobacterales; family Rhodobacteraceae; genus Roseobacter. Next base: position 32,604 of record NZ_JBDVLG010000053.1, read on the forward strand.
ATAACGGCCCGCAGCCCAGGGGAGCCGATCTCGCCGATGAAATACACATTGATTGCATCGGGGCCTAAGGCCGCCGCTTCGGTTCCCAGCAAACCTGGGCCTTCGACCCGCAGGACAGATACGAAAACATTCGGCTCAACCGCGAAATTGCTGCTGATCGCAGAGGTGATCGCACGTTCAACTTGGCTCAGCGTTCGGCCACCGGCTTGGACAGTCCCGGCAAAGGGAAAACTGAACCGGCCGTCCGGCAATACAAGCGCATTGCGGTTCAAAGACGTGTCTTCAAGAACTTCGATGCGTAGCGTGTCACCGGGTTGCACGGCATAATTACCTTGGGCAGACACCGCAGTGACTGCGACGACATATGCCAAAACAATTGCCAAGCATGACGTAATCAGATTTTTCATGGCTCGCCTCATTAATCAATGTTTTTAGACCTTATCGTATATTTCATACGAAAAGGGAAACATCGTTAATCTGACGACCCTGGATTGTGCTCGGGTGACAACACTGTAGGCGGGGTGCGGCGGGCCTTACTCTGCAAGAGCGGCGGTTAAGGCCTCGATTTCTGCGCGCGCCTGTTTGATGCGATCTCGCTGGTCATCTTCACCGGCAATCTCAACAGCCCGCTGCAGCATCTCTAATGCGTCCTCATTTCGCTCCAGCGCTTGGTAGGTAAACCCAAGGTGCGCTTGGACCATCGGATCATCAGGCAAACCCGCAGCTGCCGCTTCAAGATATTCGACCGCTTCGACATATTCGCCACGTTTATAGGCCAGCCAGCCATACGTATCTTGGAACGCAGGAATTTCAGTGCCCCGCAAACGGCGCGCCACCGTATAGGCGCGGTCGTTGCTTTCGGCATCGTCGCGGTACGTGCTGAGCAAGCTGGCCAAGTTGTTGGCCACCACGATTGAGCCGGAGTTCAACGTATAGAGTGTCTCGTAGATCTCGATGGCAGCATCAACGTCCCCCCCGCGCTCCAGATAAGAGGCCTTGGCCCAGAGCAGTTCGGGCTGATCCGGTGTCAGTGCCAAGCCGTCATCAACCAAGACCTCGCCTTCGGCGTTGCGCCCTTGCGTCGACATCAGCCGCAGCAAAGCCAACCGCAGTTGATGCTGCTTGGGGAAATCGTCCAATAGTGCGCGGTACCGTTCTTCGGCTTCTTTCGGCTGCCCAATCGCGGCAAGCGTTGTCGCCAAGACATAGTGCATTGTGCTGTCACGCGGATTCTTTTCGAGGAAATTCCGGGCGTATGCCACCGCCTCGGCCCCCTTCCCGTTCGCCAAATGGGCGCGGATAATCGTAATCGCGGCTTGCCCGTTTGGATTGTCAGTATCTTCAGCCATATTCTCAAGGGTCGCGATAACAGTGTCCATATCACCACTGCGCGCACGCACCGACAAATCAAGGGCCCGAGCCGCGTTTCTGGACTGGGCTGTGTCCAGATCATTCATGCTTTTGATGACCTGACGGGCACGCGCGTTGTCTTCCATCAAAAGGTAAAGCTGCCCCAGCTCCGTCATAACGGTCAAACTGCGCGGATCGCTGCGCAGGGCCAAAAGCAGTTGATCTTCGGCGGTGGTATAGCGGTCGTCCTCGACCAACCGGCCTGCATACCGCAGCGTCTCGGCGGGCGCATTGTCCGAGGCCTCAGCCGCACGTGCCAAGAAATCCAATGCCAGTTCATGGTCTCCCGCCCGGGTATAGGCTTCGGCCATAAGTGTCATCGCTGTTGTGTCACGATCACTCGCTTGCAGCGCTGCCCGCAGCGACGAAATAGCGGTGTCGATTTCATCAGCATCAATAAGCCAGCGCGCTTGCATATGCAGTGCTTCACTCTGGCCTGAATCCTCCGCCAGCACCTCTTCGATCAACCGTCGTGCGCCAACATTATTGCCGACGATATTTTCCATACGGGCCAGCATAACTTTGATATTTCGCAGATTTTCAGATGTCGGCAGATCCTCTGCCAACACCGCATTGAGATCGGAAATAGCATCTTCCTGATCCCCCTGAAGGAATTTCAAATTCGCCTTGAGCCCACGATAAAGCACCGCATTGCCGCCCCCAGCCGCAATGGCGCTCTCAAGCTCGGCCAGCAACGCCTCTTTGCCTTTGGTTTGTTCAACCAACTGCAAAAGCGCCACAAAATTCGCGGGATCTTCATCCGCAGGGTCAGAGTTTTCTCTCAGATATGTCTCTGCATCGTCCAGCCGGTTGCGCCCGACATAAAATCTGATCAATGCGGTTGTGACACTATCGTCATCGGGAAAGCGGTCGAGCATCTCGTAGAGCACGCTCTCAATCCCGTCTTCATCTTCAAACTGGCCCAGCAACGCCAACTTCACCCCATAAAGGTCACGCTGCGCCGGTCGCAAAGCCAATGCCTGATCAACAACGCGCAGGGCTTGCGATGGCCGCCCGTCCCAACGGTAGCCATCCATGAGCACGCGCATCAGATAAAAATTCTCGGGCTGTTGCTCAAGCAAAGCTGCCGCTTGTTCCAAGGTTGCCCGGCGGGCCGATGCATCTTCTGCAATCACTGCGCTACGATAGTCCGCCAGCACCTTCACCGCATCAGAGGCCGGTGTTGGCGCTTCGGCCGCGGCCTCTAGCACAGCCGCACTGTGACGCTCGAATTCTCTCCAGTCCTGCAAATCAAACGTGATCTCACTGAGCGCGACACGCCCTTCGAGATCATCGGGGTATTGTTCGACCAACCGCAAATACTGGCGGTAAGATCCACGGACATCGCCGCTTTCACGTAACAGCCGTGCGTAGGTCTGCCGTGCTTCACGGTGGTTGCTGTTAAATTCGAACACATTGCGCAATTCAACAATCGCGCGGGGGATGTCCCCTTCTTCGATCAGGGTCAGGCCGCTTTGGTAATAGGCCTCCGCCTTTTCCTCTGCAGATTCACAGGCTGCCAAAAACAAGCACACCGTACATGCGAGAAAAAGCTTGGAAAAGAATGTCACGCCTAAAACCCCTGATTTGAAGACTCTTTAAAATCGAGTCGCACACACTACCGGCTTATTATCATGGAGCAAGAAACTACACGAACCGTGCCTGATATCTAAATGAATACAGACACGGTTACCAGATTGTGAACCTAGGATTGGCTAAAAATCAAATCAGCGGGATCAGCACCCTGTGCCGCGCAACACCACACCAAAGGTCTTGGCGATGATTTTCACATCGGTCCGGATCGACAAGGATTTGTCGTAGGCATCATCAAAGAACGCACGATCCACGAAATCACATTCGTTGCGATCAGAGATTTGCCACAGGCCAGTGATGCCCGGGCTCAACCGATAATAGCGCGTACCGGGGTACAGATCCATCTGATCTGTCATCATTGGACGCGGTCCGACAATCGACATATTCCCGATCAGGACATTAAACAGCTGTGGCAGCTCATCCAGCGAGGTCTTGCGCATGAACGCCCCAACGCGGGTGATTCTTGGGTCGGACTTAAGCTTTTGCGTCCGCTCCCACTCGCTGCGCGCCTCAGGGTTTTCCTGCAAGTACTGCACCATGAAGTCATCCGCATTGGAGATCATCGTGCGCATTTTCCACATCCGGAACGAACGCCGATTACGCCCGATCCGTTTTTGTGTGTAAAACGGGGATTTGCCGTCTGTGACGACCAATAGACCCATCAGAACAATAAGAGGCAGCGCGACCGGAAGTGCCAGCAACACAAGTGTGATGTCGAGCGCGCGTTTTGCGATGTTGCGGTAGACGTACTTACCAAGGGCGCGTCTTTTACGGCGCTGGCTCGATACTAAGATGTCTAAGTTCTGAATGGTATTGGTATCAATTGTCATATTTACCTACACCGGAAAACACCCGGCCCTATCTGACTACACTCGCCACATACTGATAATTGTGACTAAACAAAATTTTCATAGCTTTTTAATAAACCATTTCGAATAAAGATACCAAATCTTGATGAAAAAAGAGACGGCTTTGTAAATAGTACCAAAAAATCAGCAGTAGATATACGTCAGGCCGCGATAACTCCCCTATAGCGTGCATATTGAGGCGATGACTCTGCCACCAAACCCCTCTTTTCACGGCAGGGCCCTTCAATTCTAACGGGTTTTCAGACGTATAAGGGCCTTCAATACGGGGGGGCATGCTGTGCAGTTCGAATCACCGTGAACGCGCGGTGCCTGCGCCTCAAATCTGCATCCCACCGCAAACAGCTGCTTGAACGGCGTTGCCCGCCTGGGTATTTGACACCGCGCGCGTGCCGCCATTGCCACGATCCCCCTCAAAATGTAGAAAGATTGCCCAAAAGGCAGCATCTGGGCCCGTTAGGCCCCGCGACTGGCAACTGCATCTTAATTTTACCGTAGTTATCTGCTAGAGGCTCACCTAAATATGCGCAGTTGTGCTTGGTGCACGTGCAGCCTACATGACACTGTCCAGCGTTTCGGGTGAAAGTACTCTTGGTTACAGAATTATATACGCAGTTCTATGGCTTTAGCGAGCGGCCCTTTACCTTGCTCCCCGACCCGGATTTCATCTTCTGGTCGAAAGCCCACCGCCGCGCGTTTTCGGTGCTCGATTACGGGATTCAAACCCACGCGCCGCTGACCGTCGTGACCGGAGAGGTTGGCGCAGGCAAGACGACGCTACTGCAGCACCTGCTCAAAGATCTCGACGAAAGCAAAACTGTCGGCCTCATTTCCAACGCCCAGGGAAACCGCGGCGATCTGTTGCGGTGGATTTTGCATGTCTATGGAATCGAACCCGATTCTTCGGGCGACTATGTCGCGCTGTTCCGCCAGTTCCAAAACTTTGTGATCGATGAATATTCGATGGCGCGCAACGTGCTGTTGATCATCGACGAGGCACAGAACCTGTCTATCGAGGTGCTGGAAGAGTTGCGCATGCTGACCAACATCAACTCTAACAAAGATGAGCTTTTACAGCTGATCCTGGTCGGCCAACCCGAGTTGCGCAGCAAAATCCAACGCCCCGAATTGCGGCAATTCGCCCAGCGGGTTTCTGCCTTCTACCATCTTATGCCGATGGACGCCGACACAACCACCGATTACATTCGTCACCGTCTGCAGCATGTGGGGGGGTCTGGCGACGAAATCGCGCCAGACGCCATTGCCAAGATTTTCGAAGAAACCGGGGGTATCCCGCGGATGGTCAATAAGTTGAGCGATATCACATTGGTATATGGTGCCTCAGATGGCCTGAAGGTTGTTGGCGGCGATACTGTCGAGGAAATCTTGGAAGATGGCCTGTTCATCACATCGCAGAAATTCGCCGACCCGCTCCGCCTGACGGACCGGGTCGATACGCATAAAAAGGTGCATTAATGTCGATTGATATCCGCTTTTATCGCAAGATGGCCTTGCGCCGGCTGCCCGCGATGACCGTGCTGTTCTTGCTGTGTGCTGGGGTGGGCGTCATTCTCGCCATTAAATTGCCGACGACTTACGCCTCTAGCGCGCGCCTTTTGGTAGAAAGCCAGCAGATCCCGGGGGAATTGGCAACCTCGACCGTGTCCACAGATACGCCCGAACAGCTCGAGATCATTCGGCAACGGCTCATGACGCGGGCCAATCTGATTGATGTGGCCAATAAGTTGAATGTGTTTCCCGCATCCGACGGCCTGACCCCTGACGACGTCTTCCGCAGAATGCGCAGTGCAACATCTGTTAAAACAAGCGGCCGGCCTATTGTCGTTTCTATTTCATTCGAAGCGGGCACGCCCCGTGCGGCGACGGCTGTCGTCAATGAATTTGTGACCTTTATCCTGTCGGCCAACGCAGAATTCCGCACCGGCGCCGTCGATGACACCCGCGACTTTTTCGAACAAGAGGTCAACAATCTCAACCGTGAACTTGAACTGCAAAGTGAGCGGATCCTGGCGTTCAAGAATGCGAACGCCAACGCCTTGCCCGACAATCTGGAATACCGGCTTAACCGGCAATCCACGTTGCAAGCCCGGCTCACCCGCGCAGAGCGTGAACGCGCAATCCTACTTGAGCAGCGCCAGCGCATCGAAACGCTCTACGAGACCACCGGACGTGTCACCCAAGAGCAAAACAATCTCTCTCCCGAAGAACGTCAGTTGGGTCAGCTCGAAACAGAGCTAAACAACGCATTGCTTGTCTATTCGGCAACCAGCCCTCGGGTGCGCGTGCTGCAAACACGCGTGGAGCAGCTGACCGAGATCGTCAGAGCCCAAAAAGGCGCTGGAGCCGCAACAAACGAAGCCGACACACAGGCCTCGCTGTTTGAGATTACCATCGCCGAGGTTGACGGCAAGATCGCCGAACTTGAAACAGAGCTCACCAAGCTACAGCAAGACCTCGACGATCTGGCCGCAAGCATCCGTGCGACACCGCAAAATGACATCGCCCTTCAATCTCTGGAACGCGATTATTCCAACGTGCGCGGCCAATATAACAGCGCCGTCTCTCGGCTTGCGCAGGCCCGCATGGGTGAGCGGATCGAATTAGGTTCGAAGGGGCAGCGCATTTCTGTTGTCGAACCCGCCAGCACCCCGCGATCCCCCAGTAGCCCGAACCGGCCGATCATCGCAGGGGGTGGTATTGCCGCGGGCATTGCGGCCGCAGTTGGGTTGTTCTTATTGCTTGAGATGATCAACACGTCGGTGCGCCGCCCTGTAGAGATCACGAATAAGCTGGGGATCACCCCGCTTGCTGCGATCCCGCACATAGAAAGCAAACAACGGCGTCTTTTGCGCATTTTCACTTTTGGCTTTTTGCTGTTGGCAGCACTGGTCGGGGTGACGGTGCTGCTATGGGGTATCGACCAACATTACATGCCCCTGGATATTCTGTTTCAGCGCATCATCACCCGTCTTGGCCTTGGATAAGAGCCTCCCCCACCCCTCTGGCGCAGGGTGCCGGTGGGTTCACAGCAATTAAAGGGACGATCCATGGAGAAACTTCAAAAAGCTCTGCAACAGGCGCGCACAAAACGGGCTGAAGTCAGCGGTGATGCGCAGACCACGCCCACAGATGCGCCAGTGAAACGCGATGTTGCGCTGGATGGGACCTGGGAGTCGCTACCGCTCGCCGAATTGAACAACACCCACCTGACCAATATGCGCGTGGTAACGCGGCACGCCTCAAAGCTTGCCATGCCCTTTGACATTCTGCGCACCAAGATCTTGCTCCAGATGCGTCAAAACAACTGGACCCGCTTGGCGATCACCTCGCCCTCTGCCGCCTGCGGCAAGAGCACGCTTTCGGCCAATCTGGCGCTCGGCCTGGGTCGCCAGAACGAACTGCACTCTATCCTCTTTGAACTGGATCTGCGGCGCCCGTCGCTGGCCAAGACATTGGGCGCGCAGCCCACGCACAACATCGATGAAATGCTTGGTGGTGCGCTCAGCTTTGATCAGCAAGCCATGCGATTGCGGCCAAATGTGGCGGCCTGCCTGTGCAGCGCACCTGTTGAAGATCCAAGCCGCTACATGCTGCACGGCCAAACCAGCGAAATCCTGGATGAGGTCGAAAAGACCTACGCCCCCGACGCCATGCTTTTTGATATGCCGCCGCTGCTCGTCGGAGACGACACCCGCGCGTTCTTGCGCAATGTCGACTGCGCCCTCATCGTGGCGCGCGCCGAAGTGTCGACCGCGACCGAAATCGACATCTGCGAAAAAGAGCTGGGCGAACATACCAACGTGCTGGGCGTTGTTTTGAACCAGTGCCGGCACTTACCGCAAGACGACAACTGTTATGGGTACGGTGCGGACTGACCCAGTCACAAAGCGTTGGGGTCCGCACGGCGCAGCCCGGCCGTTTTGAGACCCGTCTGGATTTTGGGATCGGGATGCAGGTCTTCTACGCCCTGTAGCCGGGCCGGACTTTTCCAAGCCGTTGTGATCTGGCGGCAATGCCAAAACCCGGCGCGATCAGAAGACACGGTTGTCCGCTGACGCAATTTATTCAGACGGTGCACGCTCCAACTGGCCCAAAACAGCGGCCCTCTTGGGCGCACACAATATTTGGTCGGGCATTGGTCAGGGACAGACCGGGCGCAAATGTGATCGGCGTGTCTGATATCGGTGCGCCCCTCCTGCACATCTGGATAACGCCAAGCGCCATTGAAGCGCACCACGCCCAAAGGGTGCCGCACGGCCCTGTCAAAGATCGACTCGCCATTGTCGGTCCAAACCAATTCATCCACATCGCATTGCAATACGGCACGGGCTTGCCTGAGAAACCGCAGCCGCGCGATATTCAAAAGTGACATTTGCAGGAACCCGCCATCAAAGCTGGATCTGCCGCCCGCAGTGACGCCTTGTGCCCGGAAAGGCAAAGGCGCCGATACCAGCGTAACCTGCGCCAGCCCGGCACGGCTCAATGCATCCAATATATCATCAGGGCCATAGCGATCCGAGCCGTTGTCAAAGAACAAAACCGCCTGCATGCCATGTTGCTGCACATGATACCTTGCGTAATCCTCGATCCAGGCGAGATCGTTGTTGCGCGATAGCAAAAGCCCGGTATTGAGCCCGGCAAAATCCACCCCGTCTTGGCGGCTCGACACGCCCGACCCAATGTCTTGTCCTTCAATATCTAGATGCACCCGCACAGGTTTGCGGTGAGCCCGGATGCGCACGATCACATGGTGCTCTTGCTGTGTGATCTTCAGTTTCGCGACGGGCACCCCATCCAACATCAACCGCCCCGCCGCGATTAGATCGTCCAACCCATACAGTCGCGGACAGATCAACCGCAACGTGCCGCGATGCCAGATCGCATCGTACCACAGGGTCGTGTCATCATAGCGGGCGGGGTCTTCGCCCGGTGCCAGTGTAAAGTTAGGCGGAAAATCTCGGCGGCGCGTGGTGTTTTCAAGGCTGCAAGTCGCCAGCTGCGCCACGCAGGCCTTAAATTCGGTATTGGTCATGTTTCTTTGATCTTTCCCTGAAGCCCGCGCCGGATCATACCCAAAAAGTTTTTGAAATTGACAGGCAGACGGTTCTGCAGCGCGGCGGCCCGCAAATGCAGCCCGCGGTATCGGGGTGTCGGCAAGCCCATCAGGCGCAACCCAGCCAACCGGGCAACCAGCGCCCGTTTGCGCCCAGATTGCCCCGGTTGGATCTCTGCCAAACCGGTGCTGTCAAAATCGGCAGTGGCCAATCGACCGGCCGTTTCAGCCGCCCGCATAAGATCGCGCCCGGTCTTGGTCCGGACCACCATCAAGCTGATGCCGTCTTGTTCTTCGAACAAAGGATACCCCCGCGTGTCGGTCTCCCAGGCGTCGGCACAGACAATATCGGCGGCCATGCCAACGCCATCAGCACAGACCTTGCAGCGATGTTGCACATGTTTCGACAGGATTTTACCCCAGCTGTCGTGATAGCTCATTTGTCGGGTGGTGCCGTCGCGTAGGGTCGCGGTGGCGAACCCCGGCCAGCCCTGCCCGCGATAGCGAAACGCGGTCACATCATCACGCGGGGCCTCCAACGCATCCAGCACCGCAGCCGCTCCTTTGAGCGACGGCACACCAGCACAGAAAAAGGACATCATCACCGGAATACGCGCATTGACCCGCGGGTCATGCAGCGCCAATGCCCGCAAGGCAGCGACATCGCAGGGTTTCCCAACGAAGGCATGGCGCTTTTGCCCATCCAGAAGCGCGGACAGATCGGCCAGCGGGCTGGATGGGGCATACCGTGATCCCGCCGCCTGCAGCACGTCCTGGCGCGTCATGGAAACAACTGCCGCGTTTCCGGTCGGGGGCGTTTGGGCGGCGGCGGTCTGCACCACACTGTCCACGACACCGCTTTCGATCAGATGTGCCAACACCGCCGAAAGCGCCCCACCAGAGGATGCCGCGTGGCGCATCGCGGGGTCTGTTGCCCACCCCTGACGCATCTCTAGCACCGGCCCCCACAGCGCATCATCGGGACGTTCCTGCACATCTACCGTTTGGCCAACACCGGGGCAGATCGCCGCAATACGTGCTTCCGCATCAGCAGGCACCTGACCGTGTTGGCGCGGGCGCAAGAAACCGTGGCCCGAAAGTTCCATCGTGATGGCTTCAGGAGCCACCAGCGCACAACCACCGCATCCAGCGCACAGGGCGCCCCGCGCGACTTTTGCAAGTGTAGGGGAAACATCCGACATAGAACCAACCATTACTAATATAACTTCATGCGTCATCGCTATTTAAAGGTCGCACGTCAATACGCAGTACCGCTTGCACGCGACAGACCCGCATTTGGGCCACGCATAGGGCTATTTCCCAAGCACACCTGCAATTTGATATAAAAGCTATCATGACACCTCGCCCGATCTGTTTGCACGTGAGATACCATAAAAGCACAACCACATCGTTACAGCACACCAAGTTTTGCTCAGAGCGCGGCCTGTGGCCCATGGCGAATATCGGGGCGGCCTGGGCCATTTAAAACGCCATGAGGTTGCATTGATATTGACGCCATCTGGGTGTTCAATATCAAGGGCCTGTCCCCCTGCGGGAGGCACACACGCATCTCCACCCGAAACCTGGTTTCATGGTGGCCTTGCTCATTTTTAACGGTTCGGGGATGTCCACCGCAATGCATATTGAAACAGCTGTGGACCCAACAGGCGACGGTAAAATTGCGGTTATTGGTCTGGGCTATGTCGGGCTACCTCTTGCCGTTGAGTTCGGCAAAACACGGCCGGTGATCGGTTTTGATATCAGTGCAGATCGCGTAGACGCATTGCGTCAAGGCCAGGATCACACCCGCGAGGTCTCGTCCGACGAATTGGCCACCGCTGACCATCTCGATTTCACCTCTGATCTGAGCGCCATTTCCGACGCGTCCATTTATATCGTAACGGTGCCGACACCCGTCGATGCGCACAAACGCCCAGATCTGACGCCCCTGTTGAAAGCTTCTGAAACTGTGGGCCAGGTGCTGTCTCCGGGCAACATCGTCATCTACGAATCCACAGTCTATCCGGGTGCCACAGAAGAAGATTGTGTGCCCGTTTTGGCGCGCGTGTCAGGCCTGACTTTCAACCAGGATTTTTTCTGTGGATATAGTCCAGAACGTATCAACCCCGGGGATAAGGCCCACCGCCTGACCTCGATTTGCAAGGTCACCGCGGGGTCTACACCGCAGGTCGCACAGGTCGTTGATGCACTTTATGCCTCTATCGTGACGGCCGGGACCCACAAGGCTCCAAATATCCGCGTGGCAGAAGCTGCCAAGGTCATCGAAAACACACAACGGGATCTAAACATCGCGCTGGTCAATGAGTTAGCGATGATCTTCAACCGCATGGACATCGACACAGAAGCGGTTCTGCAAGCCGCTGGCACCAAATGGAATTTCCTGCCCTTCCGCCCTGGTTTGGTGGGTGGGCACTGCATTGGCGTTGACCCGTATTATCTGACCCACAAAGCCGCAGAGATCGGTTATCAGCCCGATGTGATCTTGGCGGGGCGCCGGGTGAACGACGAGATGGGCGCCTATGTCGCAGGTCGGCTGGTCAAGACCATGCTGCGCAAGGGGATCAATGTGGGCGAAGCGCGGGTGCTGGTTTTGGGGCTGACGTTCAAGGAAAACTGCCCCGACCTGCGCAACACCAAAGTGGTCGATGTCGTTTCAGAGCTGCATGATTATGGCGTCGCGGTAGATGTCCACGACCCTTGGGTCGATCCTACAGACGCCCTACGAGAATACGGCCTAACGCTCGAAACCACCCCCCGCCACGGACAGTATGACGGCATCGTCCTGGCCGTGGGGCATGACATATTTCGCGCGATGACCTCAGATCAGCTGCGCAGCTATGGGCGGGATCCTCACGTGCTGTTCGATCTCAAGAGCAGTCTGCCTCGCTCTGAAAGCGACCTGCGGCTGTAGCACACTGGCACCTATTGGGGGCGTATGCGGGAGAGTGTAGAATTCTACGCGAAGCGGCGAGGACACGTTCTCCCGCAAACGACCCCTTGAACCACCCCCCTATTCAGTCTTAGCTGTCGCCCTTGAGCCCCAAAAACGAACAGAGCCAGCATGCTAAAACGGTGGATCGCCAAAAAGAACGACAGCATGATGTTGCGGCTGCTGCGCGAAAATTTCCAGCTGCAGGTCTTTAACTACGGGATCGCCATTGCTGCGATGGTCGTGATTGCTGTGACAACCGCGCTGACGGCGTGGATCATGCGCGACATTATCGATTCCATGATGGTGTCGGCCGATAACACCCAGGTTTTTATCGTGGCAGGCGCTGTTGCGCTGATTTTCTCTGTTAAAGGGGCGGCGACCTACATTCAGGTCGTGTTTCTAAGCCGCGCGGGCAACAGCATCGTCGCAACCCAACAACGCAACCTTTATGACCGCATCCTGCAGCATGGGGTGTCGTTCTTTAACGACCAAGATTCGTCGAACCTGCTGATGCGGGTCACCCATTCCGCACAAGCCGCCCGGTCGGTGATCGCCACGTTGGTGATGGGCTTTGTGCGCGATCTGCTGACGTTATTGGGTCTGATCGCGGTGATGATCTACCAACAGCCGACCTTGTCATTGTTTGCTCTGGTCTTCGGGCCTATTGCTTTGTTGGGTGTGCGCCGCCTGCTGAGCCGTGTGCGCAAGATCATGGAGGCCGAAATGATCTCGATGGCCGAGATCATCAAGGTGGTGCAAGAAACCTCTATCGGGATCCGCGTGGTCAAGGCCTTTGCCCTTGAAGACCGTATGGCCGCCCGCATGGACAGTGCCGTCAGCAACGTCGAAAGCCGCGCCAATGCGCTGTCCCGGCTAGAAGCCGCCACCAGCCCCTTGATGGAAACGCTATCAGGGTTTGCCATTGCAGCGGTGGTGGCGCTGAGTGCGGTCAATTTGTTTGGCGACACCGCCAACACCCCCGGCGAGCTGATGTCGTTTGTGACGGCCTTGCTGATGGCCTATGAACCGGCCAAACGGCTGGCGCGCATGCGGATCAGCCTAGAGGCCGGTATGATAGGGGTTGGCCTGATGTATCAGGTGCTGGATACCCCCGTCCCCGTGGTGCAAACCGCAAACCCAGTGGATCTGCCCCATGGGGCCACCGCCGTCGGGTTTCACGATGTCGGGTTTGCCTATGATGATGGCAGCGCCATTCTGGGCGGGCTTGATCTGACCTTTGAGGCGGGGCAAACAACCGCGCTTGTGGGGCCTTCGGGTGGGGGCAAATCGACGATCATGAATTTGATCATGCGCCTTTATGACCCCACATCGGGGCATATAGATATCGGCGGTTGCGATCTGCGCGATGCCACGTTCCGGTCTTTGCGGCAGAAAATCGCCTTTGTCGGGCAAGAGACGTTTTTGTTTTCAGGCACGGTTCAGCAAAATATCGCATTGGGCCGCGAAAACGCCACGCAAGACGATGTCATTGCCGCCGCCAAGGCCGCGAATGCGCATGATTTCATCGTCAAACTCAACGCGGGATACGACACTGATGTGGGCGAAAACGGTGGAAACCTATCTGGCGGGCAGCGCCAGCGGGTGGCCATTGCGCGGGCCATTCTGCGCGACAGCCCGATCTTGTTGATGGACGAAGCCACAAGCGCGCTGGATTCTGAATCCGAACATCTGGTCAAGGAAGCCCTAGACCGTCTGACCAAAGGCCGCACCACCATCGTGATCGCACACCGCCTGTCTACAGTGATCAACGCCGACAAAATCGTTGTGATCAAAGACGGTCGCGTCGCAGAGGCCGGGAAATTGGCCGACCTGCTGGCCCAAGACGGGTTGTTCCGCAAATTATACGATCATCAGTACAACCAAACCACGCCCTAACAAGCCCCCACAGGCCAGTAATCAAAGCGCCGCGCGCACCCTGCTCAACGCGTCGCTCAAGAGCTGCTGCGCCAACTGTGTGTCTTTTGTCTCTATATAGACCCTAAGTTCGGGTGCATTTCCCGATGGCCGCACATGGATCACATCCCCATCCGTCAAGATCATGCGCATCCCATCTGTCAGATCCAGACGGGCTTCGTCTTTGCCCATAAGAGCCAGAAAATCGGCACGTGTTTGCGGGTTCTGTTGCCATTGCGCCAACAGAGCTTGGCTTTTGTCTTGCGCGATGTTTTGCAACCGGTCTGCCACAGTCACCACTGCCGGTTCCTGCGCCACACGGGCGCGCAGACCACCGTCTTGACTGGCGTATAGCACCGTCAAAATAGGCAATGTACAGTCACGGGTCGCAAGGGGGCTAAGTGGGCCGGCCGGGCCTTGCGCCTCAAACCCCAGCAAGAACCCGCCATTGGCTTCATAGCCTACGACATCATCCGCGCCCGCCATCGCAGCGATCACATAAGGAGACCCGATTTGCGTCAACCGCACGTCTTTGATGCCTTTCAGCGTGATCCCACTGTTTGAAGATATCGGGGTCACAACCACCTGCGCGTGCAACGTTTGCGCCGTGATTTGGCCCAAAATATCGCCCGGAACGATACGCCCCTGCGCGTCCGCCATCAGGGGCCTGTCTGAATCTCCATCCGTTGAAACCAAGGCATCAAGGCCATGCGTCTTCACCCAATCCGCAATCTGGGCGCGCACCTCCGGATCAACCGCTTCGGTATCGACAGGTATAAACGTCTCTGAGCGGCCCAGTTCAAGGACCTCGGCGCCCAGATCCTTCAAAATGTGGATCAAAACATCACGCCCCACCGCGCTATGGCTATAAACACCAATGCGCTGACCAGACAATGCACCCGTGCCAAAGGCGTCTACATATCGTGCTATGTAGCGGTCTGTCGCCTTTGTATCAGTGTCTAAAGCCCCCTGCGCGATGGTTTCAGGTGTCTCTGTATTCCCCAAATGCGCCAAGATCGCAGCTTCATCCGACTTGTTGATCTCGCCAGACCGGACATAAAATTTCAACCCGTTGCGATCTGCGGGGATATGGCTGCCGGTGACCATAACCGCGCCCCCCTGCACCGCTTGGGCCGCCAGTGCCAACGCCGGGGTGGGCAAGGCCCCGCAATCAATCACCCGGCAACCAACGGCCCGGGCGGCGGCGATCACATCCCCCGCGATACGCGGCGAAGACGGCCTAAGGTCGCGCCCGACACAAAGAACCCCGCCTGTATCACACGCACGCACAAAGGCCTGTACATGATCAGAAATCAGATCTGGGGTCATACCCGTGACCAGCCCGCGCAAGCCGCTTGTGCCAAATTTGACAGACATAAGATGCAATCCGCTTTTGTTAAAACACTGGTTTTAGAGACTATCTAGATAGGTTCCATAGTCATTTTTGGCGTATTTCTTTGCCTCGCGGGCCAGATCTTCGCGGGTGATCCAACCTAACTGAAAGGCGATCTCTTCTGGGCAGCCGATTTGCTGACCTTGCCGCTGTTCGATCGTACGCACGAAATTCCCCGCATCCAACAGGCTGCCATGGGTGCCCGTGTCCAGCCAAGCATACCCCCGCCCCATGCGTTGCACCGTCAGGGATTGTTCCTCAAGGTACATCTCAAGCAGGGTGGTGATCTCGACTTCTCCGCGCGCCGAAGGTTCGACAGCGCGCGCCTTGGCCGGGGCCGCCCCATCGACGAAATACAACCCCGTAACCGCGAAATTCGACGGTGGCACAGGCGGTTTTTCGATAATGCCGCGCACCGTGCCCTTTGCATCGAAATCGACCACACCATAGCGTTCAGGATCGGCCACCTGGTAGCCAAAGACCGTGGCACCCATGGGCTGGTCATCTGCGGCGGCCATTAGATCGGGCAGCCCATGACCAAAGAAGATGTTGTCCCCCAGCACCAGCGCCGACGGCGCGCCATCCAGGAAGTCTTCGGCCAGAATAAAGGCCTGCGCCAACCCGTCGGGCGAGGGTTGTTCGATATATGTCAGGCTGATGCCCCATTGCGATCCATCCCCTAACATGCGTTGGAATTGGGCCTGATCCTGCGGCGTCGTGATCATCGCAATCTCTCGGATCCCTGCCAGCATCAGCACCGACAACGGGTAGTAGATCATCGGCTTGTCGTAGATCGGCAGCAGTTGTTTGGAGACCCCCAGCGTGATCGGATAGAGCCGCGTGCCCGACCCACCTGCGAGAATGATACCTTTGCGTTTGGTCATGGAAATCTCCTTTATTAGGCTCTGTTCAGGTCGGCCAGAACGTCGCCCAGCCCGGCGCGCCAATCGGGGCGCTTGAGGCCAAACACACGTTCAGTGGCCGTGCAATCGAGCCGGGAATTCAAGGGGCGTGTCGCCGGTGTCGGATAGGCAGAGGTCAAAATATCGGTCACCTCTACCGACAGGTCCGCCTGCGCAAAAATATCACGCGCGAAATCGGCCCAGCTGACGTCTGCTGCGCCGCTAAAATGATAGGTGCCGGCCTTGGTTGCGTCCTGCGCCAAAGCCTGCGCCATGGTCATACAAGCCGCGGCAATGGCACGCGCTGGCGTGGGCCCGCCGATTTGGTCGGCAACGATGCTCAACGCGTCCCGCTCGGCTCCGAGCCGCAGCATGGTTTTGGCAAAATTATTGCCATGGGCGGAAAACACCCAAGAGGTTCGCAGGATCGCACCGCGCCCACCTGCGCCGGTCACGCCGCGCTCGCCGCCCAGCTTGCTGGCGCCGTAAACCCCCAAAGGGCCCGTCGGGTCATCAGGGTGCCATGGGGCAGTGCCGCCGCCCTCAAAAACGTAATCCGTCGAGATGTGCACAAATGGCAGATCGCGCGCGGCCGCCGCAGCCGCCATCGCGGTGGGGGCCATCGCATTCACGATCATCGCTGTGTCGCGGTCGTCTTCGGCTTTATCGACGGCCGTGTAGGCCGCCGCGTTGATCACAGCCGCCGCGTCTGTGTTTGCGATAATCGCCTCGCAGGTGCTCGGGTCGGTCAGGTCGGCCTGATCGCGCCCCAAACACACCACATCGTCAAACCGGGCCAGTTCTGTCGCTACCTGCCCCGTTTTCCCAAAAACAAGAACCTTCACGCTTTGGCCCCAAGGCGTTGACCCACGCCGTCACGGGTTTGCAGCGCACGCCACCAGTCTTCATTGTCCAGATACCACTGCACGGTTTTTTCCAAACCTTCCTCAAGCGTCACCGATGGGCGCCAGCCCAATTCGGTGGCGATACGCGTGGGGTCAATTGCATAGCGCAGGTCATGCCCTGGACGGTCGGTCACAAAGCTGATTTGCTCTGCGTAGGGGCTGCTTTTGGGCCGTTTAGTGTCTAATATTGCGCAAATCATCCGCACAATGTCGATGTTCTTGGCCTCGTTTTCACCGCCGATGTTGTAACTGCGCCCCAAGGTGCCTTTTTGCAGCACCGTCAGCAACGCATCTGCGTGGTCTTCGACATAAAGCCAATCGCGCACGTTTTCGCCCGCCCCGTAAACAGGGATGTCCTTGCCCGCCAGCGCGTTCAGGATCACCACAGGGATCAGCTTTTCAGGGAAATGATAGGGCCCGTAGTTGTTGGAACAGTTGGTCATGACGACCGGCAAGCCATAGGTTTCGGCCCAGGCGCGCACCAGATGATCCGAGGCCGCTTTGGACGCAGAATAGGGACTACGTGGGTCATATGGCGTAGTTTCGGTGAATTGCCCGGTCTCGCCCAAGCTGCCAAACACCTCATCCGTAGAGATATGGTGGAACCGGAACTCATCTGGTTTACCCTGCGCCATCCAATAGCTGCGCGCGGCTTCCAGCATCTGGTAGGTGCCGGTGATGTTGGTCTCGATGAAATCACCGGGGCCATCAATAGACCGATCAACGTGGCTTTCTGCGGCCAGATGCATCACTGCATCGGGTTTATGGGTCGCAAAGATACGGTCCAGCGCGGCGCGGTCCCGTATGTCGGCCTGCTCAAAGACATAATCAGGGTGCTGTGCCGCGTCGGCCACGTTTTCGAGACAGGCAGCATAGGTCAGCGCATCCAGGTTGACCACCGCGTGGCCCTGCGCCACGGCTAGCCGTACAACGGCAGACCCGATGAACCCCGCCCCTCCGGTTACCAGCAGTTTCATGGGCTTATCCTTCATAGGTAAAAGGGCTGTCGAACTCAGCCAACCCCGAAGCGGCGGCGTCTTTTTCGGACAAAACAGGCTCTAACCCGTCTAAACCCCAATCAATTCCGATGTCTGGGCAATCAAAACGCACCGCTCCGTCACAGTCAGGCGCGTAGTAATCAGAACATTTGTAGATGATCTCGGTTTCGGGGGCGCGGGTGGCAAACCCATGTAGGAACCCAGCGGGTACCAACAACTGCTTGCCATTTTCAAAGCTAAGCTCGGCGCCCACCCATTGCCCGTAGGTGGGGGACCCTCGGCGGATATCCACCGCTACATCATAGAGCACACCGCGTCCGCAGCGCACCAGCTTGTCTTGGGCATGGGGCGGAGATTGGAAATGCAGGCCACGTACCGTGCCCACCTGCATTGACAGCGAATGGTTGTCTTGCACCCAATCATGATCAAGCCCGGCGTCCGCCATTTGGCGTTTGCTCCAGCTTTCGCTGAAAAACCCACGTGCATCACCAAACCGTTTGGGCGTGATAAGAAGAACGCCCGGCAATTTTGTCTGTTCAATCTGCAAACCAAAAACCTTTACACCACCACAATTGGCCCATCACCTACCAAGACCCGCGACACCTGTCATCCACAAAGGCCCGTGGCCGTTTACAAAGCCCTTCCCATCTAGGTCGGATGATGCAGGAAGCGGCACGCAGCCCCCTGCCCTCGGTTATTTATCGTAATGGCCAGACTGGTGCCAACGCCACGCATCGCCGATCATCGACGCAAGTGTCGAACGGTCTGGTTGCCAGCCCAGCTCGGCCTTGGCCCGCGAAGACCCCGAAACCAGCTTGGTGCAATCCCCCGCCCGGCGCGGACCTTCCGTTAACGGCACCGCGCGATTGGTCACGTTGTGACTGTGGTCAGCCACGTCGCGCACCGAGAACCCTGTCCCCGTACCGAGATTAAACACCCGGCTGGGCTTGTTGTCACGCAGCCAAGCCAACCCCAGCACATGCGCATCAACCAGATCGCAGACGTGCACATAATCGCGGATGCAGGTCCCATCCGGCGTGTCATAGTCTGTCCCGAAAATTGTCAGCGCCGCACGCTTGCCCGAAATTGCATCCAACATCAACGGAACCAGATGTGTCTCGGGTTGGTGGAACTCACCCACTTCTGCATCAGGGTCGGCCCCGGCCACGTTGAAATATCGAAAGATCACATGCCGCAATCCATGGGCGGCTTCAAAGTCGCGCAACATCTGTTCAATGGCCTGTTTGGATGCCCCATAGGCGTTGATCGGGCGTTGCATGCTATCTTCGTCCAGCACAACATTGTCTTGTTCGCCGTAGGTGGCACAGGTCGAAGAAAAGACCATCTGTTGGCACCCAGCCGCCACAGCCGCCTCGATCAGGTTCAACGACCCAGTGACGTTGTTGTGCCAGTACAGGCCCGGGTTCTGCATGCTTTCGCCCACTTGGCTCAGAGCTGCAAAATGCATGACCGCAATCGGGCGATATTCGGCGAACACTTCGTCTAGTCGTGCCCGGTCCAGGAGATCGCCGCGCGCAAAGGGGCCGAATTTAACCGCGTCTTCCCACCCGGTGACCAGGTTATCAAACGTCACCGGCAAATAACCCGCCGCCTTGAGCGCCTTACAAGCGTGCGAGCCGATATAACCAGCCCCACCCGTTACAAGTACCGTGTCCATATGCGCGTCCTCTCACTGGCAACCGCCAGCAGTTTTTCCTGTTTACAAAGCATCATGCAAGACACTCCAGCCGCCCCGTTAGACACCGTGATACTCGCGGAACCACGACACAAACTCGGCGATCCCATCGCGGAAATCCGTCTGTGGGGTGTACCCCGTCAGCGTTTGCAGCAAATCCGCATTGGCCCATGTGGCGGGCACGTCACCTGTTTGCATGGGCATCATGTTGCGGATGGCGGTTTGGCCCAGACACCGTTCGATTTCATCAATGAAATCCAGCAAGCGCACCTTGTCGGAGTTGCCAATATTGACCACCCGGAAGGGGGCAGCGGGGCTAAGGTTATCGCCAGCAATGGGTGGGGTGTCGGCACCGGGCAGCGCGGGCACCGCATCGATCAACAACCGAATGCCGCGCACCAGGTCCGTCACATAGGTGAAATCGCGGTACATCTCGCCGTTGTTGTAAATGTCGATGGGGCGCCCCTTGAGGATCCCGTCAGTGAATTTGAACAACGCCATATCCGGCCGGCCCCAAGGCCCATAGACGGTGAAAAACCGGAACATGGTGGTCGGCAGATCGTACAGATGCGCGTAGGAATGACCCATCGCCTCATTGGCCTTTTTGGTGGCCGCATAGATCGTCAGGGGGGTGTCGGCTTTGTCGGTTTCGGCAAAGGGCATGTCTTCGTTGGCGCCGTACACCGAAGAGGTCGAGGCCATCAGCAGGTGTTGCACTTTATGGGCGCGCGCGGCTTCCATGACATTGAAGGTGCCCACCACGTTGCTTTCGATGTAGGCGCGCGGGTTTTCGAGGCTGTAGCGCACACCTGCCTGCGCCGCCAAATGCACGATCACGTCGGGCTTGAAATCAGCCGCCGTTTTGGCAAAAAGGTCCGCGTCTTCCAGCATGCCGATGGTGGTTGTAAACCGTTCATTTTGCAGCAGCATTTGATGACGACGCTCTTTCAAGCGCACATCATAGTAATCGGTCATGCCGTCAAAGCCATGCACTCTAAAGCCTTCGTCCAGCAAAAGGCGGCTCAGATGGAACCCGATAAATCCGGCCGAACCGGTGACTAGAATATTCAACATGGCACTTTCCGTATCAGAGCAATTTTAGAATAACGAGGGCGCCGTAAATTTAATGCATATTTTTTGATGAGTCGTTGGCAAAAATACCCCAATCACATTCGCCGCAGGCTTTGGGGCGCTACCTATGTCACACCAGACCGGGCCACATAAGTGTTCTGCTGCTTATCTGGGTTTATGATGCATAAATTTAAGGCGAAATGACTGCGACCGCGCCCATCAATCACGTTTCGCGTGGCATAAAGAGGCTGGAACTCACCACATAAGAATGCGAGATGTTCTCACCTTGTGCTCAGCGTACCAGTCGAAAGGTTTCACGTTCTATGCCCGTACTACTCCGAAATGGCAAAGCGGCTTTGTTCATTCATATCCCTAAAACGGGGGGGTCGTCTCTTGAAAGAGACATGGCCGATCTGGGGTGGCGAGAGGTTTTGAGTGTGCGTGGTATCGCGGCTGATCGCTTGAGTTTCCTCAAGGCGTCTCCCCAGCATTTTCATGCGGAAATTATGGAGCATGTCCTTAATTTCAAAGCATTTTCATCCATTGTGGCGATCACACGCGACCCGTTTAATCGGCTAAAGTCTGAATATTATTGGCACTTCCGCAGATCCGACACATGGCCCGACCCTGCGACTTGGATCAAAGACATCCTCTGTCAGGCAAACGAGGACCCCAATGTGAACGACAACCACATACGCCCACAGGTCGATTTTATACCAAAAGACGTTGATGTAGATCTGTTCAAGCTCGAAGAAGACGGCGTGCGCAAGGCTAAAATTGCGATCTGTGGTGGGTTCGAAGAACCGCCGAAACCGTTCCTACACCGGCTGCGTAGCCCCAAAAAAGAGCACAAGAAGGCGTCGAAATACACACCCGAAATTGAGGCCGCTTTCGTCTCTCAACGCAGTATGATCACAGATTTTTATGCCGCGGACTATGCGCGATTTGGCTATGACCCTGCGGGGGGCAGCTAGGGCTCTTTAATACCCGACCAGCCAATCGCGGCGCGCGCGCCAAACCTCGGTTTGGGCGGTGGCCCGATCCACCCAGCGCCCGCCGCGCAGCTTGGCCAAAAGACCCAGCCCGAGTGTGCGCACCCCAACCGCGATCCACATCAACACCAACCCCAAAGGCACAAGCGCAGCAGGCCAGTGGTCGCGCACCAGCGTCGCGCGCGCCTTGGTGACCAACAAGATCTTGTCACCGCGTGTTTTACTGGCCGCCCCAACCACATGCATGATCTGCGCATCTGGGGTGATGGCCGGACGGTAGCCCTGTTTCGCGGCGCGCAAACACAGGTCTGCCT
This sequence comes from Roseobacter sp., assembly GCF_039970775.1. Lineage (GTDB taxonomy): Bacteria > Pseudomonadota > Alphaproteobacteria > Rhodobacterales > Rhodobacteraceae > Roseobacter. The sequence continues at coordinate 54,685 of NZ_JBDVLG010000053.1, forward strand.
CTTCGCCATACATGAAATAGCGCAGGTCAAAGCCGTCTAGCTCATTCCAAAGCGACCGTTTGATCAGCAGAAAACACCCCACAACAATGTCCACCTCACGCACTGTGTCACGTTGCCAGCCCCCTATTGCCTCAGAATTCAACAATTCTGATTTAGGAAACAAGGTCGACAGCCCCAAGCTGCGACATAGCAGGCTCCAGGGTGTGATCCGCATCCAACACGACGCAATATTAAGCGACCCATCCGGGAACACCGTACGCCCCCCCCAAATGCCCGCCTGTGGCCGCGCCTGCGCAAAGGCCATCAGATTGTCCACCGCGCCGGGGTGACATTCGGTATCGGGGTTAAGCAGCAGCAACCATTCGGTCTCGACCTCGGACGCGACCACATTGTTGGCTTTGGCAAAGCCCAAATTATCAGGCGACGCGATGACCCGCGCCTGCGGAAAGGCCTCGGCCACGGCTTCGGCTGATCCATCGCTAGAGGCATTGTCAAAGACCACCACATTGATCGCCACGTTCTTGGTGGTTTCATAGAGCGAACGGATCGCGGTCAATGTCATGTCACGGGTATTATAGCTAATGACAATAACGGTGAGTTCTGCCTCTGTCAGAGACGGGTTTTGGCTGTCTGTCACGGGGTCTGCCTTATGTATTGTGGTCGGTCTTATTTGGCGGGGACAGCCGATGGCGCAATGCACGTAGCCCTGACAACCGGTCTAGCTTCCACCAGGCCCGCAATAGCTTACGCGTCGCCGGATGTAAAAATTCTTCCTCTGCGCGCTGGCCGCCTGCCCGCACCCGGCTGGCCCGCTGACCAATCGAATGAACAGCCACACCCGCGTCGTTCAAAACAAAATCGACAAAGGCCTCCGCATGCATCGGGCGCGGCCCCGTTTCGCAAAAATCACGCATCCGGGTGACACGGGTGCCATAGGCCTTGATCGCCTGCGCGCCCGCACAAATGGCAAAGCGGTCGTTGCGGCCGAACCACGCCTGCCACCAAGGCAACCAAACGCCGCCTTTCCCCGCCCGTGCCACACGCAAAGCTGCGCGCAAAGGTTTGGCCATACTGTCGTGATATTCCAGATCCGGGCGGGCAAAAATAACCACATCCGCCTGCCCCGCCATTTCAGTCACCTGTTTCAACGAATGCAATTGATGCACCAAATTGCGCAGCGATGTGAAATCTGTCCCCCAGAAATCGCCGAACGACTTGAGCCCCTCAAAGTCCCATTCGGCCAGGCAGGCCCCGGGGGCTTCTAATGCCACCTGATCCAACGGCAAAAGCTTGTGTTCATCCTGCTCGAGGGCGCCTGTTTCACCTGTGCGCGGGTTGTCGATCTGGGCCTGCTCGAAGAAATGCGCATATACGTGCACAGGGTGCCCCGTGGCCCGCGCCACATCCAACACGTGAGTTTCAATAGAAGGCAATGTGTGGCGCAATGATCGGGTGATCCCGAAAAAACAAACTGCAATCTGTATGGGGGTATCCGCCGCCTTGGCCATCAAACGGCACCTACGCGGGCAAGCATCGTTGCGAAACTGTTCCTATAGGTCTCTATTGTGCTGTTTGGGGTCACTTTTGGTGCTGCGACAAGCGCCTGATCTAGGCTATCGGCAATGGCCCCAACCCGCCGACCCGCAGGCATCTTGGCCGTATCCCAAGCGTCTCGGAACCCGGCAACCTTGCGCACCGAAGGCTCCAGCCCCACACGTGCACGTTTAAAGACAAAGGCCGTAATATAGCCATGCAGGCTGGTGCCAACATAGGCCTGCGACCCAGCAATCAACGCCATAATCTGATCTACGGTCAGGGTCTCAGGGGCGACCCCAAACCACGGCGTGTTGCCCAAACGGGCCTGCAACCGCAAAGAGGTGATTTGATCATCATGCGCCGAGGCACGCCCAATGGCAAAAGACAAAACCTGCAGCCCCGTCCGGCGATGGACCTCTCGCAACTGTTCGGCCACCACGTCATCGCAGTCACGCGACCAACGTTCGGCCAGTTGCACACAAAGATAGGGTGCGTCGTCCAGCCCCGCAGCCTTCAATATGGCGGCGCGTTCATGCAGGCGTGTGTCTTTGGATATCAGGTCAGACATGGTCACGGCGCTGTCTGGCACCACGTCCGGCATCGGCAATCCACGGCCCGCAACAGCCTGCGCTGTGGGCGTATCACGCACAGTTAACCAACTGGCCCGCTTTAACGCAGCCGTTTGCCAAGCAATAACCCGCGCGCCCAGACGTCCCGTACTGACGCCGCCAACCGCATTGTAAACCACCTGGGCAGGTTCCGAACCCGACGGCAAATCGCGGGGGTCCAATGTCCAGGGCTGTTGATTTTGGCACCCAAATACGCGGCGCCATATTGGCGTCCAAAACGCGTAGCGCGTCTTGTGGTGTAGCGTCATGATGTGTTTGCTAATTTTGGGCGAGACCAAATGTTCCACCATCTGCCCCCAACTGGGCGCCAAAAGCTCGCCACCGGTCAAAACCACCAAGTGGCGCGTATCGGCGCTAAGGCGTTGGCTGTAAAGTTCACTCAGCGGTTTGCAGACCACGCCACCTTCGGCGCGCAGATCTGCCCGCCGAAGGGCGTAAAAATCAATATCTGCCTTTGGCAACGCCTGTCGCAGTAAATGTTCAGAAATACGTGCAAACAGGACGTCTCCGTAATTGAAGCGATCAAATGCACCCACCAACGATACTTTCCAATTCATCTGCTTACTCCCACACACATTTACCTACTAAAAACTGTGTGGCGTAAGTTCGCTCAGATAGCAACGAAACCGGCTGCCAGCCCCTATATGGGGCTTATATCCGCCCAAAAACAGCCTGCTGGAACATCCAAGCCCCTCGCAGCCAGCGCAGTCTGAACAGCGTCACCGCTGCGCGATATTTCTCGCCCGGCATAAGAGATCCGTGGCGCAAGACCGTTGGTAAATGGGCAAAGGGGCTCGCAAACATCATCACGGCACGGCGCGCCCAGACCAAACGCCCCCTAAGTCCTGAGGCCTGCAAGCCAAAGGATTCTTCAACCAATCGCCGCCACTTGCGTTTCAATTCTGGCCAATCATTGCGTGACGGATGGCTGACCCGCAGGTCAGGAGCATAGCGCAACGCGCTGCCCGCAGCCGTTGCCCGAAGGCACCAATCAAGATCTTCGGACACCCCAACCCGAAAGACCCCGGTGCGTTCAAAGACCGCCCGTGTCGTCAGCAGATTGGCCGTGACAGAAAAGCCTTTGTTCAGCACGTAATTCTTTTGGTTGAAGGCAAACACGGCTTCAAACGCCTGTGCTCCGGTCAGCGGCGGTGCGGTTTCGTGAAAGACCGCAACATCCCCGCCAATAACAGCGTCATCCGCGACCGTTTCGCAAGCGACCGCAAACCAATCGCCGGCAGGCACGCAATCTGCATCCAGAAAAAACAGGTAAGGCGCGGTTGTGTCAGCCACGCCGCGATTGCGCGCGATGCCAGCCCCTTTTTGGGTTTCTGTGATGAACCTAACATCCGGGAATGCCTGGTGTATGGGCGCCAGATCGTCGGTTGAGCTATTATCAACAACAACAAGTTCGGCGCGCCCGTCCAGTTGATCGACAAGCGCGGATAAACACCGCTTGAGCCGGACCACATCGTTATAATGGGGGATAATAATAGCGTATTGGGGCGGGGTAGGGTGGTTGGATGTCATTTGTGTTTTGATACCAATGTTTCAATCTTGCGTATAAGTGCCGCATCAACACCCGCCCCCGTCAGCAACATATACCCTGGGCGGGCTTCAACCGTCACCGCCTTCTGGGGCGGGGTAGGCGGCACGGGTGCGCGACTGATCTGGGCGGGGCCCTGAACAGAGGCGATCAGCTGCGAGAGCGCGTCTTGTTCTTCTTCTGCGGTATTTGCCGGTGATTTTTGCAATTGTGCGGCAATTTTGGGTGCGGCATCGGTCTCTTCCGACAATCGTCGGACCAACGCCAGCCCTTGCCGTTCCGTGATGGCCGCAGGAAACCGCAGCGCATCGTCGAAAGCGGTGTACAGCACCAAGAATGAATTAATTTTCGATCGTTTCGCCCTGCTGGCCGACGCGAATAAATCGCGCACCGCATGTCGTGCCGTAGGAAAGGCTCCCTGTTCGGCGGCTTTTGCGGCAATTCGGGCCCGTTCATAATAGCTCAGGTTGGCCCGGATTTCGTTTTCCTCGACCATCGCCTTGTAGGCATCTCCTGCCGTATCAGGTTGTCGCACCAATGCCTGAACCACGGAAAACTGCGGGTCGGATGTCTCCTTTTGCAAGGCTTGCAACGCTTTCAGGCGGCGCCATCCTGAGATCAAGCCATATTTGCCGTCTCCCAAGTCCAGTACTTCAATCGGCATTTGCTGACCGCGCGCGCGCACACTATCGCGCAAGGCTATCATATCTTCGTCGTCTTCGGTCAACCGGTCACGCACAAGATGCTGCGGATCGACGCTCTCCAACGGTAACGACAAAATCATGCGCCCAGATGTTCGTGCCAAGCTCAGTTCGTGCGACACCTCATCAAAAGCAGCCTGCAGTGCGGTTTGTGCCGCCACATCCGCAATGGGGGCCCGAGGGCCACGCACATCTTGAGTTGGGCTGCCAACAGCGCCCATAGACATTGGTGAAAGGCGCTTACGTTTGGCCATAACATCTGCATCCTATGGTGAAAGATTGCGAAAACCTGTATTTATCAGAGTCTGATTTCAATATTATCAATAGCTTATCATTTAGTTGTTTCGCGTGCGAAACAATTGAAGCGATATCTGTATGCCCGATCATGGTGCCGCCTCTTCAGCACGGATTTCATCGCGCCGCCAAACGCCTAGCAGCAAGCGTTTGAAGTCTGCATAGGTCTCGTCAAATGTCGCGCGCCCACGGACATAGGTTTCGCGGTTGAAGTCTCTGTAGTCAGCCTCATAGATACCTGCGACTTGCTCTCCGGCTTGCCCGATCAGCGCAGTAAATCCTTGTCGGTTCGGGCTGAGCATAGGGCCTAGATACGCATGCATTACACCTGCCATTTCGGCTTGCTGGCTGCCATCATATCGGGTGATCACGCCGCGCACCGCATCCCAGCGAAACTTGAGCTCGGCGCGCCCCAATGCACGGGCAGCCATGTTTTCGGCCTCTTCGATTGAGGCAAAGGTGGCGTGGACCATATCGAAAAACCGCCCCGTTGAATCAAATTCCAGAAAGGACGCGCCTAAGGGAACCAATACAATATCTGCGGCGGCCAACCCATTGATGGTCAAATAACCCAGAGCAGGAGGCGTATCCAGAAACACCAGATCATACGCATCAAGCACGCCATCTGCTTGCAGGCTATCATGCAGGGCATCCCACATTTTCCATCCCCGTCCGGCCATCCGCCACACGGGAATTTGGAATTCAGACCAGTACAAATTGAGCTGCGCGGGAATGAGATCAATGTTGGGCCAATGGGTGCTTTGGATGATGTCTTGGGCGGTGATATCCAGCGCGGTTGTTAGCATCTCGTCAATGGCGTTAGGCGGGTCGCCACGGTCCATTCTGCGTTGATTGTCTTGGCGCAGGTAGCTGCCGTAATGACGGGCAAGTAAAGGGAAGATGGTCTGCCATTCGTCTTCTGCTTTTCCATTGAACACCGAGGTCATAGACCCTTGGCTGTCCAAATCGATCACCAGGACTTTGTAGCCATCAAGTGCGGCAGACATTGCAAGATGCGCGCATGTTGATGTCTTTCCGACCCCGCCTTTAAAGTTTGCCACAGCGGTGATTTTGGCAGGCTGTCCTTTAGGCCGGTAGGGGGCGTATTCTTTGGCTTTTGATCCTTCGGCACTGAAATGGGCGCGTAGTTCCAAGACCTGTTCAAGGGTAAACCATTTTGCGCCGCCTTCCGTTTCTGCGCGTCCTTGAGGTAAATCAGGGTTGGCTCTTAGCACTCGGCGAAAATATTGAGGGGCCACAGGGATTAAATATTTGGTGATTTCCCAGGTTGAAAACAGGCGTAGTTTTTTTTCG
>NZ_JBDVLG010000054.1:0-44460 GCF_039970775.1 Roseobacter sp.
GCAAACCACTGCCCGGCAGTGGATGAGCGATAACGGCAATTAAAGCAGGACTTATCTGGTGGGAGGCCTGAAACACACGCAGATAAGTCGAGATGGCTATCCTCGAATATATGAATGGCTTCTACAACCCACACCGTCGACACTCAACATTGGGTTGGAGAAGCCCTGTCGCTTTTAAACAAAAGGTAGCCTAAACGAGCAATTGGCGCAGCAAGAAGGAACGACAGGTCAACGGGTCAACGGCCAGCGCTGTGCTGCAACACTGGGTGCTTTTTCGCGAGGCGGTGTATTGCCCTAATCCGTTGTTTCAGGTTCTGGTGCAGGAGCGCTGTCATGGTATTTTTGACCGTCTGCGCCCAGTGTGAAACGTTCAACTTTGGTGTTTCGTCATTCAGCAACATCGACGCGCTATCCGTTGCCTAGCTCTCGTTGCGCAGGCTACGCTCATATCTATCGTTCAAATATAACACAAAAGTAAATTCGTCCAAGCAGTGATGCTTGCTGCAAATGCAGATATTCAGACCGCGCCAGCTCTACGTCGCGTGCGATGTGACCTTTAATTCTGCTATCTTCAACCCCAGCTGGCCGTTTCGCGCACGGTGCGTTTAGGCGTTTGGCACCGCAACCGCCAGGTTAGCGTACCGTCTTAGTGTTCCTGCCTATCCTCGTAAAACGCCACACGCGCACCGCTCAAACGATGCTGCAACCGGTATCGTTACGCTAAATTCGCGACCCATAAACGCCAGCATATTCAGCATCCTGCTCAAAAAGTGCCGCCACAAAAAAACGCCCGCTCCGAAAAGCAGGCGTCTGAAATTGTTTTGATTTTTGCCGTTCGGCGTTAGCGTTTGGAGAACTGGAAGCTCTTACGCGCTTTGGCCTTACCGTATTTCTTACGCTCAACCACACGGCTGTCACGTGTCAGGAAGCCAGCGGCTTTCAAGGCACCACGCAGCGCGGGATCATAAAGTTGCAGCGCTTTGGACACGCCGTGCTTGACCGCACCAGCCTGACCAGACAGACCGCCACCCTTAACCGTGGCAATCACGTCAAACTGACCTTCGGTGCCAGAAATGGTGAAAGGTTGCGCCAGGATCATTTGCAGCACCGGGCGTGCAAAATATTCGTTCTGGGGCTTGCCGTTCACGGTGACCTTGCCCGAACCGGGTTTGATCCAGACACGTGCGATCGCATCTTTCCGTTTGCCTGTCGCATAAGACCGGCCCAAGGAATCGCGCACGGGCTCACGTGTGATTTCGATCACTTCGGGCGCAGCCTCGATGCCTGCAGCTTGGCCAAGCTCTTCGAGTGTGTTGATTTCATCAGCCATGCTTATGCGCTCCGGGTGTTTTTGCTGTTCATGGATTTCACATCCAGAACGTCAGGGCTTTGCGCCTCGTGGGGGTGATCACCACCTGCATAAACGCGCAGGTTGGTCATTTGCTGACGGCTCAGACGGTTACCGGGCAGCATGCGCTTGACCGCCATGGTCACGACGCGCTCGGGGTGTGCACCCTCAAGGATCTGCGCCTTGGTGCGCGATTTGATCCCACCTGGGTGGCCTGTGTGCCAATAATGGTGCTCTTCGCGCTTCTTGCCGGTCAACTGGATTTTGTCGGCATTGATGATGATGACATTGTCACCCATATCCATATGCGGCGTGAAGGACGCTTTGTGCTTGCCACGCAAACGCATGGCGACGATCGACGCAAGACGACCCAAAACAACGCCTTCAGCGTCGATTAGGATCCATTTCTTGTCGATATCTGCAGGTGTAGCAGAAAAGGTTTTCATGGACGGTTCCCCGTTTGGTGTGAAGACGCGGCACCCACGGGCACCGGTCCGAATTCGATTGGGCGGTTATAGAGGACTGCGCGCACGCGTCAAGCTATGCAATATTGAAATTCCATATGCAAAACAATGGTTTATAAAATAGGTATTACTATACCCCAAAAATACCCAGCCCCAACTGGACTTGACCATAGCAATAAAACGACCTGCAACACTTACGTTTGACGCAAAGCGTTCATTTTGAACCGTACGCCTACCTATTTCGTGGAAGCCCGCCACACCTGTCTAAACGTTGATCTCGTCCGGCGGATTGTCGAGCAAGTTGCGCAGACACATCATCGCGCCCTCAAACCGGCTCAGCGACACCCCGGCATTGATGGCAAGACGCACCGCATGCGGCGCACGCGCATCCCGGCAAACGAACCCGTCGGACGACCGGATCTGGATACCCTGCGCCTCTGCCGCCTGACAAAACGCGCCCGCGCGCCACCCCAATGGCAACCGCAGCCACAAAAACGGGACGTCCTCGCGCCAGCTCAGATCATGCCCGCCCAAAATATTCACCGCGCTTTGGACATATGTATTGAACGCCTTGCGGGTTTGATGGGACAGCGCGTCAGTCTGCGGGTGCGACAACAACGCCGCCGTCAAGTCGGTCACCGGCGTGGCCAACCCAAAGAAGCTATGTTCGGCCGTGCGGCGCAGCTCGGACCACCTGCCTTCAGGGGCAATGGCAAATCCCACCCGCAGCGCCGGTGTCAGTGTCTTGGCGATAGACGACACATACCACCCCCGTTCCGGCGCAAGCATCCGGTAGGCGGGCGCGCGGTTCACCCCCATCCGGTAGCAATCATCCTCGACGATCTGAACATCGTAACGACGCGCGATTTTGGCGATCTCTTCGCGCCGCGCCACTGGGGTAAAGCCGCCGGTTGGGTTGTGCACTTCGGGCGACGTACACAGCACCTGCGCATCGTGGGCCTTGACCGCGGCCTCGAATGCATCGGGCAGAATTCCGTCTGCATCCATCGCAATCGGCACAACATCTGCCCGCAACATTTCAGCCGCGCGGCGAAACCCCGGATAGGCGATCTCTTCTATCAATACGGCCGGTTTGCGCCCGGTCAGGATGGTTTGCAGACACAATAAGATGCCGTTTTGCCCCCCATGGCACAGGGTCACGTCCTTTTCCCCCAACGGGCCTAACGGCGTCCCCTCAAGCCACCGCACCACCGCAGATCTGGCCGGTCGTGCGTTATCGCGGTTGGGATAATGCATCATACCGGACGGCGGGTCTTGTGCCACGCGTTCCATCAATTTGCGGATCAGCGCGGCCTGCCCGACATTGGGCAAATGCGGTGAAAACAGATTGAGCGTTACTGAAAGGTTGTCTTGCTCTTGGTTGTGCGCGATGACATCGATCTCGATGGGATCGTCTGTGACCCGCGCGGGTTGCGGGGGCGCTACAAATGTACCGCGCCCAACCTCGGCCTTTAACGTGCCATCGTCGGTCAAGATGGTATAGGCCCGCGCCACCGTTCCGGGTGTAATGCTCAACGTCCAGGCCAAATCGCGCACCGGTGGCAACTTGTCACCAACCTTTAGCGCGCCGCTGTCGATACCCTGCCGGATGGTACGCACAACCGCTTTGTATTTGGGGCCCTGCCCTTGTACCAGCTGTGGTTGCCAAATTGTACCCATTACAATGTTTTCCTAGCATATATGCGCGCCATATCGTATCGGTACACTATAGCGATGACGCTATATTGTGTCAATACAATTATAGGAGATCCCCATGACACACGCACACCCCCTCTCGCTTCGCACCTTGGCTTATTTGAACACAGCCAACGACATGCCCGCAGTGGCAATTCTAGCGGTAGAGATTGGTGTTTGTATGTCAAAATGGGCCACACGCCGACAAACCCGACGCGACCTAAAGCAGTTGACAGATTGGGAGTTGCGCGATGTGGGACTGACACCGGATCAGGCTCGACTTGAGGCTGCAAAGGTGTTCTGGCGCGCGTAGCATCCCCGATACGCCCCAGACCTCTTCCTAAGGCCGGGATTCGTCCCGGCCCTTTTTTGTATCAGGGATACAAATAGTTAGACCGCCATCCACAAGGAACGGCGGCCAAAATTTCGTTTATGCAGGTGCGGTGCCACGGCGACGCAGGCCAAAGAAACCCGCGATTGCCGTCAGCAGCAAAAGCCCGCCCGCAGGCAGTGGAACAGGCGTCAGATCATCGCCGCCCGCGGGTGGGATTGTGCCGTCAAAGGCCAGCGGGTGCAGTTCGCCATTGTTGGAAAAAAGCGTGCTCGCGATGACGCTGCCTTCGTTGCTGCTGTTGACATTAACAGTCGCAGACGGGGCCAGAACGTGGCCAAAAAGCGCCGTGTTCAGGTTGATTGTACCGGTTGCTTCAAAGAAGTTCCAAACAACGCTTTGTGCCGCATCGAGCACGCCCGCGCCCAAATAATCCACGAAATTCAGCCCGATGTTACCGCCATTGCCAGCGACATTGATGATCAATGTATCAATACCACTCAGGTCGAACACGCCGGTGCCCGAACCCAGAACCGAAAAGTCGAGATCAAGCACCGAGGCACCACCAAACACCAACTGCCCGCTGGCATTCGTATCGACGGAAAACAAGCCGCCCAGCCCGCCTAGGCGCGCGGCTTCGCTTTGCAGGAAGCTGAAATCGACCTCTGGGATGTTTGTGTTGGTCGCGTTTTGGATCAGGATGTCTTCGTTCTGGTTGAAGTTCCCGCCTGACCGCGTCCCGCCCAAAGTCACGGTTTGCACGCCGCCGTTCAGCTGCAGGTTCGTGTTGCTAAGGTCGCCACCGATGGTGACATTGCCGCTTTGACCCACGGTGATGTTCGCGTTCGTCGCGTCGCCTGTGATGATCAGGTCGTCAAAACCGTCAGCGTTGGCCCCGATTTCGCGGTCGTTGACCGAGATGTTGCCCGTTGCGTCACCCGCAATGATCACGCGACCTTCGGATTCGCTGTTGCCGGAATAGCTCTGGGCGACTGCGCCGAACGATCCGAAAATATCGTTTAATTCAAGAGATGCGGCCGACAGTGGCCCCGCACACAGCACCGCCAAGGATGCGCTTACAATTGTCTTTGTCAAAGTTCTTCTCCGAGTCGCGCTTAAAAGGTTTCAAAACGCGTTACGCGACCAGCGTGGCCGAATCAAGGCGTAACGCCTCAATTCAGGTCAAAGTGATGTAGCGTCACCCAGCCTGTGGGATCGCGTAGGTCAGACTGGCGCGCGCCACCGGGTCAGGCACGCCGTCCGAATAAACCAGCACATCACAGACCGACAGACGTTTGCCCAGTTTCAGCAACCGCACGTGCCCGATCAAATCAACCCCAGCGGCAGGTTTACGCATAAAATCGATGGAACAGTTTGTTGTCACGGCCAACGCCTGCGGCCCGATCTGCGCCAAGGTGGCCAAATAGGCGCCCACATCCGCCAACGCAAACATCGTAGGGCCCGACACCGTGCCCCCCGGACGCAGATGTTTGCCCTGCACGGCCAACCGCACGGTCAGGGTGTCGCGGGTCACCTCTTGGACGGTGAAATCATCTGCGACCTGTTCAAACGCATGATGTAGGAAGGTATTTAACGCGGCGGCATCCATTTTAATATCCATACGGTCCTCGCCCCTTTTGCGGGTTTTACAGGGATGCAACACTGGGCGATTTTTCCCACCAACGCAATGCGCGCACCATCGGTGTTGCGCAGGCAGAACCGCTGGCATACACGACGCCCCATGACAGATGAATTGCATATTATTGGCGGCGGCATGGCCGGATCCGAAGCCGCCTGGCAGGCCGCCCAAATGGGCGTGCAGGTCGTCCTTCACGAAATGCGCCCGCAGGTGGCTACATTTGCGCATCAGACTGGCCTATTGGGGGAAATGGTGTGTTCCAATTCCTTCCGGTCCGATGACGATGAACAAAACGCCGTGGGCCTGTTGCATTGGGAAATGCGCGCAGCTGATGGGGTGATCATGCGCACAGCAGACGCCCACCGCCTGCCGGCCGGGGGCGCGTTGGCCGTGGACCGTGATTTGTTTGCGCAATCCGTCACCGACACCTTGATGGCACATCCGAACGTGCGCGTGGAATACGGCGAAATCACCGCGTTGCCCACCGAAGGGCATTGGATCATCGCGACCGGGCCGTTGACCTCGGGCGCTCTGGGTCAGGCGATTGCCGCCGAAACGGGCGCCGAGGCGTTGGCGTTTTTCGATGCCATCGCGCCGATCGTCTATTTTGACAGCATCGACATGTCCAAGGCGTGGATGCAATCGCGCTATGACAAGGGCGAAACCGAAGAAGAACGCACCGCCTATCTGAACTGCCCGATGGACCGCGACCAATACGAAGGGTTCATCGACGCGCTGATGGCTGCGGATAAAACCGAATTTCACGAAGGCGAAACCGCGGGCTATTTCGACGGGTGCCTACCGCTTGAAGTCATGGCTGAACGCGGCCGCGAGACGCCACGGTTTGGCCCCATGAAGCCCGTCGGGCTGACCAACCCCCATGCCCCCGACGTCAAACCCTATGCGGTGGTGCAGCTGCGGCGCGACAACAAGCTGGGCACGTTGTACAATATCGTGGGCTTCCAGACCAAGATGAAATACGGCGCGCAAGCCGATGTTTTTAAATCCATTCCCGGCCTAGAGAACGCACGGTTTGCACGGTTGGGGGGCATCCACCGCAACACGTTCCTGAATTCTCCGACGGTTCTGGATGGGCAAATGCGCTTGCGCTCGCGCCCCAACATCCGCTTTGCGGGACAGATCACCGGGGTTGAGGGATACGTCGAATCAGCCGCGATGGGCCTGTTGGCTGGGCGTTTGGCGGCGGCTGAAATTTTGGGCACCGCGGCGGATTTGCCGCCAGAGTGCACCGCGACGGGCGCCTTGATCACCCACATCACCGGCGGCGCCGAGGCCAAGACGTTTCAGCCGATGAACGTCAATTTTGGGCTATTTCCGCCTGTTGAGGGCCTCAAAAGCGGGCGGCGTGGCCGCAAAGACCGCTACAAAGCCTACACGGATCGCGCGAAAGCGGCCTGGCAGGCGTGGCTAGAACCCGGCGCACTGGACGGCGCATAGGCAACCCGGTTATCCTTGGGCATGGAACAAGGATATCTGGGCACGGCCTGTGACACCTGCGACGCCGAGGGTACAGGCGCGCATGACGGCGATTGGTTGGCCGACTACGACGCACAAATGCACAAGCACGGCTATGCCACCCCAAGCCGTTGCGCGCAGGCGGCGTGTGAATTTATCACCGACCACACTCAATCTGTGTTGGATTTCGGATGCGGTACCGGCCTGTCGGGGATGGCGCTCAGAAGCGCCGGGTTCACTGCTATCGATGGTGTGGATCTGTCGCCTGACATGCTGGCGCGCGCCGAGACCAAACAGGTTTACCGCAACCTGTCTTCGGTTGGCCCAAAGGGGCCCTTGCCGCGCCAGCTTGCCGGTTATTCCCTGATCACCGCCATTGATGTCATCGGCACGGACACAGCCCCCATATCTGTGTTTGACGCGCTGATGCAGGGCATGACCAAAGGCACGGTTTTAGTGTTATCGCTGAATGATCATGCGCTGGCCGACCCCGCGAACGAGGCGCGCATCAATGAATGGCTCGACTGTGGTGCCGCGCGGCTGTTGTTTCGTGAAAGCGGCCCGCATATGCCCGGCATCGGGTTGAACTCCAACGTATATGTGTTTGAAAAAAATTGACATTTCGAACGCGGTTTGCCCCGTCACCCACCGGGCCGTTGCACCTTGGACATGCGTATTCCGCGCTGATCGCCTCTGATCAGGCGCGGGCTGCGAGGGGGACATTTCTGTTGCGCATGGATGATATAGATCAGGTGCGCTCCAAGTCCGAATTTGAAACCCAAGCCAAAGATGATCTGCGTTGGTTGGGCCTTGATTGGCCGGACCCCGTGATGCGGCAATCCCAATCCCACACCCGATTGCACGCCGCATTAGACCAACTGGCAGCCCAAGGGCTGATCTATCCTTGCGCCTGTAGCCGCCGCGATATCGAAACCGCCGCCGGTGCCCCCCAAGAAGGCGTGCCCACCCACGGGCCGGACGGGCGGATTTATCCGGGCACCTGTCGCGGGCGCCTTATGTCAGACCGCACCCCCGATGATGCGGTGCGGCTGGACCTGCGTAAAGCCTTGGCCGTCGCAGGCCCTCTGCCACAGTTTACCGAAACGGGGCCGCAATTTGCCGGAACGCACCGGCTTGATGCCGATGATCTGATCGCCACCATCGGCGACCTGGCTGTCGCGCGGCGGCATATGGCGGCGGCCTATCATCTGGGCGTGGTGGTGGACGATCACGCGCAAAACATCACCCACGTGATCCGAGGCCAAGACCTGTTTGACGCCACCCGTATTCATGTATTGTTGGCGCATCTGCTGGGCTTGCCGGTGCCCGTCTATCATCATCATGCGTTGATCCGCGACGACACCGGCAAACGGCTGGCCAAACGCGATGATGCACGCGCGTTGGCCAAATACCGTGCGGAGGGCGCGCGCGCCGCCGACATTCGCGCCCTGCTGGGCCTGCCGGCGGTTTAAAGGTTACAGGGGTTTCATCAATTCCACTTCGCCGTCCGTCGACACGCCCGTATAAAAACAACTGCGCCGCCCCGTGTGGCAGGCCGCGCCCACTTGTTGCACCTGCAACAACAGGCAATCGCGGTCGCAATCCACCCGCATATCCACCAACGTCTGGTGGTGGCCACTGGTCGCGCCTTTGATCCAAAACGCCTGCCGCGAGCGGCTCCAATAGGTGACCTTGCCGGTTTCCAGAGTCCGCATCACCGCGTCGCGGTTCATCCATGCCATCATCAACACATCGCCGGTGTCTGCGTCTTGTGCGATCGCCGGGACAAGCCCCGCATCGGTGTATTTTAACGTATCAGGGTCAAAAGACCGAATATCATCTGCCATATCGAAAAACCTTTTTGCATCCGCCGCGCGAAGACTTATGTAAGAATTCTACAACGAACGGAAGGCCGTGGCGCGTCATGTCTGGTGAAAATGATCTGATAAAACTCTACTCGGGCCGCATCTTGGCATTGGCGGCGGATATCCCCCATCTGGGGCGGTTGGAAACGCCTATGGCGTCGGTCAAAAAACGCTCGCCGCTGTGCGGATCTGCGGTGACGATAGATTTAACCGCGCGCGACGGTGTGGTCAGCGCGTTTGCGCAAGACGTCAAGGCCTGCGCGCTTGGCCAAGCGGCGGCGGCGGTCACCGGGGGAGCGGCGATTGGCCGAAGCCTGGATGAGCTCGAAGCCGCCCGCGATGCGCTGCGCGCGATGCTTAAAGACGGCGGCCCGGTGCCGTCTGCGCCTTTCGACGGCTTCGATGTTCTGGAACCCGCGCGGGACTATAAAAACCGGCATGCGTCAATTTTGCTCAGCATAGAGGCCACCTGCGAAGCCATGAGCGCGGCACTGCAATCGGATTGCGCCTAATCTTCGGGCGCGCCGTGGCCGTATAAACCGCCCCTGTCGGCACTGCTTGCTATACCCACAAAAAAAGACGCCGCACGTCCGGGACAGGACGGCGGCGTCAGGTCATGCGTTTCTCGCGGGGGATCAGCGACATGTTGATCAGGGGGGCAGCCCTGACAAGACTAAGAACAGGCAGTGTTCGTCTTTAGAACCAGATCGGGGACGTTACTGGCACATGTGCAACGCGAGAGCGCAGGCAGAAATCAGATAAAAGACGGTAGGTGCAACCCCACCACCAACATAACAACAAGCGCCATCGCCCCAGCCGTATCCTGCAACAATGTCCGTTGGGACCGTGACGCGATAGATTTGAGTTTAATGAGCGTGGTCATAGCAGTCTCCGTTTTGTTGCTGCTTTGTTCTCATTATTTTAAGCCCCTGTAAAGAACTTTTTAGGAACATTTTAACGATCGCACTGTCAAAATATGGCTAACCGACTGAAATCAAACGAATAGCTTCGTCCTGTCGCATCAGCCATAATAACAGGCGCGCGGCCTCCCCCTGTGGGCTGCGCAGCTGTGGATCACCGGCCAGCAACCGCCGCGCATCACTTTGCGCAATGGCCATCAAGTCCGATTGGCGTTCCAAATCCGCGACCTGAAACCGTGGCATCCCTGACTGCGCGGTCCCTATCAGATCGCCCGCACCGCGCATGCGCAGATCGGTTTCGGCGATGGCAAACCCGTCTTCGGTTTCGCGCAAAACCTCCAAACGTTTGCGCCCGTTTTCGGACAATGGCGCCTGATACATCAACAAACACGTCGACGCATGTGTACCCCGGCCGACGCGCCCGCGCATCTGGTGAAGCTGCGCCAAACCAAAGCTCTCGGCGCGTTCGATCACCATAATCGTCGCGTTGGGCACGTTCACGCCCACCTCGATCACCGTGGTGGCTACCAACACCTTGGTCTGCCCGTCCACAAACCGTGCCATCGCGGCGTCTTTGTCGGCGGCGGGCATCTGGCCGTGCACCAACCCCACCACGTCTTCGCCCAACGCCGCCCGCAGGTATTTAAACCGTTCTTCTGCGGCGATCAGATCCGAGACCTCGCTTTCGTCCACCAACGGGCATACCCAGTAGCATTGCCGCCCACTGTCGATGACCGCGCGCAGACGTTGCACCACCTCTTCCATCCGGCCCGTGCTGATCAACGCGGTTTTAATCGGCAACCGTCCGGGCGGTTTTTCGTCCAGAATCGACACATCCATATCGCCGTATTGCGCCAGCGAAAGCGACCGTGGGATCGGCGTGGCCGTCATGACCAAAACATCCGCGTTGTCGCCCTTTTCGCCAAGCGCGAGCCGTTGGCGCACGCCAAACCGGTGCTGTTCATCCACCACCGCCAACCTGAGATCGCTAAACGTGACATCGGGCTGAAACACCGCATGGGTGCCGACCAACACCTGTATGTCACCACGCGCCAGCGCCTCGAGTTTCGCACGCCGTTCGGCGCCTTTGTCGCGCCCCGTGAGGACCTCCAGCACAACGCCTGCGTCTTCGGCCAGCGGCAGCAGCGATTCCATATGTTGTCGGGCCAAAATTTCGGTGGGCGCCATCAAAACGCCCTGCCCACCAGCCTCGACCGCACGCAACAACGCCATGAACGCCACCAACGTTTTGCCCGCGCCCACGTCCCCCTGCAGCAGGCGGTTCATACGCGTTGGGGTCGCCATGTCGCCGTTGATCTCGTCAATCGCGCGGGCCTGCGCGCCCGTGGGTTTATACGGCAAGCCCGCCATCACCTGCGCCTGCAGCCGCCCCTCGCCGAGGCTTGCGCGGCCCACTTTGCGCCGTTCGGTGGCGCGCGCCAACGCCAACGTCAATTGATGGGCCAAGAGCTCATCATAGGCCAGACGTTCACGGGCGGGGGCCGTCGCCATCAAATCTTCGAGGCAAGTCGGTTGATGTGCCACGCTCACCGCCTGTGCAAAATCAGGCCAGCCAGCGCGCGTTTTTTGTGGCCCATCAATCCATTCTGGCATGTCGTGCAGCAGTGCGACCGTCCCCCGCGTCGCCTTAAACATCAGTTTTTGCGTGATGCCCGCCGTCAGCGGATAGACCGGTTCAAAACTGGGGATATCATCGGCGTCATCCTCGTCGACGATGTGATCGGGGTGCACCATCTGCGCCATGGCATCAAAGTTTTCGACCTTGCCAGACACCACACGACGACTGCCTTCTGGCAGGGTTTTTTGCCAATAATCCCCACGTGCGTGAAAAAACACCAACTGAAACGACGTCTCGGCGTCTTCGACGTGAATGCGGTACGCCCCACCTTTGGTCCGCGCGGGCGCATGCAGCCCGATCTGCACCGCCACGGTCAGCGTGCAGGGCAAATCAGCGCCCTTGATCGTCGCGCGCCGGGCCCTGTCCACCCCCGACTGCGGCAACGTCAACAGCAGATCACGCGGGGCACGCACGCCCAACCCCTCAAACAGCACCGCGGTTTTTGGGCCCACCCCCGTCAAGGTTTGCAGTTCTGCGAACAATGGAAAAAGACGTTCCGGGCGGCCGCTCATGTGTCCGAAATCAACGCAAGCCAGCCATCTTCGTCAAGCACCTGAAGGCCCAATTCGGCGGCTTTTTTCGCTTTGGACCCCGCTCCGGGACCGGCCACAACAATGTCGGTTTTTGCCGAAACAGACCCCGACACCTTGGCGCCCAACCGTTCTGCGCGAGCTTTGGCCTCGGCGCGGGTCATCTTTTCCAGCGTGCCGGTGAAGACGACGGTTTTATCTGCAACAGGGCTGCCGGCCGTCTTTGGGCGCGCGACGGGCTGAACGTCGAGCTGCTGCACCAAACGTTCAATAGACGCTTCCTCGGCAGGTTGCGCCAAGGTCTGCACCAACGATCCCGCCATAACCGCGCCCACACCATCGATATCGTTCAGATCACGCCACGCATCACCCTCAGGATCGCGCGCGTTTTGCATCGCTGTTTCAAAGGCTTGCCAGTTTCCGTAGTGCAATCCGATCATATTCGACGCGGCTTCCCCCACGTGGCGAATGCCCAAAGAAAAGAGCAGACGGGACAGCGGTATTTTACGTTTTAAATCAATCGCATCAAACAAGTTTTGCGCTGACTTAGGCCCCCACCCTTCGCGGTTTTTCAATTGCTGCACGCCCGACCCAAACCGTGCCCGTAAGGTGAAGATGTCGGCAGGTTCTTTGATCCAACCGTCTGTGTAGAATTGTTCGACCTGCTTGGCCCCCAAACCTTCGATGTCAAAGGCACCCCGAGACACAAAATGCTTTATTTTTTCAACAGCTTGCGCAGGGCAAATCAGGCCACCGCTGCACCGCCTCACCGCATCACCGGGGTCGCGTTGCGCCGCGCTGCCGCATTCGGGGCAAGTGTCGGGAAATGCAAAGGGTGTCGCGCCGTCAGGGCGTTTCGACAAATCGACATCTGCAATTTTTGGGATCACGTCACCTGCCCGGTAAACCTGCACCCAATCGCCGAGCCGAATGTCTTTGCCGTCCCGGATGGTCGCGCCTTTGTTGTCTGTTCCCGCGATATAGTCTTCGTTGTGCAAGGTCGCATTGGACACCACAACGCCGCCGACCGTCACCGGATGCAACCGCGCCACAGGCGACAACGCACCCGTGCGCCCCACCTGAATGTCTATCGATTCGAGCCGGGTCCACGCCAATTCAGCGGCAAATTTATGCGCGATGGCCCACCGCGGGGTCGTTGACCGAAACCCGAGCCGGTCTTGCAAATCCATCTGATTGACTTTGTAAACGACCCCATCGATGTCATAGCCCAACGTCGCGCGCTGCGCTTCGATCAGGTCATACTGCGCAATCAGGCCGCGCGGGTTCTCGCACACACGGGTCAGCGGATTAGTGTTAAATCCCATGGACTGCAACCGATCGATGGCCTGCATTTGCGTCGGCGCAAGAGGTTCCGACACAGCCCCCCACGCATAGGCAAAGAAGCGCAATGGCCGTTCCCGCGTGATCTGTGGATCCAACTGGCGCAAAGATCCGGCGGCGGCATTGCGTGGGTTGGCGAACGGTTTTGCACCACGCGTCGCTTGCCGCGCGTTCAAGGCTGCGAAATCTTGATGCGACATGTAGACCTCACCGCGCACCTCTAATAGATCGGGTGCGCCGCTGATCCTTTCAGGAATATCCTCAATAGTACGTGCGTTTGCCGTGACATTTTCACCCACCGCACCGTCACCGCGTGTCGCACCGCGGACCAATTTGCCTGCTTCATAGCGCAGTGACAAAGACAGGCCGTCAATCTTTGGCTCTGCCGTGTAGTGCAGCGGCGTGGGGTCTGTGAGGCCGAGATATCGGCGAATGCTGGTATCGAAATCTTCGATGTCTTCGGAGTTAAATCCATTCGATAACGACAGCATCGCAACATCATGGGTCACTTTTGCAAACCCATCCGCAGGCGCCGCTCCGACCTGATCTGACGGGCTATCGGTGCGTTTTAACGCAGGGAAGCGTGCCTCAATGGATGCATTGCGCCGCTTTAATACATCATATTCGGCGTCCGTCAGCGTCGGATCATCCGCCCCGTGATAGGCCGTATTCGCGGCAGCGAGCCTGCGAGCCAGCTGTTCAAGTTCCGCCTTTGCGGCCGTTTCATCCAAATCAATGATATCCGTCATAAACGAAAAACCCGCCTGGTTACCACGCATTCCGCCGATGGATATGCGCAGCTTCCAGCCAGGTCCAGTTGAAATAGAGATCATCCCGAAGATCAGGGCGTGTACCCTGATCTGTGTTCGCCGTTAGGCCCCGATGGCAAGTCGCTGGGGGTCATCAACCTGGTTCGGCTCTGGGTCGCGCAGCACGTACCCACGGCCCCATACCGTCTCGATATAGTTCTCACCGCCAGTCGCCGTGCTTAGTTTTTTGCGCAGTTTGCAAATAAACACGTCGATGATTTTGAGTTCTGGCTCGTCCATCCCACCATATAGGTGATTAAGGAACATCTCTTTGGTCAGCGTTGTCCCCTTGCGCAGCGACAACAGTTCCAACATCTGATATTCTTTGCCGGTCAAATGTACTGGTTTATTGTCAGCGCTAACCGTTTTCGCATCCAAGTTGACCGAAATCAGCCCTGTGTCGATAACAGACTGCGAGTGCCCTTTGGACCGCCGGATGATCGCATGGATCCGTGCCACCAGTTCTTCGCGGTGAAACGGCTTGGTCAAGTAATCATCAGCGCCAAACCCGAACCCTTTGATCTTGTTCTCGGTGTCATCAGCGCCGGACAAAATCAAAATAGGCGTTTCAATACGCGACAATCGCAACTGTCGCAGCACCTCGTGGCCATTCATGTCGGGCAAATCCAGATCGAGAAGGATCAAATCGTAATCATAAAGCTTAGCCAGATCGATCCCTTCCTCCCCCAGATCTGTCGCATAGACATTCAGGTTGGCATGAGTCAGCATCAATTCGATGCTTTTCGAGGTGGTGGGATCATCTTCCACTAGCAGTACGCGCATGATTTTCTCCGCATCGGATGAACGTTTTCTTCGCATTAACCCTGAACAAAAAAGGTTAATCACACGTTACCGTTTGGAATATTATTACCTTATCAACTTAAGGTTGTCTATATCTTTGTAGCGCTGTGGCTTTCAGGGCATCCTCACCGTGTTCAGAAACCGCTTTTACCCACTCATGAAACTCATCTTCGCTGATCATGTACCGCTTGAGCGCATCACTTTGGGTGATGAGACCATAGGCCACACCACGTACCACCGCCGCCTTGCGCGAGGCCACCCACCGCCGCGTGTTGCCCGGCGGCAGATCGGCATGCGTCATGACACTGCCATCTGCCAGCGTCACTGATCGCGGCCCATCCACTTTCTTCAGATACATTACTCAGACCCATTACTACTCATTTGTAGCCATCTTGACCCGAGGGCCTTAAAGACCCATGAAGCGCCCTCTTGAGAGTAATTAGGATTTTCCTATATTTTCGTGAAAGCTACGGAGATTTTTGATGCCGCTTGATGACAGTGCCCCTCTGAATTCGCTTGGAATCGCCAAAGCGCCCGCTGATACGCGTGTCGTTGTGGCGATGTCGGGTGGCGTTGACAGCTCTGTGGTGGCTGCGATGTTGGCTGAAGAAGGGTACGATGTCATAGGCGTCACGCTGCAACTTTACGATCACGGCGCCGCACTCGAGAAAAAAGGCGCGTGTTGCGCAGGGATCGACATCCATGACGCACGGCGTGTGGCCGAAAAAATGGGCTTCCCCCATTACGTCCTAGACTACGAAAATATCTTCAAGGATGCGGTCATCGACGAATTCGCCGATAGCTACCTTGGGGGGGCCACGCCGGTCCCCTGCATCCGGTGCAACGAACGGGTCAAATTCAAGGACCTGCTGGAAACGGCCAAAGACCTTGACGCCGACTGCATGGCAACAGGCCACTACATCCAACGCAAGGTGGGTCCCACCGGTGCCGAACTCCACTCCGCCGCAGATGCGGCGCGTGACCAAAGCTATTTCTTGTTCTCGACCACACCGCAACAACTTGATTTTCTTAGGTTTCCATTGGGTCACCTGACCTCCAAGGCCGAAACCCGCGCGCTGGCTGCACAATACGATCTTAGCGTGGCAGACAAACCCGACAGCCAAGATATTTGCTTTGTCCCCAACGGCGACTATGCCTCAGTCATCCGCAAACTGCGCCCCGAAGCCGCGGATCCGGGGCAAATCGTGCACGCAGACGGGCACGTTTTAGGGCAACACAATGGCGTCATAAACTATACTATCGGACAGCGCCGGGGCTTGGGCATCGGCGGGCTTGCCGACCCGCTTTACGTGATCAAACTCGACCCCGACGCCAAACACGTCGTCGTCGGCCCCAAAGACCTGCTCGCAACCCGAACAGTGCCTGTGCGCGAAATCAACTGGTTGGGCGATACCCCCTTTGCATCACGCGATGCGTGGCACGTGGCCGTCAAAGTACGCTCGAGCCGGCCGCCGACTGACGCCATCATCCGCCCCATCAACGCCACCGAAGCCACGGTGGAATTGGTCACCCCAGAGGAAGGCGTTTCGCCCGGTCAAGCCTGCGTGTTCTACGACCCCGACAGCAGCCGAATTTTCGGCGGTGGCTGGATCCACAAAGGCTAGCATCATGCGCCACTCCGCGTGCGGAGTGCAGGGTTTGGCCCGCCGAGGCCAAACGAATCACGTCAGGCGTCAGCCTGTCCTTTTGGAGGAAGGCGCGCCAGAACGGCCAGCGCGGCGCGCAATCCGGGGGCGTCATCGCCTGCGCCCAGCCGCTCCATCGTGACGTCCATCGCCGCGCGTTGCGCACCTGGGTCCGCCATCACCCGCAACAAACCCGCGCCAATATCATCCGGCAAACACTCCGGCCCCAGATAATCGGGAACCACCCGCGTGTCAGACACCAGATTGACCAACGTCACCGTATCCACCAGCGCCATCGCCTTGATCAGATGAAACGACATCCAGTTCATCTTATAGGCGATCACCATCGGGGTCTGCGCAGCAGCCAGCTCTAACGACACCGTCCCAGATGCTGCCAGCGCCACATCCGCCGCCCGAAACGCCGCACGCTTGATCTGCCCCGCATCCTCAAGCGTCGTTGTTCTCGGGTCCAACACCACCGGTGCCACCGGCCAACTGGCAACCGCCTCGATCACCAGATCCGCCACAGGACCCGCCGCAGGCACAACCACCCGCAAATCCGGGTGCTGCGCCAACACAGGGGCAATCGCCTGACCAAAGATCTCTCCGAGCCGCGCAACCTCACCCCGCCGCGACCCCGGCAGCACCAATAGCACAGGTGCATCGCCTATCTCGTGTTGCGCCCGAAATGCGGCGGCCTGTGCATCCGTGGCTTGCTGTTCTGCAACCACAGGGTGCCCCACAAAATCACACACCATTCCGTCAACGGTCATCAATGGCGGCTCAAACGGGAACAACGCCAGCACATGATCAATGACCTTGGCCATCTTGCGCGCGCGTCCGGGCCGCCAGACCCAAACCGTTGGGGCCACATAATGCACCGTACGAATGCGACTGGCGGCCTTGACCAGTTTGGCCACACGCAACGAAAAATCCGGGCTATCGATGGTGATCATAACATCCGGTGCCGTATTGATCACGGTTTGCGCCGTTTGACGGATACGCGCCTTTAAGGCGCGGTACTTGGGTAAAATCTCAGCAATGCCCATAACGCTTAGCTCATCCATGGGGAACAGGCTGGTCAGACCTTGCGCCTGCATTTCGGTGCCGCCGATCCCTTCAAAGGTGATATCGGGGTGCAACGCCTTTAGCCCCGCCATCAGCGCGCCGCCCAAGCGATCTCCGGATGGTTCGCCCGCGATGATGAAAACCCGCATCACCCGGGCGCATGCGCCCAAAGCACCAAACCCGCCGCATCTGCGGCTGGTATGGTTGCCTCTGGCTCTAACATTATGACGCCACCCGCCTCGATCACAAGACCCGCCAGCCCGGCAGACTGCACGGCGGCAATGGTATCGGGCCCAATGGTCGGCATATCAACCCGCATATCCTGACTGCGTTTGGGTCCCTTCACGAGCAGCGCCCGCGCACCAGCGGCACCCGCCGGCAGGGTGCGCAGCATGTGGTCGGTCCCGCCCAGGGTTTCGATCCCCCAGATCTGCCCCGCACCTACAACACACCCCTGCCCCACATCCAACGGCGCCAATGCGTCTAACACCTCGCTGCCGCGGGCCATATCGGATGTCATTTGATCGTCTGGCTGGGCGACACTCAGCACCCCCGCTGCCACCACCAGATCTGGCGCCAAATCATGCGCGCCCCGCACGACAAAGCCTTTGTCCTCAAATACCTCGACCACAGCCCGCAATGCTGCATCATCGCCCGACGTCATCGCCCCCATCAACATAGGGACAATCGGCAAGGTCGCTGCATCAATCGCCTTTGGATCAAAGGGCGGGCGTTCAATCGCGCCACAAAAGCACACCTCGGTCACGCCGCGCGCGGTCAGATCGGTCAGCACCGTGCCCAGATGTTCCAGACGAAACGTGAGGTCTGCGGCAAGATCATCCGGCGCGAACCCGTCCAAGACGCACACCAACGGGCGCACAGGCAGGCTTTGTGCAATGCGGGCGGGCAAGCCGCCGCGTCCTGCGATCAGCGCCAGCATCAACCCGGCGTCAGGAAATGGCGGTCGCTGTCGGCCAGAATAAACGTCACGATCTCGCGCACATAGTCGCTGGTCGTTTCATCTGCCAAACGGCGCGCCCGGTCATGAAAGGTGCCCTCGCCTTGGGCCAACATCTGGAACGCCGCACGCAGCGCTGTGATATCAGACCGCGCCACACCGCGCCGTTTCAACCCAACAAGGTTAAGCCCGTCTAATTCGCCACGCGGGGCCTGTACCAACCCGTATGGAATAACGTCATTCGTCACCATCGTGACGGCGCCAATAATCGCCCCGCGCCCGATGCGCACAAACTGGTGCACGCCCGACAGACCACCCACAATCACGTCATCTTCGATGATGCAATGGCCCGCGATCGCGACCGAATTCACGATAACGCAGTTGTTCCCGACGATCGCGTCATGCGCAATATGGCAACCCGCCATCAGCAGGTTGTCATCGCCAATCCGGGTGACGCCACCGCCGCCTTCGGTGCCGCAATTCATCGTGACATGTTCGCGGATCCGATTTCGCACGCCGATCACCAGACGCGTTGCTTCGCCCTTGAATTTCAGATCCTGCGGGATCTCCCCGATCACCGAAAACGAGAAAATCACCGTGTCTTCGCCGATCTCGGTCTGCCCCGTGACAACAACATGGCTCTTGAGCTCGACCCCGGCGGCCAATGTCACCTGCGGACCCACACAACAAAACGGCCCCACCGTCGCGGATGGATCGATCTGCGCGCCCGGTTCGATCACCGCGCTGGGATGAATATTGCTCATCGGCGGTTATCCCACATCCATCATCGCGGTGAATTCGCATTCAGCGGCCATGTCACCTTCGACCGAAGCGACACCACCAAACCGCCAGACTTTGGCACCCGGCTTGCCGCGCAAGGTCCGCACCTGCATTTCCAACACATCACCGGGCCCGACCTTGCGCCGGAACTTGGCGCGGTCAATCGCCATGAAATACACCTTCATATTTTTGTCGGCCATATCCATCGACACACCCACCATCACGGCCGCTGTCTGCGCCATGGCCTCGATGATCGTCACGCCAGGCATGATCGGCAGACCCGGAAAATGCCCCTGAAAATGAGGTTCGTTCATGGTGACGTTTTTGATCCCCGTCGCCGAAGACGTGCCATCAATATCGCGCACCTTATCCACCAACAAAAACGGATAGCGATGCGGTATGATGCGTTGGATCAGCTGAATATCGGCCTGCGTTTCGGTGCCGGTCACTGGAGATGTCATATTCGGTGTCCTTTTGTCCTCAAGGGCTTGGCCTCCTGCCTACCAACTCAGCCCACGCGGGGCAAGCACACAGGCACGCACCGGTCACTCCGCTGATGCGGTACCATCGCCCAAAACGTCGTTCAGGCGGTCGATCGCCGCAACGGTAATATCAATCGCATTCGAACTCAGTAGAACGGATTGTTTGTCCATAATCACAACGGCGCCCGCCTCGCGCATCAAGGTCTCGAGCACAGGGGCTGCGGCGTTCAAAAACACATTGCGGCGCTGTTCAAAATCAAGATTGAGATCGCGGGTTTTTGCATCTTGTGTGCGCCGCGTGGTCTGCACCTTTTCGTCAAACGCATCGGCCAACAGGCGGAATTCGGTGGGGTCCATGTCGGCGCGTTGCTCGGTCAGCGCTTTTTCTTCTTGTTCCAGCGTCTCTTCGATGGTGCGGTTTTCGGTGGCCAACTGCGCGCCACGGGCCTCAAATTCTGCGACCGTCTGCTGACCAAAATGGCTGTCGGCGAATAGCTTGTCCGCGTCGATGGTCAAGATCGGGCTTTGCACCGGCCCCACCACCGTGTCTTGCGCCGCTACGGGCGCCGCAAGACACCAGACCGTCAAAAGGAGGGTCGCCAGCCGCCTCACAAATCAAAAAGACGTGCTAAGCGTCAGCTCGAAGGTTTGATCGCGGTCGAATTCTTCTTTGCGGATCGCGTCCGTAAAGTTAAACCGCAACGGACCAACCGGCGTGTCCCACAGGATCGCAAACCCAATCACGTGGCGGAACGACCCGCCCTCGCCCACGATTGTACCACCCGTGGTGTCGACGTTGCTCAGATCCCAGACGTTGCCGACATCGTAAAACAGCCCCCCCGTGATCCCGAACTCTTCGGGCAATCCCACTGGGAATTCCGCCTCAAAGCGCGCTGCCACGTATAAGTTGCCGCCCAGCGGGTCTTCTTCGCTGACAGACAAATCGCGCGGACCGATACCGCCGGGCTCAAACCCGCGAATGATGTTGGTGTTGTTCATAAAGCGGTCAACGGCCCGGTTCGTGCCACTGCCCCACGACAAAGCACCGCCTTCAATTGACGCCCGCAAGGTGATTTCTTCGTTCCAGACCTTGGTCTCGCCGATGGCGCTTGCGACCGTTCTGACATACTGCGAATCGCCACCCAAGCCTGCGAAATCCTGCGCGAACCGCAACACATACCCCGAATTCGGATCAAGCCCGGTCAAACGGGTGTCGTAGGTAAATTCATAGCCCACCGAACTGCTGACCTGATCACCGGCGGCAATTTCATTGCCGATAACGGCGCCGTGTTCTGGGGTATCACGCGCGAACATCTCGGATTGCTCGATGGTATAGCGCAATTCCAGCCGCGAGCTTTCACCAACGGGAAAGGACAACGAAGGCTGGAACCGCACACGGCGTGTATCAAACGTGGTGAAAGAGCTGTCTGTTTCCGCAAAATCGGCCTCGAACCCAAAGGTCAGATTGCGGCCCAAAAAGGCAGGCTCCTGAAACACCAAACCATAGCGTTCTGAATCTGAGGCGGTGGACACGGTCAACGACAAACGTTGCCCACGTCCCAAAAAGTTCTGTTCGGCAAATCGGATCGCGAACCCGATGCCATCGTTGTTTGAGAACGACGCGCCAAAACTGAACGATCCGGTGGGCGCCTCTTCGACGTCCACATCAACAACAACCTGTTCGGGTGTGGACCCTTCGCGCGCGTTGACCTCGGCGGTTTCAAAATACCCAAGCGCGCGGATCCGTTCGGCCGCCTCGCGGATTTCGCGTGGGTTGAACGGGTCACCTTCGACGCTGCGGAATTGACGGCGGATCACCTGATCCAAGGTGGTGGTGTTACCTTCGATATCGATGCGTTCCACAAACACGCGTGGCCCGCGCGTCAGCACATATTCGACGTTCAACGTCAGGGTGCGATCATCGCGGGTAACGCGCGGTTCGACCCGCAGAAAATCAACCCCATCGCGCAGCGCTTGCCGTTCCATGCGCGCAATGTCGGTTTCCAGCAACGTAGGCGAATAAACCGCCCCCGTTTTGATCTTGGCTGCGTCCAGATACCGGTCGGCATCTGCGTCCGGCACATTGCTGCTGACGGTGATTTCGCCAAACCGGAAACGTTGGCCTTCTTGGATATTGAACACAAGGAAATACGCATCGCGCTCTTCTGTGAGCTGCGCGTTTACCGAATTGACGCGAAAATCAACGTATCCCCGCGACAGGTAGAAATCGCGCAGCAACTGTTGGTCAAACTCAATCCGGTCTTCCACCAGATTATCGGCGCGGATGAACGCACGCAAAAATCCGGCCTGTTTGGTTTCAAGCACGCGGCGCAGACGCCGGTCTGAGTACGCGCGATTGCCCACAAAGCTCAGGCGTTCGATTTCGATATTATCGCCCTCGAATACCTCAAACACGAGATCCACGCGGTTGTCGGAGCGGCGGATAATTGTGGGCGTCACCTTGGCAGACAGTCGCCCCTGCGAGGCGTATACCTCTGCGATCAAATCAGCGTCGCGTTCGGCTTGCGAGGGATTAAACACACGCCGTTCGTTGGAATTGATCGCGGCTGACAGCACCTCGTCGCCGAGGCGGTTGTTGCCTTCAAAGCTGATCCGGTTCACCGTCGGATATTCGACAACAGTGATCCGCAGCGAACTGCCGCTTGGGTCAAAATCGACACTTTCGAACAATCCGGAATCGACAAGCCGTTGCAACGCGGCATTCAACTGGCCCGCGCTGATGCTTTGACCCGGCGCCAGTTCGGCACGCGACAAAATTGCGGCGTCTCCAACACGCAGGTTGCCGTCAATTGCGATGGAATTAAGCGGAAACTGCTGCGCCAGTACCGGGGTCGGTGCGGCGACCCACGCCGTCGACAAAAGCAAACACACGCTTGCCGCGCTTAGCGTTGATTTCACCGGTTTAAAACAGCCCAGCCCAAGTGTGCCTGCGCCTGGTTTGCCCTGATTCATGATCTGCCCCGATCTTCAGATTATTATTAACCATCTGAGTACCGATTATATGGGCTCTTGTCAAAACCATGTGGGTTATTTTCTTGGCGCAACAACATGCGCCGTCGGGCGCCATTGGCACGCGCGTCTTTTTACAAAGAACCAACAGGCCTAGGTCGCCAATTTCACCCGAGGGTTGTGGCGACCCCACTTGCAGCAACCAAAGCCAGAAAAATGGCGGCTGCGTACAGCATCCGGTCGGTGTTCAGATCAACCAACAGGCCCAATCCGCGGTAGGTGTTGTGTGGTGCGTGCATCTTTTCTCTCCGAGGTGACTGCCCCAGATTTACTCAGACATTGCGGCACAACTACGACCGTTCTGCGGAAATTCCGCAACCTTTGTCACGGGCAAAACAGGTCATTGGACAGCGCAAACACCATGAGGCTCGCGATCAACACCAACCCAATTGTCATCAAAACACGCAACGCGCGGTCGTTGGGCGGTTTGCCGGTCACGGCCTCATAGGCGTAAAACACCAAATGCCCCCCATCCAGCGCCGGGATAGGGAAGAGGTTCATCAACCCGACGGCCGTGCTGAGCACCGCAATAAACCAGATAAACGACTGCGCGCCTTGGCTGGCCATTGCCCCAGACACCTGCGCAATGCCAATGGGGCCGCTGATGTTGCAGGTGCTGATCGCGCCCGTGATCATATGCAACATACCGCTTAGCGACCCTTCGATGATGCGCCCGGTTTGCGCCACACCACTGGCCAACGCCGCCCCAACACCCGGCGTTTCGGTTGCGGGCTCAAACGCCAGACCTCCCGCGATACCGATACGCCATTGCGTGGCAAAACCGCCGTCTGGTTGTGGTTCGTCCACACGCCGGGGCGTCAGCGTGACGTCAATTTCGTCGCCCGCGCGCCAAACACGCAACGCAAGCGCCGCACCATTGCCCCCCTCGACCCGGTCTTTGAGCTGATCAAAGGCAAAGATCGGCGCATCGTCCACCGCGACAATCACATCGCCCGGCTCTAGCCCCGCGTTGATCGCAGCGCTTTGCGGGCTGACCGCCGACACCAGCGGCGGCAACATGTAAGCATCAGGCACGGTGGTTTCTGCGCCATCACGCCGCACAGTATAATCCAGCAGCGGGTCTTGTGGCAGCGCCGCGATGAACCCCGCGTAGGACGGTTCGTCTATGCCCGGCATGGCCACACCGTTGATCGCGATCACCTCATCACCCGGCTGCAACCCCCGTTCAGCCGTTGGAAGCGCGCGCAAACCGCCCACGGTCAGTGGATCGCGCGACACGCCACTGCTGAGCACAACGGATGCAAAAACCGCGATGGACAGCGCAAAGTTAAAGATCGGGCCCGCGGCAACGGTGGCCACCCGTGCCCAAAGTGGCGCACCATGCATGGTCGCGCGCAGCCGAACCGGGTCTGCTTCGGTTTGGGCCATCGCGTCTTCGTCTTTGCCCGAGGCCGCATTGGCGTCACCTGCGAATTTCACATAACCACCAAACGGCAATGCGGCGACCTGCCAACGTGTGCCCCGCCGATCCACCCGCGACCACAGCACCGGCCCAAACCCCAGTGAAAAGACATCGGCGTGGATCCCCGACCACCGGCCAACGATATAATGCCCGTATTCGTGAATCGCGACGATCACCGACAACGCCAGCACAAAAGCCGCAATGGTCCAGATCAACCCGCCGAACTGCGGGATCAACGCAAAAATATCCAAAATCTAACCTGCTCTTTTGAGAATGACCTGTTGGGCCGTTTGCCGAGTCAGATGGTCTACATGGGCCACATTATCAAGGGTCATGGGCGCATCAATCTGGCCGGAGGGCGCTGATATCTGTGTCAGCACGTCTTCAACGACGGCGGCCATGTCGGGGAACGTGATGCGGCCCGCGATAAACCCGTCCAGCGCGGTTTCCTTGGCAGCGTTGAACACCGCGCCCGCCAACCCACCGGCTTGCATGACCTCGCGGGCCAACCGCAGCGCAGGCCAGCGCGTCTCGCAGGGCGCGCGAAAGGTCAGTTGCCCGATCTGCGCCAGATCCAACCGATCAACCGGCAAATCGCGCCGGTGCGGCCAGTGCAGCGCATAGCCGATGGCATGGCGCATATCCGGCGGCCCCACATGTGCCATCAACGCGCCATCGCGAAACCCGACAAGGGCATGGACCATCGATTCTGGGTGTACCAAGACCTCGATCTGGTCCGGGGTCACGCCAAAATATTCACGGGTTTCAATAAGTTCCATCGCCTTGTTGAACATAGACGCCGAATCGATGGTAATGCGCTGGCCCATGTCCCAATTGGGGTGGCTAGAGGCCTCGTCCAAGGTCGCACGGGCTAGGTCTTCGATGGGCCAATCGCGAAACGCGCCGCCGCTTGCGGTGATAATCACCCGCTCAACAGATGCGATATCTTCACCCACAAGCGCCTGAAACACCGCCGAATGTTCGCTATCAACCGGCAAGATCCGCGCCCCGTGGGTCTGCGCCGTGGACAACATGAGCGCCCCCGCACACACCAGTGATTCCTTATTGGCCAGCGCCAAAGTGCCGCCGTGGCTTAGGGCTGCCAGCCCCGGCGCCAACCCTGCAGCGCCCACAATCGCCGACATCACCCAATCGGCCGGGCGATGCGCGGCCTCGGTTATTGCGGCGGTCCCGGCGGCGGCGTGCACATCGCTGCCCGCAAGGGCCGTGCGCAAATCTTCGAGCAGATGATCGTGGGCCGTCACCGCCACCTGCGCATTTAAACGGCGCGCGTCCGCCGCCAATTGCGCCACATTCCCCGCACCGGTCAGCGCCACAACGTCATAGTCATCGGGGGCCCGCGCGATCAGGTCTATTGTGTTTTGCCCAATGGACCCAGTAGCGCCCAAAATGCTGATAGTGCGCGCCGTCATCGCAACATCACGGTAGACCCGATCAACGGCCCCCCGATGATCAACAAAAAGATCGCCGCCCCCAGCATGCCATCGAACCTATCCAACAATCCGCCATGACCGGGAATAAGGTGAGAGCTGTCCTTGACGCCCATCCGCCGTTTTATTGCGCTTTCGGCGATATCGCCCATTTGGCTGGCCATAGACACGGCAATTGATATGCCGATCAATTGCGGGCCCGCACCTGTGTTGGCCATGAACAAAGCACCCACAATCGCCGCGCCAATCCAACCAAACCCCGTGCCGGACCATGTTTTCTTGGGGCTTACGGCGGGCCAAAACTTGGGGCCGCCGATCAGACGGCCTGCAAAATACCCCACCACATCGGTCGCTACGACCACCAGCACCATCCACAGCATCCAGTTAAACCCAAGGGTGTCGCGCACGGCCAGCATGCCAAACCCGGCCAACAACACCATCACCGTAAAGACCATATAGATCGTGCGGAACCGTGCGAGCTGCCCAAACCCCACCAGCGCCGAGGCCAGCAGGATCGGCAACGCAAAGCCCGCAGGCAGGTAACTGGCGACTAAAAGCGCCGCACCAGCCAGCCCGCCCAATTGCAACGCAGACCCGCGGCCTGCGCCGATCATCACCGCAAGTTCCCACACCATAATGCCGCAGATCACCGCGACCATGCCGTGAAACACATGCCCCCCGACCCAAACGCCCGCAAGCCCCAGCACCACCATCGCAGCACCCGACCCCATGCGCACCGCCAGATCAGACCATTTTTCAGCCATCTGCCCCATTCGCTCCTTACGTTTTCACGCCACCATAGCGACGGTCCCTGCCCCCAAAGGCGGTGCAGAGGTTTTGAAACTCATCGCGGGTGAAATCTGGCCACAGTGTATCGATAAATTCATACTCAGAATAGGCCGACTGCCAGAGCAAAAAGTTCGAAATGCGCGCCTCGCCACTGGTGCGGATCACCAGATCGGGGTCGGGCAACACGTGGGTATCCAGATAGCGTGGCAAGGTTTCTTCGTCCACGTCATCAGGGCTGACCGTACCGGCCGCCACATCCTGCGCCAACCGTTTAGTCGCGCGGGCGACCTCGTCGCGGCCACCGTAGTTGATCGCGATGGTCAGGTTCACGCGGGTGTTTTGTTCTGTCGCCTGTTCCAGATCCGCCATCATCTGGATCAGTTTTTTGTCCAGCCGGACGCGGTCTCCGATGAACCGCACCCGCACGCCTGAATGCACCAGCGCCTTGGTTTCTTTCATGATATAACGGCGAAACAGGCTCATCAAACCGGCAACTTCGACCTGCGTCCGTTTCCAGTTTTCCGTCGAAAACGCAAAGATCGTCAGGTATTGCACCCCGATTTGCGGACAGCATTCCACGATTTCGCGCACCCGTCGCGCGCCCGCATGGTGGCCATAAAGCCGTGGCCGCCCGCGTTGCGTCGCCCAACGACCGTTGCCATCCATGATAATCGCCACATGCCGGGGGCATCCGGGTACCAGATTTTCCTCAAGGTGCGGCACACCGGCCATGTCTGTCTCCTACCAGGATCGCGCGTCACATCAACTTTAACGTCACTCCGCACGCCAGCAGGGTGCATATCAACGAGGCGTTACCAAACCGCAACCGGCGTCTTAAAAGGTCGTTAGACCTGCATGATCTCGCCTTGCTTCGTTTCCAGCTGGTCATCAACGGCCTTGATAAACCGGTCGGTCATCTCTTGGACTTCGCCTTCCCACAGCTTTTGGTCGTCTTCCGACATCCCATCTGCCTTGGCTTTCTTGATCTGATCCATCCCGTCGCGCCGCACGTTGCGCACCGACACTCGCGCGTTTTCCGCGTAACTACCGGCCACTTTGGTCAATTCACGGCGGCGCTCTTCGTTGAGCTCGGGGATCGGCAACATGATAATCGTGCCGTTCATCTGTGGATTGATCCCCAACCCGCTTTCACGGATCGCCTTATCAACCTTGTTGACCAACCCTTTGTCCCACACGTTGATCGTAACCATCCGTGGTTCGGGCACGTTGACGGTCCCCACCTGATTGACTGGCGTCATAGACCCGTAGGCGTCTACCATCACCGGCTCCAACATCGAGGCCGACGCCCGGCCCGTGCGCAAAGACGCAAATTCGGTGCGCAGATTGGCCATCGCCCCATCCATGCGCCGTTCCAGATCGTCGGTATCCAGCATAAAATCGTCTGACATAAATTCTTCCTGCCACAAGGGTATTTCACAGCCCGCAAGCCATCGTTGGACCTGTGTATAGATCAGGATGAGATCGAAAGGCCAGCAGGAGTTGCACTTGCCCCGATCGACCCACTCAGTGGTGCGGCCTTAACCCTGCACCCGCGTATAGGTGCCTTCGCCCGCGAGAATGCCGCGGAACCCGCCCGGTTCATCAAGAGAAAACACGATGATCGGCAGATTGTTGTCACGCGCCAGCGCAATCGCCGAGGCATCCATGACCCCCAACCGTTTTTGCAACACATCGTCGTAGGTCACGGTGTCATACCGCTTGGCGTCGTCATGTTTTGCGGGGTCTTTATCATAGACACCATCGACGCCGTTTTTACCCATAAAGATCGCATCACAGGTCATCTCGTTGGCGCGCAGAGCCGCCGCCGTGTCGGTGGTGAAATAGGGGTTGCCGGTCCCGGCCGCAAAAATACACACGCGTTTCTTTTCCAAGTGACGCACCGCACGGCGGCGGATGTAGGGTTCGGCGACCTCGTTCATGGTGATGGCCGAAATCACCCGCGTGTGAATGCCCAGACCTTCCAGCGCCGATTGCATCGCCAGCGCGTTCATCACCGTGGCCAACATGCCCATGTAATCTGCCGTCGTGCGTTCCATGCCCTGCGCAGACCCTTGCAGCCCGCGAAACACGTTGCCGCCGCCGATAACCATGCAAATCTCGACGCCCAAGTCATGCACCGATTGCACCTCGCGGGCGATGCGTTCGACGGTGGGCGGATGCAGGCCAAAGCCCTGATCCCCCATCAAGGCCTCGCCCGAGATTTTCAACATCACACGTTTAAAGGCGGCCTGCGGCTCGGCGTTGGACATATTGGGCTCCTGAGGCATGGGGTTTTGTTTGCGCGCAAAATGTCGGAAAAGCAGCCGGACTTCAATGCACACCGGCGCAGGATGGCAGAATAAATGACCGGCGACCTTTTCACCGACCCGGACGCGCTGATCGCGAGGCTTTGTCCGCTGGCGCCAGTGCTGATCGCGGGGCCGACGGCGTCGGGCAAATCAGCGTTGGCGCTGGCTATCGCGCAACGTCAGGGCGGCGTGATCGTGAACGCCGACGCCAGTCAGGTCTATGATTGCTGGCAGACGCTGACCGCCCGGCCCACGCAGGATGAAATGGAGGGTGTGCCGCATCATTTATACGGTCACCTGCCCGCAGATGCGCCCTATTCCGTAGGGCATTGGCTGCGCGAGCTGCGCCCCCTGCTAGAAGCCGGGCCGCGCCCGATTATTGTGGGCGGGACAGGGCTGTATTTTATGGCGCTGACGCAGGGACTTGCTGATATTCCTGCCACGCCGCCTGCGGTTCGTGCACGCGGCGACGCGTTGTCGCTGGGCGATATGTTGGCGCAACTGGACCCCGAAACCATCGATCGAATCGACACAGCCAACCGCGCGCGGGTTCAGCGTGCATGGGAGGTCCAGCACGCCACCGGTCGCAACCTGACGGATTGGCAAGCTGACACGGGCACGCCGATGTTAGCCACAAATCACGCGCAACCGATTGTCTTTGACACCCCGCGGGATTGGTTGAACGACCGCATCGAACGCCGGTTTGACCTGATGTTGGCGGCAGGCGCACTGGACGAGGCGCGCACTGTGCTGCCCACCTACGACCCTTCCCTGCCCGCCCACCGCGCCATCGGCGCGCCCGAGCTGATCGCGCATCTGCGCGGTGATATGACCCTGCCCGAGGCCCGCGAACGGGCGATCATTGCGACCCGTCAATTTGCCAAACGTCAGCGCACGTGGTTCCGCTCAAAGATGTCGCAATGGCGTAAATTTTCACCCCAGTAAGCCGATGGGCGCCACGAATACCTGACCGGGCTGACCTGCTTTCGCGTTAAGACTACGGTAATTTAAATAAAATACCGTCGATCGAAACAAGTGGGGGCCTCATGTCACTGAATCGACCAACAATTATGACTTTGCCACAACTCAGCCAGGGACAAGACTGGCGGTTGGCATTGCCCCATGACCACTCTGACCACCTGCTTATTTGGGTGACGCGCGGTCAGGGGCGGATTTTGATGGATGGTCAACGGCGCGGTGTGGGCACCCATAATGCGTTGATCATCCCCGCCTGCAATCTTTTTGCGCTGGATCTGGGGCGGCAGGCGATCGGGCAAGTTGTTGCGATCCCGCAAGACACCCAACTGTTGATGCCACAGATCCCACGGCTGCTGCGCATTCGCGATTCTGTCGCGATGAAAGAACTGGCGACGTTGATCGAAGCCGCCGGGCGCGAACAGGAAAGTGGCCGCACCCTGTGCGAACAATCCATGGACGCCTTTGGCGCGCTGATTTCGGTTTGGATGCAACGACAACTGGCGCTGGAAGAACACGCACCAACTCGGCGCAACGCCGCAGCCCGCCTGTGTGGCGCCTATTGCGCGCATATCAACGCAAATTACGCCACCCCCATGACAATGTCTGACCACGCGCAAAGCCTAGGGGTAACGCCCACGCATCTGACACGGGCCTGCAAGGCCGCGACCGGCAAAACCGCGGCAGAATTATTGACGGAACGTGTGTTGTTTGAAGCGCGCTGTTTGCTGACAGGCACCGACGTGCCCGCCCAAGATATCGCACGCCACCTTGGGTTTGGCAGCGCGGCCTATTTCACCCGGTTTATGCAGCATCACACCCGCGCAACACCAACGGCCCTGCGTCGCGCCTCTGCGATGGCGTTGCAGGCGGCTTAACCCGCCTGCCCGTCAGGTATGGGGGGCTATGTGCGGGCGCGCCTCTAGGCCTGCGCCGCACCCGTCATATTCAAGTATTTGGTAAGCCGTCGGGATGCGGCGCTATGATATGGCCAGAACAGCGGCGATGCCGATTTGGTTCTCAAAGGATCACGGAAAAACGGGATTTATCGGGCCGGGACGCAATAGGCTCCTGGGTTATCACACCGAAAAATCAGGGCCTTACCCAACAAACACAAGATTTCGCTTGGATCGGTCATACAACACAGGGCGCCGTCTACCGCCCGCTGATGACTTTCACGTAATTTCGGGTCTCGCGGAAGGGCGGCACATCGCCATATTTTTTCACCGCACCCGGGCCCGCATTATAAGCCGCCAGCGCCAGCCGCCATGTGCCAAACGTCTGATATTGTTGCTTGAGGTAGCGCGCGCCGCCTTCAAGGTTTTCGCGCGGATCCAGCGGATCCACCCGCAAACTGCGCGCGGTGGCAGGCATCAGCTGCGCCAAACCCAGCGCCCCTTTGTGCGATTTCGCAGCCGGGTTCCAGTTTGATTCCTGCTGAATCAAACGCAAAAACAGGTCTTCGGGCACATCGTGTTTTTGAGCCGCCTCGCGGGCCATCTGCAAAAACGCACCCTGATATTTACCGTCGTATTGCGGCGTGTTCCATTTGCTGGGCGTAAACACGGTGGGCGGCTGCAGCCGGACCGAGTTGTTATATTGGCGGGCCGCGCGCGTATCGAGGATCTTTGTTTGCGAGTTAAAAAGCGACGTGCGGCTTTTGGTCGACACGGTCTGCGCATCGACAGGCACGGCCGTCATCGCCAAAACCGACACCGCCGCTGCGCTGCCCCAAACCCTAAACCACGATGTGACACAGTATACCATACGCAGCGAGATATACTGATTTCGCGGCTCGTTCCAGTCTTTTGCTGACCCGCGTCTGTTCGTTCAACCCAAGGTTTCAAATCCGTGGAAAGCATCTTGCCGTCAGTGTAGGTTTAGTCAAATTACGTGGGACAAGATTCGCACCCTGCGAATCCACACGACCAGAACACTTTTAAGGGGGACGCGATGGCCGGCTCAGTGAACAAGGTAATTCTCATCGGCAATCTCGGGCGCGACCCCGAAGTGCGCAGTTTTCAAAACGGCGGAAAGGTGTGCAACCTACGGATTGCGACATCAGAGAATTGGAAAGACCGCAACACCGGCGAGCGCCGCGAACGGACGGAATGGCATTCAGTTGCGATTTTCCAAGAAGGTCTGGTGCGGATCGCAGAACAATACCTGCGTAAAGGTTCCAAGGTTTACATCGAAGGCCAATTGCAAACGCGCAAGTGGCAAGATCAATCCGGTCAGGATCGGTATTCCACCGAAGTTGTTTTGCAAGGCTTTGGCGGCACGTTGACCATGCTCGATGGTCGCGATGGCGGCGGCAGCATGGGCGGCGGTGGAGGCGGTGGCGGATCCATGGGATACGATGATCGTGGTGGCGACAACTATGGCGGCGGCAGTGATAGCTACGGTGGCGGCGGATCCAACAGTCCCTCCCCATCACGAGACATCGACGACGAAATCCCGTTCTGAACGTAACAAACTCTGAAAATGTAGATTTGTATGAATAACGCTATGTGATTCGTACTTTTTTACATTTTCTGTCGATTCCCGAATCAATTTCCATCCGGAATTCAGAAACAATAAAAAGTATAGACTTTTGACTACTCAACCTCATACGGATATGTGTGTCAGTAGGTCGGTCACCGCCCAAGTTAAGCGCTCCGGGTAGCATTGCCCAGAAATGCAAAGACCACAAATATCGTAGCGTTTCTGGCTAATGCAGTTTTGATACACAATAGGTTCACCCCATCTCTTCAGACGCTATGCCCTTCTGGTACCGAAGTGATTGCAATACTGCTTGCTACTTCGCCATCCAGTCCCACCAAATCGACCGCCTCGCTATCAAGCAAGCACAAAGAGACCACGGCACTTGTTGTCCCTCTTAATGTAGTGGAACGCTTCTTCGGCGCTCATGGCAATCAGCCCATAGATGTATAGCGGTTTCATCAATTTGGTTTAATTACTGTCGGCCCAACGCCGTTACATACTCATTCTTAAGCTTAATGTTCGTCTGAATTCACATCAATATATCATCGGCGGAGCAAGACGCGCCTATGTTGGTGGCTACATGATTGTCAAAGACTATGTTCGTGCACAAAAACGCGGCTCACGGGAGATATTTGTTCCATTGAGCCATCTCCCAGGGCATGGGCAGACGGACTTTGGCGAAGCGTTGGTTATTATCGGCAGGGTCACACAAAAGGCATGCTTCTTTGCGTTTGATCTGCCGCGCAGCGATACACGTTACATCCGGGCCTATCGGCGAGGCAGGCAAAAGCGCCACCATCGCAGCCAATGAGTGAAAGATCGGAACGCTGGAACGTGAGCGGATGAATATTGCGGGAAACTGACCGGAACCTGCATTCAGTCAGACTGGCCTTTACAGAGCGTCTCGGCTATTGACACATAACAGGACCTATAACTCCGCAAGCATCTGTTCTATATATATTTTTTGTAAATTTTGTCAATAAATGCAAAATGATGCATTTGAGATCAATCGAACCTACACCGTACAGTTGGATGGTGCCGCTTCACAAAACGGGTTTGCAAGCTTCGTGCCCACATCTAAAAGGATCACCCTGACTATGCTGGATGATCCTTTTTTCGGAACTTTTGGCCGGTCCACTGTTGGTGGACAGAACGCTCTCTTAAAAGAACGCTTCTGCATTTAGGCCAATTGTCATCGCGCCGACCACAGCCCCGGTATCGGGATCAGTCAATGACACTGACACTTGGCCTTGGTAGGTTTGCGAGCTTTCGTCAAATTCGATGGCATCGACAAAAATTTCGCCCGGCCCAACACCGTAGGTCTTGGCGTGTTTGTCTTCGTCGCCCTGCCAATAGTCAGACGTCACATCGCTGGCGCCTACGTTCAGACCCTGAGCGTTCATAACAAACAGTTCCGTGATTTGCCCACCAGAGGCCGCGACATGTTCCGACAGGAATGTGGACAGGTCGTTGTTCATCACCTCGCCAATCAAGGGCTGATCCGCTTGACCAACCTCGCCGCGCCACTGTGTATCAAGCTTTAGGATGTCATCTTCTGTGAAGCCGGCGGTCTTTTCGTTCTTCGCCTTTACCGCTTCAATCACCTCTGGGCTCGCAGCCCAGCTCATAATTTCAGTTTCCACAAAGGCCTTCATCGAAGGGGGCGCGTCAACGGCGCTCGCAATAGTCGCCAAAATCAAAAGTGGGATTGCCAAAACAAAGCTACGGATCATTTAGAGTGTCCTTTTATTACACAAAAAGCACTAAGCCGAAGCTCAGGTCTTTAATGGTATCCCGCAACTCCTTTAACGATTGGTAAAATTCTACTCCGCGCCCAGAAACCCTGTTGCCACAACAAATTTTTCGGAACTATCTGACCGCGATGCAGGCGGTTTTATATTCGCAACCTTGGCGAATCGTTGCTTTAGCAGCTTTTGCAATTCACCTTCGGCCCCCCCCGCCAGCACTTTGGCAATGAACGTGCCGCCATCATCCAAAACGTCAAAGGCGAAATATGCAGCCGCCTCACAGAGCGCAATGATGCGCAAATGGTCGGTCTGTTTGTGGCCCGAGCTACTGGCCGCCATGTCAGACATCACAACGTCTGCCTTACCACCAAGCCAGTCCTTCACTTGCAGATCTGCGTCATCTTGCATGAAATCCAACTGA
This sequence comes from Roseobacter sp., assembly GCF_039970775.1. Lineage (GTDB taxonomy): Bacteria > Pseudomonadota > Alphaproteobacteria > Rhodobacterales > Rhodobacteraceae > Roseobacter. The sequence goes on from NZ_JBDVLG010000054.1 coordinate 34,423, forward strand.
TGTAGGTCGCACCCTGCGATGGGTTCCATGTCTTGCAAGTCGACACCCAGAATTGTCCCGACCGCCTTGCCTGATTTTTCGCCAAGCGCGTTCACCCGTTTGACGGCGATCTGGCACCAGCCACCGGGTGCGGCCCCCAGATCCACGACCCGCGCGCCCGGAACCAAGAACCGGTATTTGTCGTCTAACTCCATGATCTTAAACGCCGCCCTGCCCCGGTACCCTTCGGCTTTGGCGCGCTTCACATACGGGTCGTTCAGCTGGCGTTGCAACCATCTGGTCGAGCTCAGCTTGCGCCCGCGCGCGGACTTTACCTTGACCTTCAACTCACGCTGGCCACGCCCGGACGTGTTCGTACCACGGGGGGTCTTGCCCATCAGATCGCTTCCTCTTCTAATACGCCGTCTGCGCTCATCTGCGCATAGAGCAGTCCTTCGCGAAGGCCCCGGTCGGCGACCGACAACCTATCTGTTGGCCAGCACCGCATCAACGCCTGCAAAATGGCCGACCCCGACATAATCAAGGCCTGCCGGTCTTGGCCAATCCGCGGATCCGCCCGCCGCCCCGCAGGGCCCAACGCCAAATACGACCGGATCACCCTGTCGATTTCGTCGGACGTCATATGCAGCCCGTCAACCTTGGTCCGGTCGTAGCGCTTTAGCCCGAGATGGCTGGCAGCGACAGTCGTAACTGTGCCGGATGTTCCAACGATCTGGAATTTTGCATGGGGTTGCGTATCGTGGTAGGGCGCGAAGTCTGCGAGGTTTTCCTCGAAAAACCAGCTCATCAAGGCAAAACGCGCCGCATCATCTTCGACGTCGCTAAACTGGTCCCGCAGGGTCGCAACCCCCAAAGGCACCGAAATCCAGTCGACGACCCGTGCGGCCGGCAAATCCGACACCGCCTGTTGAAACCCGCTGTGCAATCGCATGATGGCATGGGGCCGGTCGTGCGACGGTACATCTTTGAGATCGATCCACACCAATTCGGTGGAACCACCGCCAATATCCACGACCAGCAGGTTTTCGGTGGTGCGACTGACCAGAGGACCGCAGGAAATCACCGCAAGCTGCGCTTCTTCTTGCGGTTTGATAATGTCCAACCGCAGCCCCGTCTCGCGGTGCACACGCCGCAGGAAATCGTCGGAATTCAACGCGCGACGGCAGGCTTCGGTTGCCACCAGCCGCATACGGCGCACTTTGTTGCGGCGCAGTTTTTGCTGGCAAATTCGAAGCGCCTGAATGGTGCGCGCCATTGATCCGCGCGACAATCGCCCGGTTTTCTCGAGCCCTGCGCCCAATTGCACAGACTTCGAGAAACTATCCACCACATGAAAACCGGCCCCTTTGGGTTGGGCGATCAACATACGGCAGCTATTGGTTCCCAAATCCAACGCGGCATAAAGCTCGTTGGATCGGGGCCGAACTGGCGCGGGGCTCAGAGCCGACGTTTTTTCGAGCGCGCCCGCACCTTTGGGACGCTGTGGCGCCATCTTATGCGCCTTTCATTTCGAGTTGCTATAAGAGTAGTCTGACATGCGCGCTGGCGCAAGCGCTGGTCGTGCGTTGTTATAATGTCGTTGCGGCGGCGATATCAGTGCGGCTCACGGTCATCATGAGGATTATGGCGACCCCTGCCCCTCGTGGACCATGTCGGTTTGCGATATATTACAGAGGTCGCGGACGGTGGGTGTTTCGTCGAAAAACGGCCTTGGGAACGGGCTATGACCCGTTAGACAGGCAACAACAGATCAAGGGGACTCAGCCGATGCCTGATGTTACGATAGTATATTGGCGCGATATTCCGGCCCAGGTGATTGTGGGCAAAGGGCGCCGGGGGTCTAAACGACCACTGCCCGAGCGGTTTGAGCAAGCCATTGACCGGGTTGCCATGAAGGTCGGTGCAGGTGACAGCGACGCCTATTTGGCCGAATGGCGCAAAGCGGCCCCTTTTGCCGTCGAGGGCGACCCAGAAGAGATTGCCGACACGCAGGCCGCCCGTTTGGATGCGGAATACGACCGCGACCGGATCAAGGCCTTGATCAGCACAGATGGCTGGGCCTAACCCCTGCCCCGTTTTTTCGACCCATTTCTTATCCGAAAGGACCGCCTGATGGCTTTGCTGAACTTCAAAAAGAAGGGCACCAGCCCACGCCCCCCCGGCACGCCCCAGGTCCAGGCGCTGTTGCAAGACTATTCTATAGAAGTCATGCCGCGCACCGCCGAAAAAGTCGAGAATTTCCGCGATCTGTTGCCCGCTGGCACGCGCGTTTACATCGCCCACATCGAAGGCACTCCAATAGACGACATGGTGGCCACCGCCAAACGGCTGCACGCGGATGGGTTCCCCGTTATGCCGCATTTCCCCGCGCGCATCATCAAAGACAAAACCACGCTGGCCGATTGGATCGCGCGGTATCAAGGTGAGGCCGACGTCAAGCAGGCGCTTTTGTTGGCAGGCGGCGTGTCTGCCCCGCACGGTGATTTCGACAGCTCGATGCAATTGATGGAAACCGGATTGTTTGATCACGCCGGGTTCGAGCGGTTGCATGTGGCCGGTCACCCCGAAGGCAACCGCGACATTGACACAGACGGGTCCATGACCAACGTGACCGCCGCGTTGCACTGGAAAAACGAGTTCCAAACCCGCACCGATGCGCAAATGGCGATTGCCACGCAATTTGCGTTTGATGCCGATCCTATTATTGAATGGGCCGATGATCTGGCCGCGCAAGGCATCACCCTGCCCGTGCATATTGGTGTTGCCGGTCCGGCCAAATTACAGACGTTGATTAAATTCGCCATTGCGTGCGGGGTTGGCCCATCGTTGAAAGTGTTGCAAAAACGCGCCATGGATGTGACAAAATTGCTGCTACCCTACGAGCCCACGCAGGTTGTCAGCGCATTGGCCGCACATAAGGCCGCACATACAGAGTTTAACGTCACCAACGTGCATTTCTTCCCGCTGGGCGGTATCAAGACCAACGCCACATGGGCGACCCAGAACAGTGGGGCCGCGATGGCCTCTGCCAACACCTGACCCAAGGATATTTGAATGACCCGCACCATTGTCGAATCCAAAACCAAAACAGCGATCATCGGCTTTGATCAGCCCTTTTGCGTGATCGGCGAGCGGATCAACCCGACGGGCCGCAAAAAGCTGGCACTAGAACTGGAAGCGGGTGATTTTTCGACCGTAGAGGCCGACGCTTTGGCGCAAGCGGCAGCAGGTGCCACGATACTGGATGTGAATTCGGGTGCGGTGTTCACCAATAAAATGGCCGAAGATACGCGCTATGCCGACAATAATTTTGTTGAACCGCCGTTGATGAAGGAATTGATCGAGCGGGTGCAGGCGGTTGTTGATGTGCCGTTGTGCATCGATAGTTCGGTGCCGGGGGCGTTGGAATCGGGGCTCGCCGCCTGTGAGGGGCGCCCACTGCTGAATTCGGTGACCGGTGAAGAAGAGCGCCTTGATCTGGTTTTGCCTTTGGTCAAGAAATATAATGTGCCCGTCGTTGCTATTTCGAACGACGACACCGGTATTTCCGAAGACCCCGATGTGCGTTTTGCTGTTGCGAAAAAGATCGTCGAGCGTGCCGCCGATTTTGGCATCCCTGCACATGATATAGTCGTTGATCCGCTGGTAATGCCGATTGGGGCCATGGCAACAGCAGGGAACCAGGTGTTTACGTTGGTCCGGCGTCTTCGGGAAGAACTGGGTGTGAATACCACCTGTGGCGCATCCAATATCTCTTTTGGCCTGCCCAACCGTCACGGTGTTAACAACGCCTTCCTGCCTATGGCGATGGAAGCCGGGATGACGTCGGCGATTATGAACCCGATCACGCTGCCAGTGTCTGCGGCCAAGATCGAGGCCAAAAAACTTGAGCTGGCCGCGGCCGGTATTGTGGTGCCGGACGGGATCGATCCTGAACTGTTTTGCCAACTGACGGGTCTTGGATCGACCAAACCGCGCCCGGGCACAGAAATGGAAGCGATTCGTGCAGCCAACTTCCTGACAGACAATGATCCACACGGCAGCGCATGGATCGAATTTAATAAAACTGCGCCCAAACCGGGGCAAGAAGGTCGGGGCCGCGCAGGGCGTACCGGCGGGCGTCGCCGTCGCGCCTGACACAGTGTAACGTGTCTGAATATTAGAAAAACCGGTCATAATTGGCCGGTTTTTTTGTTTTTTGAGGTCTTTTGTGGGGATGGAGATCAGCCGGGCACAAACAATTGCAAAATTTTTCGGCAGGTAACCCCGTCTTAACGGACTGCCCCCTACAACCAGTTCATCCGACCAACACATGGCGTGGAGAGAACGATGCACCGGCAACGATTTGTAACCCTGGGAGAGCCTTATGAGTGAACCGATTCTACTTGCGGCTCGCCTTGACCTACCAGCTGCTTCACAATTGAAAACGACGCTTAAAGACCATGTCGACAGCGATCTCGTATTGGATCTGTCTGAAGTCAAACATTTTGGGTCATTGTGTCTTCAAGTTATTCTTGCTGCAGCGACCAGCGCGGTGGCTGCCGGTAAATCAGTTTCCTTAATTAATGCCTCTGATCGTGTCATTGATCAGCTGCGCGTCATGGGCATGACCCCTGAAACCATTGCACGGGGGCGTACATGAGCCTTGAAATCCTCGCAGTAGACGACAGCCGCACAATGCGTGACATGATCCGTCTCGCATTGCTGCCCGCAGGTTTTACCGTACATACCGCCGACGATGGTGTGCACGGGATCGAGGTGCTTGATGGCATCGCCCCAGATGCGATCATTACTGATATTAATATGCCCAGAATGGACGGTTTTGGGTTCATTGACGCGGTACGAGGACAGGACCAGCACCGCGCAACGCCAATTTTAGTCCTAACAACAGAAGCAGCCCCCGAACTCAAAGCCCGCGCCCGCGAAGCAGGTGCGACCGGGTGGATTGTTAAACCTTTTGATCCTGCAAAGCTCATTAAAGCTCTGCAGATGGTTGCAGGGTAAGGAGCGAACATGTCCGAGTCCAACGACCCAATGGCAGAAATCCGCGCGTCATTCTTTATTGAATGCGAGGAACTGTTAGAAGCCCTTCAAGATGGCCTACAGGCTCTCGACGATGGCGATGATGATCCGGAAACAATCAACGTCGTATTTCGCGCAGTTCACTCTATAAAGGGTGGGGCAGGTGCGTTTGGTCTCGAGGCGCTTGTAAGGTTTGCGCATCGGTTCGAAACCGTGCTCGATGAGGTGCGTTCTGGCCGCATGTCGCCAGACACCGAAGCACGCAAAGTGTATTTCCAGTGTGCGGATCACTTGTCCGACCTTGTCCGTGTCAGCCGCGATGATGGTCCACTTCCCGAAGCCGAAACGGCAAACCTTCTGACATCTCTGAACGGCATCTTGGGTGCCGCTGGTATCGAGGAAGAAGATGAACCGGAAGAGGAAGACATCAACTTCCAACCCGCCGTCCTATCATTTGATCTTGATCTAGGCGGAGATGATAGTGACGAAAGCGGAACTGGGCTCCCACCTCTTGACAGCATTGCTGTAGATAACAGCTCAACCTTTGTCGTTGAATTCAAGCCCGATAATGACCTGTTCGAAACTGGAAACGAACCGTTTCATATGTTGCGCGCCCTAGATGAGCTGGGTGAATGCAGTGTGGTTTGCAACCTAGATGAGTTGCCGGACTTAAAAGATTTAGCGCCTGAAAACTCATACCTTGCTTGGACTGTTGAGTTAGTTACCACCGCAGAAGAAGCAGAAATTTCTGCAGCGTTTGAATTTGTCGAAGGACTTTGCCGTCTGGACATTAAAAAAAAGTCGGCTGAAGGCTTAGCTCCGCCAGCCGGGGCCGAAGCTGGACCGGAAACTATACCTGCACCTGAAAAAGGCAACGATATCGCCGACACCAAAGTCGAACCCCCGTCGAATGAGGCAAAACCTATGAACAATGCCCCACCTCCACCTTCGGCGACACAACAAGCACCTGAAGCAAAACCCAAATCTGCACCGGCTAAGTCTAGCCAACCCCCATCAGCTCCAAAATCGGTTGTTCGTGTTGACTTAGATCGCATTGAACGCCTCGTTAATCTCGTGGGTGAGTTGGTAATCAACCAAGCGATGCTTTCGCAAAGTCTCGAGAGTTCCGGTTTGTCACCCCATTCAGATGCAATGAATGGTTTGGAAGAGTTCCAACGACTAACTCGCGATATTCAAGATAGCGTCATGATGATCCGAGCCCAACCCGTGAAATCGCTCTTCCAGCGTATGTCGAGAATCGTGCGAGAAGCATCCGCTGCGGTAGGCAAAGATGTGCGGCTCCATACCGAAGGCGAAGGCACAGAGGTCGACAAAACAGTTATTGAACGACTTGCAGATCCTCTTACGCACATGATCCGAAATGCAGTCGATCATGGATTAGAAAACTCCGAAGATAGAGTCGCGGCTGGCAAACCAGAACAAGGTCGGGTCAATTTAAGTGCCGCACATAGATCCGGACGGGTTGTGATCGAAGTGTCAGACGACGGTGGCGGCATCAACCGCCCCAAAGTTCTGCAGATCGCGACAGAAAAGGGACTGGTATCTCCAGAGGCGACTCTTTCCGATACTGAAATCGATAACCTCTTGTTCCTTCCTGGTTTCTCTACAGCGACCGTTGTTTCGGACCTTTCAGGACGAGGGGTTGGAATGGACGTTGTACGCACCTCAATCCAAGCATTGGGGGGGAGAATATCAATCTCATCAACTCCCGGTGAAGGTACGACGTTTTCGATTTCATTGCCGTTAACACTTGCTGTCCTTGACGGGATGGTAGTCCAAGTTGCGGACGAGACTCTCGTTCTGCCATTAAACGTAGTCATTGAGACACTCACGTTGACAAATCAAGATGTGGAAATGGTGAAGCCCGGCGCACACGTCGTACGAGTTAGAAGTGGGTTTGTCCCCTTGTTCGATTTAGCTAAAGAACTCGGATACCGAGCGCCTGTAGAAGACTATGAAGGCTCCGTTGTACTTCTGATTGCGCATGAGGACGGCAGTCGCGCTGCATTGATCATCGATAGCATACAAGATCAGCGCCAAGTTGTGATCAAAGGCCTAGACGATAGTTTTTATCGAGCGCCAGGGATCGCTGCTGCAACTATACTGGGCGATGGTCAAATCGCCTTAATTCTAGATACATCGGACATAATCACGAATGCGATTGGTGCAACCGGTGTTTCTAGTTCTCAAACCAACTTAGGAGTGACGGCATGAGTGAAAAAGAAACATCAACCTCAATCGAGCTGCTAACTTTCCAACTTGCAGATCAAGAGTATTCCCTTGACATAATGTCGGTCAGAGAAATACGAGGTTGGACTAGAACCACGCCACTACCTCATGCACCGAGCTACATGAAGGGAGTGATTAACCTACGTGGAACTGTTTTGCCCGTTATGGATCTATCTGAGCGCTTAGGTTTGAAGCCACAAAAACAAACTGAGCGAAATGTTATCATCGTCGTTAACCATGACGACATCATGACTGGTCTACTCGTCGATGCAGTTTCGGATATCATAGCACTGACCGACGACGATCTGCAACCACCGCCAGAAATGCAATCTAGCTCTGCACCGAACGTGGTCAGCTCTCTAACACTTATTGATGAGCGGATGATTCGTGTCCTAGATCTAAGCTCCATTGTAGTTTCTGTTCAGAGCAATGCAGCGTAATGACCTCCAACATCAAAGATAAACACATTGATCCGGCGAGTTTCAAAGCTATAGCGCAACTAGCTTATCGAGAGTGCGGTTTGCAACTTGCAGCGGAGAAAATGTCTATGATTCAATCCCGCCTGCGGCATCGTCTTAGGGCTTTGGACATTGCAGACTTTGAAAAGTACAGTTCATTTGTTTGCTCAGAACAAGGGCGCGATGAGCGTCGGCATATGATATCTGCATTGACTACCAATGTGTCGCACTTTTTCCGTGAAAACCATCACTTTGAAGTGCTGCGTTCGACACTCACCAATGATCTGATCCCCAAACTAAAACTTGGACAATCAGTTAGGATTTGGTCGGCGGGCTGCTCGAATGGACAGGAGGCGCTCTCCATCGCTATGACAGCCTTAGATTGCAATCCAGAAATACTCGACCTAGATTTCCGGATACTAGCGACTGATATTGATCCTAAAGTTATTGAGTTTGCGCAGAACTCTACTTACCCCGAGAGGTTGACTACAGGAATTCCAGAAAGTTTTCTAAAACGTTTCTTTAGTAGCCAGGAAAAAGGTGGAGAAATTCACTTTCAAGCAATTGAAAAAGTTCGAAAACTAGTATCATTTAGAGAGTTGAACTTGATTTCAAGCTGGCCCATGAAGCAAAAAATGGATGTAATATTTTGTCGTAATGTTGTTATTTATTTTGATTCAGAAACTCAAAGTCACCTTTGGCCTCGTTTTCATCAAGCGTTAAAACCTAAGGGTTATCTTTTTCTTGGCCACTCGGAGCGAATAGTAGAGCCTCAAAATGTTGGCTTTAGCACTGAAGGACCAACTGCATACATGCGAACTGATGCAACTACATCAGCAATGTCAAAGGAACACTAAATATGTCACTGCGAGATCAAATTAGAATCATGGTTGTCGATGACATGTCTACCAGCCGAGGTTTGATCACTCAGGCGTTGGATGCATTTGGAATTCGAAATGTATCAACTGCGGAAAATGGAGTAGATGCCTTGCAAACCCTTGCGAGCCATCCCGCACATCTGGTGATTTCCGACTATAATATGCCTCAAATGGATGGCCTTCAATTACTACATCAACTTCGTAGTGGCGCAAAAACAAAAGGCGTTGGCTTCATTCTTATCACAGGGCGTGCAGAACAACAAATCATTGACCACGGGAAAAAGCTAGGCATGAACAATTATCTAAAAAAACCATTTGAGCATGCTGACTTGCGAAACTGCATCGAAGCTGTAGTTGGTAGACTATAGATGCCTGAATCTGATCCGGTTGATGAACCGAGCTCTAAATTACAGTTTCGAATTTCATCGCATTTAGATAGTCTTGCCGAGCAAGTGTTCTTGTTAGAGGAGACGATTGGAAAGACACTTGGAAGCAGAGAAACATTAGATCAAGAAACGATATCAAATCTCCAGAATTTGGATTTCCTTCGGCAATCCTTAGAAGATTTGGCTTTACTCACATTAGCAATGAGTGAAATAGACACTGTTTCGCTCGAAGAAAGCACTCTGAATTATTTTTGTGGCAAGGTAAAACTAAAGGTGACGAAAGCGCTCATTGGTGATAAACCCTTTCATTCATTTGGCTCAGAAATCGATGGAGAACAAGATTTTGATCTATTTTAGATCATCGTCTGTTGCGTATAGCTTACAGGAAACAACTTCCCCCTCGTAGAATTCGTTTATTTGGGTTTTCTCTACTTGGACTTTAGTCTCCCATTTTTGAGGTACTACCCAAACGTTCTTCCCCCTGGGTAATCCCCCCATTTTTAATGAGGTACAGCGGTAGAATTCACGCGGCTGTTTTCAGTTTCATGGCGGTTGTCAGCCCGCCGATGCCCATGTTGGGTCGCTCGTTGTTGTAAGTCCAGAGCCATTCAATCGCCTGATCCTGTGCCTCCTCAATCGTTTCGAAGATATATGAGGCATTGCCCTGCTCCCGATTGGGTCCGCTAATTTAGGTTAGTTCTGTTCAGGTTTTGGTCTTCTATTGACCGGTTAGCATATTCCGCTGGTGTCAGACCAGCGAGGCTTGTGTGTGGCCGGTGGTGGTTAAAATCGATGTGCCATGCAGTGATCAGTTTATGGGCATGTCGCAGGCTGCCGAACAGGTGCTCATTGAGGCATTCATCTCTCATACGGCCATTGAAGCTTTCCACGAACCCATTCTGCATTTTGGACCTGTCGCGCTTTTGTGCCGCCGTCTGGGATTGTAGAAGCCGTTGATGTATTCGAAGATGGCCATCTCAGCTTGCCGGCGTGTTTCCCATGACCGTCGCCAGATCAGTTCGGCCTTGATCGTTTTGAAGAACG